>CAZQIG010000001.1:0-146958 GCA_964593055.1 uncultured Erysipelotrichia bacterium
TTTACTCTTGATTACTCTTACATTCTTCCATATATTAATACCTCAATAATCATTTTAAACAGAAAAAAGGCATTTTTTAAAGTAGTTTTAGTCAATAAAATATATTTAGGTACTAAAAAATGACTTTATAAAGTCGCTATATCATGATTAAAAATGACGGAGTTGACATTAATATTTTTACCTATTTTATTAACTTTTTCAAACTTAATTACAATATTAAAATACAACTTTTTTTCTTGTGGGCAATATATAGGTAATAATATAACAAAAAAGACAATGAACTTAATCATTGTCTTTCAATTTACCTATAATAGCTTCTAATCATTTCTTTCAACCATATTTTTCTTAGTTACTGTAAGTATTCACTTCTTATATTTATTAGCGTTCATTTATGGAATTATATCAATAGCTATTTCAATCATTTTACATAATCTATATACTTGTTCTACATTATAAGTTTCTAATAATTCATCTTGCATATTAATATCCAAGTCTGCGATTAACTATATTTTGAATTACATGGTAATTATACCCAGCTTTAGTTAGCTTATTAGCTCTATCTTGTCCATTACCCCATTCACCTCTAATCACCTCGCTAGCTATTTGATCATTAGATTTAGCATTACTTACAGCATTAATACCTAATTTCTTATTAACTAATGCTTGAATAATTGAATAACTATAATCTGCTTGTTGCAATCTCGCTTTTCTAGTTTCTCCATTACCCCACTTACCTGCAATTACCTCATTGGCAATAGTATCATCACTCTTTTTACCTACAGGCTTACTAAGAGATTCCAAAACTACTTCTAGCCGCTTATTTACTTCATTAGCAATATGATCAAATTTGCTTTTCAAATATAATCCAGGACAAATAGTGGCTGCATAATAGTTGTGTTGAGTTAGATTTCCATTAGGACCAGGTGTCAACTTCTTAATACCATTCCTCCTACAAATATCAACACACAGCTCTATAGTTTTATCTAAAGCTTTATCACTAACAGTCCAGTTAGGTGCTCCACTATTATTTGCAACTTCAATAGTAACTGCTCTTCTATCATTAGCATAATTTGAAGAGCTCCAAGAACGATTACTCTCGGCTACATAAAGCCCCACTCTTCCATCACTTCCAATTCCATAATTAGAACTTGCTTGCCTTGAACTATTGCTAAATATATATCCACATTGCTCAACTGATAAATTGCCAGCCATATGATGAATAGTAATTCTATCTATTTTAGCACCATCACGGCTCGATTTATTTGGACTAATTAATATGTAACTTACTAATTTGCTATTACTCATATTACTAATATCCTTTATTTGTATTAATCCAGTATGTACATCCTGCTATAATAAAAGTAATTGCTGATACACCTTGTGGTGCTAAGTCAAAAGTTTCAATTGCGACACCACCCATGAATGAAATGAAACCTAGAGCATTTATTAAATTATTTATTGTCAAATATTTTTTCATTATTTACTCACCTCAATTCTCAAAGTTAATATTGCTAAGTAATCTAGTAGTGAATTGTATTATTTATTTAACAAGTCAATGTTTCGCCTTACTTTTTGCTTATTTAGATAAAATTTTTGTTTCACTTGAACAGTTTCATTCTGTATCTTCTAGATTTTCAATTCTTTCTTCTTGTAAGAGTAATTGAGTTATATTAGCATATATTTGTCTCTTGTCTTATTTTTGCTTATTTTTATAGTTCATAGGAAATTTGTGATAAAGAAATCCATGGCCTACTTAAAGATGGTATCTTCTTATCTATACTAGCAAGTTGAACTCTCCCATCTACATAAATATAAATTGTACCACTGTATACACCATATACTACAACTGCAAATATCAATGTTTTATGCGGCCTCATTTCAACAGGTAATGTAAACATAGTTATTCTGTAGTAGTTTGTGTAACTTCCTCCAGGACAATTGAGCAAACCTTTTAATTCTACTCTGTTACCTTTTCTTCTAAAAGCAACATCATCAAAATTGAACTCATAATTATAAAATCCATTTTGAAATGTAGGCATTTGCCACTCAGTTTCTTCATCAACAACGGCAACTAATTTATCATTCATATAAATATCACCATTAACTTCAAGCGCACCTTTTTCATAGATTTTATTTATGGCCATACCACTTTTGACTATATCAATTGTAGGAATTCCTTTAGACAAAAATACTTCTGCAAAAACTGTTGAAAATTTATCTGCAATTTTCACTTCAATATAATAATCTTTATCTCTATCATAAGTATTACCTATGTAAATGTTGCCATTAAATTTACTATCACCTTGTGTAATTTCTTTAGTAATATTTGTATAAATACCATAAGTACCATTTGCCACCTTACTTCTATAACTAACTTCAAGTAGTGAGTTTACTTTATTATTAATATCGAGTAGTGAATAATCTCCATTTAAAGACATATTCACTTCTGCATCAATACCATTTCTACGTTCTACAGTTAAGCTTCTTACTAGAGGCTTAATATAATTTAAAATTAATGGGCTTTGCGAAACAGTTGTATCAAAATTTCTCGAATCATACCCTGTTAAATATATGATATCTAAACTATTTATGATTCCTAAATCAATATCACTAATAACATCATTACTATATATCTTTTTACTACCATGTGTGAGTTCCCATTCTTTAAAACTTGCGTATTTTTGAGCAGTAAAAGTTGATGGTGTTATAACTATATTACTTAATCCCTTTATTAACGCTAATCCCCCAGTATGCTCAATAACAACACTATTATTATCAGTATAAGTAAAGTTCCCTACTAAAGGTTTTATTTCATCTTTACTAATAACTTCTAGTGTTGCAGAAACTGAACTCGTACCAATTAATGTACTTCCACTATATGTTGTTAAAGTTATCGTTCCATTTAATGTTGTTGAGTTAGGTATATATTGATAAAAATCTTCAAGTGATGTATCCCATACATATGATGTTGCTACTTTTTTTGCTAAAACTTTTGAAAAAGAGCCAAAAGTAGCTGATATTGTATGTGTAAATGCACTTGACTTCCTATTAGTATATATAGTTAAATCATTATCTATAGTTGTTTTATTTGATGATAAAGTAGGTATACTAGTTCTTGGTATCCTATTTAACGTAATCGTGCTACTTGCATAACTTTCTGATGGTCCATAACTACCTGCATTACCATTGGCATATCCTTTAATATTAATCGATTTAGTACCATCGGATTTATGATATACACGAGTCTTTTTTGATTGTATAAGATATGGATTTGATGGCCACGGATTTAAATCAAACCTTTTTTTCCCGCTTGTTCTGTTACCATTTATTTCAGCATAGTATGGAAAAGCCGAAATAGTATCAAATGTCCAACCAGTTGATGTTGTTTGCCAATAAGTACGCATTGTAACATCACTATAGTTACCGCTAATTGATTGAGTCGCAGACCAATTAATAAAGAATTTAAAGTATTGTCCCTTATTTGATACTGTACCATTTATTTTTCCACTTAGCGCCATATCTTCACCTCTTTAGTCATCAACATTTATTTGTCCTCCTCTTGCTGTGGGAATTATTCTTAATTTACCTATATTCATTTCTTTATGAAATCTTGATTTTTGAAACTCTGATAAATCGCGATTAAATGTTGCATTTTTTTCCCCACTTATACCATCATAAATTGCAAATTCTTGTGCGTTTATAACAGTTTTCGTATCTTGACTACTATTAAACACTTCAAGACCTTTTTCATCAATCCTAACATTATTTGTATATATTTCAGATTGATGAGGAGTCCATGTTCTTTTATTTTCACCCTCAACTAACATTAAATCAGTAAACCATAAATCATTTCCTCTAATTACTAACTTACATAAATTGGAAGTAGGTGTAAATGTAAAGGTAGTTTCACTTAGATTATCAACAATACTTATATCGATAACAAACTCATTTGTAATATCTTCAATATGTGCACTAGCATCTCCAAAATGATTTAAATATTTCATACTTATAGTATATGTAACTCCACTTTTAACATTAAATTCTTGACTTATAGTGTTATCTGATATTTTAATACTGGACTTTGAGGTTGATACTTTAGAAACTTGAACCGATGAAATAGATTCAACATGATAATCATTTAAATCTTTTTCCACTTCCCAAAATTCTAGTTCATTCCAACCTACACTATTCTTGATAATGTTAAGTCCTCCACCATTCTCTAAACTAAATTTAAAACTTTCAATATCTTGTTCCAGTTTACTAATTTGTTTGTTAGTGTCTTCTACATCTTCAATAATACTTTTTATTTCTTTATTTTGTTTATCAACAATAATTTCAGTGTTTTTAAATTTCTTATTAATACCACCAACATAACTATAATTTGTTTCAGTATTACTTTCTGTAGATGTATACAATTTTTCTTTAAAACCCCCATTAAAAGTTAAAGAATAATTAAATAAAACCGTACTGAATTGCTCACTATTTTCATTTTCTAGCGTGATTATATCACCTACTTCAAAATAACCAAGCCCTTCTGTTTCAGCCTCAAAGGGATAATATTTAAGCCCTAGTAAGGTGTTATAAATATTTGATATAGTGTTTTCTCTATCTCTATCAATAATCCAATTATTACCTATTTTAATTTCTGTTAATCCATTTGTATCAATACTAGATTGATCAAATAAGGCTACATTATCTTCTTGTGGCTGTCTAGAAAGCACTACACTATTTACTGGTCCATATTCACTTTCAAGCTTAAGTTTCATCAAATTGGCATATGTTAATATCTCATTAGTAATTTTAGGCTTTCTAAACTCTAATTTACCACTCTCATTTATTAAACAAATACTGCATGATATTTCAGCAATATCATCTAAAATATCACGATACGTTAAATCCATTATATTCTCGTAGCGTTCTGCTTCTATAATATAATCAGATAATAAAAAAGAACTATTTTCTAGCTCTAGTTCACATGCTTCACAACATTGTAACACAAAATCATACACACTTATAGGATAATTATCATTAGTCCCATAAGGTATCATCGTATTAATCATTTTATTGTAACCAATAACTTTAGTAATGTTCTTTCCCTTATCAAAAGTAATTTCAGTTATAATATATTCTCCATAATATGCATATTCATACGTCTTATCAATAAGTTTTACACCACTATATAAATTTATACGTTTATCTAATAAATTCAAATCCCCAATATAAGTCATTTCTAATTTCAACATAGAAGTTCTAAGTAAACCAGATTGAGTAATAAGTTTAACATTCTGTAGGATGTCATCAGCACCTATCTTTACTACATCATCAGCTGCATTAATATAAGTAAAATATGTATCTATTTCCTTTATGGGCTCTTGCATTGCGTTTTTAAATGCATTACTAACACCTAGCATCTTAATACACAGCCTTTCTAACTGGAATAAGTGAGATTTTAAAGGGAGCATAAAGCCCCCTAGATTTACTAAATAACTCGACACTATAATCTGCACAATAATATTTTGCACTTTTTAATGATTTACTTCTTACATCAAAATATTGAACTGTAAAATATGCATTGTCTAAAAGTGCTACAATAGTTGAAATCTCATTTTCTGTAGTTATTGAAAATTCCACCTCTAATTTAGGAAACACACCTATTAAAGTACTTCTAAGTTCACCTTGCATATTTCTTTCTTCATCTTTCCAAAACTTATTTCTACCTATTTTAAATGTTTTTACTTTAGGCAAAGGTGTCCCATTTATTTTTACTAATGTTCCAGTATATGCCATTAAATCATCACCTTGCTTCCATTATTTAAAAATGCGTTATCATTTAATCCATCAATTAATTTTTCAATCAAAGTATCTTCACCAATTTGAACAGTTAATTGAATTGGTTGCCCATTTCCTCCACGTTCACTTAGTTTTCCAGCGAGTTCATTTATCCAACCAGTATTGTTCTCAAGTGGCATTACAGCTTCTTTACCAGCTTCACCTACTAATGCAAGTGTAGCTCTATTAACTATTCCACCTTTAGATAATCTAGGTATAGTCGGTATATTTAAACTTTTACCACCGACAGCTGGTACCCAGTCAGGTATTTTTATTTTATTCACTCCAAGAATAAATGAGTTCAATTGAGAAATTAAGAAATTCACTCCACTTTTTACAATATTTTTTATTCCCGTCCAAACATCACTAATTGTTTTCTTTATATCCTCCCAAACTCTTTTCATAGCTGCTCCAAGTTGTGATGTTTTTTCCTTTACAATATCCCAATTTTTCCATAGGAGTATAGCAATGGTAATTATAGCAGCTACTGCTAGAATAACTAAACCTATCGGGCTTGTCAAAAATGCGAATGCCGCTCCTAGTGCTGTTGTGACTGCACTACCTATTGTAGCAGCAACATTCCATGCAATTTGTGCAGCCGTTACTATTCCTGTTGCAATTGCGTTTGCATTTTTTGCCACAGTTGATACAATCCACTTTGCTGTATTAATAATGAGTTCCGCACTAGCTTTTGCGATTGCCTCCACTAAATTAATTGTATTCAAGACAATAAGCTTTGAAGTTATCACTGCATCAGCCGTTTTGGCTAAAATAGACAACCATATCTTACTAGTTATTAAATCGAACGAATCAGCAACAAATCCACTCATTTGAATAAATGTAAATATTGGTGTTAGCTGCCACAAACTAAAAAATGTTATCAACGATAGTACTAAAGTATCTATAGTCATTTGATTTTCACTTGCCCAACTTGATAAACTATCAAGTGCAAAAGTTAAATTTTCTAAAAACACTGTGACAACATCACCCACAAATGAAGCAAATTTTCCAAGGAAATTTTCCCATAGCCAATTTCCTACTTCTCTAAAACTTTCCAATATAGGTATAAACACTTCTAGTGTTGATGATAACAAGTTGATAAAATTGGGAACATCTTCTGTAATCTCCCAATTACCTAAAGGCTTCAAAATATTTTGATAAAAGTATTCTAAAGGCTCAAATATTGGTGCAGTAAATTTCATTAGTGCGTCTTGCAAACTACTAAAAGATTCAATCAATGGTTGTAAGTTGATTTCTCCAAACAAACATTTTATTTTTTCAACTATCACATCTAATTTAGAATCAATATTATCAAGCCAAGATGTATCATATTCACCAACTTCAAAATCAGTTCCAGTTCCTCCTATAGCACCACCATATAGTGAACCTGCATCATCACTTGATGTAGAACCATCTTCTTTTATGATATTCGTTTCAGCAAATCCAGCAAGTACATTTTTTAAATCTTTGGCTTTATCACTCGCTTTACTTAATTTTTTAGCAGCATTACCTGCATTATCTGCCAGTACTACTGCACCGTCACTAGCTACAATAAAGTTTTTGGCCATTGAACTCAAACTGCTATCAGCAGTAATACCTAAGAATTTTGATAGCGCATTTACAGCCATAGTAACAATCTTTACAAAGGATGTAATATATGGAAGTATTGCCCCAATCGTAGGCATTAATAAATTACCAAAGGCAATTCCTAAATTTGCAACTCGTTGTTTTAATATTCTTACCATATTTGCAGGAGAATTAATTGTTCTTGCTAAATCTCCATGTGTGTTACTAGTTTGTTCCATTATAGCAACATATCTTGCCATAACTTTTTCTTGCTCTGTTAATTGTGCTCCTGTTTGAGCAATACCATTTCTATATGCTACCTCTTTAATAGTATTCTCATTTACAAGTATACCTATTTTTTTTAAAGGTTTCGCTTCTCCAGTTAAACCTGCTTGGAGTTTATTTATTGCTTCATCACTACTAATATTATAAAAACTTGCCATATCTTGAGCGAGTAATGTTATTGCTTTAGACATATTAATCGCATTTGTATCGGCAATACCCATTGAACTTATCAAATCATAAATAGTACCAACTGTTTTATGTATTTCATACGCAACTAATCCTAGTTTGTCTTGTAATTCCTCACTCCAAGCACGAATACTAGCTGCTTGATTACCCATTACTACTCCAAATAGATTATCACTTTCAATAGTTTCCATTCCATTTCTTACAGATGCTAAAATCATTTTACCAATTCCTAATGATTCGATACCGTTTGCTAACATTTTAAATGATTCTAACATATTAAAAGTTGATTTCTTAGTATCTGCTTCTAATTTTTTTACAGTACGAGATGTTTTATTTATTTCTCTTTGCAACTGTGTTGAATTAACAGTAAGCAATAGTTCTAATTTTTCAAGAGCCATTAACAACACCTCCCATCTTTGAAGTAATCTTCATTGCGACACGTTCCATATCATCATCATTCATTGTGCTTTTATTTACACTTAATGTAAATGGTTCCTCAGGATACTTTTTAGGATCATTATATGCATATGCTATATATTTACCTAAAATATGATTTAACATGTCTTTTTCTTTTAATCTAATTTCTTCTTGCTTTTCATACACATTAATGTATTTTTGAAATTGTTTAGGATTAAGTGACCAAAAATAATCTAAACGTAACCCTATTATTATGGCCACCTCTTCTAATTCTCTCCAAGCATCTCCAAAAGTAGTTATTCTTGCATTGCTTTCTTTGCTTCTTCTACTCTCTTCTTTTTCATTTTTCGTAACTCGTTCACATCTATTTCTCTGCTCAAAAAACCCCCGTTTATCAATGCCTCCGTGATTTGTAATAATAATTCATCTTTATCATTTTCTTCTAAAAACTCATCAAGGTTTGACATTGCAACATTTTTAGAAACTCCGTGATTTCCATTATCATCAATTAACCCTTTTTGTAAGAAAAGACAAATACCGTTGATTGTAGTATCTGATATACAATTCTCAATACTTACTTTTTTTATTTGTTCTATTTCATCAACTTTATTTGCCGTATATTTTAAGTTTAAATTCATATAATCACGCTCCTATGTTGATGGGACAATTGTATATTTAGGTGCACCACTAATTCTAATTACCGAAGTATACTTTGCCACTCCCTCAACTGATTTTTCCATATCTTTGAAAGATTTGACAAATCCACTGAACTCCCATTTAGCACCATTAGGGTATGTTACAACCCAATTTTCTACACTTCTAGAATTAGCAAGAGTGTACATTGTAACAACTGTTGCATCTGTTTCCATAAACCCCTCAAGCGCCACTTCTCCTGCATCTTTAAATCCTCCAATAAACTCTTTGAAGTCATTTGGACTATCTAAATCTGTCACATCTATTTCTTCACTTTCTAGACCAATTTCACCAATTGAAGTTAAATTTCCAACTGTTAAATCTTCTGTTTCTGAACCACTCTTCTTTTTAGAAAGAGTAGTACCAATAGTTCTTTCTGCTTTTCTACTCATAATTTTTCTCCTTTATTATTAAATAATTTTTGTAAATCTATTACTAATATGTTGCATATGAGCATCTATACTAGATGCATCAGCACTAAATGACATAATAAAAGAATTGCTTTTAAACAACTCCTCTACTTCATTTAATATTTCAATTTAACTTACACTATCACTTGCTCAAATATCAATATTTACGTTTACATCTTGATAGCTTCATCAACATTTATAGCATTATCTGCTATATTAAATAAACTCTCAAAACTTGAAGAGCATATTCAAGATTAGTATATATGTGTGTGATAGGTTTTGTACTTTTCCAGTTGTATTTTTAACTTTTAAAATCTCTAATTTTGATAATATTTACTAATACTTTATCTAAGATTTTGAATGTTGCCACAACTTAGCACCTACCAACTTATGGCCATCATAATTACCTCATAATAGTTGTTATCAAATGCAATTACTACATTTCTATTACAAGTAATAGCAATATCAATACTTTCTCCTATTCAATATTGTTCCTTAATTATTTCAAGTTTATCAAAGCATACATTACCTTTGAATCGATCAAGTACTCCATCACTTATACTTCTTGTGACTCTACCATGTTCATCTTTAATATCTTCAAAACTATAAAGAAAAACATCTTTATCACGAAAAAAATCTGATAATCCTTTTGTAAAATACCTAGGTATCTTCATACAACCACACTCACTCTTCTAAAGTTCTTTACCACTAGTTACATCAGTTGAACGATTACTACTTACTAAATGTAATTTAATATCTTTTATTGCTAACTCTTCTACAATTTCTTTGTCATTTTCAACTTTAAATGTAACTTTACCATTATTGTTTACTCTATCTCCATTAACTGCTGTTTTTGCAGTACCATATTTTAGCACTAAATTTGAAAAACGGTTAATTTTAACACTTCCCACTTTAATATCTCTACTATACTTTGCGTTCTTTTACTTAATCGCTAACACACTTTTAGAAATGTAATCAATCACATTCCCATAAATTTCAGCCAATTCATCTTATTTTACTTCATTTAAAATTCCTAAAATTTCGGTTCTACTCACATTCTTTTCTCTCTTTTTAAATTACGACTGGCCCCTTTGAACTTCCTTTTTATTATATTTGTTAAAATCCTTAGGTGTATAACCTTTCAAACGTGTGTTAACAGCCTTTGAAACTGCCTTGTTAAATGCTTTCTCTAATTTTATAATGTTTTCTTCCATTACATCAGCATCACTGTTTACAACAAAATCAACTAAAGAAATAGGTATATTAATTTCAGCCAATTTATCTATTGCTTCTAGCTTTCTTTCACGCAATGTAAGCTTTTGTTCACATATTGCTAACTCCTTATCTTTTTGACTTTTCAACTTTTGAGCTCTCTCCTCTTCATCAAGTTTTAAAAGTCTTTTTATCTCATCTAGTTTATCTTTCATTTCTTTATCAAACTTTTTTTTCTGAGAGGCTAAACGTTTAGCAATGATTGTATCAATATCATCTTGTGTAAATGTTTTAGAGTAACTATTACCATCTATACCTGGTGTTTTATTTTGGTCTGTACCAGTATCAGTACCTTGTTCATCCATAAATTTATTATCTTTCATAATATATTCTCCTCTGTTTTACGCCCATCGGCTAAATTTTAAATATATGAAAAAAGACATTTTTTTAATGCCTTTAATCAACTAAATAATCTGCATCGTGAGATTTTAAAACCCTTCTTTAATTTATTAAAAATAAGAGTTTCCTAATTCTAAAGTTAATCTAACTCTTTTTCTTTTAATAACTTTGTTATTGCTTCAATAATTTCACTAGGCGTGATTACTAAATTAGTAAAAACTTTTGCAAACTATTCTCTAGCTACTTTGTTTAACAATTCAGAATCATCTTTAATAAATGACTTATTAATGCCTCTTTATCTATAATACTAACTAAGTTGTTTATAAGTTGTGGAGTTTCTAAGTCGTTTGATGGTAAGTTACGTGAAAATACTATATCTACAGCTTCTTTTTCCATTTCTTTCATCAAAGATTTTAAACTGAAGAACTTATTGTATACTTCAAAACGCTCTCTAAGCCCTTTTTCAAAGTAGCGCTCTTTATTTTGGAGTGATTGCTCAAATGCAAGTAACCTATATTTTATTGCTACACCACTAGCACTACCTATAAAATTTTCATCACACATGTTAGGAGTCATACTTATTTTGTATATGTCATTTTCAAGATTCTTTCTGAGTATATCAGCATTACTCTCATCTAAAGACTTAATTAAATATTCTACTTTGCTATCAACAAGGATACCTCTACTACTTTTTAACATCTCAAGCTGTTCACTAGTTAAATCTACATTATACATAATCAATATGGCCTCAACTAATTGTTCTTTGTCATTTATTCTAGCAGATTGCAGTACATTATATGCATCAATCAATGATATAACCTGCTCAAAATCTCCTTGTAATTCATGATTGTTCTTGTATTCAATCATAGGTACAACTCCTAAATAATGATCGCTTTTATCAATCAATGATATTTTATTACCATCAAAAAAATATTGTTTAATTTGTTCACTATCTACTACTATTACTTCATATTTTTGTTTATCTTTATAGTCATTTTCAATCATTCTAAACATAATTCCATACAACTTATTATTTTCTATTGTATCATCATATACAATCAAACCATTTTTGTTGTCAATTTTTACACTTTTAATATTACTTTCTTCATCAAAGTAAATATATTCAAAACATCTTCCACTTATACTTACTGTTTTAGCAATTTCAACATCAAGATCACTTATAGCTTGTTTTTTATAAGCACCTTGTAATGCTTCTATATCTTCTTTAGATGAATAAGTTATTGGATTGCCTAATAAATAAGCAACGTTTATATCAGTGATATACTTAGCATGATTAATAACTAGTTTATTGTTCATCAATATATCATTTTTTTCTCTTTCAAGAACTTTATGCTTACCTATGTAATAGGAATTTAATAAAATATCTTTCTTTTTAAGTTCATCTAAATGTTGTTTAATATCTTTAATAATATCAACTGTCATCTCTGTTTCTTTACTTAATGTATACATACTTCACTTCCTTTCTAAAATAGGTTTCTTTTATCAATTATCTTTACTTTCTCTATATCATCTAATCCTCTAAAAATAAAAGCACTACCATTAAACTATCTTATAACACTTATACATTAAAGCTTCTCTCTTTAATTTATTTGTCATTTTGAATGTTTCCAGTATTTTTATTAATACCTTCATCAGTATTCAATTCTTTTTGACTAGGCAATATTAACTCATACTCAATTCCATGTACTTTTACAAATAATATTTGCTCTTTTTGATATACTTTCAACTTCATTTATAGCACCTCTTTTCTAATAAAATAAAAAAGAACACAATTTAATGTATTCTTTATGTGAAGTATAATTAGAAAACCTATAAAGAAGGTTTACAAACATTTCTTCACGATATAAATATATCATACTGGTTACTGCAAAATCACTGCAGTTTTAAATGTTTTTGTAATCTTTTATATTTATCCCATATTCCTCTTTCTGAGCTAGGAGTTAAATCATTGATATAATTAAAATGTGCTATTATTTTTACTGCTTTAGTAGGGTATTGACCTTTTACTTTAATTAGATAATATAAATGATATTCTGTACTTTCTTTAATATCTGCTAATGTATCTTCAATTAAAATAATTGATTTTCTAAGGGGTATTAATAAATTTCTAATATACTCAATCTCCTCATTAATATTCATACCATTTTCTTGTGCCCCCTCTAAATCTAATAAATACTTCATATACTTATCTTGCCTTAGTCCTCCTTGCAAGAGTTCACTTTTAAAATTTTGTGTCAAAGGAAAATGTTTAGTCACAAGCTCTTTTTTACGTTCAAACAAAAGCTCTAACCTCTTTTCTAATACTTCAAGCTCCTTTTTTGTTTGTTGATGTGATTTAATTGCTATCATATAATTATTTACCTCTCTTAATAAATGATATATAAAATGCTGTAATAATAAATACTGTAATTATTCCGCACACTACTATTGTAAAAAGTAAAAACACAGATAGTAATATGTTTACTAAAAATTCAACCATAATTCTTATTCCACACTTTCTACAATATAAGTAACAAAGTCAAATTTATCAAAATATTCTATCTCCATAAAAAATTTTTTCCATTCTCAAAAGCTTGTTTTTCAACCTTATAATCTGCTACTATTTCACTAATATCAAACGTTCCATCTAGTATAGTGTTTACTTCCATTCCAGTAAGAACTTCATCATATACATAATTAATAATTATTTTCATATCAATTCCTACTTTTATATGTTCTTTTAATATTTTTTGAATTGGTAATTTTATAAACTTAATTATTATCTTGCCCATTATTGTACTTTCACTGTAAATTATGCTTACTGTTTGCCAATGTATCAAGTCTTCTTTTTTAAAAATCTTTTAGTTCTCTCATTCTCATTTTTGTTAATTTAGCTATTTCATCAAAACCTAGATCATCGTAACTTTGCTTTTTCCTGCAGACCTTATAGCTTTCTCTTATTTGAGCTGTTACTATTCCAAGCTCGCTATGTTTCAACATTTTCAATCTTTCTAAATATTGCTTAGCAACTACCACACCTTTATCGCCGTAAATTTCTCTAATATGTTCAATACAAGTTTCATAATTGTAGTTAAATCCAATTTCACGATTGACCTTTAATAAATAACTTGCAAACTCTTCAGCACTATCACTAACTTGTTCATACTCATCAATAAGCTTTAATATACTTGCTGGTGAATTAGGCCCAAACTCTTTTTTTTGTAAATATACTTTTACAAGTTCTGTAAATTGTTTATCATTCAAGTGCTTAAATTGTTCGTACCAAACTTTAATTTTAGCAGTATCAGTAAAATCAAAATTAAAGTTATTATAATTTTTTTCAATAACAGCCAACCATTTTAAAAAAGTTTCTTTACTTAATTTTCCAGCCATTTTCTAAGCTCACTCCTTGTATCTTTTTGCTTATGAAGCTCATTGATTGCTTCTTCGTGATAATCAACAAATTTAGTAGCAAATAAAGTTGATGGTCTTACATAACTTTTCATCTTGCTATTATTCCAATCGTGCTATTTAAAATCGATCGCTAACTTTACATCTTCTACATTAAATTTTTCTTTCTCCAAAATTCTTTTTAAATTCTTGATTGTATTTTTATTTTTGCTTTGAAATTTGCTTTTAGTTTTCAAATTCAAATAATCAACAACTTCATCAATTTTTTCATCAACTCGACCTATATTCTCTTTATCATTATTAGTATTCAGTAAATCTTTGTTAAGATTAGTATTAGTATGAGGCTCATTTTTGCAACCGTTGTAATTTTGCGACCTCGCACCCCACGACCGTTGCATTTTGCCCCCATCGTAAAATAACCCCATATTCAAACAATATTCATATTCAAAACCTTTATTTCCTTTTGGACTTTTTTTAATTGTTAAATACTCTAATTTTTTAAGTTCTTTAATACTCCTTTTAACTGTACTGATATCCAAATTTAACTCTTTTGCAATCTGAGATTGATATACTTTCCAATCTGATGGTTTACTATATAGCAATAGTAAAATCCGCAAACTTGAATGCTTTAAATTACTCACAATTAACTCATTTGGAATAATTGTAAAATTCTTTTTAAGCTCATTTTTCAATATTGCCATTTTCTACCTCTTTTGCTAAAAAATACTCTTTAAATCTAACTATATTTCCATATCTGTTTTTCTTTACAATATTTCTATCTTTTATATTATATTTTTTTCTGAGTAAATAAATAGTGTGAGCTAATCTTGTATTTCCATAAATACTGAACGCATCATAAGTTGTAATACTTCCTTTTTTTTCATATGTTCTAGAGTTCTTTCTTCATGGTTCATTCGCTCACCTCCATAATTTCTGTTAGAGTTTTTATTACAAAGCTGAACATAAAAAATGCTGTTATTAAACCAAAATAAGTATATCTAGCACCGTTTATCACTTTAATAATATCGAATACTAAAAATGCAAGAAACAATAAATATAGCAGTATTTAACTTATTTGATTTTCTTTTCATAATTGTTTACTCATACTATCTTCAATAATATTAACAGCAATCTCATATTTTGTTATTAAAACTCCTTTAATCAAACCCTTTTGAAATCTTTCATGAGCAACCAATTTTTTGTTATATAAACTACAACATTCATGTGCACCCCCTCTAAATATCTCTGGATTATTTTCTTTTATATTGTCCAATTCTACATCACAAAATATGTCCTTATTTTTCATTATTTTTCTCCTCTAAATTATAAGTTTTCTGTAATAGCTACTATTCAAAGTAAAAAATATATGTTACAATCAGTTTGTCTTGGGATTACTTATGTAGTAATCTCTTTTTTATATTCATATATTATTGCTAGAATTCAGATTTTCAATTGCAACATCTAAATCTAGACCATACTTTTTACACAAGAATTGTAAAGGTACTTTTATTGCTCTTCCCTCGATATTTTTGTAACCCATTTTGGTGATCTCATGTTGTAGTTCTCTTAACCTTTCTCCTACTTTATTTCCATTCACTGCAATAAGTAAGATAAATTTCTTACTTCCTATAAATGTGTTTATTGTATTTCATATAATTTACTCCTTTCTCTTTTTGTTAAAATCCTTATAAATTTCTTCAATTGGAATATCTAGTACTTCGCACAATTTTGATAAAATAGACATTTTTGGAAATCTAAGATATTTTTCATATTTCCAAATAGTTATTTGGGCAACTCCAACTCTTTTTGCAAGTTGCTCTTGTGAAAGGTGGAGTTTTTCACGTTTCTTTTTAATTAAGTTCAAGATTTCTCCTTTCTTTGTAATCATTTCGGTTACAATACTAGTATATGTAATCTTTTTGTGAATGTCAACTCCTTTTTGTGAATTTGTCACCATTTCGTGATAAAATGGTTTTACAAGGAGGTTTTATATGGATTTTGGAGATAAATTAAAACAACTGCTTGATGACAAAAATGAAACGCAAACATCTCTAAGTAATTACTTACATGTAGAAAGAAACACGGTATCTAGTTATGTTAACAATAAAAGACAGCCAAACTTTGATACACTCAAAAAAATTGCTAAATATTTTAACGTAACAACTGATTATCTTTTAGGCTCAAACGTTGAACCAGTTGAATTAAGTCAAGATGTAATTAAAATACCAGTACTTGGACTCATTTCATGTGGCCAAATGTCACTGGCAGAAGAAAATATTATTGACTACATTGATATTCCACGAGAATGGCAAAATAAGGGAGACTATTTCGCTCTTCAATTAAAAGGTAACTCAATGTCACCTAAGTTTTTAGATGGAGATATAGTAATATTTAAAAAGCAATCAACAGTTAATAGTGGTAGTCTTGCTATTGTTTGTGTTGATGAAGATTATGAAGCAACATTTAAAAAGGTTATAATTGATAAGAACAAAATAACTTTAATAGCTCTTAATCCAGAGTATGACCCTATTTATTTAGACAGCAAAAAAAGAGTACATATATTAGGCATACCTGTAGAGTTAAGAAGAAAAAATTTTTAAAATTAAAGCAAACTTTCAAACCCATCAAACTCTTAGAGAATTAGTATTAATATTGCAGAAGATTTAAAATCTATGGCTCAATACATACCTAATGGAAAATCAAAATGGATATTGGATGTTAGATACGTTGATTTTTATGAAAATAATAAAAGAAAAAGACAAGGCTCATATAGAACTAAAAAAGAAGCAAAAAAGCAGAAGATGAGTTTTTAGCAAGTACAAAATTTGCACTTGCTAAAGGTATAACACTTAAAGAAATATGTATTGAATACTTACTTTATAAAAAAAGTAGAATAAGAGAAACAAGTTATGTAAAAGTGGAAAGACAATTAAACTACCACATATTACCTATTTTCGGTGATTTACAATAAATATTAAACATCTTGCGTATTGGCAGGAAAACTGCTGTCTAAAGGATTATCAAAGAAATATATCAATAAAATTATTAAGTTTATTTAAATATACACAAAAAATGAAACCTAATTTAATTAATCAAGTTTCATTACTAGATTGATTTAAAGATGATCAAGTTAAAGACATAGTTTTTTTCACATATGATGAATACATTATATTTATACTTTTCGCTAACATGTGACAGTGATTTTCCTTTTTTTGCATGTTCTTTTGTCATTTTTAGTTTTTCTTCCATTGTACAAGTGCATATTAAAAACCCCCTAAAGTTAGAGTAGTATATTTATTATACCAATTCTCTCCAACTTTTGGGGGCCATTTCATCACTATTTGGTGGAGGTGACGGGATTCGAACCCGCGTCCAAAAACTAGGTTAATAAGAATATCTACAAGTTTAGTTAACTACAAGAATTTCAAAGATGTTTTTAGTAGTTAACTTTAAAAACACCTTCTAGTCTATTAATTTCATTTTTAATGTCTAGACTCCATTAAAACATACTCTGTTAGATTTGTCACCACCATTATTTCACAGAGAAAAATAATTGTGATGTGCATGCCTAATTAGGCAGCAAAGTTTAATCTACTGTTTCCAGTTATTATTTTTTAATGATTACGTCATCACACGACTTGCAATTCTTATGCCATAGAGTCTGTCGAAACCAAAACACCCCCAATTACTACTAATATTTTAACATAGGTGCTTTTGAATATCAAAACAAAAAAACTTGGCATGCCAAGTTTTTATCTCATTCCTTTATCAAATACTACTCCTACTGCTTTTGGAGCTTGTGCTTTAGAACTTGTTATTACCAAGGCAATAATTGTTAATAAATATGGAAGCATATAGAAAAACTCACTTGGTAATAATTCAATAATTGGAATATCAGTTGCATAAATACCTAACATTTGTGCAACTCCAAAAAAGAGACTCGCACCTACAATTCCTTTTACATTCCACTTACCAAAAATCAAAGCAGCTAGTGCCATAAATCCATAACCATGAATCGCAGTAATAGAAAACTCAGTATTTTGTGTAAATACCATAATAGCTCCTGCAATACCAGCTAAGAAACCAGATGTTAACACTCCAATATATCTTATGCGATAAACAGAAATACCTGAAGAATCTGCGGCATGAGGATTTTCTCCACAAGCTTTTATGTGTAAACCTAAAACTGTTCTGCCCATAATATAGGCTGCAACTAAAACAACAATAACTGCTAAAAACACTGTTGGGTAGTATCCTTTAAAAAAATCGCCAAGAAAAGGTATATCAGAAATTATCGGTACAGAAACTCTTTTAAAAACAATACCAAATTGTGGTGTTTTTTTACTTCCAAACATTACTACTGATAAAAATACGCTTACTCCACCAGCTAAAATATTTAAAGCTGTACCTGAAATAACTTGATCAGCCTTAAAGTGAATCGCTGCAATAGCGTGTAAAAACGAGAAAATCATTGCAGAGACCCCTGCTGCAAATAATGCAATCCATGGAGAAATATTAGCACTTAATCCTGTATTTTTTAAAAATAAAATTGTGATTACACCTATAAAAGCACCAAATAACATTAATCCTTCCAAAGCGATATTAACAATACCACTACGTTCACTAAACATCCCTCCAAGTGCAGCTATTAATATAGGTGTAGCATATAATAAAATCGTTGTAAACATTCCACCTAAGTTTATCATTTTTTATCACCTCTTTTTTTGAAAAAAGAAAAATCTAATTTTATTGCTACTAAATACAAAACTACTGCTGAAATAATAATTGCTATTTCACTAGGAATATTTACTAATTCCATCAATTGTCTTGAACTTCCTAATCCTGCGAATAAAAGTCCACTAAAAATAATTCCAAACGGATTATTCAATCCTACTAAAGCAACTGCTATTCCATCAAATCCATAACCTGCAAAACCTGAAGCAACAACTGTATATCCTTGAATTCCTAAAGTGATGATTACTCCTGCTAATCCTGCAAACATCCCAGAAATTGCCATTGAGCTCACGATTCCATGATTAACTTTCATTCCCGCATATTCAGCAGCACTTTTATTATATCCAATTACTTTCAAAGAATAACCATACGTTGTTTTATCAATGATAATATAGAATAAAATAACTGCTAGAATCATTAAAAAGATTCCGTTATTCAAACTTGAATTATTAGTAATTGAAGAAAAGAAAGCGTTTTTCAACATGTATTCTTCACTAACAATCCCTGAACCAGTTGATGTAGAGTTAGGTAGTAAAGGAATCACATAATTTGAAATTTGCAAAACAATATAGTTCATCATAATACAAACAACTACTTCAGATACATTAAAAAATGCTTTCAATGCTCCAGGAACAATCCCAATTAATGCTCCAGCAACTATTCCTGATAAAGTCGCTAAAATAATTGTTAAAATAGCTGGCAAATTTGAAGAAAGTGCTACTGTTACAGCAGCTAACTGCCCAGCGATAATTTGTCCTTCAGCACCAATATTGAAAAGTCCTGTTCGAAAAGCGAAGGCAACTGACAACCCAGCTAAAACGAGAATAGTTAAAACAGAAAATACTTCACCTACTTGATAACTATTAAACGTCCCATTAAAAAAATTATAACCCGTAAAACCTCTAATAAATGTTAATAAAGCATCAACAACACTAAATCCTGCAAGAGCTGCAATAATTAATCCTACAACAAGACCTATTATAACAGAGAAAAACGATACTCTTAATTTACTATTCATTACGACCTCCTTTTGATGCCATTAATAAACCTAATTCATTTTCATCAGTTTCTTTTGGATTAAGTTCACCAGTAATTTCACCATCAAAAATTACTAAAATACGATCTGCAACATTTAAAACTTCATCTATTTCTAGAGAAACTAATAAAACCGCCTTATTCATATCACGTTGCTCAATTAAACGCTTATGAATATACTCAATCGCACCTACATCTAACCCTCTTGTAGGTTGAACAGCTAATAAAATGTGTGGATTGCTTCTAATTTCTCTTGCAATAATAGCTTTTTGTTGATTACCTCCACTCATTCCTCTAGCAACTGATTTAACACCACTAGCAGTTCTAACATCAAACTCTATTTCTAACTCTTCGGCATGACTTGTTATTTCTTTATGATTTAAAAATCCATTTTTAGAAAAAGGCGTTTCTTTATAATGATGTAAAATAAAGTTTTCTTCCAAAGTAAAATCAAGTACTAATCCATGTTTATGACGATCTTCAGGAATATGACTCATCCCTTGTGCAATACGCTTTTTTACAGGTGAATATGTAATATCTTCATTATCCAAAATAATTTTACCGCTTGCTACCGGCTTCAATCCTGAAATAGCATGTACTAAATCGGTTTGCCCATTACCTTCTATACCTACAATTCCTAAAATTTCTCCTCTTTTTAGAGAAAAACTAACATTATTGACAACTTTTTTATTATTATTTCCTAAAACAACTACGTCTTGTAATTCTAAAATTACATCACTAGGATTAGCATCATCTTTTTCAACCGTAAAATCAACTTCACGCCCAACCATTAATTCTGCCATCTCTTTTTTATTTACACTTTCAACATCATATGTACCAATATAGCGTCCTCTTCTTAAAACACTAAAGCGGTCTGCAACTTGTTTAATCTCATTTAATTTATGTGTAATTAAGATAATTGATTTCCCTTCTGAAATAAGCACCTTAAAAATCTGCAACAATTCTTCAATCTCTTGTGGAGTTAAAACAGCAGTTGGTTCATCAAAAATCAATATTTCTGCATCACGATATAGCATTTTTAAAATTTCTACACGTTGTTGCATACCTACACTAGTATCTTCTACCTTAGCCTTTAAGTCAATATTTAACCCGTATCTTTCACTAAGTTCCTTAACTTGTTTTTCTGCTTCTAACCAATCTATACGCCCAAATTTACGCGGTTCCATTCCTAAAACGATATTTTGAACAGTTGTAAAATTATCGACAAGTTTAAAATGTTGATGTACCATTCCAATACCTAAATCTCTAGCAACATTAGGATTATCTACTTTAACTTCTTTTCCACTACGCAAAATTTTACCACTATCTGGTTCATACAACCCAAATAAAATACTCATCAAAGTAGATTTACCCGCCCCATTCTCTCCAAGAATAGCGTGTATTTCACCTTTACGTAAACTTATTGAAATATTATCATTTGCCTTTATTTTTCCAAAATGCTTACTAATATTAAATAATTCTATCACATTTTCCATAGTATACTCCTTTACGCATTTTCTATATTTTAACATATTTTTAAATAAATTATAAGTAGTCTACTTATTTTACTATTTATCCACGATACTTTCTTAAAAAACACTCAAAAGTATGTACACTACTATTAACCTTAACATAAAAAAAGTTGCTTATGGAAACACAACTTTTTAGATATCTGCTTATGAAGTAAAATACGTAATGAAAAACATTACAATTAACATTAATCCCGCTACACGCTTGGCAAATGATAACTCCGCACTAGCGATAAATGTTGCTGAAATTTTTGCTGAAATAATTGCAAAAATACCTGTAACAGTAAAAATAACATACGGAATTTCTCCCATTACATAAAAATGTGAAACAGCTCCAAAAAGAGCAGTAAATGTCATAATAAAGACACTCGTTCCTACAGCACGCTTCAAATCATAGCCTAATACAACTAATAATACTAGCAAGATAATCATTCCACCACCTGCACCGATAAAACCGCAGACAATACCAATTACCAATCCTAAAACTATTTTCACTAAATTTTCATGCTCTTGCATCAATTTAGAATTTGATTTTTCACGCGTCTTTTCAACTTTTGCACGCAGTAAGAAATTCAATCCAATAATCAGTGTAATCCACATACTTACCGCACCTAGGTTACTTGAATCTAATAGACCAGATAAAACTGTTCCAAAAATTGCACCAATTGCTGCTGAAACAACTAGCAACACTGCATTTTTAACATCAACATATCCTAGTTTAGTATATGTGATAGTACTAACACCTGATGCAAAAACATCAGTTGCAAGCGCTATAGAAATTGCAACATACGGATCCATCTTTAAGATTGAAACAAACAATGGTGTAATAACTAAAGCTGCACTCCCTCCTACAAGACCTGTGACAATCCCAGCACCAATACCACCTACAATAACTACTAATAATTCTACAAAAGTAATGTCCATATTCTCACCTCTTAATCATACTATCATAATAGTAATAATTAAGCAAACGAGAACCTATCTTACATTACAACAAAAGATAAATCTGCTTTAAAAGCAATTTCTCCATTAACAGATCCTACTGCTTTTCCTTTACCAATTGCTGATTTCATCGAAACTAATTCTAAAACTATTTCTAAGCAATCACCAGGAATGACTTTTCTTTTAAACTTAACATTATCAATTCCACGAAAATAACCAATTTTACCTTCATTTTCTTCCATTGCTAATAATACTACTGCACCAATTTGAGCAGCAGCTTCCACTTGTAAAACTCCAGGCATAACAGGTTCATTAGGAAAATGACCTTTAAAAAACCATGTATCATCTTTTAAGAAAACTCTACCTACAGCTTTCTTTCCTTCTTCAAGTAACTCCACTTCATCAATTAAAAGCATTTCATAACGATGCGGAATAATATTTTGAATTTCTTTACGGTTATATTTCATATACTTACTTCTCCTTTTGTAATTTTATTACCTATAAAAGGGAAATTTCACTAAAAATAGTGAAATTATCATTACTTACTATCTACCCATTTTTTTAAAATAATTGTTGCATTATGTCCACCAAAACCTAGAGAATTACTCATAGCATAAGTAATATCTTTCTTAATAGCTTTATTTGGCACATAATTTAAATCTAATTGCTCATCTGGCACTTTATAGTTAGCTGTTGGTGGAATAATTCCAGACTTTAACGCATTAATACACGCTAAAACTTCAATTGCACCTGCTGCGCCTAGAAGATGACCAGTCATTGATTTAGTAGATGAAATTAATAAATCATATGCATAGTCTTGAAAAACTTCTTTGATAGCATTCGTTTCATATAAGTCATTTAAAGGTGTCGACGTACCATGAGCATTAAGATAATCAATATCTGTACTTTTCAAACCACTCGTTTCAATCGCTTCTTTCATACAAGCCACTGCCCCGTCTCCTGATGGAGCGGTAATATGAAATGCATCACAAGTTGAACCATAACCAACAATCTCTGCATATATTTTAGCATTTCTTTTCAAAGCATGCTCTAAATCTTCAAGAATTAAAACTCCACTACCTTCACCAATCACAAAACCACTACGTTCTTTATCAAAAGGAATAGATGCTCTTGTAAAATCTTCATTAGAAGTCAAAGCAGTCATATTTGCAAACCCAGAAACACCTGAGTGAGTAATGGCAGCTTCTGCTCCTCCACAAATCACCGCATCTGCACGATTTTCTTTAATTAAACGAAATCCTTCAATAATAGAATGCGTCCCTGCAGCACATGCTGTTGGAATAGCCGTACAATTTCCTTTAGCATTTGCCATTATCGCCACATATCCAGAAGCAATATTACTAATTACTGTTGGAATAAATGTTGGTGATACGAAACGCGGTCCTTTATTAAAAAGCTTTAAAACATTATCTTCAATTGTCTGTAAGCCCCCCATACCACTACTTACAACTGTGCCAAAACGCTCTGGAATAATATTTCCTACAATATTTGCATCATCTAATGCTTGCTTAGCAGCATACATTGCATACTGTGTATATAAATCCATTCTTTTTATTTCTTTTTTAGCTAAAACATTCGTTGCATCAAAATCTTTAACTTCTGCTGCAATTTTAACTTTATGTTCTGATGTATCAATCTTTGTAATATAACCTATTCCTACAACCCCATTATTTAAGCTTGTAAAAAAATCATCAATATTGTTTCCTATTGGTGTTACACAACCTAATCCAGTTACTACTACTCTCTTATTCATCACTTCACCTACATAACCATTCCGCCATCAACCGTAATTGATTGACCTGTAATATAATTTGATAATTCACTTGCTAAAAATAGTGCTGTATTAGCTATATCTTTTGCCTCACCTAATCTATTCATCGAAATATTATTAAGCATAGCTTCTTTTTGTTCAGTACTCAAAATATCAGTCATTGCTGTTTGAATAAATCCTGGACAAATAGCATTGACACGTACATTACGAGGAGCTAGCTCTTTAGCAAGAGATTTAGTTAATCCTAATACACCTGCTTTAGAAGCAGCATAATTAATTTGTCCTGCATTACCAACTAAGCCAATTACCGATGACATATTAATAATTGAACCATTACGTTGCTTCATCATAATTTTATAAACTTGTCTACACATATTAAATGTGCCTACCAAATTAACATCAATCACTTTTTTAAAATCTTCTGCACTCATTCTTAAGCCAAGCTTGTCGTTTGTAATCCCCGCATTATTAACTAAAATATCAATTTTACCAAACTGAGCCACACTTTTTTTTACTATTTGCTCACAAATGTCAAAATTACTAACATCACCTTCAACAAGTAAAACCTCAACACCTAATTTTTCAAGCTCATTTTTGACTTCCTCTGCCTCTTTTAGTTGTGCACTTGAAAAATAATTTAGTGTAATGTCACAACCATTGCTAGCATATACACGTGCAATCTCTTTACCAATTCCACTACTAGCTCCTGTAATAAGTGCATGCTTATTTTTCAACATCATTCACACCTCCCAAGGTTTTCTCTAAAGATTTCATATCTTCAACATGATATATTTTTACATCATATCCTAAATGCTTACTAATAGATTTCACAAAACTACTCAAGGTTTTTTTAGGGCCAAATTCAATAAATGTCGTTGCCCCATCTGCTAATAATCGACTTACATTATCACAAAATTTCACAGTATTAGTCATTTGCATTTTTAAATTATCTTTTAATGCTTCATCATGATAAGTACCTGTATAATTTGACAAAACTAAATTATCGTTTTCAATAATTACTAACTCATCAAGATACTGTTCAAAATTTTCTTTTGCAGAAGTTATTGCCGATGTATGAAAAGCACCACTAACATTTAAATTCAACAATCTTTTTGCTTTAGATTGTGCTTTAAATTTATCTAACGCCGTTAAATCACCACCGATGATTATTTGATCAAAAGTATTAACATTTGCTATTTCACAAAAACCATCTATTTTTTTAACTTCTTCTTCAACTTCTAAAAGCTTTAACCCTATAACTGCGAGCATTGAACTTTCTACTTCATTAGTAGCCTCTTGCATTAATCTTCCTCGTTCTACTAATAAGTCTAATCCATCAATGAAGTTAAATTTTTCTGCAGCCGCTAAAGCAGTATACTCTCCTAAAGATAAACCTAAATAAGCATCAGCCTTCACTGTTGAATCTACTAATTTAGCTGCCCCATAACTCATCGTATAAATAAGTGCTTGTGCGTATTTTGTCTCATTAATCGCTTCATTTTCTTCAAACAACATTTGTTTTAAAGCAAATGGCACCCTACTATCAGCTAAATCCACTATTTCTTTAAAAGTTTCAAAATTATCGTACAATTCTTTTCCCATGCCTACATATTGTGAACCTTGTCCACTAAATAAGAATACTGTTTTCATACCTTTCTCCTTAATTATATTTGGATTAGGGCTCCACCCCAAGTGAGTCCACCACCAAAACCAACTAAAATTACTTTCATACCTTTTTTCAAGCGTTGATCACTAATAGCTTCACTCAACATTAAAGGTATAGAAGCACTAGATGTATTACCGTATTTTTCAACATTCATTAAAAACTTTTCTAAAGGTACTTTTAATGAATTACTAACACTTTCAATAATTCGACGATTTGCTTGATGTGCAACAATATAATCAATATCATCAATTTTAAGCTGCTCTTTTTCTAATAATTCATTAATAGTGTTCTTCATAACCGAAACAGCGAATTTAAAAACTTTTTGACCACGCATATGAATTCCATGATCAAACTCTTCACCAGCAAAGAAGTGAGAAGAAAAACCAAAAGTATTTACATACAAAACACTCTCTTCTTCATCTGGTTTAGATTGTGTATAAAAACGCATAATTTGCGATTCATCACTACTTTCTAAAACAGTAGCTCCTGCACCATCTCCAAAGAGAATCGCTGTTGTGCGATCTTGCCAATTCACCATTTTGGAAATAACTTCACTACCAATAACTAAAGCTTTTTGATGCATTTTATTTTCAATCAATGATGTTGCTACTTTTAAAGCGTAAATAAATCCTGTACAAGCACCATTCAAATCAAATGCTGTAGCAGAACTATTATGTAATTTCTTTTGCACCATTGAAGCAACAGAAGGTGAAGATTTATCAGGTGTAAAAGTAGCCACAATAATCAAATCAATTTCTTCTGGCTTAACATTTGCCTGTGACAAAGCTTTAAGAGCTGCTTGATAAGCAAGTTCTGAAGTATTCATTCCTTCACTAATACGACGCTGTCTAATACCCGTTCTTTGAAAAATCCACTCATCATCTGTTTCTAAAAATTTTTCTAAATCATTATTAGTAACTATTTTGTCAGGTACATAATGCCCATAACCGCTAATTTTTGCTTTATACATATTCACCCAACTTTCTAATTTTTTTATATCTTTGATTAATTAGATTTTTCTTATTCAATTTAGAAAGAATTTCTAAATTATTAACTAACTTAGTTTGTAAATCCTCAAAAACAACTTTTGGATTATTTTGTATTCCACCATATGGCTCTGCAACAATATCATCAATAATACTTAGCTCTAAAAGCTCAATTGCTGTTAAACGCATAATTTGTGCCGCTTCTGGAGCTTTAGCTGCATCTTTCCACAAAATACTTGCAAACCCTTCAGGAGATAAAATTGAATAAATTGAATATTCTAACATTATTACAACATCGCTTACTGCCAAAGCTAAAGCCCCACCACTACCACCTTCTCCAATAATTACCGTAATTGTCGGTACTTTTAACTTAGAAAGTTCAAATAAATTTTCAGCAATGGCTTGTGATTGACCACGCTCTTCTGCACCAATACCAGGATATGCACCAGGAGTATCAACAAGCATAATAATTGGACGATTAAACTTCTCAGCTTGTTTCATTAAACGTAATGCTTTACGATAACCTTCTGGATGAACCATCCCAAAGTTTCGATAAAGATTTTCTTCTGTACTACGTCCTTTTTGTTGAGCAATTACCGTTACAGGAGTTCCTGCTAATTTCGCAATACCACCAATAATTGCCTTATCATCACGAAAATTTCGATCTCCGGATAATTCAATAAAATCTGTAAATAAATATTCAATATAATCTTTAGCAGTTGGACGATCAGTTATTCTTGCTAGTTTAACTTTTTCCCATGCCGTTAATTCTAGTTCACTCATCTCCTCTGTACGATAATTATTTTCTTGCTCTATAAAATTCTCTTCTTTTAATTCTGGTTTATCTTCTTTTAATTTTTCCATTTTATCACTCACTATCTTTATGCAACTTCAAAATATTTTTTAAAGTATCACGCATATTTTCACGCTCAACAACAATATCAACAAAACCATGATCACGTAAGAATTCTGTTTTTTGAAAACCATCTGGCAAATCTTGACCAATAGTTTGCTTAATAACACGTGGTCCAGCAAAACCAACTAACGCTTTTTCTTCTCCAACAATAATATCTCCAAGCATTGCAAAAGAAGCACTAACTCCTCCTGTTGTTGGATCAGTCAAAACACTAATGTATAGTTGCTTAGCATCACTATGTTTTGCTAAAGCAGCAGATGTCTTAGCCATTTGCATTAAACTTACAATACCTTCTTGCATTCTTGCTCCACCACTAGTACTAATTATAATAATAGGTAACTTAGCACTAGTTGCTTTTTCAATAGCACGCGTTATTTTTTCACCAACAACACCTCCCATAGATCCCATCATAAAATATGAATCCATTACAGCAAGTACAGTACGAACACCACCAATTTTACAGTATCCGGTAATAACTGCTTCATCTAAATCTGTTTTTTTCTGTAACTTTTCCAATTTATCTAGATACCCCGGAAAGTTCAAAGGATTATTTAAAGGCATTGTTTTACTAAACTCACGAAAAGTTTTAGGATCAATTAACATATTAATTCTATCTGTTGCACGCATACGAAAATTATAACCACAATGATAGCATTTATAATAATTTTCTTTAATCTTTTCTAATTGTAGTGTTTTACTACACATATTACACTTCGTATACATCCCATCAGGGACATTTGTTTTCGCATTTTGAACAATATTTTTCTTTGGTCGTAAAATTTTAACTTGCCTAGCAATTAATTCTTTAACATCCATTGTTCTCCTCCAAAAACTTTTTTAAAAATCCGGTGTTATATGTTCCTTTTTGAAATTCCTCACTCTTTAAAATCAAATTATGTAGACAAATATTATTATGAATATCCTCAATAATAAATTCTCCTAAAGCTTGATGCATTACCATAATCGCTTCTTCTCTTGTTTGTCCAAAACAAATTACTTTGGCAATCATCGAATCGTAATGGCTAGGAATTTCATAACCTTGATATAACAATGTATCTACTCTAACATTAGGTCCTGCAGGGATATTTAAATGTGTAACAACACCAGGCTTAGGAATAAATCCTGCTGCAACATCTTCACAATTGATACGACATTCAATCGCATGACCAAAAATTTTAACATCTTCTTGTTTTATATTAAGCTTTTCGCCTGCAGCAATACGCAACTGCCAAGAAATTAAATCAACATTAGTAACCATCTCTGTGACTGGATGCTCTACTTGAATACGGGTATTCATCTCAATAAAATAAAAATTATGATCAGCATCCATTACAAACTCAATCGTACCAGCATTAACATAATCAACACTCTTCGCTAATTTCGTTGCAACTCTTCCTAATTCTTGTCGCAACTTTTCATTGACATACGGTGAAGGAGCTTCTTCAATAACTTTTTGATTTCTTCTTTGTACCGAACAATCACGTTCTCCAAGAGCAATCACATTACCATGTTCATCGGCTAAAATTTGCACTTCAATATGCTTAGGATCAATAATAAATTTTTCCATGTATAAAGAATCATCTCCAAAAGCATTTTTTGCTTCACTCTTAGCAGCATTAAACATATTTTCCATTTCTTCTGCACAAGTAACGATGCGCATTCCTCTTCCACCACCACCACTACTAGCTTTAACTAAAACGGGATATCCAATCTCTTCTGCTAACTCTAAAGCTTCTGGCACACTTTTTAATATGCCCTCGCTTCCAGGAACAACACTTACACCTGCTTTTTGAGCAATCTTTCTAGCTGTAGCTTTATCACCCATTTTAGAGATAACTTTTCCTGATGGTCCAATAAACTTTATTCCACATTTTTCGCACAGAGTAGCAAATTCAGCATTTTCACTTAAAAATCCAAAACCTGGATGAATTGCTTCTGCTTTTGTAATAACTGCTGCACTAATAATATTTTCCATATTTAAATAACTATCTGCTGATTTTTCTGAACCAACCATAATAGCTTCATCTGCAAGCATTACATGTAAACTATCTTTATCTGCTTTCGAATAAATAGCAACAGTAGAAATACCCAACTTGTGACATGCTCTAATAATCCTTACAGCAATCTCACCACGATTCGCAATTAATATTTTATCAAACATCTTCTCACCTACTCAACAATAAATAGTGATTGATCAAATGAAACACCACTCTCATTTTCTACTAAAATTTCTTTAACTGTTCCATCTACAGTAGAAGAAATTTCGTTCATTACTTTCATTGCTTCTACAATACATAAAACATCCCCCTTTTTAACTTTATCACCTATTTGCACAAAAGGTTCAGCTTCTGGTGAACTTGCACGATAAAAAGTTCCAACTAATGGGGATTTTATAGACGTTCCAGCTACGATAGTTGTTTCTTCCTCTTTTGCTTCTGGATGAGTTGCATTATTAACAGTCGTCACTGCCGCTTCTTGTGTATATGTAACATTAACTTCTTTTTTTAAATTCAAATAACAATTTTCAGTTTCCATTTCTAAACCTGTTAACTCATACTCTTTAAACATTTCCAGTAATTCTTTTATTTCATTAGCTTTCATAAATAACCTCCATTAAAACTTCATTGATATTATTTTACCATATTTAGGGAATAAAACAAAATTTTGTTTAGACTACTATTTATGACTTTTTTTGAAGTTTTTTTAATTCTTTTGTTAACTTTTTGTTTTGCTTCAATTTTCTTTCTATTAAAGGATACACATCTATTTCTTGTACTTTAACTAAATTGATAATTTTATTGTAACTATCAAAAAAATGATTAACATGATCATAAGCAGCATTACCAACATACACTTCAAGACGTGTTTTAGTTTTCAAAACTTTATGCTTTGTTATTTTTAAATACTGTAATTCCTTCAAACTATCAACATGTGTTCCTCCGCACAAACATTTATCAAGACCTTCAATGATTACAAGTCTTATTTCTGTATTATCTTTAAAATGACCTACTTCAAATTCTTTATCGAATAAACTATCATAAGTTCTTGTCACAACTTTTAAATTCGCTAAAATATAACTATTAATTTCTTTTTCAAAACAATTTAACTGCTCACGATTATAAACATCTTCAACATCAATAACAAAATAATCATCACGCATATAAAACGAATTAGATCCTACCCCATATTTTTCAAAAACAGCACTAAGTAAATGTTGAGCAGTGTGTAATAGGCAATGACGTTTTCTTCTTTTATTATCAACAAGGCAAATAGCTTCACCTGTAATAGGTTCACATACTTCATGCCATATAAATCCATTACGATAAAAAACATTTACAACTTCTACGTGATTAATTGTACCTAAATCACATAACTGCCCTCCACTTTCAGGATAAAATGGTGTTTCTTCTAAAATTACATAATGTTTATCTTCAAAAACAAAGCTTTCAACAACCTTGCTCTTTAACGATAATTTATTATTTATAAACATAAAACCTCCTCTATTAATTTTACAATCTTTTGTATTCAAACACAATCACTTTTAAGTTAAGCACACGACTTCATACAAAAACTGCAGTCATTATTACTACAGTTTTCACTATTAGTTACTTGAAAATCAAACATTAAAAAAAATTTTAGGAATTTCCACATTAATTTTAATTAACTTGTTCGTAAAAGGATGCCTAAATACTAAACGATAAGCATGTAATCCTAATCTCTTAAACTTTTCACCACCATATTTACAATCACCTAAAACAGGATACCCGCGCTCTTTTAAATGAACACGAATTTGATTTTTACGCCCTGTTGCTAACTTAACATCTAATAAACTATACTTACTACCTTGCTTAATTACTTTATAATGTGTAATAGCCTTTTTCCCATCTTGAGCAGAATAAACCATATGCTCTTTATTTTCTTTTAAATAACTTATAATCGTATCTTCTTTAGGTGTAATCTTAGCGCTAATGAGTGCGACATAACTACGATCAAGTACAAGTTCATTCCATGAATTTTGCATTACTTGTTGCATTTCAAAACTTTTTGTCACTATAAAAATGCCTGAAGTATCCTTATCCAAACGATGTAGTAAAAAAATTTTAGCATGTTTATTACGACTACGACAATAGTTTTCTATTAAATTAAAAGCATTTCTTGCCGGCTTATTGTCAGTTGAAACTGATAATAAACCTGCTGGTTTATTAATTGCTAAAAAGTCTTCATCTTCATAAATAACATCAATTTCATCAGTACTTCGACTACCTTTTATTTCTACATAATCGCCTTTTTTTAGGACATGATTAAACTGTCGAACAACTTTTCCATTTACTAAAACTTGTTCGTATTTCAAAAGTGACTTAATGTTATTACGTGATTTATTTTCTAATTTTTCAAGCAAGAATTTTAATAATTCTGCTTCTTCTGTTATTCTCATCTCACACCTACATTTCTAATTTACTGTAATTATAACATATTAACCTTTTGAGAAGGCGCTTTTTCTGCTATAATAGTTTAGAAAGAAGGTGAATTTATGGAAGTACAAAAACGTACTAACCTTTTAAAAAATGAAAAAGTTCCTAAAGCATTAACAATAATGGTCATTCCATCTATAATGGCGAGTATTATTAATCAATTAAATATTGTTATGGATACTTACTTCCTCGGAAATTTTGCTAAATATCCCACAGCTTCGCAAACAGCAACAGCTACATCTATGACAATTTTATTACTGATGACAGCTCTTTCTGTAATGCTTGCTATAGGAACAGCAATTACAACTTCACAGCTTTTGGGTCGTAATAAAAAAGCTAAAGTTGAACAATATATGGCTAATAGTTTTGTTTATACGTGGATTTTATATACAGTTCTTTTAATCATCCTCCTACCTTTACTCCCATCATTTGTTAGTTTACTTACTGGAGGATCAAGTGGTGATCTAGTTTATGATAATTCGCTTATTTATTCACAAATTCTTTTAGTAGGCTTTCCAACTGTTATTTTAGCACAATTATCAGCACAGACAATACGTGCTGAAGGACAAGCAACTTTAATAGTAAAAATGTCAATTATCCAAATAATTATCAATGCTATTATTAATTATATTTTGATCTCAGATACTTTTCCAGCCATATCTTTTTTTGGAACAAACTACGAAGCAGCAGGTGCAGCAATAGCAACAATTATCTCACAAGCATTTATGGCTTTTATGTTAATGCGTGTACTCTTTAATAGGGAAAAAACTAATTACTACATCAATTTAAAAAACTTGCACTTTGAAAAAAAGTGGCTTCAAGTCTTTAAAAATGGTCTACCACAGTTTGTTGCTAATACTTTTTTTGCCATAGGTACATTTCTGATTTCTTTAAGTATTGCTCTTTTAAGTATTAGAGAAGGTTACTCAATCGAAGAAAGTGTCAATTTGCAAGCTGCTAGTGGAATTACTGTTAGAATCATTATGATGGTCTTCTTACTAGTCAACGGTGGTATTCAAGGTATTCAAGGGTTTGTAGCTTACCAATACGGTGCAAATAATAAAATCCGTTTAAAAGAAAGCATGACTATAATTCGTAAGTCAGCATTTGTAACAGGAATTATTTTCTTTTTCATCGTCTTTTTAGGTGCTGAAAGAATTGCACAAATTTTTACTAGCAATCAAGAAGTAATTGATTATGTGGCACTTTCTCTTCGCTTTTTTGGACTAACAGTGCTATTTTTCCCTAGTGCACACGCACTATTTGGACTTGCAGCAGCTTTAGGAAAACCAAAAATTGCTATTATATTTACAGTTATACGTGATGGTATTCTCTTTTCAAGTTGTGCAATTGTTTTACCACTCATCTTTTCTGAAATAGGTGTCATGATTACTATGCCAACATCACTTCTTATCGGTTCTATTTTTATTATTATTTTTGGACATAAAATTACTAATTTAGCCTAAGGAGGTTAAAATGAAAATTTATGATATTTCTGCTACAATTTCTCCACAAATCGTAACTTATAATAATGAAGATAAACCTGAAATAAAAAAAATAGCACAAATCGCTCTTGGACAACCTTGTAATATCACACAAATTAATTTTAATGTCCATACTGCAACACATGTCGATGCTTTTAGTCATTTTAGTGATAACCAAAGTTCTATTGAAAAAATAGCTTTAGAACACTTTATCGGTCATGCTCAAGTTATTTACATTGAAGCTCCTTTAATTACTAAAGAACACTTAAAAGCTATTTCTATTCAAAAAGGTGATCGTCTATTATTTAAAACTAATAATAGTAAACTCAATAAAAATGTTTTTGAAAAAAACTATACTGCTCTTAGTCTTGAAGCTGCTAATTACTTAGTAGAAAAAAAGATTAGTTTAGTTGGTATAGACTATTTATCAATCGAAGCTTTTGATTCAACTAATTACTTCGTTCATAAAACTCTCTTGAAAAATAATATTGTTATTCTAGAAGGATTAGTTTTAAAAGATGTCAAACCAGGAAATTATGAATTAATTGCTTTACCACTTAAAATTTCTAATAGTGATGGTTCACCAGTCCGCGCTATTCTAAGAACGCTTTAAAAGAAAAAGACTTTATAAACAAGTCTTTTTTTAATTAAAAAAGAAGCTTACGCTTCTTTAAAAAATTTTGTTTTCTTTAAAACTACAACAGTCGGTACAATGATTAATAACTGTATCAATATTCCTATAAATCCTGTAGAAATAGCTGCTACGATATAAGCTATAGGTGCCAGCATCGTAACTTGGAATACTTTTGTTAAAACTAAAACTACTAATAAAGCTATAAAGCGACCCGCTATCATACTAACTACTAATGAAAAATAAATATTTTTATGAAATGCTTGATATAGCGTGTTTGCTACTAACGCATATGTAGTGAGTTCAAAAATCATTATTGGTAACATTGGTACTGTCATAGGCATACCTGTCAACACATTACTTATAATGGGTGTTAAAAATCCTACTAAAATTGCATATTTGCGTTTTAACACAAACCCACCTATTAAAATTGGCAAATGCATCGGTAAAAGCACATTACCTGCAGCAATTAAATGTGTAAATAATGGTAAAATAACTCCAATAGAAATTAAAAGTGCCGTAATTAAAATCTGTCTTAAATCTCTTTTCATCTATGCATCCAAACTTTTAATAAAATCCTCAATAATATTTGTATCAGAAGCACTAATATAGTTTTTAGCAGTTGCTACTGCTAATAAATCTTCAATATTAGCTAAAGAATAATAGTCAACACCGACACTTGCAAAATTATCTTGCGCTTTTTTCAAACCATACGTAAAAATACTAACAACTCCTAAAACTTCGATTCCTAAAGCTTGTAAAGTCTTAACTACTTCAATAGAACTTGAACCAGTAGAAATCAAATCTTCAATAACAACTACTTTTTGTCCTTCTAACAGCTTACCTTCAATCTTATTTTGACGTCCATGATCTTTCGAACTCGCACGTACATAAGCATTAGGAAGTTCTAATAAATGTGCCACAATTGCAGCATGACCAATACCTGCTGTAGCAGTTCCTACAACTGCATCACATTCACTAAATGTTTCTTTTACTTTATCTCCAATAGCTTTTTCAATTATCGTTCTTGCTTTAACATTTGATAAAACTAAACGATTATCGCAATATATTGGGGATTTAATCCCACTAGCCCATGTAAAAAGATCTTTAGGGCTTAAAAACACTGCTTCAATTTCTAATAATAATTCAGCTACTTGATTCATCTTAACCTCCAAATAATTCACTGCATTTTTGATAAGCTTTTACAACATCATCACTGCTAGTAATACTACGTCCTACAACGATATAATCAGAACCCATTTCGGCTGCTTTTTGTGGCGTTGCAACACGTTTTTGATCACTTACATCATCTCCTACAAGACGAATACCAGGAGTAATACAGTTAATATTAACTTGACTTTTTATTTGTGAAACTTCATTAGGTGAACAAATCACACCATAAATTTCATTTTCACTAGCTATTTTTGCTAAATGAATAACTTGATCTGCTAAAGCTTTTTGGACATTCAACTCATTATGTAAAATTGCTTCATCAATTGATGTTAAAACTGTTACCGCTAAAATCTTAGTATCACTACCATTTAAAGCTTCTTTAGCAGCACGTAACATCTCACTTCCTCCAGAAGCATGTACCGTAACAAAATCTACACCTAAACTTTTAATACTATTCATAGCTTTATGAACAGTATTAGGAATATCGTGTAATTTTAAATCAAGGAAGATCTTATGCCCTAAATTTTTAGCATAGCGTACAATTTCTGGTCCTTCTTTATAAAACAATTCCATCCCTATTTTTAAAAACAATTTTTCATCAAACTTAGATAAAAACTTTACAAATTCTTCTTTATCAGAAAAATCACAAGCAATGATTACTTTCATGAGCACCTCCAATAATTTCTTTTAAATTATTAATTCCTAACTCTTCTTTGATTAAACTTAAATCTTCAATAATTTTTTTACTCCCAAATGGATCTATTAAATTTAAAGTACCTACTTGTACGGCACTAGCTCCTGCTAACATCATTTCAATAACATCACTAGCATTCATAACACCACCACAGCCAATAATAGGAATACTAACTGCTTCATAAACATCATAAATCATTCTTATCGCAATAGGTTTAATCGCAGGTCCACTAAATCCACCTTTTTTATTAAACAAGACCGGCTTACGGGTTTTCAAATCAATCTTCATTCCAATCAATGTATTGATTAAAACTAACCCATCTGCTCCTGCTTGTTCACAAGTTTTAGCCATCGTAACAATATCTGTTACATTAGGACTCAACTTCATATAAATTGGTTTAGAAGTAACAGTTTTCAATTTTTCTACAAGCTCACGTAAAATATTTTCATCGCTTCCAAAAGCAATTCCACCTTCACTAACATTTGGACAGCTAACATTAACTTCTAAAGCTCCTACGATAGCTTCCTTATCTAAAATTTTAGCTACTTCTAAATATTCTTCAATACTACTACCACTAATATTTGCTAAAACCTTTTTATCATACACAGCACTCAGCTTGACAAACTCTTGTTCAACAACTTTTTCTACACCTGGATTTTGTAAACCGATTGAGTTTAACATACCTTTTTCAACTTCTGCAATACGTGGTGTTTGATTTCCAAAACGTGAACTCTTAGTAATAGCTTTTGTCGCAAATGACCCTAAAATATTAATATCGTAAAATTCACAAAACTCATAACCATAACCGAAAGTTCCAGAAGCAGGTATAATTGGATTATCAAGTTCTAATCCTGGTATTTTAATTTTCATTAATAACCTCACTTTCTAAAACCGGTCCTTCTTTACAAACTCTAATTGAGCCAGTTTTTGTTAACTTACTACATCCCATACATGCTCCAAAACCACAACCCATACGTTCCTCAAATGAAAGTTGTCCACGTTGAGGTAATTTTACTAAACTTAGCAACATTTTTTCTGGACCACAGCTATAATAATAATCAAAAGTTTCATCTTTTAAATACATTACTGGATTACCTTTAACTCCATAACTTCCATCATCAGTTGTAATAACTACTTCACAACCAAGTTTCTTAAATTCTTCTTCAAAAAAAACATCATCTTTACTCACAAAACCTAGTATCACTTTAGGTTTATTTAACTTTTTAGCTAAATTGTAAAGGGGAGGTATACCTACACCACCACCAACTAAAACAGTGTGTTTTTCATCAACGATTGTAAATCCATTACCTAAACCTACTAAAATATCTAGTTGCTCACCTTTTTGATACGTACTAAGTTTCTTAGTTCCTTCTCCTAAAATTTTATAAATGATAGTGATTGTTGATTCATCGTAGTCACAAATACTAATAGGACGTCTTAAGAAAAAACCATCAATGAGAATATTAATAAACTGACCACTTTTCTCAATACTTTTAGTATCACCTGCTAAAACCATTTTATATGTTTTATTGGCAATTAATTCATTACTAGTAACATCATAAATACTATTCATCTAAACCCTCCATATAACTATTTTTAGCATCATAAACGATTTTACCATCAACAAGAGTCATAATAGGAAATCCATAACATTCACGGTTATTAAATGGTGTGTTTTTACCTTTAGAATAAAATTTTTCTGCATCTATACGTCGTGAATTTTTAATATCAATAACTGTTAAATCAGCTATTCTTCCTTCGTGAATATGACCGTATTTTAAATTTAAAATTCTTGCAGGATTAACACTAAACCATTCAATAGCTTGCTGAATAGTTGCAAGACCTGTCTTAACAAAATAAGTATAAATTAGTGGGAAAGCTGTTTCTAAACCGACAATTCCAAAAGGCGCTTTAGCTAAACCACTTTCTTTCTCATTTTTAGTATGCGGGGCATGATCAGTCGCGATGACTTCAATTGTACCATCTAATAACCCATTAATTAAAGCGTATTTATCATCTAAGCCTCGAACAGGAGGATTCATTTTATAATTGCTGTCGACTACTTCAGCATCTGTTAATAGTAAATGATGTGGTGTAACTTCTGCACTAACATATGCTCCCCTCTTTTTAGCTAGTCTTACTTGCTCAACACTTTCTTTTGTTGAAATATGGCACACGTGATAACGACATTTTGTTGCTTCACTAATTAAAACATCACGTGCTACTTGTAATGACTCTGTTAAGGAATGAATCCCTTTCCAACCTTCTTGTTCACTTTTTACACCTGCGTGAACGTAGCCATTATATAATAATGATTCCTCTTCACAGTGTGCACTAATTAAACACTCATTCAAATAAGACTCTTTCATTGCTTGATACATCGTATGTGCACTTTGAATCCCTACACCATCATTTGTAAAACCACAGACAAAAGTACTAAGTGCTTGCATATCAACTAGCTCATCTTCATTACTAAACTTTTTTGTAATAGCAGCATATGTCTTAACTTTAACAATTGCATCTTTTTTCACACGTTCATAAAAATCCATCACTAAATCTAAATTATCGATAATCGGTTTCGTATTAGGCATTGCACAAATATAAGTATACCCTCCTGCTGCTGCTGCTCTACTTCCTGTTTTAATCGTTTCTTTATGTTCATATCCTGGCTCTCGTAGATGGACATGCATATCAATGAATCCAGGACTTACTAGGTTTTCTTCAACATCTATTATTAAATCATCTTCTTCAGTTAAATGCTCTGATATCTTAATAATTTTATCACCTTTGATTTTTAAGTCACGCACTACTAAGTCATTATTATAAACAATTAAACAGTTCTTTAAAATCATTTATTTCTCAACGCCTCATCAATTAATGCCATACGCATATAAACACCATTTGTCATTTGCTCAAAAATCACTGATTTATCACACTCAACAACTTCATCGCTAATTTCTGTACCGCGATTAAAAGGCGCAGGATGCATAATAATCGCATTATCTTTCATTTTAGCAACCTTATCTGCTGTTAATCCATACTTTTCTAAATACTCTTGTTGATTTAAATTAATGTTATACCCATGTCTTTCAAATTGTACACGTAATAACATAATAACATCCATCTCATGAATAGCTTCTTCATAGTTAATAAAATTAGCACTATTATCATTTAAAGATTCCGGTCCACTAATAAATACTTCCATTCCTAACTTTTCCATAATCTTAGCATTTGTATGCGCTACACGCGAATGCATAATATCTCCTACAATAGCAATTTTCAAACCAGCAAATTTATTAAAACGCTCATAAATTGTCATTAAATCTAAAAGTGATTGTGTCGGATGGTTTCCTGTACCATCTCCACCACTCAAAATAGGAATGCCAATACCATCTAGTTGTTTATAATACTCATTTTGAGGATGTCTAATAACTGCTAAATCATATCCTAAAGCTTCAAAAGTTTTCACAGTATCATACAAACTCTCACCTTTTTTAATACTAGAATACTCCATATTAACATTTGTAACTTTCATATTGAAATTTTGTTGTGCACTTACAAAACTATAATGTGTACGAGTACTTGGTTCATAAAATAAATTTACCGCTTTTAAGTTTCCATAATCTAGTGTTTTACCATTTTTAAACTCTTGAGCACGCTTAATTAAACTTACAATCTTATCATAATCATATCCATCTAAATTAAATAAATTTTTCATTTTTCTCTCCTCATAATAAACTTTATAATATAAAAGCAAAATATAATTTAACAACTACTAAATTAGTTTATCTCAATATATTCTTTTCCATCAAATTCTTCAATAAAAACATTTACACTTTCTTTCATACTTGTTGGTAAATTCTTTCCAACAAAATCAGCACGAATTGGTAACTCACGATGACCACGATCAATTAAAACTGCTAACTTAATAGCTACTGGACGACCATTCGCCATCAAAGCATCCATTGCTGCTCTAATCGTACGCCCTGTGAACAAAACATCATCTACTAAGATAACCGTTTTTTTGTCAACATCTACATTCAAACCACTCATATCTACTTCAACATTTGATTTGTCTTTTACATCATCACGAAAATGTGTAATATCAATTGTAGAAAAAGCTAGCTTATTTCCTTCAAACTCTTCAATATTTTGAACAATTTTTTTGGCAATAAATTCACCTCTCGTCTTAATGCCCACAACAACAACATCATCTAAATCAGAAATTTTTTCTACTATTTCATGACTTATGCGGCGAATTGTACGATTCATACTATTTGCATCTAAAATAATTTTTCCCATACATAATCTCCTTTTCTTTTCAAAATAAAAACCTCGCATAATTGCAAGGCAAAAAAGATTAAACGTATCCTATTAAATCTTCTTAGCCTCACGGGACCAACTTAAAGTCACTACCAGTTTAACACAATCTAAAACATCATGCAATATTTATTACAACTTTTTTACGAGCTATGATGATAAGAAATAATTCTATTTTCAATAAATCGTTCCAAAACTTTCTTCAATGTCACTTTTACAAGTAGTTTCTAAAATACATAACTTTAATGCTTCTGTCATCGTAGCTAAAGGCATAGAAAAATATCCCGCTTTTTTTTGTTCACTTGCAAATGGTAAATGGATAAAAATAACTTTACAAGCTACTGCTTGACTTTTAAACAAAGTATAATAATAAATACTATTACAAACGTAAGTTCCTGCACTATAAGAAATTGTATTAGCAATATTGGCTGAAGTTAATGTTTTAGACATTCTTTTAATAGGTAATGTTGTGAAGAAAGCCTTTGGTCCATCAATAATAACTTCTTTATCAATAGGTTGATAACCAGCATTATCTTTTATTCTCGCATCCATTAAATTTATCGCTATTCTTTCTAATGCAATTTCTTTTCTGCCCCCTGCTTGTCCTACTAACAAAATAACACTAGGTTTGTGTAAAGTTAGTAATTCATCAATCTGTTTTTTAGAAGCTACAAATTCTGTTTTCAACTCACATTTGATTATCGATAAATTTCCTAGCTTATTTGGCAAAGCTTTTACAGCTTCATAAGACGGATTTCTATCTTCACCACCAAAAGGATCAAATCCTGTAACTAAAATATTCATAATATCCCTTCCTTATTTTAAGAACTTTTCAATTTCACTAGACAATATTTTTCTCTTAGCAACACTTATTTCCTTACCTAAAAATCCTTTTTTTAAAAAATAGTTGCCATTATATTTAATACTTATATTATCCAAATGCAGAAATATTTTTTTTAAAAACCTTATATTTTTCTCAATATCTCCTGAAAAAAACATTGCTAACAGTTCAGCATCTAAATTACTTTCATATAAACTCAGTAAACTTTTAGCATCGTATTGATAACTGCTATTAAATAGTTTGGTAAGTTTTTTTCTCAATTTTTTCTTCGTAATAAAAAGTGATAATTTTTCTGGCTGATTTTTAAAAAGATGATAATATCGAAATAATAGCATATTTTCTTGTGAACTAAAATTATTCATATTTAAATGAGAACTTTCTTCAAAAACAAATAATGTTTCTAATAAATAAAAATACTTTGTTGCATGTATAAAATATTCTCCTAGTAAAATTTTCTTAAATTCGCTACTGATTCTTTCAATAGAAAGATACTGTAACTCTTCTTGGAGTTTTTCACAAATTAATAAAGTTTCTGAATCAATTGTAAAATTTAGTTCACTTACAAAACGAATTGCCCGTAAAACTCTTAAAGGATCTTCGATAAATTTATTACTTACATGGCGTAAAACCTTATTATTTAAATCAAGCACTCCAGAAGTATAATCAAGAATTTGATTACTTTTAAGATCATATAGTAAAGCATTGACCGTAAAATCTCTTCTAAGAACAGCTTCTTGAGGTGGAAGATTCTTATCTACGGTAATAGCAAAATCTGTATGTCTATTCCCTATTTTATTTTCTAAACGAGGCATTGTAATTTCTAAGTTTAATCCCTCAAGTTTTAATGCGCCAAAATTACCGATTCGTAAAACACTTCCATATTTTGTTAGAATATTAACTAAAACATCATAATCAAGATAATATACTTCTAAATCATAATCAAAGCTTACTCTGCCTAATAAATAATCACGTACAAAACCACCTACAAGATAGGCTTTACCATTATGAGCTTCAATATCATCTATAATAATTGTAATTTTTTCTAAGACTTCCATGTCTCAATTATAACACACTAAGAAAAAAGAGGCTAAAAAGCCTCCCTTATTCTTGAAATATATATACTCCCCTTAATCTACATAATAAATTTATCATAATTTCTCAGCTTATTCAACAAAAAAATAAAATAAAAATATTATTTTTTGTTAAGTTTTTTTAAGATAGTGCGTGCAACTTCTTCCTCGCTATATTTTTCACTATATCCATCAAATTCCATCACTTCTTCAGCACCTTTACCTAATAATGCAACTACATCTCCAGAAACAGCTTTTTTAAATGCTCTTTCAATAGCTTGCTTTCGATCTAAAACGATTTCATAATTATCACTCTTAACGCCATCTAAAATATCAGCAATAATACTATTAGGATCTTCTGTACGTGGATCTTCATTTGTAAAAATAACATAATCAGACAACCTCGTAACTACTTCACCAATTAATGGTCTTTTTAACACATCACGTTCTCCTGCACTACCAACAACAGTTATTATTTTTTTCCCAAGACTATTTTGTGCTTTTCTTAAATAACCTAGTATCAACTCCATTGCATATGAAGTATGAGCAAAATCTAAAAACACTTCAAAATCTTGTCCTTCATCTATAAAAATAGAACGACCATCAATATTTTTAACATCTCCTACATACTTTATAATTGTTTCTAAATCATAACCTTTTTGATGTACAATAGCAATGGCTAAACAAGTATTATAAACACTAAAATCACCGATTAAAGGTGTAAAAACTTCAAACGTTTTTCCTTGATAAGTTAAATTATATGTAAGACCTTTAATACTAGCATAAATATTGCTAATACGATAATCTGCATCACTATGTTTACCATATGTCAAACATTTTGAGCTACATCTTGCTCGACACTTAAAGTAAGCATCATCATCAATATTTAAAATTGCTATCCCATCTTCTTTAACTAAATCTAGTAAATGCATCTTAGCATCCCTATAATTATCAAGTGTTTTATGAAAATCAAGATGCTCATGTTTAATATTAGTAAATCCGACAAGATCATACTTAATATCTTCTACCCTTTTTAAAGATAACCCATGTGAAGTTGCCTCCATAACAAGCGTTTGAACATCTGCTTTGCGCATTTTAGCTATTTCAGAAAATAACAATGGCGGAAAAGGTGTTGTACACCCCATTTCTAACTTGTAATCGCCATAAATAACTCCATTAGTACCAATATAACCAGTTTTTTCAAAAACATCTAAAATACCTTTAATAATTAATGATGTTGATGTTTTACCATCTGTACCTGTCAAAGCAATACAATTCATACCTTTAGTAGGATAATCAAAAAACTCTACTGCTACCATTGAAAGTGTTCTTTCTACATCATCAACTACAATTACAGGAACTTCCAAATTCAAATCGTGTTTAGCAACAACTGCAACTGCTCCGCGTGAAACTGCTTCTTCAGCATAATCATGACCATTTACTTTCAATCCACTCAAACAGAAGAAAAGGCTTCCTTCTCTTACTTCACGAGAATCATATTCTAAGCTCGTAACTTCAATATCTATTCCAAAAAGTTTGCTTAAATTCATAACTTACCTCCTTTTAAGCTCTATCATTAAAGTACTAATATCATTATAATTAACTCCACTAATCCTTGAAGCTTGACCTAAAGTACGCGGTTTAATTAACATTAGTTTTTCACGTGCTTCCAAACTCAAGTTTTTAATTGCTTGATAATTTAAATTTTCTGGTAACAAATACTTTTCTAAATCACGATACTTTTTTACTTCGCGAACTGTTTTTTCAATATATCCAGCATATTTAACTTCAATTTCTACTTGTTTTAAGACATCTAAAGGATAATTCAAATCATATAAATAGATTAAATCCTCAATAAATATATTAGGACGCTTTAGTAATAATTCAGCAGTTAGTAACTTATCAATTTCAATCTTTTTATCCTTTAAGTAAAGTAAATTACGTTTTGATCTTTCTAAACGCCAGTTTGAAAATTTTTTTATTAATTCCTGTGTTAAAGCTTTACGTTCTTGATACTTTAAGTATCGCTCTTCTGATAATAAGCCTAACTCGTATCCATATTGTGATAAACGAAAGTCAGCATTATCATTACGAAGTAATAAACGATATTCAGCGCGTGAGGTCAATAGACGATACGGTTCTTGCGTTCCTTTAGTAACTAAATCATCAATCAATACCCCGATATATGCTTCATCTCTTCCTAGAATAAAAGGTGCTTTCCCGTCAAGTTTTAAACAAGCATTAAGTCCTGCCATTAAACCTTGGCATGCAGCTTCCTCATAACCACTTGTCCCATTAATTTGTCCTGCACAAAATAAATTACTAATCTTTTTTAACTCTAAATTAGCCTTTAACTCTGTTGGTACAACAGCATCATATTCAATAGCATACGCATATTTATTAATAACTGCCTTCTCAAGCCCAATAATTGAATGGACCATCATCTCTTGGACATCTTTTGGCATACTAGATGAAAATCCTTGAATATAAATATCATTACTTGATAAAGTTTCTGGTTCAAGAAATATTTGATGACGCAATTTATCATTAAAACGCACAATTTTATCTTCAATAGAAGGACAATATCGCGGTCCATTAGAAGCAATATTTTCAATTGCACCATACATCGAAGATTTATGCAAATTATTTTCAATAATTTCTTGTGTCGCTTTTGTAGTATATGTCAAATAACAAGGTTTTTGTTCAGTAATATCATAATAATACTTATTATCATAACTAAAAGAATAATACTCTAAATCACCATTTTGTTCTTCTACTTTAGTAAAATCTATACTATCTTTTTCAATCCGCGGTGGTGTCCCTGTTTTCAATCTAAATAAAGCAATTTCATATTCGCGAAAAACATTGCTAAGATTTGAAGAAGAAAACCCATCTGGACCACTACGCCTTCTTTCATTTCCGATTAAAATATCACTTTTCATATACGTACCAGTCGTTACAATAACTGCTTTTGCATAAATTCTTTCATCACCAATTAAAATTCCTTTAATTTGTTCGTCATCGATAATTAAACTAGTAACTGTTGCTTCTTTTAAAAAAAGATTGTTGGTATTTTCAAGTAGTTGCAACATTTTTTTAGGATACGCAATTCGGTCAATCTGTGCACGATAAGCCCATACTGCTGGTCCTTTTTTATAGTTTAATTTCTTCATTTGAATCAATGTTTGATCAGCGATTTTTCCCATCACACCACCTAAAGCATCAATTTCTCGAACAACTATTCCTTTTGCTGGACCACCAATTGATGGATTACATGGCATATGACCAACATTACTTTTATTTGAAGTAACTAGCAAAGTTTTTTTTGCTAACTTTGCACTACAAACAGCAGCTTCAATTCCAGCATGCCCACCACCAATAACAATTATGTCATACATTTTATCACTACTTTCCTAAACAAAATTCTGAGAATAATCGATCAATGACACCTTCATCTAAACTATCTCCTAAAATTTCTCCAAACAATTGCCATAATTGGTGTAAATCAATAACTAGTAAATCTACACCATAGTTATCATGAATTGCTTTTAGCAAATCATCTATTATGACTTGCGCACGATTTAAAATTTCTATATGGCGTACTCTGGTGACAACTGTTTGATCTTGAAATTCTATTTGTGATAGCGCTAATACTTCACTAATCTTTTGATAAAAGCCTTCTAAATTAACATCTTCTGTAATTGAAAGCTCTACATAGTGATGATCTTTAAAATCATACTCCCACTGTTTTTTTAAATCAATTTTATTGATTACTACTATGTGATTGCGCCTTTTTATATATTCTAATATCTCAAGTTCATCGTGAGTTAAATTTTCACTATTATCTATCACTAAAATAATTAAATCGCTATTTTCGATATGATACTTTGTTTTTTTTATACCAAGTTGTTCAATCTCATCAAGTGCTTCTCTAATACCTGCCGTATCAAAAATTTTAAAGTGCACTCCCTTGATATTCAAGTTTGATTCAATAACATCTCTTGTCGTTCCTGCAATATTAGAAACAATAGCTTTTTCTTCACCGAGTAAATAATTTAGTAAACTACTTTTACCAACATTAGGTTTACCAACTAAAACCATCTTTACACCTTCTGTTAGTAAAATTCCATCTCTACTACTAGCTAGAAGTTGTGCTATTTTTTGCGAAAATTCTTCAATTTGCGGTTTAACTAACTCATTAGTTAAAAATATTACGTCATCGTATTCAGGATAATCAATATTAACTTCTAAATTTGCAATTAAAGTTAATACTTCTTCACGAATTTTTTTTATTTCATAATGTAAGCCTTTATGTAATCCATTAATTGCCAATTTAGCCGCCTGATTATTTTTAGCACTAATTAAATCACTAATTGCCTCTGCTTGACTAAGATCTATTCTACCATTTAAAAAAGCGCGTTTCGTATATTCACCTGGCTTTGCTAAACGACATCCATTCTTTAAAGCAATTTCTAAAATTCTATTTGTTACAGCATAACCTCCATGTGAATTAATTTCGACAACATCTTCTAAAGTATAAGTTCTAGGAGCTCTCATCAACATCACTAAAACTTCATCGATAATTTCACCTTCATCTTCAACATAGCCATAGTTAATTGTATGTGTCGCCTTATTTTCCAAATTAAACGACAAAAAACGATTTGCAATTGCAATCGCATCTTGACCGCTCAACCTAATTATTGAAATAGCTCCTTCACCTACTGCTGTTGAAATAGAAACAATTGTCTCATTAATCATTTTATCACCTACTTAATTATAACATATTTTTATGTTTTTTTAATTAACGAATAACAAAAAAAAGGCTTAACGCCTTTTTATTTAACAATTTCTGATACAACACCAGCACCAACTGTTCTACCACCTTCACGGATTGAGAACTTAGTACCTTGCTCAACAGCGATTGGAGCAATTAACTCTACAATCATCTCAGTGTTTTCACCAGGACGTACCATATCAGTACCTTCCATTAAGTTAACAACACCTGTAACATCTGTTGTACGGAAATAGAATTGTGGTCTGTAGTTTGATACGAATGGAGTTTTACGTCCACCTTCTTCATGACTTAATACATATACTTCTGCTTTAAATTCAGTATGTGGAGTAACTGTTTTAGGTTTAGCTAAAACTTGTCCACGTCTAATTTCTTCACGTTTAACACCACGTAATAATGCACCAATATTATCTCCAGCTTCAGCTGAATCTAATAACTTATGGAACATCTCAATACCAGTAATTACTGTTGAAGTAGTATCAGCAAGACCTACGATTTCTACTTCATCATTTAATTTTAAAGTTCCGCGTTCAACTTTACCAGTTGCAACAGTACCACGTCCAGGAATAGTTAAAACTCCCTCAATTGGCATTAAGAATGGTTTTTCAGTATCACGTTCTGGAGTTGGAACATAACTATCTACGCTTTCCATTAATTCGATGATTTTTTCTTCCCACTTAGCATCACCTTCAAGAGCTTTTAAAGCTGATCCCATAATTACAGGACAATCATCACCTGGGAAATTGTATTCATTTAATAATTCACGAACTTCCATTTCAACTAATTCTAATAACTCTTCATCATCAACCATATCGCATTTATTTAAGAAAACTACGATATTTTCAATTCCTACTTGATTTGATAATAAAATGTGCTCACGAGTTTGTGGCATTGGACCATCTGCAGCAGACACTACTAAGATTGCTCCATCCATTTGTGCAGCACCTGTAATCATGTTTTTAACATAATCGGCATGTCCTGGACAGTCAACGTGTGCGTAATGACGATTTTCTGTTTCATACTCAACGTGAGCCGTATTAATAGTAATTCCTCTTTCTCTTTCTTCAGGAGCCCCATCAATTTGGTCATAAGCTTGTGCTTCAGCATTTCCTGATTTCGCTAATACTGTTGTAATAGCAGCTGTTAACGTAGTTTTACCATGGTCAACGTGACCAATAGTTCCAATATTAACATGTGGTTTTGAACGATCAAATTTTTCTTTAGCCATTTTATTTTCCTCCTTGAATATATAGACTACATACATTCATATTTTATATTATTTTTTCTTTTTTTTCAAGTGTTACTAATTATCTAGCGTTTTTGGCAACAATTTCTTCAGAAATAGATTTTGGTACTTCTTCATAGTGTGAGAATGTCATTGTTGAAACACCACGACCTTGTGTATTAGTACGCAGAGCAGTTTCATATCCAAACATTTCTGACAATGGAACTAATGCTTTTAACACAAGTGCATTACCACGTGATTCTTGTCCTTCTGGACGACCACGTCTTGAAGTAATATCACCCATTACAGTTCCTAAATACTCCTCTGGAGTAGTTACTTCTACTGACATTACTGGCTCTAATAAAACTGGTTTACATTTTTCTTTTGCCGCTCTTAAAGCGTATGAAGCTGCAACCTCAAATGCAATTTGACTCGAATCTACATCATGGTATGAACCATCGAACAATTCTGCTTTAACATCAATCATTGGATAACCCGCAAGTAATCCACCTTCTAAAGCATTTGCCAAACCTTTATCAACTGAAGGAATATATTCACGCGGAACAACCCCTCCAACAATCTTACTTTCAAATTCATAACCTTTTCCTTGATTAGGAATGAATCTTATCCAAACATGTCCAAACTGACCACGTCCACCTGATTGTCTTACAAACTTACCTTCAACTTCTGCTTCTTGTGTTAATGTTTCACGATAAGCAACTTGTGGTGCACCAATATTAGCTTCTACTTTAAATTCACGACGCATACGATCTACAAGAATATCTAAGTGTAACTCACCCATACCCGCAATAATCGTTTGCCCAGTTTCCTCATTATTGTAAGCTCTAAATGAAGGATCTTCTTCCGCTAATTTTTGTAAAGCAACTGCCATTTTATCTTGATCACCTTTTGATTTAGGTTCAACAGCAACTGAAATAACTGGCTCAGGAAATACCATTGATTCAAGAATAACAGGATTTTTCTCATCACATAAAGTATCACCTGTTGTAGTATCTTTCAAACCTACTGCTGCTGCAATCTCACCCGCATTAACTGAAGAAATCTCTTCACGATCATTAGCATGCATACGCAAAATACGACCAATACGCTCTTTTTTACCTTTTGTAGAGTTTAAAACGTAAGAACCAGAGTTTAAAACCCCTGAATAGACTCTAAAGAACGTTAAACGTCCAACATAAGGATCTGTCATAACTTTAAAAGCTAATGAAGCAAATGGTGCATCATCGTTTGTTTCACGAACTACTTCTTCACCTGATAAAAGTGTTCCTTTAACTTCAGCAACATCTTCAGGAGAAGGTAAGTAATCAACTACTGCATCAAGCATTAATTTTACACCTTTATTTTTAAAAGCAGTTCCACAAATTACTGGGAAAAACTCTACTGATAAAGTAGCCGTTCTAATAGCCGCTTTTAATTCAGGAATAGAAATTTCTTCACCATCTAAATATTTTATCATTAAATCTTCATCAAAATCTGCTACTGCTTCAATTAATTCCAGACGCTTTTCTTCACAAAGATCTTTTAAATCATCTGGAATAGGAATTTCTTCAGCATCTTCTATCATTTCACCATCATATTGATAAGCTTTCATTTCAACTAAATCAATAATCCCTTTAAATGAATCTTCAGCTCCTATTGGCCACTGAATTGGATAAGCATTTGCTCCTAAACGATCTTTCAAAGTTTTCACTGAAAATTCAAAATTTGCTCCTGTTTTATCCATTTTATTGGCAAATACAATTCTTGGAACTAAATAATCAGTTGCTTGTCTCCAAACAGTTTCTGTTTGTGGTTCAACTCCTGCTTGCGCATCTAAAACTGCTACTGCACCATCTAATACACGAAGTGAACGTGATACTTCAATTGTAAAGTCTACGTGACCTGGAGTATCAATTATATTAATAGCATAATCTTTCCACACAGCATAAGTAGCTGCTGAAGTAATTGTAATACCTCTTTCTTGCTCTTGCTCCATCCAATCCATTTGTGAAGCTCCATCATGAGTTTCACCAATTTTATGAATACGACCTGTATGAAATAAAATACGCTCTGTTGTTGTTGTTTTACCAGCATCAATATGGGCCATGATACCAATATTTCTCGTTTTATCTAACGAAACACTACGAGCCATAAATTTCCTCCTCTCTTACCATCTATAATGTGCAAATGCTTTATTAGCTTCCGCCATTCTATAAACATCTTCACGTTTTTTTACTGCTCCACCTGTATTTTGTGAAGCATCGATAATTTCTCCTGCTAAGCGATCAATCATCGTACGATCATTGTTACCTTTACGTAATCTAGTATATCTAACAAGCCATCTCAATCCTAAAGCTTGTTTACGTACTTCACTTACCTCAACAGGTACTTGGTAATTTGCACCACCAATACGACGTGCTTTTACCTCTAAAACAGGCATAATATTTTCCATCGCTTCTTCAAAAACCTCCATAGCAGGACGATTTGTTGTTTCAGCAACTTTTTCTAATGCACCGTATACTATTTTTTGAGCTGTACCTCTTTTACCATCCAACATTACTGCATTAGTTAATTTAGTAATTACTACAGAATTATAAATTGGATCTGGTAATACTTCTCTTTTAGGGATACTTCCTTTTCTTGGCATACTATCTTCCTCCTTTCAAACTATTTTGGTTTTTTAGTACCATACTTAGAACGACCTTGTTTACGTCCTTCAACACCCGCTGTATCAAGTGTACCACGTACTACGTGGTAGCGAACCCCGATCAAGTCTTTAACACGACCTCCACGAATTAAAACAACACTATGCTCTTGTAAGTTATGACCTTCACCTGGAATATAAGCTGCAACTTCCATCCCATTAGACAATCTTACACGTGCAAAACGTCTTAAAGCCGAGTTAGGTTTTTTTGGTGTTAAAGTACCTACTTTAGTACAAACTCCTCTTTTCTGTGGAGAAAATTGCTTAGTACGTTTTTTATTCAAACTATTATAACCAACTCCTAATACCGGAGATTTTGATTTTTTAGTTTTTGATTGACGTGGTTTTTTAACTAGTTGATTAATTGTTGGCATTTTCTTCCTCCTTCCATACACACTTCCTTGTGTGTCATATTATATAGCTAAATAATCATTAACCTTGTTAATTATAACTTAAATAAAGAAAGAAGTCAATAAAAAAAAGACAATATCACTTATTGTCCTTTCTCATACTGAACATTCGTATTAACACCAGGAACTGTTAAAATTAAATCTTCTAAATCTTTAAGATTCCCATTATCATCTTCAACAAATTCCAATGCTCCTTTGTCATTTCTCATCATACGAACTTTATAAGTTTCTTTAACACTTTCAACCTTAGTAATCTCTTCATTGTATTTTGCTAATAACTCAGCAGTCGATTGTTGAATCTCTTCTTGCGTTGAATCTTCACTTCCTAAAACTTCTACTACTTCTGTTAAACCATATTCTTCAGCATTTTCCATAATTACAATAAATAAATCAATAATAGGAAACATTTCTATAGTATACACTACATCAACATATTCATCATCTTCTTCAACTGCAATTTCTTCCTCAACTTTAATTGAAGTTTTATCATACAATCCAATTGCTGTATTATATTGTGCTTCACTAAAACCATACCCCGAAATGATATCATCTTTAATTTTACTTACATCTTGATCAATACCCAAATCTTTTAACTCACTGTTATCACCTTGTAACCCTTCTAAATATGCATCCATAGAAGTTTGTGCACTCTTATCATTAAAAGAAATTACTCCTGAAGTAATTAAAACTACAATAACTGTAATTACTACTACTAATGATACTACAATAGCTAAATTTTTTTTCATATCCTCACTCCTAACTAATAGAATTATAGCACAATATTGTTTAAGAATGTATCGTAATGTGAATGATTTAATAAAAATACGCTATTTCTATACAAATCTTAACTACTCTTGCTCACAACAAAATAATTTTTCAGCATTTAGTATCTTCTTGTTAAATTATCTCACTTAAAATCATCATCATAGAACTCATATAACTTTCCACAATAATTGCACCTTACACTCAAAAACCCATCTTCAGCAATGATTTTTTCTATCTCTGACTTAGAAATAGTCAAAATATCACTTTTCATTTGTTCATTACTACATCTACACTTATAAAAAATAGGATGTTCATCTAATAATTCAAATTCTTCTGAAAAAGTTTCTAAAATCTCTTGTTCTTGTTCTAATGCAAGCATTTTACTAAACTCTTGCAACGATGATAATGATGTTTCTAAATGCTTTACTGTTTCTTCACGATGATTTGGTAATAATTGTACAAATAATGCTCCGCTACTTAAAACTAAATTATTATCACCTATTAATGAGCCAAAAACAATCGCACTTTTAATTTGTTCACTTTGTAAATAATAATTAGCAATAATTTTACCAATGTTATACTCATCATACTGAATTTGACTATGAAAAATCTGTTTATTATCTAAATAACGATAAACTTCAAACAATCCCGTTTCTAGCAAAAAGTTTTTTTCACTATCATACTCAATAGTAGCAGTTACATTAACTTTTTCAAAACTTTGACTGCTTATTTGTGCAATATTACCATCATTATGCAAAACGAGTAATAGTTCTTCACTACTATTTTTTAAATTACCGTTCATTACATAATTAGCATTTAAAACATCTATGATGTATTTACTATCGTATTTATTAACACTATGCGTGTTTAAAAGCTCTTGGGCAGCATTCTTAGAATTAACTAACGTAATTAAATATTCTTTATTGCTACTCAAATATTTTTTAATTGTATCCATTACTTCCTCCTTAAAAAAAGAAAAAGAATTATTCTTTTTCTTCATCTACTTCATTTTCTTGATTAGATGGTAATCGACCATTTTTAAACAAAGAAATAATCTCTTCTTTATTCAAAGTCTCTTTTTCTAAAAGATTTTCTGCTATTAATTTTAATAATTCCAAATTATCTTTTAAAACACTTGTTGTACTTTCATAAGCCGTATTAATAATCTTTCTAACTTCTTGATCAATTTCATTAGCAACACGATCAGAAAAATTCTTATTATTCATATAATCTCGACCAAGAAAAACATTTCCCGTACGCTGTTCCCATTGAATAGGACCAAGATCACTCATTCCATATTCTGTAACCATCGCACGAGCAATTTTTGTTGCTTGCTCAAAATCGTTGTGCGCTCCTGTGGAAATTTCTTCAAAAATTAATTCTTCAGCTATACGACCAGCTAATAATCCATTAATTCTTTCCAACAACTCGGACTTAGTTTGAAAATACTTTTCTTCCTTAGGAAGCATCATAGCATATCCTCCTGCCATCCCCCTTGGAATAATAGTTACTTTATGAACTTCACTAGCATTTTCAAAAATTAATCCTGCAACAACATGCCCTGCTTCATGATGTGCTACTAAACGACGTTCTTGCTCTGTATACTTTCTACTCTTCTTAGCAGGCCCCATTAAAACGCGATCAATAGCTTCATCAATGATATGCATTGGAATAGTAGTAAAATTTTCTCTAACAGCAAGTAAAGCAGCTTCATTTAAAACATTTTCTAAATCTGCACCACTAAACCCTGGCGTTCTTTCAGCAACTGCTTGAAAACTAACATCAGTATCAAACTTTTTATTACTAGCATGTAATTCTAAAATTTCTCGTCTACCATTAACAGTCGGTAAATTAACAATAACTTGTCGATCAAAACGACCAGGCCTCAAAATCGCCGGATCTAAGACATCTGCTCTATTCGTAGCTGCTAAGATAATAATTCCTTCATTAGAATCAAATCCATCCATCTCAACTAAAATTTGATTTAGTGTTTGCTCACGTTCATCATTACCTCCACCTAATCCAGCACCTCTTTGTCGTCCTACTGCATCAATTTCATCAATGAAAATTAAACACGGTGCTGCAGCTTTAGCTTTTTTAAACATATCTCTTACACGACTAGCTCCAACTCCGACAAACATCTCTAAAAAATCTGATCCAGAAATATAGAAGAAAGGCACACCTGCTTCACCAGAAACAGCTTTTGCAAGTAAAGTTTTTCCTGTTCCTGGAGGACCTACTAAAAGGACTCCTTTAGGAATTCTTGCTCCCATAGTTTGGAATTTACGAGGCTCTTTTAAAAAATCTACTACTTCAGTTAACTCGCGTTTTTCCTCTTCTAAACCAGCTACATCCTTATATTTAGTATTACTTCCTTTTGAAAGTCGGGCCTTACTCTTTCCAACTTCTAAAGCTCCTCCTCCACTCGCTTGACGACGTATAAAAATAATAACAACAACCATTAGTAAAATTGGAATCAGTAAAACACCAATTAAATCTAAAATAATGTTTTCTTGTTCGGGTACATATGTAATACCATAATCATTTTCTAATTGATACTTATATATTAAAGATTCTGCTTCATTAGAATAAGGTAGCACCGTTGTAAAAGTATTTTCACTATCATTATAATTTCCACTAACTAAAAGACTAGTACCTTGAATACTAAGTTCAACTTTTAAATCCTTAACTTTATCTTCTTCAAGTTTCTCCACAAATTCAGTATATGTCAATTCATCATTCGTATCTTCATATTGATAAAAATTATAAATAATCAATCCAGCAATGATTACCATAATTATCATTAATAAATTAACTTTAGGTTTTTTTACACTCGGTTTTTTAACAGTTTTAGCCATTCATATCCTCCTTAGAATAAATCTCTTTTTTCAAAATGCCTATATACTTTAAATTACGATACTTTTCTTGATAATCAAGGCCAAACCCGATAACAAAGTCATTTCCTATTGTAAATCCCACATAATCAACAATCACTTCAGTCACTCGATTCCCCGGTTTATCTAATAATGTAATAATTTTAACGCTTTTTGCCCCACGATCTTCTAACAATTTTTTTACAGTAGCTAATGTTGTTCCTGTATCAACAACATCTTCAACTATTAAAATATCTTTACCTTGTACAGAAACATCTATATCTTTTAAGATTTTTACTTCACCAGTACTTTGAGCAGTTCCATGATAACTTGAAACATCCATAAATTCTGTTACCGCATAAAGGTCTACTTCATTCATCAAATGCGCTAAAAATGGAATTGATCCTTTCAAAAGCCCTAACAAAATCAAGTTTTCGCTATCCGCATAATCCTCATTGATAACTCTACCTAATTGTTTTGTGCGTTCTATGATTTCTTCATACGTAATTAAAACTTTCTCTACATCATTTATCATATAATCATTTCCTCCATAAGCATATAAGTATTTTAACATAATAATGTTTGTGTTGCACACCTCAAAACCTTTTTTTTGATAACCTAATCCTATTACTGCTATAATTTCACCTGTTTCATCAACAATAACTGGCCAGCTAGAACGATAACGTTTTCTTAGCTTACGATCGATAAAACATCTTGAAACTCTTTTATGTCCAAAAGAAAGTAAAATCTTATCTCCCTCTCGATAGTTACGTACTCGATATCCGTGAAAATTTCCTAAATAAAATTTTGCAAATGGTAATTCTAAAATCTCGTTTTTACGAACGATAAAATCGTATTCTCTAATATATTCTTCTTCAAAAACTAGCTGATTATCTTCTAAATAAACGAAAAAATTTTTACTGATTTGTAACCTTTCACTAGGACTTTTCCAAAATTCTACAATTCTTTTTACCGTACCACTTAAATCTAAAGCAATTTCTAATTTACGCAAAACTTCTTCAATCGCAAATATTAATTCAATCTCTTTAATATCAGTTAAATTTATCGTCTGTCCATTTACTATATAAGACATTGCTTTTTCATGTAAATACTCTGATATTAATAATTGTGTTTCATAAAACTTACGTATGCTATCATAACTATCTAAATCTAGTTGTGCAGTTAAATAACGTATTTTATTACGTCGATATTTACAATCAATATTTGATGAATCTTCTAGAAAAGGTACAGCATGAATCTTAGCATATGTATAAATTTCCTTTTTACTCCAAAAAATTAAGGGCCTAGAAATATGCATTCCAAAGTTATACATTTCTGCTTTAAATCCATAATAAGTAGAAATAGTTCCACCATAAAACATCTTAGAAAGAATCGTTTCTACAACATCTTGTAAATGGTGCCCTAAAAATAATTGTTTTGCTCCAACACGCTCATAAATTTCACGATAACAATTATATCTAAATAACCGTGCTGCATTTTGAAAATTACCCTTATGATAATAAAAATCAAACTTATGAAAATAAAAATTGTTTTTTTGACAATATTCTTTTAAAAGTCGCTCCTCATCAAAACTTGCCTCTCTTTGATGATGATTAATATGCACAACGTGTATCTCACTATAAACAAGCGAAAGTTGATGCAATGTCACCATTGAATCAACACCGTAACTAACACCAACAATAACCGGACTATTCTTCATCATCTACAATACTGATAATATGACTATCACCCTCGCTAAAAAGAAAATTCTCTTTAGCATACATTTTTAAATATTCAGGATCATCAGTTAGTCCTAATTCTCTCTCTAAATTTTCTTGCTCAAGCAATAAAGTTTGATATTCCACTTCTAGTTGCTTCTGTTCATTTTGCAATTGTAATAGCTTGATTACAGATTTTGAGAAATCGTATAATACGACTGTAAACACTATTACTACTAATACTTTTAAAAAAGCACGTACAATTTTTTTCATACTATCACCTTATACATCTCATGTGTATCTTCTTTATTACAATGTTCTAATATTTTCAAAACCTCAAATTGTAAATCACGATTACCAAAGTGAACGATAATAATATCACCAATTGTAACCGTCGTTGAACTTTTAGCAAAACGTCCATTAATTTCAACACGCTTATTACTAACCATCTCTTTGGCTACTGTTCTTCTTTTAACAATTCTTGCCACTTTTAAATATTTATCTAATCTCATAACTCAGCCTCCAATTCGAAAATAGCATCACGATATTTTGTCGCAGCTTCAAAATCTAATTCTTTTGCAGCTTCATGCATTAGCTTAGTTAAATCTTCAATTTGTTCACGAACTTGTGTTTTAGATAACTTTTTAGAAGTTACTTCTTCATATGTGATTTGCACATCTTCAAGTATTTCTTTTACAATCGTTTTTGGAGTAATACCATGTTCTTCATTATAAGTAATTTGTATACTTCGACGCCTAGCAGTTTCATCAATTGCATACTGCATAGAACGAGTCACTTTATCAGCATATAGATAAACACATCCATTAGCATTACGAGCTGCTCGTCCGATTGTCTGAATCAAACTCTTTTCGTTACGTAAAAAACCTTCTTTATCAGCATCTAAAATAAAAATAGTACTAACTTCTGGAATATCAAGACCTTCACGTAAAAGATTAATCCCTACTACACAATCAAATTTGCCTTGACGTAAATCACGAATAATTGCCAATCTTTCTAAAGATTTTATTTCAGAATGTAAATAAGCAACCTTAATACCAATTTCTTTTAAATAGTTAGTTAAATCCTCACTCATTTTAATAGTTAATGTCGTGATTAAAGCGCGCTCATTTTTAGCAATGACTTTTTGTAATTTACTAATAATATCATCAATTTGATTCGTTTTACTACAAACTTCTATGACAGGATCTAAAAGACCAGTTGGTCGAATGATTTGCTCGACAATCATTTTTGATGATTTTTCAATTTCATACTCTGCGGGTGTAGCACTTACATAAATAACTTGATCTAACTTTTCATTAAATTCATCAAAATTTAACGGTCTATTGTCAAGTGCACTAGGTAAACGAAAACCATGATCTACTAGCGCCTGTTTACGGCTTCTATCCCCATTAAACATCCCTCTTACTTGTGGTAATGTTGCATGTGACTCATCAACAACAAGTAAAAAATCTTTCTTGAAAAAATCGATTAAAGTTGAAGGAGTAGAACCATACTCACGTAAAGCCATATGCAATGAATAATTTTCTATACCACTACAAAATCCCGTTTCTCTAATCATATCTATATCAAGGTTTGTACGTTCTTTTAACCTTTGTGCTTCTAAAAGCATTTTATTTTCTTCAAAATAAGCTATACGCTTTTCTAATTCTCTATTAATACGGATTAAAGCTTCTTCACGTTTATCAGCATCAACAATAAAATGTGAAGCAGGAAAGATTGTAATTACACGATGCTTTTGCAACAATTTTCCCGTTAAAGTATCTATCTCATTAATCGCGTCAATCTCATCACCAAATAATTCAATTCGTAAAGCAATATCACTATAACTATTAGGAATAATATCAATACTATCTCCTCGTACTCTAAAAGTACCACGTACAAACTCATAATCATTTCTATCATAAAGTAATTCTACTAATCTTCTAATTAGAGTTTCACGTTCAATTGTTTGACCTTCCCTAATTGTAAAGCGATATTTTTGATAACTATCTGGATCTCCAATACTGTAAATACAAGATACTGATGCTACAACAATAGTTTGCCTACTACTTAAAATGGCTGCTGTTGCACTATGTCTTAATTGATCTATTTCATCATTTATCGATGATGTTTTATCAATATATAAATCTTTAGAAGCGACATATGCTTCTGGTTGATAATAGTCATAATAAGAAATAAAAAACTCAACATTATTATTTGGGAAAAGCTGTTTAAACTCACTATATAACTGTCCTGCTAAAGTTTTATTATGTGCAAGTACTAAGACAGGCTTATTAACTTGCTCAATTACATTTGAAATAGTATATGTTTTACCTGTTCCTGTTGCTCCTAATAAAACTTGATGTTTAACACCATTTTTTATATTTTCAACTAACTGATTAATAGCTTGTGGTTGATCACCACTAGGTGTATAATCAGAAACTAACTTAAAAGCCTCTTCCACTTAAAACCACGATCCTAAAGCAGGGAAAGAAATTAAGTTACGCGGATTAAAAGCACGTGCCGTATAATGAGAATAACTAGCTCCATAATCAATCCAACGCCAACCAGAAGTAATCGTAAAATGCAAATGTGGCCCTGTAGAGTTTCCAGTAGTTCCAATCTTACCAATAACTGTTTCTCTATCAACAACATCACCCTTATTAACCGTATGTGCACTCAAATGCAGATACGCCGTAGTATAACGCTTCCCATTAACAGTATGGTGAATAAAAACTGCATTACCAATTGAAGGATCATTGTAATACTTCTTATAGACAACACCAGTAGCTGCTGCATAAATATTTGTCCCTGTTGGTGCTGCTACATCAATTCCATCATGCAATCTTGGAATACCAAAAATCGGATGAATACGATAGCCAAATTCACTTGTCATACGACCAGTACGCATCGGATTACTAAATCCATTTCCACTAGGTGGACGATTAATTCTTTCAACACAAGCATCTAATTCTTCATTAGCTCGACATCCCATATCTTCTAAAGTCTTAATATTTTCTCTAGCTGCTGCAATTTGAGTATCAATACTTTCATTTTCCACATTAAAATCTTTTAAATCTTTATTTAATTTAATAATTGCATCATTTAAAGTTTTTTGTAATTCTTGTGACTGAACTACTTCTTGTTCTAGAGCATTCTTTTTAGAAGCTAGTTGCTGTTGTAACACGAGCATTTCATCGATACGCTCTTTGTTATAACTTGATAACTGCGAAGAAAGTTCACCTTTATGCTGTGTTTCTGAAAAGGTAGTTTGTCCCGTCAAAAAACTTGCAGCTTCATTTTCAATCGTATTCATTTGATAATAAACTAAAATGTTTTTTATTTCTTCATCTCTTAATTCTATTTCACCATTTAAAAACTCAATTTCTTCCATTGTCTTAGCAATATTTTTCTGCAATCTTAAAATCTTTTTACCAGTTTCAGCAATCAAGTTTTCTGTTGCCGTAATTTCTTCAGCTGTTAAGGAAATCTCTTGTCCAACATTTGCTTTTTGTCTTTCTAATTCCGCCAATTCCTTTTTCAAATCATTTATTGTTTCGCCATGAACAACCATCGTACTATTAAAAAGAGTAACTATTATTGAAAAAGCAAACAACAAGCTAAATATTTTTTTTGACATATACTACCTCCCTAAAAACTTTCTAACACTTAGCGCACTACCAAAAACACCAACAACAACACCAATAATACCAAGTAGACCACTAATATAATAAACAATCCTATCAGGTTCAATAAGTTCTACGAAAGGTGTTGTTTCAATTATCATAGTAAACTCATCGTATAAATATTGATATCCAAAAATTATTAATACAACTGGAATTAGTGAACCAAAAATTCCAATTAAAATACCTTCATAAATATATGGCATACGAATATGATAATTACTAGCTCCTACTAAACGCATAATATCGATGCGTTCTTTTCTAGAAAAAATAGTAATTCTTATCGTATTAGAAATAATAAAAATTGTTACTAAAACTAATGCTAAAATCATCCCAACTATCAAATAACGCACTTTTTCAAAAACATCAATAATTGTTTTTGTCATCTCTTCACCTGCATTAATTTTATAAAAATAGTTAGTCTTTTCCAATTCTTTAGCAAACTTTTCATTTTTGGCAGGATCTTTCGTCTTTATATACAAAGTATCATATAAAGGATTTTCTCCATCATCGTAGTTTTCTGTTACTTTTTCTAGTTCTGGTGATTCAGAAATTAAAATTTCTAACTCTTCATCTTTTGTTCGATACACTACTTGATTAACTATTTTATCACTTTTCAAATCTTCTATTAAATTTGTCTTATCTTCTTCACTTACTTCTCGATTTAAGTAAGCAATAATTGTTATATCTTCTTCAACATTCAACGTAAACTCTTGCATATTTACACCTAAAATAGCTGAAACTCCAACAACAATCAAAGTAACATTAATAGCTGCCAAAGCACTAATGCTCAAAGCTAAATTTCTAAAGAAACTTTTAAATGCATCTCGCCAATGACGGATAATTCCAACTAAAAATTTAATTATGATCATAGTGATATTCACCCATTTCTTCATCTTTAATTACATTTCCATATTCGATTGCAATAACACGGTGTCTAAATTTATTAACAATTTCTTTATCATGTGTTGCCATAATAACTGTTGTTCCCCCAGCATTAACTTTTTCTAACAAATACATTATTTCTTCTGATGTTTTAGGATCGAGATTACCTGTTGGTTCATCACAAATTAAAACTTTTGGTTTATTTATCAAAGCTCTAGCAATAGCTACCCGCTGCTGTTCTCCACCACTTAATTGGTTTGGATAGTAACGATACTTATCTTTTAAATTAACTAAATCTAACATCTCAAAAACTTTCTTACGTATATTTAAACGATTCATGCCAAAAGTTTCTAAAACAAATGAAATATTTTCAAAAATTGTATTTTTATACAACAACTTAAAATCTTGAAAAACAACTCCTTGTTTACGACGCAATTTATACACATTGCGTTTTCGATATTTTTTTGTACTTTTATTATCAACGAAAACATCCCCAACACTCGGTAAAATATCACGATAAATTAATTTTAGAAAAGTCGATTTACCAGCACCACTAGGTCCAATTAAGTAAACAAATTCTCCTTGTTCAATTTTAGTATTAGTATTATTCATTGCCATTACACCATTTGAATATTCTTTATATACTCCTTTAAACTCTATCATTATAATCACCTAACATTTCCATTTCAAATTTTAAAAATTCTTTAATAAAAGCATCTATCTTACCATCAAGAATTTCACCAACATTACTCGTTTCATAATTTGTACGATGATCTTTCACCATTGTGTATGGTGAGAAAACATATGATCTAATTTGTGCTCCCCACCCAATATCGCTTTTAACACCTCTTAATTTAGCTAACTCTTCACGACGCTTTTGCTCTTCTAAAATTGCTAATTTACTAGCCAACATCTTCATTGCTGTTTCACGATTACTAATCTGACTACGCTCATTTTGACAACTAACAACAATATTAGTTGGTAAGTGAGTAATTCTTACCGCAGAATCAGTTGTATTAACACTCTGTCCTCCAGCACCACCACTTCGATAAGTTTCTACTTTAATACTATTCTTATCAATTTCAATAGCCTTACCCTCACTAACAATAGGCACTACACTAATAGATGCAAACGATGTATGCCTTTTCTTAGCTGCATCAAACGGTGAAATCCTAATTAATCGATGAACACCAATTTCACCCTTTAAATATCCAAAAGCATTTTCACCATCAATTTCTATAGAAACCGATTTAATACCTGCCATATCTCCTTGATTAAAACTTAAAGTCTTAATCTTAAAATCATGAATTTTAGCCCATCTTTGATACATACGCAAAAGCATCTCTGTCCAATCTTGTGATTCAACTCCACCTGCTCCAGCATTTATTTCTAAAATAGCACTATTTCGATCATACTTACCATTTAAAAGTAGTTCATTTTCAATTCTTTCACGTAAATTCTCATACTTAGCAAATAAATCATAAAATTCATCTGCCATTTCACGATCGTATTCCAATTCTAAAATCTCTATAATAGCATCAATATCATCAGAAATTGCCTTCATTTCTAAATACAAGTTATATCGTTGATTTAAACTACTCTGCTCAGCAATAACATTGTTAGCATATGACTTATCATCCCAAAAATCTGCGCGTGCCATTTCTTCTTCATTTTTTTTCAAATGTGCTTTTAAAGTAGCAACGTCAAAGCAACTCCTTTAACTGTTCAAAATATGCGCGTACTTGCTTATTCTTTTCTTTTAAATCATACTCCATTTCAATTTCTCCCACAACAATGTTTATATTTTTTACCACTACCACAAGGACAAGGCTCATTTGGACGAATTTTTTTTGTTTTTATAGTAGGACGCCTCTTCTGCTCCTTAGCTGCATTGCGCACTGCATTTCCTTTAATAACTTCCTTACGTTCTTCATTAATTTTTATTTTTGAACGTAACGCAAATTGTACAATATCTCTTTCAATGTTATAAATCATTTCATCAAACATTTTAAGACCTTCCATCGTATATGCTCTTAAAGGATTTTCCTGTGCATACCCACGCATGCCAACTCCTTCTTTTAAATGTGCCATAGCATCAATATGACTCATCCATCTAGTATCAATAACGCGTAGTGCAATTACTTTTTCAAATTCTTTACGTGCTTCTTCATCTACAATACCAAGTTTTTCTTCATATAAATGACATAACCTACGCGTAACATCTTGTTTTAAATCTTCTATGGAATCATAGCTATTTAAAGTAATATTAGTTGAATCATCAGTATAATGAGCATTAATATACTCAACTATATCTTGATGTACTTCTTGACTGTATGCTCTTTCTTGAATACGGTCATCTAAAATAACTTCTACACCACGTTCTATTAGCTCCATCATAGTTTGATGATAATCTTCAACATCTAAAATATCATTACGCATTTTATACATAACTTCACGTTGTTTGCCCATAACATCATCATATTGTAAAAGCCTTTTACGAATATCATAATTATTTCCTTCAATTCTTTTTTGTGCTCCTTCAAAAGCTTTTGTAAACATACGTGATTGTAAAGGCTCATCTGAACTAATTCGCTTTTGCATATTACTCATTCCAAAACGAATCATCAAAGTATCTTCAAATGAAACATAAAATTGGGAAGTACCTGGATCTCCTTGACGACCACTACGTCCGCGCAACTGATTATCTATACGGCGTGATTCATGTCTTTCAGTTCCGATAACATATAGTCCTCCTAGTTCAACTACTCCCTCACCTAATTTAATATCTGTTCCTCGACCCGCCATATTAGTAGCAATTGTAACTGCATACTTTTGACCAGCATTTTTTATAATATCTGCTTCACGAAAATGATTTTTAGCATTTAGTACTTCATGTTTTATTTTACTTTTAGTAAATAACTTTGATAAATACTCACTTGTCTCAACAGCTACTGTACCTACTAAAACAGGTTGCCCTTTTTCATTTAATTCTTTTACTTTGGCCGTAATAGCTTTAAATTTATCATCTAGTTTACCATAAATAATATCGGTATTATCATTTCTAATCACTGCTACGTTAGTTGGAATAACTACAACATACATATTATATATTTCACGAAACTCTTCTTCTTCTGTTTTGGCTGTACCTGTCATACCAGATAATTTTTTATACATTCTAAATAAATTTTGATATGTAATCGTTGCAACAGTACTCGTTTCTTCTTTAACTTTCAGTCCTTCTTTAGCTTCCAAAGCTTGATGCAATCCATCACTATAAGCACGGCCAGGCATCATACGTCCCGTAAATTGGTCAACTATTACTACTTCACCTTCGTGAACAACATAATCAACTTCTTTTTCTAATGTATAATTAGCTTTAAGAGCTTGGGCTATTGCATGCACTAGCTGCGCATGTTGTAAATCGTATAAATTATCAATATTAAATGATTTCTCAGCTTTAGATATTCCTGCTTGTGTTAATCCAATAACTCTTGTTTTAACATCAAAATCATAATCTTCTTCTGTAATACTTCTAGCAAAATTATTCGTAACTTCATATAAATTTTGCGCTCTACTTTTTCCCCCAGAAATAATCAATGGTGTTCTTGCTTCATCGATAAGTGCAGAATCTATTTCATCGATAATAGCGTAATTCAACCCTCGCTGCATAACTCTTTGTGTTTTATAAAGTACCATATTATCACGTAAATAATCAAAACCAATTTCACTATTTGTCGAATAAACAATATCACAGTCATAAACTTCTCTTTTTTGATTTTTATTTAAATCACGCAAATTAAGTCCAACACTTAGCCCTAAAAAACGGAAAATATCTCCGATTTCTCCTTCAGCTTCACGTGTTGCCAAATATTCATTAACCGTTACAATATGCACACCTTTATTCTCTAAAGAATTCAAATAAGCAGGTAGCACCGAAGTTAAAGTCTTTCCTTCCCCCGTACGCATCTCTGCAATATTTCCACGATGTAAAACAACAGCTCCAACTAATTGTACAAAGTAAGGATATTTATCACTAACACGTTTACTGGCTTCACGAGCCGTAGCATAAGCAGCTACTAAAACATCATCAAGTGTTTCTCCATTCTCTAAGCGTGTTTTTAATATTGGTGTCATTTCTTGTAACTCTTCATCACTCATCACTTGATATTCTTCTGCAAGTGCATCAATTTCTTTTGCAATTTTAATTGCCGTATTATATTCTTTATTTGAAATATCAAATATTTCTTTAATTTTTTTTAGCATATTTCCCTCCCACGCATACACATAAATTATAACACATTTATGTAGTTATTTAAAATCTATAGTTGATAATAACAAAAAAACTAGTCTCCTAGTTTTTCTAATCACTCACAAGATGATTTAGTGGCCCTTTTCCACTACCTAAATCTAGTTTTAAAGAAATAGCTTTACTAATATATTCCTTACTATTTTCTACGGCTTCTTCAACACTAATTCCCTTTGCTAAATTACAAGCAAGTGCTGAAGAAAGCGTACATCCCGTACCATGTGTATTATCATTAATAATTTTATCTTGTCTAAACCATGTGAATTTTCCTTGAAAATATAAAAGATCATCTGCCATATCACTCAAATGCCCCCCCTTAAGCAAAATATACCCCTTATAAAACTTTGCTATTATTTGGCAAGCTCTTTCCATTGCCATTTTATCACTTATCTTCATCTCAGCTAAAATTTCTGCTTCATAAATATTTGGTGTAATCATTGTGCAAAGTGGCATCAATTCTTCTTTTAAAGCACTAATTGCATCTTCACTGAGCAATCTAGATCCACTAGTTGCCACCATAACAGGATCTAAAACGATATTTTTCGGTTTGTATTTTTGTAATTCTTCTACAATAACTGCAATAGCTTCTTTAGAAACCATTCCAATTTTTATCGCATCTGGAAAAATATCTGTAAAAATTGCTTCTAATTGCAACCTTATCATCTCATCATCAGTTTTTGTAATAGCTAAAACACCTCGCGTATTTTGCGCTGTCAAAGCAGTTATCACACTCATACCATACATTTTATGTACGGTAATAGTTTTTAAATCAGCTTGTATACCCGCTCCTCCACTGCAATCTGAACCAGCTATAGTTAATACTTTTTTCATGATTTTCCTCCTAAATTAAGTTCAATTTCACTTACTAAATTCCTTGTCGAAGATAAAACATCATCACTACTATAAATAGCTGAAATAATAGCTACACCTGCAATATCAATATCATGAAAATAATGGAGATTTTTGCTATTAATTCCGCCAATAGCTACGACAGGAATAGTTACTGCTTCACAAATTTGCTGTAAAGTAGAAAAACTTACTAGTTGTGCATCTGCTTTACTATTTGTAGTAAACATCGTACCAACACCTAAATAATCAGCCCCTGCTTTTTCAGCTGCTTTAGCTTCTACAACACTCGAAACAGAAACACCGACAACTTTATCCTTAAATTTATGACATATATCTACAATATTACCATCATCTTGTCCAATATGAATTCCAGCAACATCACTTTTTAAAGCTACTTCTACATTATCATTAACAATAACTGCTACATCATATTTTTTAGCAATCTTGACTACTTCAGCAACGCTCTTTAAAAAAGTAGGAACATCTGCCGCTTTTTCACGAATTTGGAGCATTGTCACTCCACCTGCTAAAGAGGCTTCAACTTTATCTAAAAACCCTTTTTCAAAAATAGAATTTGTAACTGCATAAACTTTTAAAGATTGTCTAAGCCTTTTCATAACGAATCCCTTTTTTCAAAACTTCTACATCCATCTTACTAATTTCATCAATAAAATGCATCTTCATCGATGAAAACCCTGCTGCCTTGAAAGAAGCTAATTCACCACTAAATCCTACAATAGCAACAGCATACATTGCCGCTTTTAAAGTATTCTCCACATTAGCTGCTACATAACTTGCAACTACAGCACTTAACATACAACCAGTTCCAGTAATCTTACTCATCTCACTACAACCGTTTTTCACTACATATGTTGTACTACCATCACTAATTAAATCATATTCACTGCTAACTACAATAATTGTAGCAGCTTCTCTAGCAAATTTAGCAACCATTTTAATAGACTCTTCTAAATTACTATCATTAATTATATCTAAATCACTAGCATCAACACCTCTAGTTGCTTGCTCATCAGTAAATAAAGCTTTTATCTCCGAGACATTTCCACGAATAATAGTTGGATGTAATGTTTTAACAATATTCTTTGCTACTTCACTACGATAAGTCGAAGCTCCGGCTCCTACTGGATCAAAAATAATTGGTATTCCTTTTTTATTAGCAGTTTCACCAGCAATCATCATAGAAGTTACTACCCTTTCATTTAACGTACCAATATTTAACAATAATGCATCACAAATATTCGTTATTTCTGACACCTCTTGTTTTTCATCAGCCATAATAGGTGATGCTTTACTAGCTAAAATTACATTGGCAACATCATTAACAGTAACATAGTTAGTAATGCTATGTATAAGTGATACATTATTAGAAACATTTTCAAAAATTTTTTCCATTTTACTACTCCTCAATTTTATTTTCATAATAAAAAACATGCTTATAGCATGCCAAACGTCATTAACTATAAATCCCAACGTTGGCATTACCCAAATCTGGTACGGTCGAAGTTAACCTTCCTCTCAGCATAAGCTCCCGATATTACATTCATCTTACCATCTCTATTAGCATATTTCAACAATTTACTTACATAAAAAGTATTGTAATAATACAATACTCATTTTACACTAGCTAAATATTCTCTTATTTGATGAGCAACTCCATCATCTGCATTGCTCAAAGTAACTCCATAACTAATTTCTTTTAGTTTATCAACTGCATTTTCCATAGCATAGCTGTATTTAGCTTTTTCCAACATCTCTAAATCATTAAAATTATCACCAAAAGCCATTACTTCATCCCATGTAAAACCATATTCTTTTAAAATATCTTCAACAGCAGCCCCTTTATTAACTCCTCGAGGCATAATTTCAACATTATTAGCATGTGAAGAAGTAATATAAATATCTAAATCACTAAATAATTCATTTTGCATCTTATCATAATTTTTAGGTTCTGTTATTACTAAAAACTTAAAAATTTTTAAATCATTTTCCACAATATAAGAAAAGTCACGTGAGATAGTAACATTAACACGTACTATTTCTTGAAAGTATTTAGTCGATTCATTATAATGTGAAGCAACAAAACCATGCTCATGATTCAAAAAATATTCATAACCACCATCATTAAGAATATTCATAATTTTTTCTACTTCATTCATCGATAAAGTTTTCTCGGCAACAAGATCACTATCATTAACAATATCATAAACCTTGCCTCCATTTACATTAATAACGTATTTATCAATAGGTAACTGTGCAATAATTTTTTTAGAAGAAGAGTAAGATCTACCAGTAGCAACTGCTATTTTAATCCCTGCCGCATCTGCTTCTTTTAAAGCTGCAACTGTATTATCACTAACAATATCTTCTTTTTTTAATAATGTGCCATCTAAATCTGTTACAATTAATTTTACCATTAAAACACAACCCTTCACTTAAAATATGTTCTAATGGGAAGTATATCATATATATTTAACTGAAGTCAAAACCTACTTACATAAATTTCTAAATCATGGTATTATAAAAAGGGAAAAGGTGATTAAATGAAAATTCATATTTCAACAATTAATGCAAAATTTATTCATAAAAACAATAGTATTTATCAATTAAGTGCAGCTACTAAAGATTTAGCACCACTCTTTTTAAAAGAATACCATCAAAAAATGGATTACGAAAAAATCAGTGCAGATATTATCAACGAAAAAGCAGATATTTACTGTTTTAGTGTTTATATTTGGAATGTTAAAACGTATATGAAAATAATTACACAATTAAAAAAACAGTCTCCTAATTGTACGATTATCATCGGTGGGCCAGAACTTGGATTTAACCCCCAAAGAGCATTCACACTAATTCCAGACATAGATTATTTAATTACTGGAGAAGGTGAAAAACCACTCTATAATTTATTAAATCACTTGCTATATAATAAACCGTTAATCCATACTGCAATTTCTACAAAAAAAATATTTAATACTAATACTTTAGTTGAAGCATTAGCTAATTATAACTTTTCTTATCTAGATGACTTAAAGCTTGAAGACAAACAAATCTTCTATATTGAAGCTAGCCGTGGCTGCCCTTACAGGTGTAGTTACTGTATAAGCTCATTAGAAAAAAAAGTTCGTAAACATCAATTAGCAAATATTTTTAAACAAATTGATTATGCGATCATCAATAAAGTTTCTACAATTAAATTTTTGGATCGTAGTTTTAATTTAAATGATACATGGTGTATTACTATACTAGAATACATTAAAAAAAATGCTTTAAAGACACAGCGCTTTCAATTCGAAGTTAATTTGGAAACACTATCAGAAAAACTTATTAACTACTTAAGTACCTTTCCAAAAAATTTAATTCGCTTTGAAGTTGGTATTCAATCTATTTATGATGAAGTAAATCATGCGGTCAATCGAAAACAAAACTTTCAAGTACTGCAACACAAATTAAAACGTTTAGCAGCTACAAATGTTACACTACATCTTGATTTAATTGCAGGTTTACCAAAAGAAACATATGTGATGTTTCAAAATTCTTTTAATGCTATTTTTGATTTTAATGTTGCAGAAATTCAAGTAGGAATTTTAAAAATCCTAAGTGGTACACTTCTAGAAGAACAAATATTTAATCATAACTATCGTTTTAGTACTACAGCTCCCTATACTATCATCGATAATAAATATTTAACAACAGATGAACTTTATAATATTAGCCTCGTTGAAAATATTATTAATCGTTACTACAATACTCAAAAATTTCCGTTAACAATGCAAACAGTACGTAAAAAAGATAACCCTTTCAATTATTTTTTAAACTTTGCAAAATTTTTACATGCACAAAATCTAGAACTTTTGAATTACCAAAATCATGATCTTGTCAATTATTTATATTCATATGATAATGAGCTACGAGATTGTTTGATTCAAGATTATTATAATGGTAATAAGTTAAAACCTAAACGCATTTTACAAAAAACGTTCGATAAAACAGCTATCTTTCATGAACTAAGTGTTAGATGTAATCAATCACTTAACTACATCTATAAATATTTTCTCATTGAAGAGTTAACATCTAGCTATTATTGTAAAGATTTTTATACTCAAGAAATATTTTTAATCAAGAAAAAAAGTGCTTAAGCACTTTTTCTTATTTTATAGCGAACTAAGAATAATATAGCTGCTAAGATAACTAAGTATTTAACTATGTTCATTGAACCAGTCTTTGGTAACTTGTCAACATCAGAATTTTGATCAGTTGGAAAACAAGGTTCAATATCATCTTCAACTTCTTCAGAAGTTTCATCTTCAATAACATTGCTAAAATCTTCAACAAGAACTTGGACATTTCTTTTTAGACCTGTAGATGAAATAACAAAAGAAATTTCATACTCACCTTCTGCTTCTACTAACTGTGATCTATCCAATTTTAAACCAATTCTTTCATAATCATTAATAAGATTTCCTGTAGTCTTATCATAGACTGCTAATTTACTTAACTTATAGTACTCTTCTTCTAATAAAGATCCTACTTGAGTCGTTGAAATTTTGAAATCACGTGCATGAATAATATATTCATCACCGATAACATAATCTCCATTATTAACTAAATACACTCTTGAAGCTTCTGCTTTGTTACCAAATGAATCACTGACTTGATAGCTAACCGAATATACCCCAGGTGTTTTAACATCGACTTCACCATTAACAACTATCTCACTAGTCAAGTCTCCATCTTCAGTATCAATTGCTTCAATCCCAGCAATTAAGTTCACTTCTTCTCCTACACCTAATTCTATAAAAGTATTTCCTACATTAATACTAGGTTTTTCATCTGGTTTTGGCTCTGTTTCTTTTATCGTTACTGGTATTTTCACTTTTCCACTAAATCCAATATCTTTTTGCGTAAAATGTTCAATATCATCATCAAAAGTAAAAGCTAATTGTGCTGTCCCCGGTGCTAAATCATCCCATGTAATTGTGTTAGTAGTTTCATCATATACACCATTTCTATTAATATCATATATTTTCCCATCTACTTCTCCACAAACATTTTTAAAATATTCACCGACATTTAACGAAAAACTATTACCTGTAACTTCTTTTTCTGCTAAAGTAATTCTTTGATTTTGCGATGTTACATAAGCTTCCATACTAAGATTAATTAATGGTGAAAGATTGCTTATTTGGTTAGCACTAATATTAAGTCTTGTCAACAAATGTAGGTTTTCTACTATCGTAATATCTTGTATTTGATTTCCATTTAAAAATAAAGATTCTAGTGACGTCATTGTTGCTAAACTACTTATATCAACAAGCTTATTACTAGATAAATTAAGTACTCGAACATTTTGTAATTCACTTAATTGTTTTAAATCTACTATTTGATTATTTTTTAAATCAATTCTTCTCACATTACTTAAACGCTCTATTCCTGATAAATCCACTATTTCTTTTGATGAGCATTCTAACTTAATAATACTATCAAGCTCTTCTCGTGTAATACTATCTGTAACTGCTTTTTCTAGTGATTCTGCTACACATAAAGCTAAATTGTTATCACTAAAAACATCTTCGACTGTCTCTACTTCTAGTGATTCTGCATCATATTCTACAGTTCCATAATTAAAAAATAAACTAATAGCTAAAAAAATTGTTGTTACTCTCAATATCATATCTCATCCCCCTTGTAAATAAAAATATTATTCTATTAAATCATATCATAATAATCGGTAGAAACATTATTCCTTTAACTTTTCTTCACAATGCCTTTTATTATTTACTATACATCTAAAACTAAATATGATATAATATGTGCGAGCCTAAGTGGCGGAATTGGTAGACGCACTGGACTCAAAATCCAGCGAGGTCAAACTCGTGCCGGTTCGACTCCGGCCTTAGGTACCATTTTAGAAAAAATCCCAAAGTTATTAACTTTGGTTTTTTTATTTATAGCATCTCCCCACTTTTATTATTTTACATTCATTTTTTCAAGCTACTTTTAATAATTTCTTTATCAGTGTTCATAGATAAGTTTTTAAATTCCAGCTTACTTTTAAAATATTAAATAAAAAAACGGATAAACATCCGTTTTTTTTATAGTCCACAACGAAGTTGTGCTCCACAATTTGAACAAGTATGGCAACCACCAGCATCAATAACTTCACCTTCATTACAAATAGGACAAATATCTCCTAACTCATCACCAATATTTTTACCATGCTTTGTTCTTGGTGGATTAACATCTTCTTCTTTTGATTTTTCTTTGTTAGATAATCCTAAATCAAGTTGCTCAGCTTTTGGCGTCTCTTCTTCAACTGATAATGAGAGAACTTGAGCATCTCTAGAACCATCTACATAAACAGTTCCACCTTTAGCACCACCTAAGTATAACTTTTCATAAATTTTTTCAACTTGTTTAACAGTATATCCTTTTGGAGCATTAACAGTTTTAGAAATAGAAGAATCTACCCAATTTTGAATAATACACTGTACTTCTACATGCTCTTCTGGATCTAAATCCATTGCAGAAATAAAATAATCTGGCAATTCTTGCTTTCCATGTATTTTATACCATTGCTCTACAATTTCAGCATTTACTTCCATGAATTTACCTAAACGTCCACTTCTAAAATATTTAAATGAGAAATAAGGTTCTAACCCCGTTGAAACACCTACCATTGTTCCAGTAGACCCAGTCGGTGCTATAGTCAATAAATGTGAATTTCTAATTCCATATTTTTTAATATCTTCACGAATATAATCCGGCATTTTCTTAATATATCCCGACTCAACTAATCTATCTCTTGAATCATATTGATCTAACAATGGGAAAGACCCTTTTTCTTTAGCAAGTTCAATTGAAGCTTCATATGCTGTAATAGCAATTGTTCTTAAAATGTCTTCTACAACTGCATTTCCCTCCACACTTCCATATTTTTTCTTATTCCAGATTAATAAATCATGTAATCCCATAATACCTAAACCGATACGTCTTTCACCTAAAGCTTGCTCGCGGTTAGCTTCAAGGAAATAAGGTGTTGTATCAATAACATTATCTTGCATACGAACTCCCACACGTACTACTTCTTTTAATTTATCGTATAAGATAGTTCCTGTATGTTTTTCTACAAAATTAGCTAAATTAATAGCTGCTAAATTACAAACAGAATATGGTGCTAGTGGTTGTTCGCCACATGGATTAGTTGCCACAACTTTTTGATTATAAGCTATCGCATTAGTCATCTTATTAGCATTATCAATAAAGAAGATTCCCGGTTCAGCACTATATGTAGCACAAATATTAATTAAATCCCATAAATCTTTTGCTCTTATTTCATGATAAACCTTAACTGAATGCCCTAATTTTTCCCACTCGCGAACATCGCCAATTTTATGCCATTCTTGGTTATAAAACGTTTTCTCTTCTTCATTCATCTCATCTACATCTGGAAAACGTAGTGCATACATTTCATCATTAACAACAGCTTGCATAAATTCATCCGTAATGTTGATGGAAATATTAGCACCTGATAAAAATGATTTATCATGTACAGAATATGTTCCCCCATCATTTAGTTTTTGGATTGCTTCTTGATATACGTCTTCTGAAATCATTACCGTATCAACACCAGAAGCATCCTTAATTTCACGATACAACTTTTCTTCAGTCATTGTTAAAGGTTTAAAATCTAATTTAGCTTTAGCAGCTTCAACGATTAATTCATTTTGCGAATTATCAATTAAAAATTGTAGAATTTTAGGATTTTGCATCTTAGAAATAATAAACTCAATTACATCAGGATGCCAATCAGCCATCATAATCATTTGTGCACCTCTTCTAGAACCTCCTTGTTCTACAAGATGTGTTAGTTGACTCAAATCATTTAACCAACTCACAGATCCACTACTCTTACCTCCAACACCTTTAGCGCGTGCATTTTTTGGTCTTAAAGTAGAGCCATTAGTTCCTACTCCACCTCCACGACTCATAATTTCCATTACTTCTTTACGGTGATCACTAATACCACCCCTAGAGTCATGAATCATCGGCATTACAAAGCAGTTAAAATAAGTTACTTCTGTTCCACTACCAGCTCCAAATAATACTCTACCAGCCGGTACAAATGACATATCACTTAAAAATTCATAAAATTTATTCATATATTTTTCACGTAGCTCTTCACTTTTTTCATCACGACTTAAAGCTTTTGCTACACGCTTTGCAATTTGTTCGTAATATAACTCTAAAGGCTTATCAATCGTATTAAATGAACGTGTTACAGAATCTAAGTTGATTTCTTCTTCACTCAATGCTACTTTAAATTCTTCTTCTAATTTAACTTTTACTAGTTGATGATCATAATCAATTTCGATAATTTCTCCTAATCCTCGAGTAGGAAATTGAGGATCTTCCTTAACAACTAAAACGACAAGGTCACCAATACCTAAACTTTTATGCTCTGTATCTTTTTGAGCATAACGATCTAGCATCACTAAGCGAGAAACACCATCATGTGTTAGAGTCATATCTTCTGTTATCTTAAATAAATGTGGAAAGTGTTTTTCGATATCCTTATTTATCTTTTCAATTTGAATACTACTATATTTCATATTACCACCTTTAATTTCTATTACGCATATGCGGGAATAAAATTACTTCGCGGATCGTATGTGAATTTGTCAATAACATTACAAATCGATCAATTCCAATTCCTACTCCCCCTGCTGGAGGCATTCCATATTCTAATGCTTCAACATAATCTACATCCATCTCATTCGCCTCTTCATCACCAAGCTCTTTTTGCTCTAATTGTGCTAAAAAGCGCTCTTTTTGATCAATTGGATCATTTAACTCCGTAAACGCATTTGCATACTCACTACCGCTAATAAAAAGCTCAAAACGATCAGTAAATCGCTCATCAGCACTATTTTTCTTAGCTAAAGGACTAACCTCTACTGGGTGTCCATAAACAAATGTGGGCTGAATAATTGTTTCTTCCACAAATTTTTCAAAAAATTCATTAATAATATGTCCAACACCTGTGAAATGATCTAAACAATTTACACCGTGCTTTTTAGCTAATTGTTTTGCTTCTTCAAAAGACATTTTTTTATAAAAGTCTACACCTACTATATCTTTAATAGCATCAACCATATGTACACGTTTCCAACCTTTACTTAAATCAATCTTTTGATCATGCCATTCTACTATTTGTGTTCCTAAAACATTTTGAGCTACTGTTGACATACAACCTTCAACTAAATCCATCATCCCTTCCATATCACTATAAGCTAAATAAGCCTCAACAGTTGTAAACTCAGGATTATGCTTTGGACTCATTCCTTCATTTCTAAACAAACGTCCAATTTCATAAACGGCTTCCATTCCACCAACAATTAACCTTTTTAATGGTAATTCAGTAGCAATACGTAAGTAAAATTCCATATCTAATGTATTATGGTGTGTCACAAATGGCCGAGCATTAGCTCCTCCTAAAATAGGTTGTAGCACTGGTGTTTCAACTTCTACAAACCCTTTATCATCTAAATACTGCTGAATTCCACGAATAATTTTTGGTCTAGTAAAAGCTACTAATCTAGCTTGCTCATTCATGATTAAATCGACATATCTTCTTCTAAAACGCTCTTCTACATCAGTTAGACCATGAAACTTTTCTGGTAAAGGACGTAAAGCTTTTGACAAATGAGTATATTTTGTAACCTTAATTGTCAATTCACCCATTTTAGTTTTCATAATTTGACCTTCAACACCAATAATATCACCGATGTCACCTATTTGAAAAACCTTAAATTCTTCCTCACTAAGCTTATCTTCTCTAACGTAAAGTTGAATTTGACCAAATCTATCTTGAATATGACAAAAACCGGCCTTACCTTTTGAACGCTTTGTCATAATTCTTCCTGCAATCATAATTTTTTTATCACTGAATTGATCTAGTTCTTCTTTAAGATAATCTCCATATTTATCAACTAATTCATTTGTAGTAAAATTTCTTTCAAAACGTTTACCAAATGGATCAATTCCCATCTCCTTTAATGTCTCAATTTTTTCTAATCTTACCTTCATCTGTTCATTAAATTCATTCATTATAATCACTCCATTCTCCATACGTTTCAAAATAATAAAAAAATCACAGCTAACCCACGATTTTTTCAAAAAAACCGCAGTTCTTTCACCAGAAGTCTACAATTAACTAGTACTAAGGCAGGTATACCGGCTGAACTTCATCCTACTAACTATCCTTCCCAAAGTCAACAACTTCAGTGGTCTATAGCTTTCGTCTGTATAACGGTTGCTGGGACAGCTTGAGAGTTACACTCAATTCCCTATTAAGATTGACTCACCTTAATGACATTTTATTAAATTTTTTTTAGAATTTTCTATCCCAATTATAGCAAAGATACGTATAATCTACAAGACATTTATCTTAAATAGTTTTATATCATCTACTATATAGCTTTTTTTCAAGATATATTATTTAAAAGAATATTAAATAATATAAAAATTTTTATTAATTATTTTCTTTTACATTTTTTAATATTGCTTTAAAAATTTTTACAATTATAGTGCCTAAACCTCTTATGCTAATTGCATTTACTAATAAAATGTTTTTTTATACATTCTCTACTATAACATTTTTAAAAAAATAATTTATAAAAAATTTCTATATTCTAACTTAATATCATAAATTAAACTTATTATTATAATATATATATACTAAACGCAGTACCTTATATTCAGCCTATCAAAAAAAAAGAGCAAAAGCTCTGTTTAATTTCATGTGGAGGGTCTGATCGGATTCGAACCGATGATCAGGGAGTTGCAGTCCCATGCCTTAGCCTCTTGGCTACAGACCCAAGCTCCTTAATTATAACATATTTATTAAAAAAAGCAATAAAAATATTATTTTTCAATTTCAATATTATCTAGCTGTTTTTTCATATTAGTACGGAATATTTTTAAATACTCTTCTCTTAATTCACGTTGCTCAATTACTTCTACAGGAGTCAATCCTTCACGCTTTTTTTTAGCAGCTAAATAATTAATACGTTCAATTAATTTACCCACGCTATTCCTCCTCTACCTCTTTATTCGGAACTTCAGGTACTTCTTCATCAATCTGTTTATTACCTATACGTATTATTTCTTTACGTGGTGTTTCAACCATGACTTTTGAATAAAATTCACGTTTTACAAAAATACCATCTACATAATGATCAATCCAGATAGTTTTTTCTTTACCTTCTATTCCTTTTTGTTCGACAACAACAGTACCTTTTGGTAAAGTATCATCTTGAATTGTTTCTGTTTTATAACCTACTTTTCTAAAACTTTCAATAATCTCAGTTTTGCTAACTTTAATTAAAATTTTCGCATTGTTTTTTACAGTTGTAGTTTGATATTCACTACTTAAAACTAAATTACCATCTACATATACTTTATCAAATTTAGATAAATTAATACCAATATTTTTTAAAATATTGTCTAAAATATAATGCCTAACAACAACTTTTTCTTCTTCCCAAGAATTAGTTGAATATGTTATAAAATAAGTATTATCTGATAGTAGTGAAATACTAGAACTATTTGCGCTAAGAATTGTATAATTATCTTCACTGTATCCCATTCTAGAAATTGTTTCAATAATTTCTGCTTTTGGTACAACAGCTAAAACATCATGTTTTTCTCCATTCACAATAATAGGAATATCATAGTAGTTATCATAATAACGAGCATCATTAATATTATTCGACATAAAGATGATTACATAAATTAAAGCGAAAGCAACAATAAGTGAAATCACATTGCTAAACAACTTTTTTTTTGAATTTGGTTTTTCAGCTTCTAAGATAATCAAAGTATCATCAAATGAACTAGAAAAAATTTTATTAGAGGGTCTTGATACAAAAGAAGTTGAGAACTCTATAGTATTTTTACGCTTTTTAGGATCTCTATTCTTCAACTCTTTTTTATCTAAAATTTTTTGATAATTTGCTTCTTTTTGCATCTTCAATTTTCTTTTTTTACGTGATTGCTTTTTCATAATATTCACCACCAAGATTATTATAACAAATGCCCGTTATGAAAACAACAAAAAAGAGCACTGCTCTTTTTTATTGTTTAAAGTATTTGTTAACTATAATTTAACAACGTTTGCAGCTTGAGGTCCTTTATCATCCTCTACAACTTCAAACTCAACGCTTTGTCCTTCGTCTAAAGATTTAAATCCTTCACCACTGATCGCGCTATAATGAACGAAAACATCGTTCCCGTCTTCTCCAGTTATAAATCCATATCCTTTAGCTCCATCGAACCATTTTACTGTACCCTTCATGAAAAACTCCTTAAAATTTTATAAATTTGGTTTACACCATGAAGATATTATACAACATTTATCTTATAAAAGCAAACACATAATTTTATCTTTTAATAATCTTGCAAGCCTTTCTACCTCGCTATAATCTTTATTTAAAGCCGAAAAAATGTTTAAAGGCTTCTCAATACGATGCGAAGGCATAGCAATTTTTAACTCTTCTTCTAAATCTTTAACAAGTGGAAATGCAGAAAATAGCTCTTTATAGTTACTTTCATACTCTAAAAATGATTCATGATAAGCTTTATGTGCAATATTTTCTAAATTATCAACATCATACATACAAACGCATTTAATCTTATAAAGATTAGCTAAAATAAAGTAAAAAGGCATGTAAAATTTTCCAAAAACGCTCAAATAATCAACATTGTTTACATAAAAGTATTCACAAAAAGTATTTGTAAACATATAGTCAAAAAGTATTTCTTCACTAACTCCTTCTCCTAGAACTAAAACATCGGCAAATAACATTTTAAAAGTTCTTTCACGTAAAATTGATTTAGAAAACTCATATAAATTTTTATGTAAAATATTTTCTAAAGAATTATTATATTTACCATTTGGCAATTTCATGATATTTGCAAATAAATAATACTCTTTGACAAGTTTCATATATTCATCAAGATTTATTTGAATAGCCTCTGTTGCATTATGAGCAGTCTTTTTCAATTTTGCTATTTGACTTATATTAGTATAAATATATTCAATCACCCTTTCACTATGGGTCGTAACAATAACTAAGTGACCTGCTTTAGCAAGGTTTTTTAATTCTGAACAAAATTTACGCACTAAAGATGGATGAGCATGCAACTCCGGTTCATCAATTAAAATAATATATTTTTCATTAGATTCTTGCATCGTTAAACGTGAAAGCATACGATAAATAGCTTGCCTTTTTTTCCCACTTCCAATATTTGTGCCAACATTTTGACCATCAATCATAAAATAAGGTTGAATTAATTCAATCATATTTTGCATATTAACTGGTGAAACTTGCATATTACTTACTTCATCATTAATTATATAGGAAAAGTCTTCTTGCATTTTTAAATTAATTTCATCGGCTATTTTGTACAATTCACTTTCTAAATTTTTCTGATTATATTTATAAGTTTTATCAAAAAGGCGTTTGAAAGTTGAATCAACATTGTTTTCTAACTCACTATTAATATCCATTTCACTACTTACTAAAAACATATCTACATAATCTACCTCATTATTTATCAAAGTAAATTTTTTTTTATTAATAGCATCTAAAACATTAGATTTACCAATCCCATTTTGTCCAACGATTACTAATAAATTATCAATTATTTCAAATTCTAAATTTTCGATATTTCGGTGTTTATCAATTCTTAAAAACATATTACTCCTCCTTATTTATATTATAGCAAATTTAAGTTAAAATGTGCTATAATATCTTTGAGGTGATGACTTTGCTATCAAACTTTCAACTAAAAATAATTGCCATCTTCTTCATGACTCTTTCACATATTGAGTATCATTTATCAGTTAACCCCTTACTTTATGTAGGTCAACTGAGCTTTATAATTTTTGCATTTCTCATCAGTGAAGGATTTCATCATACGCGTAATAAAAAAAACTATATTACACGCTTATTAACGTATGGACTAATTCTACAACTACCTCTATTCCTATTAGGTTTTAGCTATATTAATATATTTATCACCCTTGGATTAGGAGCTCTAGCCATTTATGATTTAGAGAGTAAAAATTTTTTATTAATTACACCAATTCTAATTTTTGCCTATCTATTCAATCTTGATTACGGAATATATGGAATAATAATTATTATCACTTTCTACTACTTAAATACTTGGCAAAATCTTCTAATTTTATGCTTACTAAATATCATCTATATTAATATCTTAGGTGTTTTCACATACTACCAGTATTTTTCACTTCTAGCATTCATTTTTATCTTCTTATACAATGGGAAATTAGGATATCGTAAATTAAAATACTTTTTCTATCTTTATTATCCATTGCATATCATGATTATCATAAGTATCAAATTATATGTCTTATAAACACAAAAAACTATGCTAAGCATAGTTTTTTATTTCTATAAGTATAATTAATTCTTCGCTGCCTCAACAAAGTCAACAACATCTTTAACTGTCTTTAGTTTCATGATTTCTTCTTCTGGAACCTCGATGTCATATTCTTCTTCTAAGGCCATAACTATTTCCATTACTGCCAGTGAATCAGCATCTAAATCTTCAATTACGTTGGCACTTTCTACAACTTTATCCTCATCTACACCTAATTCTTCAATAATTACTTCTTTTACCTTATCAAATACACTCATAAAACATCTCCTTCAAAATTTAATTACTGAATCATTATAACACACTACTTATCAATATTCAATTATTAGTTAATCTTCAATAAGATATGCCTTTAATAATTCTTGCTTAGCTTCATATAATTTTTCACTTAAATCTACATAGTACTTCGCTGGATTATGTAAACGTTTATGCTCATCCCAAATTTCTTGCATACTATCTTGATGATACTGTCTAATTTCTTTAATCGTCGGTAACTTGTAAATACACTTTCCATTTTCAAATATTTGTTGATGCAATTGCTTAATACGGTAATTTTTAACTGTTTTATTTAAATGTGGTAACATTTCATCAAATAAAGTCAATTCTTCAGTCGGTACTTCTTCATCAACAAAAGCTATATAATCGCCTTCACTTTTATTCTTTTTTTCATTAATAATTCGATACGCTTTTTTAAATCCTGGTGTTGTAATCTTCTCCTTATTACTACTAATTTTAATCACATTTCGTAGTTTACCTTTTTCTTCAAAAGCGACTAACTTAAAAACTCCTCCTAATGCTGGTTGAGAATATGAAGTCACAAGCTTAGTTCCAATTCCAAAACCGTCAATCTTAGCATCCTCAATCATTAAAGACATAATTGTCTCTTCATCCAAGTCATTAGAAGCAATAATTTTAGTTTCTTTGTACCCTGATTTATCTAAAAGCTTACGTGCTTCTTTAGATTGATAAGCTAAATCCCCACTATCTATTCTAATAGATCGTAAAGTTATTTTTTCTTTAAATTCATCTGCTACTTTTATAGCATTAGGAAGCCCGCTTTTTAAGGTATCATAAGTATCAACTAAAAATGAAACATCACAGTTATTTCGCGCATAAGCTCTAAATGCTTCTATTTCACTACGATATTTTTGGACAAATGAATGAGCATGTGTTCCAACGATAGGAATTTTAAATCGCTTACCACTTTGCACTAAGCTAGTTGCATCAAAGCCTGCTAGATAAGCTGCTCTACTTCCCCATAAAGCCGCATCAATTTCTTGAGCTCTTCTTGCACCAAACTCAAACAACAATTTATCTTGAGCAACATGTCTAATACGGCTAGCCTTTGAAGCAACTAATGTTTGATAATTAACGACATTTAGAATTAAAGTTTCTAATATTTGTGCTTGTATCAAAGGAGCTTTTACTACTAAAATTGGTTCTTTAGCAAAAACAACTTCTCCTTCTTTCATTGCAAAAATATCACCAGTAAAACGCAAAGTCTTTAAGTATTCTAAAAATTCTTCCTTAAATCCTTCTTCACGTAAAAACGCTAACTCTTCTTCTGTAAAATGAAATTGTTCAATTAATGATACTACTCTTTCTAAACCAGCAAATACTGCATATCCTGAATTAAAAGGGTTAGTTCGAAAATAAAACTCAAAAACACTTAAATGATTATGATCACCTTCAAAATAATAAGTTTGTGCCATCGTCAATTGATATAAATCTGTATGTAATCCAATCATTGTTCTTCATCTCTTTTGTGATTCCAAATACTTTTCATAAGCTTAACAATGGAAACATCATTTGTTAAATTTTTAGATCTTTCAATAAAAACTAAAGATGTTACTAAAACAGCTACGAAGATAATTATGCCCACCTTTTCACTAACTAATGTATATATAAAAGCACTAGCTGCACTGATAGCTGAAATTAAGTAAATTATTAAAACTGTTTTAACACGATTATTAGTCGACTTTAAAATACGATGATGAATATGATCATTATCTGCTGTAGAAAGCTTTTGGAAACGAATTGCTCTTCTAAACACTGTAAAAATAATATCTAAAGTTGGAATTACTAGCATCATCATCGGTAAAACTAAAGATATTACAGTTACTCTTTTAAAGTCTAGAAAAGGAATAATTGCAATAATTAAACCTAAAAGTGTTGCTCCAGCATCACCCATGAAAATTTTTGCTCTTGGAAAATTCCAAAACCAAAAACCAAGTGTTGCTCCAAACATAATAATTGATAATTCAGCTTGTAGTTCATAAACATTTTCACTTAAAATGGCAATTACAAATACTGTAAAAAAGTAGATAATGGCAACTCCAGAAGATAAACCATTTAATCCATCTACTAAATTAAGTGCATTAATAACACTTAAAATCCAAAACATTGATAAAAATATATTGATAGCATTACTTACATAAGGATTAATATTAAAATAGTTTTCATTAATATGCATATTACCGTAAAAAACAATAATTGCCGCAACTAAAATTTGTACAAAAAACTTATATCTTGCTCTAATTGGATTAATATCATCAAGGATCCCTAAAATAATAATTATTATACTAGCCATAATTAAAGCAATAATTTGTGTAAAATCAACATTAAAAATCATCAAACACATTAGAAATGATAAATATATTGCAATTCCACCAAACATTGGGATAACTTTTTTGTGAATATGCCTACCACCAGGAACTGATACAGCATTTACGTGAAAAGCAGCCCTACGCATCAAAGACATTAGAAAAAAAGAAATCGCCCACGAAAAAACTGCCATTAAAAAATAACGCATATATACTCTCCTTCCACTTCATTAGTATTATAGCATAATCATTAAAAAAAACAAGGTATTACCCTTGTTTTAAATAATAAGTAATGTACTTAATACTAAGACAATAACAGTTGCTGTGAAAATAATTGCCATGAATGGTAACGCAATTTTAACCCATCTATCGTATGGTATTTTAGCTAATGCTAGTCCTCCCATAATTACTCCTGATGTTGGGGTAACTAAGTTAACTAGCCCACTTGCTGCAGCATAACCTGTAATTACTAACTCTGTTCCTTTAGAAGTTCCAAGTACAATCTCTCCAAGAGGCCCCATAATCGGCATACTAGCACCTGCTAATCCCGAAGTAGATGGAATTAAAAATGACATTGGGATGTAGAAAATATAGTTTAAAATTACAAAGGCCATATTACCTAAATTACTTAATGCTTCTGAGCCGTAGTAAAGTAACGTAGCATCCATTTTTCCTGCTTCCATCACGACTTTAATTCCTCTAGAAAGACCAATAATTAATGCTACTCCTAGTAAATCACGACTACCTTGAATAAAATTGGCAATTGAGTCACCATTAGAAACTTTAGTAATTTTTGCTACTATTCCAATGATTACTGATGAAACTAAAAACAACATTGATAACTCCTCAAACCACCATATTCCTAATTCTACACTTCCAGTAGTTCCTGTAAATACTTGTCCTATAACAGGAATATCATGTAAGAAATCATTTAAATTTTTAAAAATCATCACGCCAAAATCTTCCCAAGGAATCACACTGACTACCATAACAATAAATGTTAAAGAAAATAGCACTAAAATAATTCCATGTCCACGCTGATACTTTATATCTGAACTATTACGTTTAGAAAAATACATTACGTGTTCTTCATGTAAATCATAAGTTTTTGATTTCGTAATATCTTTTTTTACTTTCTTAGCATAATGCATTGTATAGATAATGGCGATTGTTTCTACAACTATTAAAAGTATTGCTCGCAGTGCTATTCCATCACCAATACCAACACCGGCAGCCTCACTAGCTGCACCGATAGCAAAAGGATTTACTGTAGAACCTAAAACTCCTACACCAGCTCCAAATAAGATAACCATCACTGCCGTAACTACATCAAATCCAGCAGCTATTAATACAGGAATAACTAATGGATAAAAGGCGATCGTTTCTTCGGCCATTCCAAATGTCGTTCCTCCAAGTCCAAATAACACCATTAAAATTGGAATCAAATAGAGTTCTTTTCCCTTAAATACTTTTAATAGTCGTGCAATTCCTGCATCTAATGCACCCGTACTCATGACAATTCCTATAAATCCACCAATCACCATTACAAATAAAGCAATATCAACTGCATCTTTGAAACCTAAAATTGGTGCATTAATTATTTGCCATACGCCTTGACCATTAGTTTCTGCTTCAACATATGAATAACTATTATTACCATTATCAACATACTCTCCTGCCGGAACAATCCAAGTTAAAACTGCTACTACTACGATAATCAGAAAAAGGATCGTATAGCTAGAAGGCATTTTAGTTTTTCTTTTCACAACTTTACCCCCTTAACTATAAAAGCTTTTTAAAAGCTTGCATATAAATATTCATAGCTAACTTAATATCATCAATCAAAATATACTCATTAGCCTGATGCTCAGTTTTAGGTGAGCTAGGCTGGACACTTCCAAAGGCTACACAATTATCCATTGCTCTTGCATAAGTAGCTCCCCCACTTGTTTTTGGTTCACTTTCAAAATCATTCGTCACTTCTTGATAAGCTTCCATTAAACTCTTAATTAGTAGGGAATCTTTTTCAACATAAATAGAGCGTAACCAATCATACTCTAATAATTCCAAAGCATATTTTTTAGCAATTGATGATAATTTTTCCATTACAAAGCTCTTTTCTACTGTTACAGGAATTCTAATATCAATACACAATTCTTGAAATTCTTCTTGAAACGAGAATTTCCCAATATTAAACATCAATTTACCAGAATGCTCATCACTTACATCACCAAATACTTTATAAGCATGCGCATCATTACCTATTTCATTTACAACAAATTTTATAATATCATTACTATAAAGTGAATCTATTGCTTCAAATGCATGGACAATTGCATTAACTCCTAAATTCGCAACTTGTGCATGCATTGCTTTACCAATTACTTCAATACCTGATGAATTTTCTAAATATTCATAATTTAATTTTTCTAAATTATCTTTAAATTCTTCTAATTTATCATCATTGTAATGTACACTATCTGGTACAGAATTAAAAGCATCTCCACCAGACCAAATTAAATCACTTTTTTGTCTACTAATTAATTTAATTTGTAATAAACCTTTTTCAGCATAAATTAATGGAAAAGTAGAATCTGGTGAAAAACCCATCGTAGGCATTTCTTGCTCTTTTTCATATTTGTTTATACCACGCCAAAGTGTTTCTTCATCAGTACCAAATATAAAGCGAATCCTTTTATTTAGAGAAAATCCTTGATCAAGCAAAATCTTTAAAGCATACATACTCGCAAGTGTTGGTCCCTTATCATCTTGTGTGCCACGTCCAAATAATTTTTCTTCTTTCTCTGTCAATGTAAAAGGGTCGAAGTTCCATTTACTTAAATCACCTACAGGCACAACATCTAAATGTCCTAAAACTCCAAACATTTCACCTTCACCAAGTTCAGCATATCCATAATACCCATCACGATCAAGATAAGTTCTAAATCCTAATTCTTTAGCTATCTCAATCATTTCTTCTAGTGCTTTTTGTATCGGTTCACCGAAAGGATATTTATCTGATTCTTCATAAACACTGGGAATACTTATTAACCTTGCTAGATGATCTTTATACTCACTAAAATATTTATCAAAATTCAACATTATTAGCTACCAATTGTTGCTAACATTACTGCCTTAATTGTATGCATACGATTTTCTGCTTCATCAAAAACAACAGAATGCTTACTTTCAAATACTTCATCAGTTACTTCCATTGCTCCATCTTTAACAGCATCATAATCTTTTCCAAATTTATCGGCAATATCACGACCAACATCTGTACCTAAATCATGGAAAGCTGGTAGACAATGCATAAAGATAATATCATCTTTACCTTTTCTTAACATCTCCATATTAATTTGATACGGCGCTAATAATTTAATACGCTCTTCCCAAACTTCTTTAGGCTCACCCATTGATACCCAAACATCTGTATAAACAACATCACAATCCTTCATACCTTCATCAATATCTTCAGTCAAAGTAATTGTTGAACCGTGTCTTTTAGCAATTTCTTTACATTTATTAACTAAATCTTCTTCTGGCCACAAGCTTTTTGGCGCTAAAGCAGTAAAGTTAACTCCCATTTTAGCAGCACCAATCATTAAAGAATTTCCCATGTTATTGCGTGCATCACCAACATATGTAAAATTAATGCCTTTAAGCTTCCCTTTATGTTCTTGAATTGTTAAAAAATCTGCTAAAATTTGTGTTGGATGATATGCATCTGTTAAACCATTCCATACAGGCACTCCTGCATATTCACCTAAAGTTTCAACATCTTCTTGTTTAAACCCTCTAAATTCAATTCCATCATACATTCTTCCTAAAACTCTAGCTGTATCTTTAACACTTTCTTTAACATTCATTTGTGATCCATTAGGTCCCAAATATGTTACACCCATTCCTAAATCCATTGCTCCTACTTCAAAAGCACAGCGTGTTCTTGTTGAATCTTTTTGGAATAATAACACAACATTCTTATTAGTTAAATGTTTATGCTCATGCCCTAAATATTTATCCCTTTTTAAATCACGAGATAAGTCCAATAAATATTGGATCTCTTGATGTGAAAAGTCTAATAAAGTTATAAAATTTCTTCCTCTTAAATTAATTGCCATTGATAAACTCCTCCTTATTTTATATATTTTCTCTATATAATGGCATCGACATACACCTTGGGCCACCGCGACCACGGCTTAACTCTGATGACGGTATTTCGATTACCTTTATACCTTCCTGACGTAATAGTTCATTTGTAACCCAATTTCTTGAATAAACAATTACAACTCCTGGTGCTATACAAAGCGTGTTAGCTCCATCATTCCACTGTTCTCTTTCAGAGGCAATAATATCATCTCCACCACACTTAATAACCTTAACATCTCTTTTGAGATACTTACTTAAAATAGCTTCTAAATTACTTTCAATTTTAGTAACTTTAATCCCTGAAGGTTCTTTTACTAGTTCATAAACTACTAATGTTCCCATAATTCCTGGATGTATCGTAAATTTATCATAATCTATTTGCGTAAAAACTGTATCTAAATGCATAAACGCACGCTTTTTAGGAATTTCAAAAGCTAAGATTGTTTCAAAAGTAGTATCGTATTCATAAAATAAACGTTCTGCCAACTTTTCTATTGCTGCTGCACTAGTTCTTTCACTAATTCCTATCGCTAGCACTTGCTCACTTAAAACTAACTCATCTCCACCTTCGATATTGAAATCTTCTTCACGATTATAGTAAATTTCTGTCGTATCTTTATATTCAGGATGGTATTTAAAAATATAATCAGCAAAAATTGTTTCACGACTTCTTGTAAAAGTATGCATTTTATTAATTGTGACACCTTTACCCATCGATGCAAAAGGATCTCGCTGAAAAAGTAAGTTCGGCAAAGGCTCGGTTACAAATGGATAATCACTTACTACCATATCTGTTAAGTGAGTAGCTTTTTGAATATTCAATTCTTCAATTCTAACACCAGCAATCATCTTATCAACCATCTCTTTAACATCCATCGCTAAAAAATATTGTGTAAGTGCTTCTGTAACACTTTTACTAGTTACGCGTGCTTCTCTTATAAATTGTTGAATAAAATTTTTACGTAAATTTTCATCTTGTAGAGTTTCTGCTACTAAGTTTTCAACATAAACTACTTCTACACCATTATCGATTAAAGCTTTACTAAAAGCATCGTGTTCTTCTTGCGCTATTTTCAAATAAGGAATATCATCAAACAATAAAACTTCAAGCAAATCTGGTGTTAAATTTTCAAGCTCCTTTCCCGGACGATGAAGTAAAACTTTTTTCAACTTCCCAATTTCACTATTTACTCTTATCATAAATTTCCTCCTATAACTATTAAAATATATAAAATGCTATTGCAATATAATGGCAATATGCACCTCCCATAACAAATAAATGCCAAACCATATGATGATACTTGAATTTTGCAAAAGCGTAAATCAATGCTCCTACAGAATAAACAATTCCTCCTAAAAGCATGAAAAACAATGCACCTTTACTCAAACTACTAATCATATCTTTAATCATAAAAATAGCTACCCAGCCCATCGCAATATAAACAAAAGTAGAAATAATTTTATATTTATGAGCATATAGTGATTTAAACACTACCCCAAAAACAGTTAGCAAAAATAAGGCAATATAAATAACGACTGCTGATGGTTTATCAATCACTACAAATACTAAAGGGGTATAACTTCCTAAAATCAAAATATATATCATTGCATGGTCAATTCGCTTCAAAACATTTCTTGCTCCATAATGCCAAATACTATGATATAAAGAAGAACTTAAGAATAACAAAAACATTGATAATCCGAAAAAACCGAATGATACGATTTCTACCCAACTACCATTTCTAGCTGCTACAACTATTAAATGTGAATAGAGAAAAAAGGAAATAAACGCTCCAACTCCATGAGTAACTCCATTAGCAATATCTTCTCCTAAACTATACTTGAACAAAATCTCTTTACTTATCTTCATCTTCAACCTCAAACATATGTAAATAATCACCATAACCTTCTTTTTCTAAATCTTCTTTAGCAATAAATTCAATTGCCGCTGAATTAATACAGTATCTTAATCCCCCTAATCTTTCTGGACCATCTTGAAAAACATGACCAAGATGTGATGAAGTTTTTTTAGCTTTTACTTCTTTTCGTTTCATATTATAAGAATAATCATCAGCTTCTACTAATACTTCATCACTTACGGGTTTAGCAAAAGCAGGCCAACCACAACCGCTATCATACTTATCAGTCGACAAAAATAAAACTTCTCTTGAAATAATATCAACATAAATACCATCTCTAAATTCTTCACAATACTTATTTGTGAAAGGTGGCTCTGTAAAACCTTCTTGTGTTACCTTATAAGATATATTACTTAGCTTTTTTATTCTATCATCATATTTCATATCATCACCTATAAACATTATACATTATTTACTACTAAATATAAACAGTTTTAACTCATGACATCTGTTTGCCTATCTTTTTTAGATATGATAAAATTACTTTGGAGGGCAAACATGATAATACTTAAGAATATCAGTAAAAAATATCTAGATTATACACTATTTGAAAATGTTTCACTTACAATAAACAATGGGGAAAAAATAGGGCTTATTGGAAATAATGGTAGTGGTAAATCGACGCTCTTAAAGATGATTTATAATGAAATAGCTTTTGAGGGACAAATTATTTGTATGAGCAAAAATATTGCTTATTTTAGACAAGAACACAGTGATTTTGAAACATTAACTGTGCAAGAGTGCTTAGATAAAGCTCTAGACTACCTTCATAAATTGTTAAAAAAACATCATGATTTACTACTAAATTACGATGTTAATCAAGAAGAAATTATTATTTTAGAAAATCAAATTGCAGCTACAGATGCTTATAAAATAATTAATTCGCAAAAACATATTATTGAGCTGTTTAAGTTACGACCATATCTACAATGCACATTAAAAGAATTAAGTGGTGGGGAAAAATCTAAAGTCATGTTAGCTTATATGCTTTTAACAAAATCAGATATCATAATTTTAGATGAACCATTAAATCACCTTGATTTAAAAGCAATTGAATGGTTAGAAGCATATTTGAAATCTTTACAAAAAACCATTATTATCGTTAGCCATGACCGTTATTTTCTCGATGCCTTTACAACGCATATACTGCATATTAATAATAATAGCATCACTAAATATAAAGGTAATTACAGTAGTTTTAGAAAGCAAAAAGAAATCGTTCAAAAAAACTTTTTGAAGCAATATGAAAAACAACAAAAAATCATTTCTAAAAACGAAGAATTTATTCAAAAAAATATTGTTCGTTCTTCTACTACCAAAAGAGCTCAATCTCGCCAAAAAATGTTAGCTAAACTTGAAAAAATAGAACTAGTTCGTGAAAAAAAGCCCATAAAAATTGCTTTCAACTACTTAGAAAACCATAGTTTACACGCTTTAAATATCAATGACCTTACTATCGGTTATGATAATCCACTTCACAGTAAAATAAACCTCGAGCTTTTCAATCAAGAACGGCTTGCTCTAGTTGGTACTAACGGCACTGGCAAATCAACTTTTTTAAAAACAATTGCTAATCAAATTAGTCCTTTACATGGTAATATTGTTATTCCAACTAATAGTAAAATTGTCTACTTCGATCAAACATTTGCTAACCTTGACTTTAATAAAACAATTTATCAATATATCCATGATTTATATCCTACATTAACTCGTGAAACCATTTTAAGCTTTCTAGCAAAATTTTCATTTTCTGAAGAAGAAAGTCACAAAAAAATTCGTATTTTAAGTGGTGGGGAGAAAGTCCGTGTCAGCTTAGCCAGTATTTCGCTTACTAAAGCTAATATTTTAGTTTTAGATGAACCTACTAATCACCTTGACTTAGAGACTAAAGAAGTTTTAGAGCAAGCTTTATTAAATTATCCAGGAACAATCATCTTTAGTAGTCACGATCGTTATTTAATCAATAAAATTGCTACTAAAATTATGATATTTACTAATAATGAAATTATTTTTGCTAATTCTTTATTAGATTTTAGAGAAACTAAAGTTAGTTCTAAAAAAACAAATAATGCTTATGAGCAACAAAAAAATATCAAACGCTTAAAAAGAAAAGCTGAAAAATTAGAGGCTGAAATTAGTCAACAAGAAGAAAAATTAAGCGAACTTGAAAAACTACTTTTTGTTGAAGAAATTTATACAGATTCACATAAATATAGCGAATTAGAACAAAAAATAAAAGACTTGCAAAAAACTATTGCAAATCTTTATCAAGAATATAATAACTGCTTAGAAGTCTTATGACTTCTTTTTAGCCTACTAAAAGTAATAATGCTCCTGCTGCTACAGCTGAACCTATTACTCCTGCTACATTTGGACCCATGGCATGCATCAATAAGAAGTTGCTCGGATTCTCTTCTTGACCTAATTTTTGAACAACACGTGCAGCCATCGGTACAGCACTTACTCCTGCTGCTCCAATCATTGGATTAATTTTATCTTTAGAAAATTTATTCATAAGTTTGGCAAACAGTACTCCTGAAGTTGTACCAATCACAAAGGCAAATAATCCTAATGCTAAAATACCTAAAGTTTCAGCAGTTAAAAAGTACTTATAATAAGTTTTTGAACCAACTGCTAATCCTAATAAAATTGTTACAATATAAAGTAATGCATTAGAAGAAGTAGTAGTTAAATGTGGAACTACTTCACTTTCTTTAAGTAAGTTACCAAACATCAACATTCCTATTAATGGAGCTGAACTAGGTACTAATACAATTACAATAATTGTTACGGCTAAAGAAAAGATAATTTTTTCTAATTTTGTAACTTCTCGCAATTGTTCCATTTTAATTACACGCTCTTCTTTTGTCGTGAATAATTTAATGATCGGTGGTTGAATAATCGGCACAAGCGCCATATAAGAATATGCAGCAACAGCTATTGATCCTAATAAATCAGGAGCTAGCTTACCTGATAAGAAGATTGATGTAGGTCCATCTGCTCCACCAATAATCCCTATACTAGCCGCTTCTTGTACAGTAAATCCCAAAAATATCGCTCCAAGAAAAGCTGCAAAAATTCCAAATTGAGCTGCTGCTCCTAATAAAAAACTTTTAGGATTGGCAATCAAAGGACCAAAATCTGTCATTGCTCCAACACCTAAGAATATTAATGGTGGAAATACACCTGTACTAATTCCTGTATAGAAATTATATAATAGCCCACCATTTTCATTAATATTTGTTGCCGGCATATTAACTAAAATCATTCCAAAACCTATTGGTAATAACAAGTACGGCTCAAATTGTTTTTTGATTGCTAAATAAATTAAAACTAGGGCAATTGCAATCATAACTAATTGACCGACTTCTATATTTATCAAACCACTTTGACTAAAGAAATCACTTAAGGCTTCAAAAATATTCATGACTTAATTAAGAAAATTTCCTGTCCTAAGTTTACATTTTGCCCTGTTTCAACACACACTTCTTCTACAACACCAGAACATGGTGCTAAAATTTCATTTTCCATTTTCATCGCTTCTAAAATTGCTAAAACTTGTCCTTCAGAAACTTCTTCTCCATCTGAAACAAGGATTTTCCACATATTCCCTTGCATAGGTGCAGTAACTGATATTTGATCTTCACTAGCAGTAGATTTAACTGCTTTTTTGGCCGTTGGTTCTACCATTTTAGCAGTTGTTTCACTAACTTCTTCTAATTGTACTTCAAACATTTTCCCATTTACATTAATTTTATAAGTTTTCATATTATATCTCCTTAACCGAAATTACTTGTACATTCTTTTTTACATCTTGACTATAATCGATAATTGCTACTAAAACGGCAGCTATGGCATCATCACTCAAGTCTTCAAGTGCTAACAAATCCTCTTTGATCTCTACTCGCTTATCTGATTTTGCTACCGTTGCTTTTTCAACTGTATTTTTAGGTAAATAATTAAGCAACTTTAAAACAATTAAAAGCATAATTAAAATCAAAAAAACAATTGTCATTGCGGTAATCGTAATTACTAATGCTTCAATCATCATACTCCTCCTTAATAAACTACATTAATTTCAATTACTTCATCACTTTGTTCACGTGACTTAAAGTATTTCAAGGCAACTTCTGGAAACATAGCATATATTAAAACATCTTCATCAGACTTCGCATATTCAGCACACTTTTCTCGATATTCAGCAAATGTTTCTTCAATGTCATCAGCAGGACGATGTGTAATACTTTTTTCATCTCCGATAATTTTCTTTTTAATCGTTTCACTAATCTCTACAGGAGTTTTCCCGTAAAGACCCTTAACATAATCTTTAATTTCTTTAGGAATCATTTTATAACGTTCATTCGTTAAAACATTCATCACAGCTTGTGTTCCAACCATTTGTGAAAGTGGTGTAACAAGTGGTGGATAACCTAAATCAGCTCGTACTTTCGGAATTTCTTTTAAAACTTCTTCATAGCGATCACTAGCATTTTGTTGCTGTAATTGCGACATCAAGTTAGACAGCATTCCTCCAGGAACTTGATAAAGTAAAATATTAGGATTAACCATCAATGCTTTAGGATTTAAAGTTCCTTCTTTTAAATACTTATCACGAATTGGAATTAAATAATCAGTTGCTTCATTTAGTTTATCTACATTTAGTTCAAAATCAAACTCCGTATTTTCAAACATATATTGCATTGCTTCAGTAGATGGTTGTGATGTTCCACCTGCAAAAGGACTAAGTGCAGTATCAATAATATCTACACCTGCTTCAATAGCTTTAGCATATAAAACTTCACTAAAACCACTCGTAGCATGCGTGTGTAACTCTAAAGGTATTTTCAAAGTTGATTTTAAACGTTTGACTAATTCATAGGCAACTTCTGGTAATAAAATTCCACTCATATCCTTAATACAAATAGAATCAGCTCCCATTTCTTCTGCTTCTTTTGCCAAATTAACGTAATACTCTATAGTGTGTACTTCACTAATCGTATAACTTAAAGCTACTTGTGCATGCCCATGATATTTTTTTATAGCTTCAATACTACTTCTTAAATTACGTACATCATTTAATGCATCAAAAACACGAATAATATCTATTCCATTTTCAATACTTTTTTCAATGAATTTTTCAACAATTTCATCAGAATAATGCTTATACCCAAGTAAATTTTGACCTCTTAGTAACATTTGTAATTTAGTATTTTTAACTACTTTTCTAATTTTTCGTAATCTTTGCCAAGGATCTTCATCTAAAAAACGTATACATGAATCAAATGTTGCTCCACCCCATACTTCTAAAGCATGGTAGCCTACCTCATCTAATGTTTGAACAACACCCATAATTTCTTCTGTTGTAAGTCTAGTTGCAATTAATGATTGATGTCCATCGCGAAGTACTGTTTCTGTTATCTTTACTTTTCCCATATCCTTCTCCTTTTTTCATAAAAAAGGTTAGATTAATCCCCATTAATCCAACCTCCTTTAATTCAATATTTACTTTGATATTTTTTCTTAACATCATCATACAAAGATATTAACATTATTGTCTAAAAAAATCAAGATTATTTAAGATTTTCTCTTACAATTTTAAAAGCTAAAACTGCACGATCTAAATCTTCTTTTGTATGATCAGCGCTAATCATACAGCGCAAGCGACCTGTCCCTTTAGGAACAGTCGGAAACACGATTGGACTTACGTAAACACCTTCTGCTAAAAGTGCCTTAGAAAAAGCCATTGTTTCACTTTCTTCACCGATTATAACTGGTGTTATCGGTGTCTCACTATTACCTGTATTAAAACCTAATTCTGCTAATTGCTTTTTGAAATATCTAGCATTATCCCATAGTCTTTTCGTATACTCATCAGTTGTTTCTAGAATATTAATCGCTTCGATAATTGCCGCTACATTAGCTGGTGGCAATGCTGTTGAAAATAAAATTGGACGACCACGGTGATTTAACCATTCTTGCATTGCTTTACTACCAGCAACATATCCGCCAACTACACCAATTGCTTTAGATAAAGTTCCAATGATAAAATCAACTTCCCCATGTAAATTGAAATGATCAACTGTTCCACGACCATTTTCACCTAAAACGCCACTTCCATGAGCATCATCAACATAAGTCATACAATCATATTTTTTAGCAAGCTCTACAATACCTGGTAATTTAGCTAAATCACCATCCATACTAAATACCCCATCTGTAATAATTAACACTTGCTCATAATCTTGACGCTTCTCTTTTAAAATCTCTTCTAAATGTGCTAAATCACTATGTCTAAAAATTGCTTTATCAGCTTTACTCAATTTTATACCATCAATAATCGAAGCATGATTCAATTCATCAGAAATAATCAAATCACCCTTATTAGTAATTGCTTGAATTGCTCCCATATTACAATTAAGACCAGATTGAAAAACCATTACTGCTTCTTCTTTTTTAAATTTAGCTAAAACTTCTTCTAACTTCTCATGTAAATCAGTATTACCGATAATTGTACGCACACTTCCTGCACCAACACCGTATTTTTCAATAGCTTCAATTGCCGCTTTTTTCATACGTGGATTAGTAGCTAACCCTAAATAATTATTTGAAGACAAATTGATAATTTCCTTACCGCCAATAACTACTCTAGCAGCACAAGGCCCTTCATTAATCGGTAGTTTACGATAAACTCCATCATCATGCAAAGTTTTAACAAGCTCTTCTAAGTATGTCGTATTACTCATCTTCTCCTCCAATATTAAAAATAATTTTTCCACAGTTACCGCTATCCATTAAAGCAACAGCTTTTTCATAATCCTCAAGCTTAAATTCATGTGTAACAACTGTTTCTAAATCAATCTTATCTTCTTTGATTAACTTTTCTACTTGTTCCCACGTTTCATACATTTTTCGACCAACTACACCATATAGTGTTAATCCTTTAAAAACAATGTCTGCTCCTAAGTCAATTGTAATTGGTGCTGGTGGAATTCCTAACATAGAAACTTTACCATTCAATTTCATGTATTTTAATAAACTTTGAATCGCTTGCTCATTTCCACTAAACTCACAACCAACATCGATTCCTTCACCCGTAATTGCCATAATTTCTGCAACAACATCTACTTCTAAAGGATTTATAACGTGTGTTGCACCAAGTTTTTTAGCAAGATTACGTCGATATTCATTAATTTCTACAGCAATAATCTTTTTAGCACCTTCTGCCTTAGCAACATTAACAGCCATCAATCCAATAGGACCACATCCAACAATTGCTACATCTTTATTTAAAACATCAAATTTTAATACTGTATGCACCGCATTACCTAATGGTTCTAAAACCGATAAATACTTTGGATTTAATTTACTTTCTTGGATACGACAATTTTCTGCAGGCATCGCAATATATGGAGCAAATGCACCATCTACATCTACACCAATAATCTTCGTATTTTTACAAACATGAGCATTACCACTTAAACATAAATCACACTCATTACATACAATGTGCGTTTCACAAGCTACAATGTCACCAACTTTATGAGTTGTTACATTTTCACCTACTTCTATTACACGACCAGATAGTTCATGACCTATTGTCAGAGGAACGTTTACACGATTTTGACTCCACTCATCAAAATGATAAATATGCATATCCGTTCCACAAAGTGAAGCAGAGACAACTTTTATCAATACTTCTTCTGCATTAATCTTGGGAATTTCTTTTTCCTCAAAGCTAAAACCTTCTTGTCGATGACTTTTAGATAAAACTTTCATTTTCATCAAACAACACCTCCTAAAGAAATTATAACACTATCTTAAATTTTTATCTATGAATTTTGACAATTATTGTATGTTTACTATTAAAAAATACATATATATGGTAGAATATTAATTGAGGTGATAAGCATGAAAATATCATTTGCCATCGCAGGAATAGTCATAGCTGCTGTTGGACTTCTTATAGGTTATAGCTTCTACTGGCACGCGAGTAATACAACGTTAGAAAAAATTGATCACTACTTAAGTGAAAAAAGTGATGTTGAATACGTCACATACGAATCTGGTAATATTTTCAAATTAGCTACTAAAAAAAATCCCACTGCTGAAGATTATACAGAAGTTACCGTTGATGCTTTCTTACAAAAAATTGCTGAAACAAATGGTACTTCAAATGCTAAAACTCCTGCAATGGTTAGTAATATTACACTTTATTTTGCAAAAAATGAATTAGATATTTATGGGAGATCGAGCTTATTATTAGTTACCATAGAATATAATGAAACTCCAAAAGAAACTTTGCAAACTTTACAACTGTATTTAAAATCCGTTTTCCCTACTTCAGAGACTACTAAATTCACAGATGTTAATTTTATTGGCTTTAGTGATTTAAGTGGTACTGATTATAGTAAACAATTTGAAAATTTACATTCGGAAATACAAACAATGATTGAATCACCATTTTACAAATATTTTAATTTCTGGAAAATGCTACTTAAAGCTATTACTAATAAATAAGGAGGGATTCTATGAAAAGATTAATGTTTTCGTTAGTTTTAGTTTTACTACTTACTAGCTGTAATAATGAAAAAACAACCGAAGAAACGCCTAAAGAAGAAAAACCAATTTCACAAGTTAATTTTTTAGACTACCAGATGCCAGAAGATCATATTTTCAAACAATTAGATACGCTACAATACAGAGATCTAACTGCTAAAAATGAGTCATTTTATCTCATTATTGGTAGCCCAACATGACCTTACTGCCAAGAGGCGTTGCCTCTTGTTAACGAAAGAGCCGTAGAACTAGGTTATAATGAAGTGTATTACACATACGTTAACGATGAGAATGCTACTGAACTTGTCGAAGAATTAGATGTACAATTCGTACCACTATTCGTTTATGTAAAAGATGGAAAAGTAGAGCGTACATCTACTACATATACAGTAGATAATATTAATGATTTAGTAGAGCAATTTTTAGAAGCTGATAAATAAAAACCATTCCTTTATTTTAAGGAATGGCAACTAATTGACAAAGCAACTTTAAGGTTGCTTTGTTTTTTTAATGTTTTTTATTACTAGCTACATGGCTCTTATATTTTATAGTATTTCTTGAAAATCAGTTGTTCTTTCTTTATCATTTACTAAATTTAGCATTACTGTTTTGTATCTTAATAATCAATTGTTTTTAATTTTTAAATACTCTCGATAAATATCATTCTTATTAAACTCATCCTTCAACATTTTAATAATATCTTTTTGAGAATATCCTCGTTCATATAAATTTTGTACTTCTTCAACAATATTTTTTTCAAGCGCTGGTACCTTATCCAAAATCAAAACTAACTCTCCTTTAAACTGCGTTTCGAGAAATTGACTAATATTTCCACGGTAATATTGTTCATAATATTTTGTCAATTCTCTTCCAAGACAAACTTTCACATCACCTAGTGTTTCATAAATCAATTGTAATGTTTTATTTATTCGATGTGGACTCTCATAAAATACACTTAGTTGATCATTACCTATCAAAGTTTTCAACTGCTTAACCGCCTTTTGTTGCTTCCTTTCAAAAAAACCGTAAAAACTAAACTTTGATGTATCAAATCCAGAAGCACTTAAAGCAGTCGTAAAAGCAGTAGCTCCAGGAAGAGCAGTAACTTCATACCCTTCTTTCAATAATTGGTTGATAATTTTAGTTCCTGGATCACTAATACAAGGAGTACCTGCATCACTGACTAATACGATTTGCTTTTCTTCATCGAGATAATTTTTTATCATTTCTAGTCTAGACATTTCATTATGTTCATGTAAACTATGAAGTTTTGTCTTAATTTCATAACTATTCAAAAGCTTAATCGTTACACGTGTATCTTCACAAAAAATAGCGTCACTTTCTTGCAAAACTTTTACAGCACGAAAAGTAAAATCTTCTAAATTTCCAATAGGTGTTGGAACAATGTATAATTTCATTTGAACATCTCCTTTACTATTGCTGTGTAGTCACCATTTTCATCATGAATAATTAGAGGTTGTAAAACTTTTAACTCCGCACCACGATTTTTCCTTGCTTCAATTAACACCATTTCTGCATTACTACTACTACTCGCATATACAAATCTAATCCTCTTAGGTTCTAATCGAAACTTCTTCATTAAAGTAAGTAACTCTAAACATCTTTCACTACGATGAACAATTGAAAAATATCCTCCATCTTTTAACAGCTGACTAGCCTCTTGACAAATCTGCTCAAAAGTAACATTTAGCTCATGCCTCGCACTTTGCTTAAGTGGAAATTTAGAAATATTAAATTGTTTTTCCAGCGTGAAAAAAGGTGGGTTACAAGTAACGAGGTCATACTTACTACGACCGATAACTTTATTTATACCAATCAAATTATCGTGTATGATTTTAATACGATTTTCTAATTTATTATAGTAAATACTTTTTTTACCTAATTCATAACTTTCTTTTAAGATTTCTACGCCAATAAAATCAGCATCACACTTTGTTGTTAAAATCATAGGAATTGGACAATTGCCTGTTCCTAAATCAACAACCTTTTTTATTTTTTTATTTAATGTAACAAAATTTGCTAACATCACACTATCTAGTGAAAAGCAAAAAGCATCAGTACGTTGAAAAATTTTTAAATTTTGATAATTTAATAAATCATTAATCACTTCCATCTAACTTCACTTCAACTATTCCATGATCTTTAACTAAAACACGCATTGTTTTTGTCAAAACATTAATTCCAACTACTTTACCTTTACCATTCTCTGTTTCAAAAACAGAATTCATTTTTGGCAAACCTTTCTTTAACTCTTTATACGTTTCATCTTCATAAACTAAACAGCATAATAGACGTCCACAAACACCGCTAATTTTACTAGGAATTAATGATAAATTTTGATTTTTAGCCATATTAATACTAACACTACTAAACTCTGTTAAATAGCTATTACAACACAAAATTCGCCCACACATACCGATACCACCAATGACTTTTGCTTCATCTCTAACACCTACTTGGCGTAAAACAATATGTGTACGATATTTTGCCGCCATATCTTTTACTAATTCTCTAAAGTCAATACGCTGATCAGAAATAAACTGCACTAATAACTGCTTTCTATTAAATGTGTATTCCGCACTAATAATTTGCATATTTAAAGCGTATTTTTCGACTAATTCACGCACTTCTTTCACAATCTTTTGACAATCTTGAACATTTTTTAAATGCTGCTTTTCTTCTTTTTCTCCAGCAAGATACTTAACTACTTTTAACTTCGAAGTAATTTTATCTTCTGAAATATTTTCTAGATTACCAACTACTTCACAATAACAGTCATGCTCGGCTGCTTCAACAATAACGCGATCTCCATCTTTTAACTCTAGTTCATTATTATCAAAATAATAAACTTTACCCGTCGCAATATTATTTTTTATAAACTTTACTTTTACAACTAAAGGCATTTTTAACTCCTCTCTATAAAAACTTTATCTAAAATAAGCTTGTAATTAACATTGTAGTCAAACATTAGTTTAGCCTCTAATAAACTATCAATGAGCTCAATAACTTCTTGTTCTTCAAGATTATCACTAATTTCTATTAAATCGCTGAAAATATCTTCACACTCATTAACCTTATAATGAAGCATCATTTCACACAAACAAATCATAATATACACTATCATACGACATTCTTCACGTGAACTAAATTTCTTATAGATTAAACCTTCTAATAAATAAGCAATATCTTTTTGTACACTATACACCTTCAAAACCTCTTTACTTATCACAAATAAATCTTCAAAATTATCATCTATTGCTATTTGATATCTTTTTACTTCATCTTTTAAATAACTTATATCATCAATAAAAGGTTTTTTAACTAAACTATCAAAATTTAGAACAATACACCTACTCACAATTGTCGGTAAAAGCTTTTGAATAGAATCGGTAACTAAAAAAGCGTATGTATTATCATAAGGCTCTTCTAACGTTTTTAGTAACGTATTTTGCGCATGATGATTCATTTTATCCGCTTCTTTAATAAGATAAACCTTTTTAAAAGATGATTTATTAGCAATTTTAGAAAATAAACTTAAAATATCTTCTTTACCAATAATTTGCTTTTGTGATTCAACAATATGAAAATCTAGTAAATAACTTTTACTAACACAAGCTTCACAGACACCACAAGCATGATTAGAATTTAAACAATTCAAATCTTTAATAAACTTTTTTAACATATTTAATTGATTTTCATAGTTACTACTTACTAAAATATAAGCGTGAAACAATCTTCCATTAGCAAGAGCTTTATATAAATAATCATGATTATTCACAAATATTACCTAATTTCTTCATCAAATTTTGATATACTTCATCGACAACTTCTTCGAAAGGAAGACGTGCATCAATAACAATAAAACGATCATCATTAATAATTTTTTGATAACCTTCATAAACCTTCTCATGAAAAGTTTGACTCTCTAAATCTAAACGATTCATCTCACGACTCTCTAGCCTTTTAAACGCTTCTTTAGGAGAAATATCAAAAAAGAAAGTAATATCAGGCATTAACCCATCAATTGCTAAATCATTAATTTTTCGAACTTTTTCCATTCCCAGTCCTCTAGCATATCCTTGATAAACGATTGAGCTATCTATATAACGATCACATAACACAACTTTCCCATCATTTAATGCAGGAATAACTTTTTCTACTAAATGTTGTCTTCGACTACTTGCATAAAGAAAAGCTTCTACTAAGCCATCCATATTACTATTTTGACAATCTAAAATAACTTCTCTAATCTGTTCAGCAATACTAACTCCTCCAGGTTCTCTAGTTACTACAAGACTAACATTAGTTAATAATTTTTCTAAAGCAGTAATAACAGAAGTTTTTCCAACTCCTTCACCACCTTCAAAAGTTACAAACAGTCCCCTATTCATCTACATCACCACTCAGTAATGAAAGCGCTAATTGTAATTGATTATCATTCATATCATCTTCTTGATATTCATTTAAATCTTTTGTTAAATTAGCTGCTGTTGCAACATCTAAAACACCATTCACTTTTAGATTATTTTTTTCTTGATAAGCTTTTAAGGCCGTTTGTGTTTTTTTATCAAAATATCCATCACTACGTACAGAATACCCTTTTAAATTTAAAATTAATTGCATCTGTAAAATACGTGAATCTACCATATCATATGCTAGTGAATTTTCAATATATAAATCTTGATATAGCAAAGGCTCAGCTAAACTCTCATCATAATCAGGAACAATACCTACTTCATGTATCCATTCACCATTAGGTGTCAACCACTTAGCAGTTGTTAATTTTAGCATATTATCATCAATGTATTCTGAAGATTGTATCGTACCTTTACCAAATGTCGTTTCTCCAACAATCATTGCATTACCTGCTTCATTTAAAGCAGCAGCCAACATTTCTGAAGCAGATGCACTATTTCCATTCACTAAAACGGCAAGTGGTAAATCATCACGATTTTTATCACCATAAACTATATCTGAGTTTTTACTACGATGTTCTTCACGATAAATGGGCTTACTATCATCTACAAAAATATCGGCAATTTTTAAAGTAGGTTGTAAATAACCACCCCCGTTATTACGAACATCGATAACTAATCCTTCAATACCTTGTTTTTTTAAGTTTTGATAAGCTTCCTTAAATTCCTTATCTACTGTTGATGTAAAAGAAGTAATTTGAATATAACCATATAACCCATTATTCTCAAATGTTTTTGTAATAACTGTATCAATTTCTACTAAATCACGCGTAATAGAAAAATCAAGCTCTTTTTCATTACGTAAAACGCTAATATCAACAACAACCCCTTTTTCTCCTAAAGTCAAAGTACGAATTTCTTCAATTGTCGACTCACTTACATCTACATCATCTACTTTATAAAAGATATCTCCTTCTAAAAGTCCTCCTTTTTTTGCAGGTGAATCATCAATTATTCTTTCAATAACTACTCCATTAATTGTTTCTTTTAAAACAACCCCTATTCCAACAAACTCATTTTCTAATTGTGTAAAATATTCAGCTGTTTCTTCCTCATTGTAAAAAACACTATACGGGTCATTTAAGCTAGTAACAGCTCCTCGAATAGCCCCTTCAGTAAACGCGTCAATATCAACATTTTCATAATAAGCCTTATTTAATATCTCATATATACGCATTAAATCCTTGAATTCTTGACTTCCATATTTATTTTCTGTTACTAAAACACCTGCTGAAAATCCTAGTCCTCCCAAAAAGATAATTGCTGCACAAACAGCAATTATAACACGTGTTTTTTTACTTAACTTATATCGTTTTTCATTTTTATCTTTCATCTTGTCATCACCTTTTTTTATTATATCATAATAATTGTAATTTTAGAATATTTGCCCTTTACCAAGCAGTGTAAACTTATCTTTTTAACCTCATTTTTTAAAGTAGAGCTATTCACAAATGTTCTTTATTTGACATAATTGTACACTTATGTTAAGATTTAGGTTGCGATTGTTAAAGGATTATTACATATTGTAATATATATTAATTTTAATGTCGCATTTAATAAAATCAAACAACCTTGAATATAAAGTTAATAATATTGATTAAAAAGAAAGGAAATAATTGTTCATGAAAAAAAGAAAAATAACAAAAATACTAATTAGTGCAATGGTAATAGCACTATTAACATTAACTAACAAAAATATTTATGCTGCTCCTACAGATGTAGTTTATATACCAGATGAAAACCTTAAAAAAAGTCTAAATTATGCCTTAGGAAGATATACAGCAGAAGATATTACAGAAGAAGATATGGCAAAAATTACGAGTCTTGATGCAAGAAATGAAAATATTAGTGACATTACGGGGATAGAATATTTAGTAAATGTCAGAAGTTTAATGTTATCTAATAATAACATTACCGATATTTCTCCAATTAGTAATCTTGCATCTTATTCAAAATTAACTACACTTTATTTAGAACGTAATAAAATATCTGATATTAGCGCTTTAAATGGTATGACTACAATAGATAAGCTTAATCTAAAATACAATAAGATTCAGGATTTATCTCCAGTAGCAACATTAAAATCTTTAAGCTATCTTTCGATTGGATACAATCCTATTTCAGATGTTGAGCAAGTTACTGATATTATGAGAAATATTACTAATATTTCAATTTTAGATATGAGTGGAATCGCTGTTTCAGAAGAAATACTACTTTTACTAAAAAACAAAAGAAGTTTAATGCAACTTGGACTTAATCGGTCGTCAATCAATAATCAAGATTTAGAAATTATAGGTCAATACTCAGCACTGAATTATTTACATTTAGGCGGTAATGAGATATCTGATTTATCTCCGCTAAGTTCTCTAAACTTGTTTACGCTAGATTTAGTGGGTAATGACCTTAGTGATATTAGTCCACTAGCTAATATACGTAATCTATATTATTTATATCTGTCAACCAATAAAATCACTGACATTAGTCCACTAGCTAATATGCGTAGTCTATCTGAATTAGACTTATCTTTTAACCAAATATCTGATATCAGCCCACTAGCTAACTTAACTAATTTAGAAAGATTAAGTCTAATGTTTAACCGTATTACTGATATTAGCTCATTTGGAACTTCGTATCCAAAAATTATATCACTTGATATGTCTAATCAAGAAATTCATCTTGAGAGTGAGACTATTTATGAACCAACGAAATTTGATTTAGGTCAAGAGATTCATAAAAATAGTGGGGAAGAAATTAATTTTTATGAGGAACCTATTTTTGATATAACAGAACTTGGTTCACATTCCTTAATGGCACAGTGGTATCATACAGAACTGATAAATAATGATAGCGCAGCATTTTATTTTTCTGGAACAATCTATAAAGAAGTTGAATACATAGAAAAAGAGATTGAAAACCCTGATGACGGAACTACTGAGACACCAACAGATCCTGATGATGGAACTGATGAAACTACTGAGACACCAACAGATCCTGATGATGGAACTGATGAAACTACTGAGACACCAACAGATCCTAATGATGGAACTGATGAAACTACAGATATACCAACAAATTCTAATAATAAAAATAAACCCCTTCCTAAAACTGGAAGCATTGAATATTCATTATTTGCATTAGTTGCTGCATTTATTCTTATTGCAGTAAAAAAGTATACTACTAATTAATACAATTTAATTGTAAAAAACCGGCTATGCTGGTTTTTTGTTTACACTTTGCATTACAGAATACCTACATTTATTATTTTGCATAGCAAATAATTTTTACATTAATTACAAGCATTTAATAAATTTAAGTTCGTTTTAGTTATTCTATTTTATTACATTTCTGCTTATATTTAATTATATCTCATTTTATATCATATTTTATAAAGAAAATTGCATTATTATGTTGTTAAAAACTAACGAATATGTAATAATATAGGTAGAAAATTTAATATATTTTAGGAGGTAGCTTTATGGCTAGCAAAAAAGTTGCTCAATACATCGAGAATGTATGGGAAAGTACCGAACGTAAGAATAAGAATGAACCTGAGTTCTTACAAGCTGTTAGGGAGGTATTGGACTCATTGTATCCTGTTTTGGAACAACGCCCTGAATTTATTAAAGCCAATATACTTGAAAGAATTGTTGAGCCAGAACGCTCTATTCAATTTAGAGTACCTTGGGTAGATGATGAAGGAGAACTACATGTTAATAGAGGTATCAGAGTACAGTTTAATGGTGCTATTGGTCCTTATAAAGGTGGTTTACGTTTTCACCCAACAGTATATTTAGGTTTAATAAAATTTTTAGGATTTGAACAAATTTTCAAAAACTCACTAACTGGTTTACCAATTGGTGGAGGTAAAGGTGGTTCTGATTTTGATCCACGTGGAAGAAGCGATAGTGAAATTAAACGTTTTTGTCAAAGCTTTATGACAGAATTACAAAGACATATTGGTCCAGATATTGATGTTCCAGCTGGAGATATTGGTGTAGGTGGTCGTGAAATCGGTTATTTATATGGACAATATCGTCGTATTAGAGGAGCATTTGAAAATGGTGTGCTAACTGGTAAGGCTCGTCAATATGGAGGAAGTTTAGTTAGACCTGAGGCAACTGGATTTGGAGCTACTTATTTTGCAAATGAAATGTTAAAACATAATGGTTTAAATTTTGAAGGTAAGACAGTAGCCGTTTCTGGATTTGGAAATGTTGCTTGGGGAGCTTGTACTAAAGTTCACGAATTAGGTGGTAAAGTTGTAACTCTATCTGGACCTGATGGTTATATTTATGATAAAGATGGTATTACAACAGACGAAAAAATTAGTTATTTATTAGAAATGCGTGCATCAGGAAGAGATAAAGTTGAAGATTATGCTAAAAAATTCGGATGTGAATTTTATCCAAATGAAAAACCATGGGGTGTAGCTGTTGATGTTGCTATGCCATGTGCAACGCAAAATGAAATTCAAGTAGAGGATGCAGAAAAGTTAGTAGCTAACAAAGTTATGTATCTTTGTGAAGGTGCTAATATGCCAACAACAGCTGAAGCAATCGAACTACTAAAAGAAAATAATGTAGCTATTGGTCCTGGTAAAGCAGCAAATGCAGGAGGAGTTGCAACTTCAGCATTAGAAATGTCACAAAATTCACAAAGAATTTCTTGGACAGCAGCAGAAGTAGATGCAAAATTAGAACAGATTATGAAAGATATTTACAGTAGTTGTGTTTTCTCTGCAGAGTGTTATGGATTTGGTTATGATTTAATTGCTGGTGCTAATATTGCCGGATTTATTAAAGTAGCTGAAGCAATGATGTTACAAGGTGATTATTAAAAGTTCTTATTTTAAGAACTTTTTTTTATGTAGGACATTTTTATGTTATAATTGCCTATAGAAGGAAGGTGAAAATATGGATCCGTTTAGTCATTCAGTAATGGGAACATCGATTGCTTTAATTGCAATTAATACTCCAGTATTAGCTTCAGAACAAATGGCAATTCCCCTAACATTTGCTTTTACAATTATCGCTTCTAATCTTCCTGATATTGATGTTATAACTAAGTTGTTTGGCAATAAGACTTATATTAATCAACACCGTGGTATAACACACTCAATAATCGTTTTTAATATCTTAGCACTACTATTAAATGTTATTGCTAATATCTTTTTAGCACAAATTGATCTTAATAGTAATATATTACTGCCATGGATTTTTATTGGTGTTTATCTACATATTATTACAGATTTATTTAACAACTACGGTGTAAAAATATTTTGGCCTTTTATTGATAAATGGTATTCAATCAATGCTACATATACAATTGATACCGTAATTATCGCATCAAACATTATCGGAATAGTTTTACATCTATTATTAGATTTAAATCCCATTTATTTATTTTCAAGCATTTTAATACTCGATTTAGTTTATTTAATAGTTCTAGCTATTTATCGTCGTTATTTAATACATTTGATTCGTCGAAAACTAAAAAATGTCAAACATGTCTATTTAGCATCGAAACCTATCCCTTCCCAGTGGAAATTCGTTGCAGAATTAGAGAATGGTATTTTTAAAATAGGTATTCTTACTGGTCATAAAGTAACAATTTATGAAACACAAAAAAAACAGTTGAAAATTGACGAAGATTTATTTAAGATTATTAAAAATGATCAAAATTTTATTATTTTCAAAAAATTTGCTAAAGTATATAATTGGGATGTTCGTAACTATGATGATTATACAGAAATAAGATTAAAAGATTTATCTTATTACGTTAAAATCAACAATAAATTTGTTTATGTTTTTAATGCTGTTATTTATGTAAATAATAAGAAAAAAGAAATTACCCATTCTTATGTTGGCTTTACAACTGGAGATGATTATCTTTATAAAATGGTCGAGCAGCCTTTTAGCCTCAAAAAAGTATACCGTAAATTTAGAAAGGTTAAAATACATGAGTAAACTTTATTTTAGATATGGAGCAATGAACTCCGGTAAATCAACTGCTCTAATGCAAGTAGCTCACAACTATGAAGAACGAAATATGAAAGTTTTAGTTATAAAGCCAAAAATTGATACTAAGGGTGATAATTTACTAATCTCAAGATTAAATTTAAAAAGAAGTGTCGATGTTTTAGTAAAAGAGAATGATAATCTATTAGAGCTTAATTTAGAGAATATTAAATGTATTCTAGTAGATGAAGCACAGTTTTTAAGTAAAGAGCATATTGACCAACTTTTTGAAATTGCTGTCTTAAAAAAGATTCCTGTAATTTGTTATGGTATTCGCTGCGATTTTTTGATGGATGGCTTTGAAGGAAGTACTCGTCTCTTGCAAATCGCTCATTCCCTTGAAGAAGTTAAAACAATTTGTCGTTGTGGAAAGAAAGCTATGGTTAATGCTCGCAAAATTAATGGCAATTTTGTTTTTGAAGGAGAACGTATTGCTATTGATGGTAGTGGAAATATCGAATATGAATCATTATGTCCAGAATGCTATTTAAACTTTAAAAATCAAATCACATAAAAAGACTCCCTTTGGAGTCTTTTCTTTTATTCTACAACGTGTATAGTCAACTTTGTTCCTACATTTAAAACGGTATTTTTATGTGAAGAATATACGATTGTTCCTTTTTCAGCTGAAGGATAATCTTTATGATCTACATAAGTAATACTAATTTGTAAATTAGCTCCTTGCTTATTGAAATCATTAATCATCGTATAAAACACATCATATGTCACTCCTACCGGATTAGATAATGGAATTTTTCCTAGAGAAACTGTAACAATAACACTTTCTCCAACTTTAACTCTTTGACCAGCACGAACACTTTGAGTAATAATTTTTCCTGTTGCTACTTTATTATTATAACTATATTTTGAAACTGCAGTTAATCCCGCTTTAGTCATTTTATCTAAAGCTGTACTTTCTTCAAATCCTAGGACATTTGGTACTGTTGCAGATGGCCCTTTAGAAACTTCAATCGTTATTGATGAATCACGTTCCACCGAAACACCTTTATCAACATTTTGCGATATAATTGTTCCAATCGGAAAAGTATCACTAAATGATTCTCTAGTTTTAACATTAATGTTATTATTTTCACACCATAATACTGCTTCGGCTTTTGTTTTTCCTACAAAATCAGACATAACAACTGTACTTTCTTCAGGCTCAATTCCTTTAGAAAACTTAACTTCTAAATTATCTTTTCTTGTAAAATCATCTTTATTAAAATTATCATCTAATATTAATTCAATATATTTACCACTTTCTACTGTGTCACTATATTCTTCTTTTATTTTAGTATTTACTAAATAATTATCATCGGCCCATGTTTTAGCTTCTTCAAAAGTCATATCCGTAAACTCCGGTATTTCTACTTTCACATCCGGATCTGGACCTTTTGAAACAACTAATACGAGTTTTGTATCTAATGCCATATTCTCTCCTGCATCTACACTTTGCAAGATTACTACTCCACTGTCAACTGCCTCAGAAAATTCATTAACACGCTCATACTTTACATCATTAGCCTCAGCCCAAGACTCAGCTGTGCTATATTTTTCTCCAATGAACTTTGGAACTTCAATTTTAGGTGTATAAAGTGTAAAAAATATAATAGTCATTAAAACAATAATTGCTATTAAAATATAATAAACTTCTTTTTGTTTATATAATGGTATTCTAATTTTTTCATAGCGCTCGCCTATCCTATTTTCAGTAGGTCCATCTTTTGAAAAATCATCATACATTGACATTGGCAACTAACTTCCTATCCTTTATCCAAATAACAGTATCACACTCTTTTGCCACTTCTGCCGAATGGGTAACAATCACTACTATTTTATTGTGCTCACGTGCAATTTTCTTAAATAGTTCAATAACTTTTTTTTCATTTTCTACATCTAAATTACCTGTAGGCTCATCGGCAATGATAATATCAGCATCAACACCTAATGCACGCGCAATCGCTACACGCTGCTTTTCTCCACCGGAAAGTTTTGATACTTTCTTTTTAATGTTTTGCTCTGAAATATCTACTAAATCTAATAAATAACCAATATAATCATTACTATTTTGTTGACTACCCTTACGAATACTAAGTGCTACTGTAATATTTTGCATTGGTGATAAATATTCAATTAAATTATAATTTTGAAAAATAATTGCTACATTATCTCTTCTAAATTGTGCAAAATTTTTCTCTACAATTTCTTCTCCATTAAACATAATTTCAGAAGTATCTGCTTTTTGTAGTCCAGTCAATACTGAAAGTAAACTCGATTTACCACTACCACTACGACCCATAATCGCATACAAATTACCTTCTTCAAAACTAGCCTCTGCATCTTCAAATATAATTCTTCTCATTTCACCATCTATATAACTTAAATTTAAATTGCTAATACTATATCCCATTTTATTCACCCCTCATATTTCCAATTCTTTTTGTAAGTCTTTTATAAAGAAAAGCTTCAATAACTAACGTCATCACAACAACACTACTTAATGATGCCGTAAAAACAAAAATCATATTAATGTTTTGCATTAAATAAACATCACTAATCTCTTTTGGCGTGATAACTATTTTATCTAAAAAGTGATCACTAACTGTTGTAATGTTAGCTAAAATATCAATTCCTGTTACAGTAGTTGCTGCATATTCTAAGAGAGTTTGCACTAAGTCTTTTAAATTATTAACTCCCCAAATACCAAACATAATTGCAATTAAGGAAGCAACAGCTAATAGTATTAAACGCTCTACATAAAGTTGCAACAACACTTGTTTTTTTACTAATCCAAAAATTTCATACAGTCTTATTTCTTTTATTCTTCGATTTAAAATTGTATTTCTAATTGAAAAAGTAGTAATTAAAAAGACTGCAACACTTACAAATAAAATTACTAAAAATAAGTTTTTCATTTCAGATACATTTTCATTTGCACCAACATTTTCCTCACTTAAATTTATAACCCCTTCTAAATTAGGATTGACAATAAATGATTTTAAATCACCTGTAATCTTTTGTACCTCATCTTCTTTTGCACCTATGTAAAAACCTTCAAAACTATGTTCAGGTTCTTCTACCATACTTAAAAATGTATCATAAGATAATAGTAAAACAATTGTTTCCTTATCTGAATTAAAGTCGAATTCATTTTCTTTTTCAACTTTCTCAAACTCGTACAAATCTTTTATTTTCAGCTCATAGAACTCTATAACACCGGCTTTTTCAACAGCTACTTCGAAAATATCACCAATGTTGTAATTACGAGCTTCAGCATAGCTCTTTGGTAAATAAACTTCATTTGTACCTAGCTCTTCATACTCACCACTATTAAACTGCATATTCAAAATTTCATTCATCAAATCAGCATTGCCACTATAAACATCTACTGCAAAGTCATCATTATTAGAATATTTATCTAAAAATGTCTCTAAACTATCTTTACCGTATTCTTCTTCACTAGCTTGATAAGCATTCAAATATTGGCTCTTAACTGTATAGTTTTTTACTCTACCACTATCTTTTAAATAATCATGCACTTCTTTAGCAGCAGTTCCTTTATAATTTTTACTAGCATCTTCTTCACTCAATTCTTCAACATATACACCATCAAGTGAATAATAAATAATTTTTTGATTAATATCAATTTCTGTAATAACATTTACAACTGATAAATAAAGTGATGCAGAAATTAGAATACCTGCAATTGATACAATTTGAAAAAATACTATTAAAAAATTAAGTAACTTAATATTAACAATACTATATATAATACGTTTTAACATCATTGCCCCCTATTCAAAATCTTTTTGATTTTTATTGTAGCGTTTAAAGATTATCATCTTAACAATAAATACGGCAACAACCGTCATAAAAATTGCAAATAAGATTGGTAACAATAAACTAATTTCTGCTACTTCAATTGTAATTGTTTCAATCCCACTATAATCTTGTATCCCTGTTATTTCTGCAAAAATACGATCAATAGTTGTAGTTGATTGATTTAAAGACATTTCGCGTAAAATTGCCAATATTCCCGCTATCCATTCAGAAAGCTTTTTAACAATAAAAATACTTGGAATGATGCCAATGATAACTTTAATCAAATCTTCAACAATCAATTGTTGAAAAATCGCTGATTTTTTCAATCCAGATGAACTAAGAGTAATAAACTCTTGATTACGCTCATAAAATTGTAAAATTGTCTGAATAGCAATCGCAATTATGCCAAAAAGTGCAAATCCTATCACTGCAAAAATTGTAATATTTCTAAAACGTAACATTGGTTCATCAGCAGCTTCAATAAATTTCGTAGAGTTTATAACATCAAAACTTTGATCAAACTCTTTTTCAATATTAAATTTCTTAAAAACATCTTCATACTTTTCTGCACAAACTAAATCACTACAAGCCACCATGACACGCAAATAAATCGATCCAAAATATTCATTATTTTCCTCTTCAATATCAGCAACTAAATAATCTAGCATACTATATTTAGTTCTTAATTCCTGATCATCTAAATAATCAATTGCACGATCTAAATACTTGTGTGTAGTTCCAATTTCTTCTAGTTTCTCATCTGTTATGTAAAAAGTTTCTCCATATTCATAATCTTCTGTTTTTTTATTACTTGATTTATTCTCGTATATTCCTACTACTTCTAAAGGAATTAAGTATTCATCTGCCAATTCTTCATCACTTTTATTAGCATTACCAGTTAATCTATTATATAAATTAACTGATGTATTTTCATAATAAACATCGCCAATTTTAATATCATTAGCTTCTGCAACAGATTTAGAAATGATAATTCCATTTTGCTTACTTTCTTTATTTAAAAAAGTACCTTCCACAATTTCATGGTCACCACTTGTAAAGTGGTATTCATTGTCAAAAATAATCGGTGTCATCATACCTAAAAATTGCTTAGGCTTTTTTGCTTCTAATTCTTCTTGTGACATCTCTAACATACTGCTGTCTAATTCAAAATCAAAATCATAGTCTTCTAACAGCAACATGTTAGTCAAACTATTAGTAACCGTATATCCTTCTATTTCATTTAAATCTACTCGTGACAATAAATCGAGTACATCTTGATGTGAGTACATATCAACTATTTCTTCTGTTGTCAATAAATCATTATTAGGTCTAGAATTGACATAAATTGTTTCTACCCCTTGATCAGAATACACTTGGTAAGAAATAAATAATAAAACTGAGCTCCCAATCATTGAAATAATAAATACGTATAATAAAATTGACTTCATAACACTCAATAAGTTATAAATGTAATAATATATAATTCTTTTTGCCATCTTTACGTCCTACACTTTCTCAACATCTAAATTATAATCATCTTTTAAATCAACAGTTATTTTTGTAATGATTACCGTTTCTTTAGGTGTTCCATGTGACGTACCTAATTCATTCAATCTATCTAAAACATCAAAACCTTCTACTGTATATCCAAAAACAGCATAATCACCATCTAAATGTGGTGCATCTGCTAAACACAAATAAAATTGACTACCTGCGCTATTGTATTCTACTCCTCTAGCCCAAGCAATTACACCTTTTTGATGTTTATGTTCATTATTAAAGTTGTTGCTATTAAATTCTCCTAAGATACTATACCCCGGATTGCCAAACCCTGTACTATCTGGACAACCACCTTGCGCTACAAAATCAGGTATAATACGATGCATTATTAATCCATCATAAAAGCCATTTTTAGCCAAAAGCAAAAAATTCTTCACCGAATTTTCCACATCTTCGTAAAATTCAAGCTTAATTTTCCCTAATTCAGCAAATTCGATAATTGCGCTATTCACTCTACTCATACTTTCCCCCTAATTCAAAATTGTTTGATAATAAAATTGCTTAATTTTATTTTTCTGTTCCTTCATTAACCAAGTAGGATTAGAAATTGTATATCTTCCTACAAAAATAAAATCACTCAACCCTTCTGCTACTATTTTTTCCATATGATTGATATCATTTAATTCTCCTACTGTACTTACTAAAACATCATTCCCTTCCTTAATTTTTGCACTATATTCAACTTGATATCCCGGATAAGTTAAAACATTATCCCCTTTTGTGATACCACCACTACTCACATCAATAAAATGAACGCCTCTTTGTCTCAAATAACTAACTACTGTTGCCATATCATCAATCGTATTACCACCACTATCATAATCAACTGCACTTATTCTAACAATAACTTCTATGTTACAAGCTGCTTTGATTTCATCAACGATTTCTGTTAACAATCTTGCCCTATTATCTAAGCTACCACCATAGCAATCGGTTCTGTTATTAGATAATGGTGACAAAAATTGGTGTAGCAAGTAACCATGCGCTGCATGTAATTCAACAATATCAAAACCTGCTTTTTCAGCACGTTGTGCTGCTGCTACAAAATCTGCTTTTACAACTTCAATTTCATTAAGCGTCATAGCTCTTGTTGGCTCTTGATTATAGCTCAAAGCACTTGGACTCCATAAATTATCATAGTTGAAATGTCTTCGACCAGCATGTGATAATTGAATTGCCGCAATACTACCGTGTTTCTTAATTACACGTGATAAATAGTTCAATCCTTTAATGTATTTATCATCATGTATAGCTAAATCTTCTGGAAATATTTTACCGTTCTCACTTACTGCCGTTGCCTCAACAATAATCATTCCAAACTTATTTCTCGCATACATTCCATATGTTATTAAGTGATCTTCATTTACCCAACCATCTTTCGCCATTCTTGTTGTCATCGCTGGAACACCAAGACGGTTAGCTAATACAAGATTGTTGAGCTTCACTTTTTCAAAAATTGTCATAGTAACTCCCCCTTCTCTATTAATATTATTAAAATAAAATTAGACTTATAGCCATTACAGCCATACCGCTAATCAATCCATAAATGGCTAAATGATGTTCACCATATTTTTCTGCTGTTGGTAATAACTCATCTAAAGAAATATATACCATCATCCCTGCTACTGCAGCAAAAAGGATTCCAAAAATTGTTGGTGAAAAAACTTGTCTTAAAAAAACAAACCCGATAATTGCTCCTACTGGTTCTGATAAACCAGAGCCAAAAGAATATAAGAATGCTTTTCTTTTATCTCCTGTCGCATGATAAATCGGTACTGAAACTGCTATTCCTTCTGGAACATTATGTATTGCCACTGCAATTGCTATACTAATTCCTAATTTAGGATCTTGCAAGGCGCTTGCAAAAGTTGCTAGACCTTCAGGAAAATTGTGAATTGCTATAGCAAGAGCACTAAAAAGACCAACACGCATTAAATTATCATTTTCTTTTTGTCTTAAATCCTCAACACTACGAACTTCGTGAGGGTTAGCTGCACTAGGAACAAATTTATCAATAATAGCCGTTAATAAAACACCACCAAAAAAAGCAAGTACGGTAATAATCATGGCTATTTTATCACTATAAACTTCACGTAGAGCTTCCTCAGCTTTAGGAAAAATTTCAACGAAGGAAACATAAATCATTACACCAGCTGAAAATCCTAATGCCGTAGCTAGAAATTTTTTATTTGTCTTCTTAGTATAAAAAGCTAATAAACTCCCAATACCCGTAGCAAGTCCCGCAAATAAAGTTAGCGCAAAAGCAAACAGAACTGTTTCAAGGCTATACTCCATAAACTCAACTCCAAAACTATTTTATAATAGCGAATAAAGCTGCAAAAGCAGCTTTATTCAAAGACAGTTTGTTCTTCAACTTCTACTGTCAAAGCGTTTAACGCTTTTTCAATAATATTTCTTCTTAAAACTTTTTCATCTTCACTATTTAACTTCGGATTACCTAATGGATATGGAATAGCTATAGCTGGTACAATTCTATTAGCTCCTACTGTTAATGAAATTGGAACTACTGTACAAATATGAACTACAGGAAGTCCTGTACGCTCAATTTCTTTTACCATCGTTGCTCCGCAACGAGTACAAGTCCCTCAGGTAGAAGTTAAAATAACTGCATCAACATTATCAGCTAATAACTTTTGTGCTATTTCTGCTGCATATTTTTTAGAATTATTAACACTAGTTCCATTTCCTGTTGTTGTATAGTAGTACTCATGTAATGAACCAATTACACCTTCTTTAACTAATTCTTGTAAAACATCAATTGCTACTACACGGTCAGGATTTTCATTAGCATATACTGGATCATATCCACCATGTGCTGTTTCTCCACGATCAGCTAAAGCATATTGTCCATATTTACTAGCTGAAGAAGATTCTATACGATCAGGGTTACCACTTGGGACAATTCCTCCTGAAGTAACTACAGCAATCTTAGCTGATTTTAAATCCTTAATCGCTTTTCCAGGTTCAACATTATCAAACACTGGCATTGGATATTCAGTTTCAAATTCCTCATCATTTAGTTTTTTAACTAACATTGAAACTGCTCTTGTTGCACCATTTTCTTCTGTAAAGAAATTTGTTCTTGCTCCACGACTGAAATAATTTTCTTCAGCTGGTGATAAAATTTCTTCTCCATTTATTAATTTTTTAGAGAAACGCACAACTTCTGGAACTGCTTTTCTCATTCCTGCCGCACTATTTGCCGTTTCTAAGATATAAACATCTTTACGGAACATATCTACTCCAGGATTTTCTTCATACATTGCTGTCATAACTGGAATATCTAACTCATCTTGAACCATTTTTGCAACAGTTCCACACGCTGTTCCATAACGACCTGCATTAAATGCTGGCCCAGCTATAACCATATCTGGATTAGCACTTTTAATTAAATCTAAAACTTCTTTTTTAGCTGTTTCAAGGTTTTCATTGAAATAAGAATCACCACAAATAACTGTTGCAACTATTTCAATATCTTCACCATATCCAGTGTTAATTGCTACCCCTGGACCAACTGGACCTTCTTGAATTTGTGGGGCAATATGCGCCATTTCTTCTCCACCAATTTGACCAAAGAATTGGTTTATATAGTGAACTACTCTTTTACTCATTTTCTGCACCTCCTAATTAATATGTCTTAGCCGACATTTTATTAAATCCAAGTTCGTTAGTAGCTCCTGTAATAACTTGAATTTCTGCTTCAATTGTACCATCTTCTCTTAAAGACCCTGCAAATCCACCTGCAATTTTATCAACAAAGTTTAATGTTCCAATAACTTTATCCATTTTCGGCAAAACAACTAATTCATTAGCATTACCACCTGTTACAACAGCATCTGCTGCTTTGTCTGCATCTGCTAGTGATTGTGACATTCCATCACGTCCTGCATACTCATCAGTAACGATAACTGTTTTAATCCCTTCAGCTTCAATCTTTTTACAGTTCATAATTAAATCTGTATCTGGATTACCGAAACCTTCTTGTGAAATTACAACTCCATCTAAATTTAAGAATTTTGCTAATTTAGCACTCATATTACTTGAACGCTCTTTATCAGCTAAGAAAACATTTTCATTTGTAATAATTACACCTAAGAAATTGATTTCTTTTCCATGTTTCGCATATAACTCTTTAATAATTGGGTTGTTTTGGTGATGATATGTCGTATTCTTATCACAAGCACTAACACAGTTACCACTTAAAATTGCCCCATCCATAACTTCTGTTGGATATACGAAAGTTGGAATAATTTGTTTAGCATCAACACCATAAACATATGTATCATGTAATAAACCTTGCGTTTGTAACATGTAAACATATCCTACTTTAGGTAAATCAGGATACTCATTAGCTTGATCAATTACTGATTTTGTTTCATATGTCTCAACACTACTAGGCTCAATATCTTTTGAAAGTGCTCCAATATATTCTGCAACTTTCAATCCCGCATAACGACAAGCTTTTTCATGTTCATATTGATCAATTTTTTCATTTGGCTCTAAAACCAATACTAAATTGTTCAATTTTGAAAATGGAGTATATTCTGCTCCAATTCCTGACATATCAATAATTCCTTCTTGGAATCCTACAATTGAACCACAAGTAACAACTGCAGCATTTTCTAAAACATTCGTACGTCCTGAACCGACATTTCCAACTTTAGAAGTCATTCCTGGGAAAATGTTTCCCCCATCAACTTTATACCTAGGTTGAATAACATCTTTTACTGGTGTAATACGTACACTTTCACCAGGTCTAGCAATCTCAACATCGATTGAAGAAAAACTTTCATTATCAATTAATGAAACAATTTCCTCCTTGTTCACATAAATTATATTGTTTTCAATTTTTGATTCTGTAGAAAACTGAATATCATTTATGACAATGTTTCCAATTTCTAATTTCATTTTTACACCTCCAAATAATATATGTATGAGCAATTTTTAATTGCTTAATACCATCTCATATGATTCTAACCCTGATTTTATAAGATCACAATCAACTACTGAAAAATCTTTTAAAAGCTTTTCAGTATATTCCTTCTTTTTACTTTCTTTAATCATTGTACTTGCTTTAATGATAGAATTTTCAATAATCATCAAAGATTTAAATTCATCCCTTCCTTCCTTAACAAGAATACTCTTGTAAGGTGTTTCATCAGGTTTAATACTACCTGACAAAGGATGAGTTAATAAAATGAAATTTTCGTGTATCAAGTCTCTTGTAAAATTTAAAACTTCTAAATAAGTTTTATTTTCTAAATATTCTATTTCATATACTTCATTAAATTGTTGATACACTAGCGGATTATTCGTAATTATTTTCATATATCACCTCAACTAATATTATATCAGATTAATTGATAAAGAGATACCCTTTTTTCAAGGAAAATAAAATCTTCTACAATTTGTTTTTTTTAATAAAATAATATATAATGTTACTGGAAAAGGTGAGTTATTTGAAAAGATTTTTAATAAAAACAATCAAATTTTATCAGAAAAATATTAGTGTTAATCAACCTAGAAGATGTAGGTTTTATCCTACGTGTTCAGCATATGCAATTGAAGCACTAGAAATTCATGGTACAATTAAGGGAACATTACTTGCTATAATACGCCTAAGTAAATGTCATCCCCTAAGTAAAATGCGTGTTGATTTAGTACCACCAAAAAAGGAGAAAAAACATGAAAATAACTAGAGTAGTCTTATCTTTAGCAATTTTATTTACAACTGCTGGATGTCAAAGTAGAAATATTAACGACAACTTAGTTGTCTATGTTACAAATTATCCTCTAAAATATATTGTCGAAAGTATTGGTCAAGATTTGATCGATACACATACAACATATGATAATCTTGATACTTATGACCCTAATAATGATATTAATGATTTCGTTTATGTAGCACAAGATTATAATAATGTTACTTTAGAAGAAGATAAAATCAAACGTATATTAGACAGTGATTTATTTATTTTTAGTCAACTAGCACAAGAAAAAGAAGCTGTTTTACAAGTTATCGAGTCACAAAATAGTGAAGATTTAAATTTATATGACATTTCAGAATTTTTTAAATCTGATACTACTAATAATAGTTATCCTTTAGTTTATAATTCAAAAATTGTGGCACAAGATATCAGAGATTTAACAGAAATGAATCCTAAAAACAATTATGATTACTTCTGGATTTCACCAACGGATATGCTAATTGTTTCAGGGTTAATTAAGGATCTTTTAATAGAAAAAATGCCTAATAAAGAAAGTTCTTTAACAGCAAATTATGAAAAACTAAAGTATAAGCTTTTACTTTTAAGCAGTAACTTAGAAAAAATTCAAAAAGAAACTGCTAATAATACAATTGTTTCTGATTCGACTTTACTAAATGGTTTAGATTATTACTTTATTGAAAATATCACTACAGACCAAACTACAACTTCTGAATATGAAAATGCAACACAAGCTGAGTATTTAAGTGCTTTATCTGAATATATTACTATAAAAAAAGATAAAGTTTTATCTACAAAAGTTAGTAATAACGCATTTTATTTCAATCCACTATTTACGTTAACAGCTGAAGATTATAATAGTGGAAAAGATTTTGAAAATATTATGCTTAACAATTATTTAATTTTAGAAAGCGTCTTGAAAGGATGATAATATGATGTATGATTTATTTTATGGAAATAGCTTAACATTCTTCTTACTTATGGCATCAATGTTTATTGTTATGCTAGCTTCATTTTATTTTAATTCCGTATTAAAGAAAAATTTAAAAGTTGAGTCCCAATCAAAGAAAACAGGTTTAGAAGTAGCAAACCAAATTCTAATGTCACATAATATTACTGATGTTAAAATTTTTAATTCCGGTAAACGTTCTTCTAACTACTTCGATCCAACAAAAAAACAAATTATTCTAGAAGAAAATATTTACAATGGTACTTCAATTGCAGCTTTAGCAGTAGCTGCTCACGAAGTAGGACACGCAATTCAATATCATGAAGGATATAAAATTATGACTGTGAGAAACAAACTTATTCCTTTCTTTGGTCTTGCTAATAAAGCAGGCTATGTTGCTATTTTTATCGGTATAATATTTGGTTTAACAAATATTGGGATGTTAGGAATTTATTTGCTATTATTTATGCTTTTATTTCAGCTTATGACACTACCTATTGAATTTGATGCTTCTAAACGAGCTTTACGTATTTTAGAATCTGATACAATACTTTATGACAATGCTGAAAATGCTGCTGCTGCTAAAGTTTTAAAAGCTGCTGCTTTAACCTATATTGCAGGATTTGTAGCAACAATTTTACAAATACTACGACTGTTTGCAATGCTAAATCGTCGATAAAAAAACTTAGTTCAAATGAACTAAGTTTTTCTTTAAGCTTTATTACTACTACCAAAAATACTAATCTTTTCAGCAACAACCTTACGAATTTCTAAAGCTGCTGGTCCTAGATACTTACGCGGATCATATACTTTATCATCATTATTTAAAATTTCTCTAACTTTACTAGTAAAAGCAATTTGTTTTTCTGTATTAACATTTATTTTAGCTGTTCCTAAAGAAATAGATCGTTTAATTTGCTCTTCAGGAATTCCACTTCCTCCGTGTAAAACTAACGGAATTTGCGTTTTATTAAAAATATCTTCCATTTCTACAAACCCTAACTTCGGTTCTCCCTTATAAGGACCATGCACACTACCAAGTGCTGGTGCTAAACAATCAATTCCTGATTCTGAAACCATCTTCACACATTCTTCAGCATCCGCATAAACAATTCCACCAGTAATACCATCTTCATCTCCACCAACATGTCCAAGCTCAGCTTCAACACTAACAGAAAAATCTTTTGCATATTCAACTACTTCTTTTGTAATTCTAATGTTTTCATCTAATTCGTGCTTTGAAGCATCAATCATAACTGAACTAAACCCCGCATCAATTGCTTCTTGACACATTTCAAATGATGTTCCATGATCTAGATGTAATGCTACTGGGACAGTAATATTCATGCTTTCTAATAAACCATCAACTAAGTTACTAACAACTTTAAAACCACCCATATACTTTGCTGCTCCAGCACTTACACCAAGAATAACTGGACTTTTTTGTTCTTCACATTCTTCAAGAATCGCTTTAGTCCACTCCAAATTATTGATATTAAACTGTCCAACTGCATATCCTTCAGTTGCTGCTTTTTTTAACATCTCTTTCATATTTACTAGCATTACTAGCCTCCTTAAATTTCATTTTCATTAGTAATATGTATTAAAGATTCAATTGTTTTTTTATCACTATTTTCTTCTTCTTCGTCTTCAACAATAGCCTTATCTAAAGTATCATAATCTTCTTCTTCATCCTCTTCGATAGCTTCAATTTCTTCTTCGAAATCAAAATCAGAATAAACAGGGTTTACAAGTTCATATAAATGACGATCACGTAAATCCCATTTACCATCTGCTAAAATTACAAAACGACCATCCAATGTAAGCTGTGTATTTAACTGAGATAAAATACTTATTGCTTTTTCATCAGTCCATTCTCTTTCAATTTTTAACTCTCTTACCATCTCCTCTAGCGATAACGCGCCATCATTATTTAAAAGCAAATTATAACTAAAATCAATCATTGAAACTTTATCCATACATCTCTCCTACATTTCATTTGGAATATTTATTCCTAAAATTCTTAATGTTTCTTCTAACACATAATACGTTGCTAATGTTATTGCCATACGCATTGTCGTTTGACTTTCATCATCAGTAATAATTTTTTCATGGCTATAAAACTTATTGAAATCTTGTGCTAAATCCATCGCATACTTTGCTATTAATGATGGATCATTCTTATTGATACCATTTTCTAAAGTTTCACTAAATGACATCATATCTACTACAATATGCCATAAATGATCAGAAATTTCAAGCATATTTGCTTTAAACTCATTAATGGATTTACCATACTTATGAACAATTGAACTAATACGAACTCCAGTATACTGTAAATACGGACCTGTTTCACCTTCAAAGCTTAAAGTCTTCTGCCAATCAAATGCGTAATCTTTATTACGATTAACATATAACTCTTGAAAAACAAGTGCTCCAACACCAATCTTTTTAGCAACATCTTCAATGTCTTCAACTGCTGAATTTTTTTCCAAAATAATTTCACGTGATTTTTCAATCGCTTTATTGACTACATCTTCTAAAAATAGCACTCGACCACTTCTTGTAGAAAGCGAACCATCTTCTAATGAGACCATTCCAAATTTAACATGTTCTATTTTATCACTAAGTTCAGGCGTCATTAAATCTACAATCTTAAATAACTGCTTGAAATGCAATTCTTGTTGATGACCTACTACATAAATATTTTTAGCGAAATTATAAGTCTGATGACGATAATACATCGCTGCTAAATCTCTTGTAATATACAGTGTTGAACCATCTTTTTTCTTTATCAAAGCATTTGGTAAATTGTATTTTTCAAGCTCTACTATTTCTGCACCACAATCTTTAACTAAAAGATTATGCTCTTCCATCATCTTCACAATTTCATCCATTTTATCTGAATAAAAACTTTCCCCTTTTAAAGAGTCAAACTCAATACCAAAAATATCATACACACGATTGAATTCTAATAAGCTAACTTCACGAATCCATTTCCACAATTCGTATGCTTCCTCATTCCCGTTTTCTAATTTAGTAAACCAAGCACGCGCTTCTTCATCATATGCAGGATCTTTTTCAGCTTCTTCATGAAACTTAATATACAATTTTAAAAGCTCAGGAATCGGATCTTTTTCAATTTCACTTCGGTTACCCCAGTTTTTAATTGCAACGATTAACTTTCCAAATTGTGTTCCATAATCTCCTAAGTGATTAATACCAATTGTATTATATCCACTTTTCTTATACATACGATATAGAGCAGCTCCTATAATAGTTGTTCTAATATGCCCAATATGAAAAGGTTTAGCAATATTTGGCGAAGAATATTCTACAATAACATTTTCATCTTTAGCTGCTAGAGTACCATAAGCACTTTTTTTCGTTAAAACTTGATTAACAACTTCTTCACTAACTAACTTTCTATTCAACTTTACGTTAATATAACCATTAACAACCGTAACACTTTCTACAAACTCTAAATCAATTTTTCGACTTATTTCTTCAGCGATAACTTGTGGTGCTTTTCGTAAGCTTTTTGCATACGTAAAACATGGAATAGCATATTCACCGTGACTACGATTTTTCGGTTTTTCAATAATCACTTCTAAATCAGCACTATACAAATTAGCAATAATAGTTTGGCAGTATTTTTTTAAAATACTCTTGTATTCCATTATAACACCTCTCTAAGCTTTAATAAAATGTCAAAAGCCATTACTTCTTCTTGCCAATCATAGCTAAAAGCAACATTCAAATTACTACTGATATCAAAACTTCCATATTCTAAGGTAAAAGGTGTCACTAAATCAAACTCATTAAAACTAATTTCACCTTTCATTTCATTAAAATCAACAAATAGAGTATATTCAGGTGTACTTCTTTTGAAAGTTTTTTTCACTAAGTGAAACTCTTCATTAATCTCTTTATCTAATTCTACAGTTAAATTATTACTATCTAAAGTTCCTTTAACTTTAAAATTCTTTACTACATCGTGATTCTTCAATTGATAATCAACTTCAAAATATCTCATCTTAATTCCTCCAATTAACAATATTTTCAATTTCTTTTTCCATTTCCTGTGTATAAAAAAGGGTTACATACTCCAAATCTCCTCGATTTCCTAAGAAAATGTCATACATTTCTAACTCCTGTAATTCCTTATTATCAAGGATATAAATTGGTTCATGCCGGTCATAAACCTTTATTTTATTCTTTTTTATAAACAAGTTATAACTAGGATCTAATCCTTTTTTCTCACAAGCATCGCAACACATTTTATATAAACTTGCAATTTCTCCCTCATTTACAAAATCTACATATTTTAAAAGCCGTCTATTAATAAAAGCACTTGCAAATTTTTTAAGTAGCGGATCTTCTTCTATCATCATAAGCTTAACATAGTGAATTAATGTATAGTCATCTAAAAGAAAAAAATTCAAAATATTGCTAACTTCATGAAAATAATTATTTAACAACTCATAATCTCCTTGAAAAGCATAGTTATCACCAACTAACTTGCGATACCTTTTCAAAACTTCCAATAATAAAATATCACTACTAATAGTAGCTTGATGGGTATAGATTTTTTCATACATAAAGGCTCTTGATAAGAAAAATAATTCAATTTCTCTTACAGCGCTCTTTTTAAAGCAAACTTGATCTTCTACAACAGTAGCTACTCTAAAAAGCCTTTCAATATCAATATTTCCATAAACAACTCCCGTATTAAAAGAGTCACGTAATAAATAATCTAATCTATCTGCATCAATCTGACTTGTAACTAATTGCGATAAAATTTTTCTAGGATGTTTTTTTTGTAAAATTTGCAACACATCTTCTTGAATAGCATATTTTTGCAAAACTCTAGCGATATGCTTATCATATTTAATAATATTTTGTCCCATTTTTTCATGGTGATACTCCGTTACTTCCTCAAATAAATGCGAAAGTGGACCATGACCGATATCATGTAATAAAGCACTCGCTAAAACTGCTAAGCGTTCCTGATTATTCAAATTGAGATTAGCGATTTTTTCAATCATTCTTCTTGTAATCTCATATACACCTAAACTATGTGTAAATCTAGAATGCTCTGCTGTATGAAAAACCATTGTCGTACATCCAAGATGTCTAATTCTTCTTAGCCTTTGAAAAAAAGGAGTATCAATTAACTCCCAAATAACTTGATCTTCTACATTAATATAACCTAAAACACTATCTTTAAAAACTTTTTTTTCTATAAAGTTCACTAAATCACCACTTTTATTGCTCATCTTCAATGTATTCAACTACTAACTTTAAAAGTTCTTCTGTCGTATCAGCAGAAATAAAATATTCATCTATCGCTACAAATTGCATAAAACTACCCGGACCACAATATCCTTGACAGCCAACGTCAAACTTTGCCTCTGGATAACGCTTTCTTAAATACTTTACTACTGTCTTATAATCACTAGTTTTACACTTATGACATAAACTAATTATCATTGTAAAGCTTGCATTGCAGTAATGATTGATAATTTGAAAATTTCATCTACACTGCACCCTCTACTCAAATCGTTAATTGGTGCATTCAATCCGATTAAAACTGGACCAATAGCTTCATATCCACCTAAGCGTTGAGCAATTTTATAACCGATATTCCCTGCTTCTAAACTAGGAAAAACAAAAGTATTTACACGTCCTGCCACATTAGAATTAGGAGCTTTTTTGCGTCCAACACTTTCCACATACGCAGCATCAAACTGAAATTCCCCATCATATAAAAAGTCTTGTTGCTCAACATCTAAAAGCTTTTTCGCATTTGTTACTTTTTCTACTTCTGCTCCACTTGCACTTCCAAGTGTTGAAAAAGAAAGTAACCCGACTACTGGATCTACACCAAAAATTCTAGCAATTTTTGCACATCCTTTAGCCGTGCTAGCTAAATCCTCACTATCTGGTGAAATATTAATCGCACAATCACCCATAATGTATTTTTCATCATTCTTTACTAAGAGCATCGCACTAGAAACTTTTTTTGTTCCAGGTACTGTCTTAATAATCTGTAAACTAGGCTTAACCGTATCTCCAGTTGAGTAAGTAGCACCCCCTACTAACCCATCAGCAAATCCACTTTTCACCATCATTGTACCAAAATAGTTTCGCTTTTTTAACCAAGACTCTAATTCAGCCTGCTCATTTTTACCTTTTCTAATTTCAATTAAGTCATGCAACATTTTTTCATAATGTTCGAAATTATTAATTGCTACAACTTCTATATTGCTAATATCAAAATTATTTTCCTTAGCTAAAGCTGCGACTTGACCAACTTCATCTTCTAAAATAATCGGCCTTACTAAGTTATCACCTGCAAGTAAAACACATGCTTCAATTACACGTAAATCTTCTCCTTCAGGAAAGACTAGACATACCTCTTGCTCACGTAAGCTTTTTCTCATCGCCTCAAACATTATTCATCCTCCATGTACATATTTTTCATCGTTAAATACGCTTTAGTGTTTTCATCAAAAATTGCTCTTTTTTCTGGAGCAAGTTCCTTAATAACCTTCATTGGATTCCCTGCTACAAGATGATTTTTTGGTACAACTGCTCTTGGTGGCACAACACATCCTGCTGCAACAATTGCCCCATCTTCGACTACTGCATCATCTAAAACAATACTTCCAATACCTATTAGACAATTATTTCCTACAGTAGCATTATGAATAACCGCATTGTGACCAACAGTCGTATCACTACCAACTTTTGTTATTCCATCTAGTTGGCAATGCAAAATTGATGATTCTTGAATATTAGAGCGATCACCAATAATTATTTTTCCAAAATCACCACGTAAACTCACATATGGCCAAATACTTACATCATCACCTATTTCAACTTTACCAATTATTGTACTATTTTCAAAAATCAGACACCTTTTACCAATCACTGGTTCAATTCCTTTAAAAGCTTGCAACATTTTATCACCTTCTTTCCATAATTATATCAAACATTCACTTTAAAATAAACAATTGTTGTAAATTAGTACTAAAAAAAAGCAATTAAGTTTTAATTGTTCCCCACTTTATTGCTTTATACCCTTTTTCACTTAAAAAAGCATTTGATTTTGAGAAAGGTTTGCTACCAAAAAAACTGTAATGGGCACCTAATGGTGATGGATGAGAACTCATCAAAACAAGATGTTTCGTTTGATCAATTTCACTAAGACACCCCTTAGCATAGTTCCCCCACAAGATAAATACTATATGTTTACATTGTGCATTTAAAATTCTAATAACTTCTAAAGTAAAAGTTTCCCAAGACAAGTTTTTATGTGATAGAGAAATACCCCTACGCACTGTTAAAATGCGATTCAATAAAAAAACACCTTGTGCTACTAAATGCTCTAAGTTCCCGTGTTCTAAACCTTCTCCTACATCCATGCGCATTTCTTTATCAATGTTTTTTAAAGAAGGTGTAAAGCTTTTATTAAAAACTGAAAAAGCATATCCATGTGCTTCTCCTGGATTAATATACGGATCTTGACCAATAATAACAACACGTACATCTTCTAGTGGCATTTTAAAACAATTAAACACATCTTTAGCTTCTGGATAACATTCCATCTCTTGATACTCTTCTCTCACTTTTTCTTTTAAACTAACAAAATATGGTTTTAAAAATTCATTTTTTAAATACGCTTGCCAACTCGAATCCATTTTTCCACCTCACTAATCATATAAATTGATCCAGTAATTACATAATTATAATCATCCTTAAAATCATATGTCGTCAAATCACATTCAATCATTTCTTCTGGTACAACACGATTAAAAAAGTCATTCTTTACATAATAAACTTCATCACTATACTGTTTGAAAAAATCATAAAACGACAAGTAATCTCTCTCTTTACTCACTGCAAACATCACAACTAAATTATCTAAAGTAGCTAAATAACTTCCTAAACTCTCTAGAGCATGCAGATTATGCGCACCATCAATAATAATATTAGGGGCAATTTTTTGTAACCTGCCTTCCCAAACAACCGTTGTAAAAGCACTTTTGATAATTTCATGATCTACACCGAGAAATTGTAAAACTGCCTGTGCTAAAGCTGCATTCATTTTTTGATGAGAGCCTAGTAATGATAACTCTCCTACATAAGGAGTTTCAATATAATAGCTCTCTATTTTATTTAAATAAGGGATAGCCAACTTTTCAGTCGTAAAAAAAACACGCGCATTTTCTTTAACTGCTGTTTTTTGTTCTGTAATCTCTTCAAGTGAATTACCTAATTGCTCACTATGGTCAATCCCGACATTTGTTAAGATCGCAAGACTATTTTTCAAACAATTCGTAGCATCGTATTTACCACCTATACCTGCTTCAATAATAGCATATTCTACTTTTTGATTTTTAAAATACACTAAGGATAACAAGAAAAATATTTCAAAAAAACCTAAGTCATAGCTAGTAATAACTTCTTCCCAATCTTTAAAAATATCAACAAGCTCATCATCACTAATATTTTCGTTATTAATTCGAATACGATCATTATGGACATAAAAAGATGGTGAGGTAAAAAGACCAACTTTATTACCATTTTTTATTAAAGTATCATTGATTAATTTAGCTGTAGATCCTTTGCCGTTAGTTCCTACTAAATGAAGATATTGTATCTCATCATCAAGTAAATTGTATTTTTGGACAATTTCAGGCATAATAAAATGCTTATCACCTTTTTTATTATTAAATATTTTATCCATAACTTCTGCAAATAACACTAAATCAACTCCAATGTTTTTAAAATACTTAAAGCCGGCTTTCTTGCTTCACCTATATGTGGATAAGTATGAATATGGATAGCTGGATTAAAATTAGCTTCTATAACACAGTAATCATCAAATACACTAGGATCATTAGGAATAATTATATCTATTCCCGTAATACAGACATCTAAGGCTCTAGCACAAGCTAAAGCAATCTCTTTATATTCATCATGAACACGATCAGTTACATCTATACTATCTCCACCTGTGCTAATATTACTATTTCGACGTAAAAAGACTTTCTTTCCACATTTAGGAACTGAAGAAGTAGTTAACCCTTGTTCTTCTAAAAAGAACTTAACATGCTCATCAATTTCAATCGTTCGTAGTGGAGCAATATAACCTTTTGAACTCCTTTTAGAATCCTTATTCTTCAAAGAAATTAATTCAGCTATTGTATGTTTACCATCCCCAATAACATTTGCTGGTTCACGGTGTAAAATACCTTCGACTTTATTATCAACAATCAAAAAACGATATTCTGTTCCTGCAAAATATTCCTCAATTAAAATCTGTTTATCATATGAAAAAGCAATTTTTAAAGCTTCTTCAAGATTACTATCCATACCTTGGGCAAAAATAGAAATCCCTAACCCAAAATTAGTATTATTAGGCTTAACAACAAATCCTCCATTAAAATCATTTGCAAAGTGTAACGCTTCATTAAAGTCTGTAAAGCTCCCACCTTTAGCTACCTTAACACAATTACTTTTTAAGATTTCTTTAGTCGCTAATTTATTTTCCATCAACAAAATACTAGCAAAGTTATCCGCACTTGTCTTCGTTGCTTGAAAAATATACTCTTCCTTAAAATTATTACGTAACTTTACTAAATTAGCTTCCCTATCAACAACTGTAAAATCCAAACCATGAAGAATAGCCTCTTGAATTAAGATTTGCGTTGATAATTCTAAATCATCATAGCCATTTAAACTATACGTATTTAAAGCTTCCTGTTTATATTTTGTTGCCAGTTTATAATTAAAATCTATATAATCTTCTTTCAAAAGTTTTTGATAAGGCAATTCATTATTATCATACTGCGCTTTCTTATATTTAATAATATTTTCATACCCTAAATTTAATTCTTCATTTAGTGAATTTAAAACTTGAAACAAATTCTCTATTTCATCATTAATATTGTCATTGCTACTTGTTAAGTAAACATCTTTACTAGCAGAGCTAGTAGCTAAATCATCAGCAAATAAAGAATAAATAATAATTAAATGTAAAAATTTCAAATCATTTTTATCAACACCACTTTTAAAAAAAGGATTGATATCTAGATCACGAAACTCTAAGTATTTAATTCCACAATCAACTATATTACTACAAACTTTATTTTCAATTCCTTTTAATCTCACACTTTTATATACCTCACGAAATCCTTCAATTTCACCTTTTTTCATATATGAAAAAATATCGCTAACATAGTCTAGTGTCGACACATAACTAAGCTGTAGTTCAGAAAAATTACGATAGCCAAACTTGCTATTTCTAATACTTCTTCCAACTACCTTTTGAAAACTATCATCACAATTAGGTGTTGCTGCTGTTAAAGCGATAAATAAGTGTTTGATGCATGAATAGTTACGTACAATACGTAAATATATTTCATCTCTAAATGCTGTTTTAGTTCCTTTGAACGGTAAACAACTATAAAGACCATCTATAAATTCATCAACAAATGAAAAATTAAAATGAATTCCTGAAATCATTTGTACTTTTGAACCATACTTTTTCTCTAAATAATCACGATAAGCATCACTATCACTACCATCATTAAATCTCGCCTTCTCTATTTTATCTGGTAAAATAGGTGGCATAGAATTAGGCCATAATAATTCATCATTAATATTCTTAGCTACTATTGTGTATAAACCATCTATAAAATTAGCTAGCTGATCGATAGAACGAAACATTGGTGTAATAATTTCAATTTGTTGCTCACCAAAATCTGTTGTAATATAAGGATTACTACTTTTATTACCTAGACTACTCGGATGAGGTGTAGTAGCTAAGTTGGCTCCATCAACGCGTATCATTTCTCTTTCTAAAGCAAAATCTGCTTTCTTTAAATAATAACTTAAATTATTTTTCAAGATATAGGATTTTAGTACCGATTTTTCGACTGATATTAAATTTGTATATTCCATATGAAACCCCTCCTTTGATAATGCTTGTCATTACTATTGCTAAAAACACACCGTTTACTTCATATATTTTTATTAAATATAATGCTAAAGGTATGCGTAATAAAGTGAATATCACACTAATTGTCGCAGGAATATAAGATAATGATAATCCTGCATACAATCCATTGCTAACCATTTCTAATGCTGCAAAAACTTGTCCTATTGCAATAATACGCAAATAAGAATTACCTATTTCAATAATATAAATATCATCTGTAAATAGACTAATTAACTGTTCTCCAGCAATTAGAAATAGTAGTGACGTTGAAAAAGCAATACTAATTGCTAGCTTTAACGCCACTGTATATCCTCGTTTAATCCTTGTATACTGCTCTGCTCCAAAATTTTGACCTGTATAAGCGTTCATACTACCAACAAAACTGCCGACCATAAAAAGCGTTAGTGTCTCAATTTGACCACCAATCCTTTGCGCAGCAATGGCTTCATCACCAAAAAGTGACACGATTGTTCCCAGTTTTAAAGTAATGGCTGTGAAAAAAATACGCTGAATACCATATGGAGCACCAATATTAAATATTGTTTTCAAATGTTTTAACCGAACTTTTATTTTAAATCGATACAAAAACTTATCATGGTTATAAATAATAAAAGCACTAAAAGTAAAAATATTACTCAGAAGTGTTGCATATGCTGCACCTGCTACTTTCAAATCAAAAACAAATATAAAAATAGGGTCTAAACTGATGTTTACTATGATTCCAATTGCACTTATAATCAAAGCTTTTTCACTAATACCAAGGCTACTAAAAACCCTAATAAAAACACTATTAAAATAGCCAAATAACATTGTTATAGCACCGATGCGTAAATAAGTTAGTGCATACTCATAAGTACTATTATTATCTAACTTAAAAATTTGAATTAGATTAGGTGCAAACACAAAAAAAACTAGTGCAGAAACAACTGCCAAAATACTTGTCATCAATAATCCGGCATTCATATATTCACCAAATTTTTTCATATCATTAGCCCCAATGGCTTGTGCAGTTTTGATGCCTACACCAACTGTTGGAATTGTGCTAATTGCAATTCCAAAACCTAAAAAGAATGTTGCTGTTCCTACTCCAGAAATAGCTTCAGGAGAAATCTTACCAACAAAAAATAAATCAATTATATTGTAACCAAATTGTAAAAATGCACTTAGCATTGTAGGAATTGCAATAATCAATATCGATTTAGGAATGCTACCTACTGTTAAATCTCTTTTTTTCATATCATTTCTCAATCCAATCCTAAATTACTAACCCAATTATATTATAGCAACCCCTTTTATGCAATAAAAAAACAGCATTAGCTGTTTTTATACCCAATTTTTAATTTCTCTCGAATTAAATTTTCAACGTGATTACTTAATTCTTTAGTTGACATATTTTTATAATCTTCATAATCTAGTGGCTCTAATACAGACATATACGTTTTCTGCTTCTTTCTGAATTTAAAAACCATTTCATAAGAATTATGCATTACTACAGGAACAATTTTACACTTCGATTTTTGTGCCATTCGAAATGCTCCATGTTTAAACTCTCCCATTTCCTTACTATGAGAACGAGTACCTTCTGGAAAAACAGCTACATCATATCCTTCTTTCAATTTCTCAGTTAAACTATTGATTGATTTCAATTGACTTTTAACACTATCACGTTCAATTAAAATCCCACCAAGACCTATAATATATGTACCGATTCCAAAAAACTTCTCTAACTCTTTTTTAGCAATAAAACTTAGTGGTCGATCTATTCCTGAAAGCAAATTGCTAATATCACCGATATCTTGATGATTAGAAACAAATAAAATTCCTGATTTATCAGGAACATTTTCTAATCCCTCTACAACTAATTCACTATTTAAATTATTGTATGTATTGTTAATAATTTTTCTTGCTGTTTCCATTGTAGTAAAACGATCAGTCATGTCAACCGTACGTTTATATTTAACAATTTGGAAAAAAATTAGAATGTAAAACATCATCTTGCTGAACTTATCAATCATTTTTTTTCACCTCATAAACACTAAATGTTAATATTCCTTTAGTAGTACTACTAATTTCATCATAGTTATCATAATTAATTGTAGGAAAGAAAACATTCCCAACATATTCATCATTAATATGTGTAATATAGAGTCTTTGACAATGCGGTAAAAGCTGTTCATAGATGCTTTTTCCACCTGCTACAAAAACTTCTTCTTCACAATTTTTATATAACTCAATCACATCATCTAAATTATCAAAACAACGAACATTATCATATTTATAATCTTGATCGGTAACCACAATTGAAGTTCGTGAGCGAAATGGTGAACCTAAGTACGAAAGTACTGATTGAAACGTATTGTCCCCCATAATAACTTTATGATTAACTGTTTTATTCTTAAAATAAATTAAATCTTCAGGGAAATGCCATGGAAGTCTATTATCATTTCCAATTAAGTTATTTTTATCAATAATCACTATTAAACTTAACATTACACAGCAACCTTTCCAACAATTCTTTCATGATGTTTATAATCGACTAGCTCAAAATCATCATATTTAAAATCAAAAATATTTTTAATTTCAGGATTTAACTTCATCTGTGGTAATTTATAAGGTTCTCTTGACAACTGCAATTTAACTTGATCGACATGATTACTATAAATGTGTGTATCACCTAAAGTATGAACAAATTCTCCTACTTCTAAATCACAAGCTTGCGCAACCATCATTAATAATAACGAATAAGAAGCAATATTAAACGGTACTCCTAAAAAAACATCTGCACTTCTTTGATATAACTGTAAACTTAATCTATTGTCTCCACTAACGTAAAATTGAAAAAAAGCATGACAAGGTGGTAGCGCCATTTCATCAATTTGTGCTGGATTCCAGGCATTGACAATTAAACGACGTGAATTAGGATTAACTTTAATTTCTTCAATAATGTTTACAATTTGATCAACACCAAAAAAATCACGCCATTGCTTGCCATAAACTGGACCTAAATCTCCCCACTTAGCAGCAAATTCATCAGATTCCCTTATCTTTTCAGTAAAATCTTTCATTGTTTCACCTTGATATTCTAAACTATTTTGATACTTTACATATGGCCACTCATTCCATATCCTTACACCATTATCTACTAAATATTTAATATTAGTATCACCTTTTAAAAACCATAACAATTCAATAATAATTGATTTTAAATGGACTTTCTTAGTTGTTACTAATGGGAAGCCATCTTGTAAATCAAAACGCATTTGATATCCAAAAGTTGAATAAACACCTGTATTTGTTCGATCTTCTTTAAATATTCCTTTTTCTAAAACATGTTCACACAACTCTAGATATTGTTTCATTGCTTTTCACTCTCTTCTACTTCAGTTTCTTCTATTTCAGTTTCTTCCGTTTCAATTTCTTCTGTTTCAGTTTCTGCTGTTTCAGTTTCTGCTGTTTCAGTTTCTGCTGTTTCCATTTCTTCTGTTTCAGTTTCTGCTGTTTCAGTTTCTGCTGTTTCAGTTTCTTCTGTTTCAGTTTCTGCTGTTTCAGTTTCTGCTGTTTCCATTTCTCTTCTCTTTAAAGCTTGTGGCCAAGCTTTAACACTATGAAAAATAGTTAAAACTCCATTGATGACAAATAAAATAAAAAGCGTTATGTATCCCCATACTAAGAAATAAGCTGGATAAACTAACATTAAAATAGAAAGAATAATTAATAATAAACTTACTGGCCAATCTTCACGATTAGTAAACAATTTAATAATACCGTGCCATAAAAAGAAAATTGCCGTAATAATTACTAAATAATAAGTATCAATAATTGGTGAATTATAGAATATAATCCCACTTATAAATGATAGCACACCTAAAATTGTGAATAAATACCATTCCTTAACACCTTGTTTTTTTGATGTCAGTGATAAAATGAAAACACTAACTGCCATAAACATCAATATTAATCCAAACACTTGTCCAATAATAAATGCTGCTACTAATGGCTTATAAAAAAGTCCTAAAATACCTAAAATCGTAAACATTACTCCTGAAATAATACTTAAAATTAACGAAGACTTTGTAACTTTACGTTTTCCAAAAATCGATCCAAAATCAATTAACTCCTTTTCATCAACAACTTCATTTTTTTCTTGTTGACTACTTTCTTCATATACGGTAGTATCTTTAAAGTTTTCAGTAGCTTCTTCTCCCTTCTCTTCTGATTTTGAAGGCTCTACTACTGTTTTAGATTCCAATTTTTCATCTAATTCCTTTTTTTCCATTCTACTTCATTCCTTTCTTTTATTTAACATTAGCCCCTTTATCTAAACAACTTTCTACAACTGCTAATTTTGAGTCTAGTTCTGCACTTAAAATCATTCCTTCACTTAAAACAGAACGCAACTTAATTGGTTCTAAATTAGCTACAATAACAACATTTTTACCAATTAATGTACTTGGTTCATAAAATTCTGCAATTCCACTAACAATTTGTCTAACTTTATTACCATCATCAACTTTAAAAACTAATAATCTATCTGCTTTTGGATGTTTTTCACATGAAATTACTTTTGCTACTTTCATTTCAATTTTACAAAAATCATCAAAACTTATCAAATTAACTGTTTCTTTTTCTTCCATAATTTCCTCTTTTTTAGCACGTTTAAAAATAATATTCGCTTCCATGTCTGTATAAGTTTTATCAAAAATAAAGTGTGCTTCTTCAAAACTATTCACATCTAATTGATTAATTTGTTTTAAAATTTCCTTAGCTGTTTTTGAAATAAATGGTTTTAACATTATCGCCGTAATTCGTAATGCTTCTAACAAGTAATAAATAATTCTTTGTTGAGCATCTTTGTTATCATTCAGCTTCCAAGGCATTGTTTCATCAATATATTTGTTGCTAGCCCTAATAAATGTAAAAACTTCTTGAAGGGCAGTTTTAGTATCAAAATTTTGTAATGCTTGATGATATTTCTTTATTATTTCTTGCTGTAATGCTACTAAATTGCGATCAAATTCGTTTTCAACGCCACTAATAGTAAGCGGTTTAGTAAAATACTTATTAGCCATACTTATCGTACGATTGACTAAGTTACTTAAATCATTCACTAATTCGTAATTATAGCGATCAATAAAAGCAGAAACAGAAATATTACCATCGCGACCATTAGCAAGTTCTGATAATAAGTAGTATCTAACAGGATCTATCGAAAAATATTTACTGTAATCTTCAAGATATGCAGTATTACCTAATGATTTAGACATTTTCATATTATCAAGTGTCATAAAGCCATGCACAACAATTTTATCTGGTAATTTTAAATCTAATGCCATTAAAATAATCGGCCAATAAATAGCATGGAAGCGAGTAATATCTTTACCGATAATGTGCACTACTTCACTTTCATTCCAAGTTTTCATAAATCTATCTTCATCTGATAAATATCCCGCCCCACTTATATAGTTTGTCAAAGCATCTAACCAAACATAAATTACGTGTTTTTTATCAAACGGTACTTGTATTCCCCAATCAAAAGAAGTTCGTGTAACACTTAAATCTTCCAAGCCATTTTCTAAGAAAGCAATAATTTCATTACGGCGTGTTTTCGGTGTAATAAAATGTTCATTTGCTTTAATATGATTTAAAAGTTGTGTCTCATATTTTTTTAAGTTTAAAAAATAACTTTCCTCTTTTAAAACTTCGACTTTTCTATCACACGTTGGACATTTACCTTCAACTAGTTGTGACTCTAAATGAAAAGCCTCACAAAAAACGCAATAGTGTCCTTCATATTCACCAAGGTAGATATCTCCATTTTGATATAGTTTTTCAAAAATTTCTTGTACGACTCTTTTATGATTCTCATTTGTTGTACGAATGAAATTATCGTATTCAACATCAAGTTCACTAAAAAGATTTTTAGCATTGGCAGCATTTTTATCTACCAATTCTTGTGGCGTAATTTTGAGTTCTGCTGCCTTTTCAAAGATCTTTTGACCATGGTCATCCATACCAGTTTGAAAAAAGTGTGACTCATCACACATTTTAAAATATTTATTTAAAGCATCTGCATAAACAATTTCATATAAATTACCAATATGAAGTGGACCATTAGCATAAAATATTGCTGTTGTTAAATACTTTTTCATTATAATCACCTCTGCTCCTATAATTATATCACTTTAAATACACCATATCAATAATAATCATTATAATAAGCAATCGTGTGTTCATATGCTTTTAGCCACTTATCATAACGCATTTTAGCATGATTTATAGGCATTTGGGGGTAAAAGCTAGAAGTATCTTTAATAATTGGGTATTGATAAGAAATATTTGCTGCACCTAAAGCAGTCACCTCTTTATTATTTGATACATTGATTTGGGCTTGTAAAATATCTGCTTGAAACTGCATTAAATAGAGATTATGTGTTACTCCTCCATCAACTTCTAAATGCATAATTTCGTCTTGCATATTCTTCATAATATAAGAAACTTGCATTGCAATTGCTTCAACAGAAGCTTTTATAATATCTTCATGTGTCGTTGATAACTCTATTCCATATAAAGCTCCTTTAACACTTTGATTCCATTTTGGCGTTTTTACTCCTTGAAAAGTTGGAATGAACTGCAAAGAACTATCTCTGGCAATTAAATCACTACTTTCTTCAACATTATTAATTAATCCTAAATTATCACGTAGCCATTTAATTAAACTTCCACCAATAAAAATACTAGCTTCAAATGCATAGGTAACTTTTCCATCCAAAACCCAAGCTATCGTTTTTAGCATTCCTTCTGGTGCTTTTTCTAGAGAACTACCTATATTTGTTAAGATGAAACATCCCGTTCCATAAGTAACTTTAGCCATTCCTGCTTCTATGCAACCATGTCCATATAATGATGCTTGTTGATCTCCTAAGACACCTTTAATTGGTACACTACCTTCTAATCCTTCAATTTTACATTCACCAAAATAAGCATTACTATCTAAAACATCCGGTAGTAGTGAAGAAGAAATATCCATGAACTCTAACAATTCTAAGTCCCAAGATAATTCGTAAATATTAAAAAGCATAGTTCTAGAAGCATTAGAGTAATCTGTAACATGATTTTGTTTATTCGTTAAATTATAAATAATCCATGAATCTATCGTACCTACAATTGTTGAATCATCAAATCCAATATTATCTCTAAGCCACATAATTTTTGTAGCACTAAAATACGGATCGACTACTAAACCAGTTTTATCGTTAATAAGCGTGTTAATTTCACGTAATGTTTCACAATAAGCATTCGATTGCAAAGACTGCCATACTATACAATTATACAGTGGTTCACCTGTAAATTTATTCCATGCAACAATACTTTCTCTTTGATTAGTAATAGAAATACTTTTCAAATCTGTCAATGTAAGCTTTTTTTCATCTAAAACATTTTTAACGCAAATGAAAACACTATCAATTATTTCTTTAGCATCTTGTTCAACATAACCTTCCTGAGGATAGAGAGTTTTTATTTCTTGTTGAAAAGTACCTAAAACATTTAGCTCATCATCATATAAAATCGCTCTAGTACTAGTAGTACCTTGATCAATACTTAATCTCATAAATTCATCCTCCTATTACAACAAATGCTACACAAAACTCTTTTTCATGTGAAATACTCAATAATACTTCTGGATGCTCTTTAATATAAGGTTTACCATTTTCATCATTTAAAACACTTATATTTGTTAGGCTACTTTTAATACCCGTTCCCTTAGCTTTTAAAAAAGCTTCTTTAGCACAAAAGCGTGAGGCAATAAACATTTGTAGTCGCTTATTCGAATAATTTTTTGCTTGTTCTTTTTCAGAAGATGAAAGAAATTTTTGTTTATATTGTTCTAGACGTTCCATTTTAATACGCTCTATTTTAACAATGTCTACTCCAATTGCTTTCATCATTTTCGATACCTTCTAGTAAAAGTAGTTAATAGAAAAAATGAAACAATAAAAATTATCGCACTAAAATAGAAAACATATTTTGTAGTGTAATTATTTGGAAAAGCACCTTGTAAACCTAAAATCAATAATGGTCCAACAACTAATCCTATGGAGCGAAAAGATTCCCTAACTCCTAATACAATTCCATAGTTTTCTGTAATCTGCTTAGATAAAAAAGCTTGATCTAGTGGTGTATAAATAGAAATCATCGTATAGTAAAGAAAATAAGTCGTATACATTGCAATTTCAAAGCGTACAAAAGTAAATGAAGCTATTAGACTAATCGCCGAAATGATTAAGGCTATTCTCATAATCGTTAGTTCTTTAAACTTTTTTAAAAGTAGTGGTACGATAATAAATACTCCTAATATATTAATACCACCCCTGATTAAAGCATATTTACCAATTTGCTTAGTCGTAAAACCATTTTCATCTAGAAAAACATCTAAAAACTTTGCCGTATTATTTTGTGCTAAAACAAAGAAAGTAGTAGCAAGCAATAAAAAAACAAGTGCATGATTCAATTTCTTTAAATTTTTAATATTTTGAAAAATATTGCCACGCTTCTTGTATTCTGTTCTTTTTAAAGGAAAATAAATTAATACTGCAAAAGCAATGGCAATATCAAATAAACCTTGAAAATAAATGGCCCTAACCGGACTTAACTCCCCTAACACTCCGCCAATATAGTATCCTAATGTCGAAGAAAAAACACTAATTCCTGTAAAAATACTCATCGCTGTCGTTCTTTCTTTAAGTGAGGTGTTTTCTGCTATAAAAGAAATCAAATTAGTAAAAATAGCTGCAGCAAATACACCAGAAAATGCTCTTGCAATTACAATCAAATATGGATGATTAAAGTAAGCAAACATAATTTGACCTATTCCATATCCAAATATTCCTAGTGCAACAAACCATTTTCTTCCATAAACATCACCTTTACTACCAAAATAAGGAGCAAAAATCATCAATGCTAATGCCATCGATGAGAAAAAAATCGTAAAATAACTATCTGAAATTCCTAAATCACGAATATATGCTGGTGTAACTGGATGAGCAAAATTCATTCCTGCATAGATGCAAACAGTTAAAATGACAAATCGTGTTTTTTCACGATTATTTAAACCAGTATATTTCATTTCTTAACACCTTTTGAACCATGATAATTACTTAAAATATTTGTTTCATAGCTAGTAAGTTTATTTTCATAATCACGATGTCTAGCAATGGCATCTACGAGTAATCTATCTAACAAGTCAGCAAATTTCAAGCCCTTTGCCTCCCATAAATAAAATGATAATGATCCAGGAATATTATTTACTTCTGTAATATAAACACAATCATCTACAATCATTAAATCAAATCTTACAACACCACACGTATTTAAAACACGCGCCGCTTTTAAAGCTAGTTTTTCAATCTTTAAAACAAGTTCACTATTTAAATCGGCTGGAATAACTCTACTAAGATTAGCCATCCCTGCTCCTTTAGAACTTTTTTTATTTCTTTCATATTTATCTTTATAAGAAAGTAACTCATCATCCATAAATACTTCTTCAATTTCACTAACTTCATAATCATGATAACCAATTACACTAACATTTACCTCACGAAAACTATTTACAAACCTTTCAACAATTACTTTTCTTTCATATTGAAAAGCTTCTAAACACTTTTCGATAATTTCAGCTTCATCTCTAATAATCTGTATGCCAACACTACTACCTAAAGTAGCAGGTTTAATAATAACAGGTAATCCAAAATCTTTTATTTTAGCACAATAATCGTCTGTTTCATAAATACTAATGTAATCAATTACTTCAAAGTTATTCGCTTTTAAAATATCTTTCATCACTACTTTATCTTGACCAATACTACTACCTAAAACTGTAGATGAAGTATATGGTATTTGGAAAAAATCTAACATCCCTTGCATGACACCCATTTCACCAAAACTACCATGCATACACATTAAAACAACATCAATTTCCATTTGTTGACGTTTCCAAAAACTATTTGCCTTTACAAATGTTTTATTACCTTCTTTTACAAATCTTACTTCCGTTAATTTTTTTATTAGCTCTTCTAGGTTTTGATAATTTTCCATTTCTAGTAACTCAGTACCCGTATAGATACGTAAATCTTTAGAAACATACAGCGGAATAACATTCTTCATACATTGTTTCATCGCTTGATTAGCAGTAATGATACTAACTTCGTGTTCAACACTATTACCACCAAATAACACTCCTACATTCATAGTTATTACTCCTTTATATTTTTCACTAAATAAGATAACATTAGCATCTCAGCACTCAAATCAACATTATGTATTATAATATTATCATTACTATTATATCTTTGTGAAGTGAAATTTAAAATACATTTCACTTCTAAAGCAGATAAACTTTCAATAATCCTTTCAGCTGCACTAAAATCTACTGATAAAATAGCTAATGACTCATTATCATAATATTTTTCTAAATCATCAATATGATAAATTGGTACATTATTAATTGACTTCCCTACAATTTCAGGATTAATATCAAATCCTTTAACAATCTTCAAATGACTATCTTCACTAAAATTATAAGATATTAAAGCTTTACCTAAATTACCAGCACCTATCACAATTACTTTTTCTTGAAAATCGCCTAACTCAGCTGCTAAAGCCTTTGAAAGCCTACTTATATCATAACCATAGCCTTGTTTTCCAAGCTCACCTATATGTGCAAAATCGCGTCTAATAGTCGTAGGTTCAATACTCAAATAATCTCCTAGTTGAGTACTACTAACTTTTTTTAATCCTAGTTTATGTAGCCTTAGTACGCCTTGATAATAAATTGGAATTCTCCTAGCAGAAGCATCTGGTATTTTTTTCATAATATCACCTACATTTCTAAATTTGGATCAGCTTTTAAAGAAAAACTGACAAATTCTTTTTTCAAATACTTTAAATATGCATATGCAGCAATCATGACTGCATTATCTGTACAATAAGAAATCTTTGGCATTAAAACTTCAATCGGTAATTTTTGGACTTCCTCACGCAATTTTGAATTTGCAGCAACTCCTCCACATAAAAGTAACTGTTTATATTGCTTGTTTGTCAAAGTTTTCTGAACTTGATAAATAATTTGTTCAATAGCATATTCTTGAAAAGTATATGCTACATCTTCTTTCACAATTTCTTCTTTCTTCATCTTCATAGTATTAACATAGTTAATAATCGAACTTTTAAGCCCACTATAAGAGAACTCACTCAATTTATTATTATTATATTTTATATCTTTTAAGTACGTACCACCTGCTGCAAGTTTATCAATAATTGGTCCTCCAGGATATCCCAATTCTAAAACTCGTGCCACTTTATCATATGCTTCACCAATAGCATCATCTGTTGTCTGCATTATTTTTTGAAATGAATAATGGTCATTCATTTCAATTAATTCTGTATGCCCACCACTTACTACTAATGCAAGTAAAGGAAATGAAAAGTCATTTTCAAGATAATTTGCATAAATATGACCTTTAATATGATGAATTCCAATCAAAGGAATATTTAAGCTATAAGCTAAAACTTTAGCAGCTTCAACACCAACAAGTAAACTTCCCACTAATCCTGGTCCAGTAGTGACGGCAATAGCATCTAGGTCGTTTAAAGAAATATTAGCTTTTTTTAATGTTTCATCTATGACATATACTATATTATCACTATGTTGTCTCGAAGCTATTTCTGGTACTACACCACCCGTTAAATTGTGTACATCAATTTGTGAACTAACAATATTTGCTAGTACTTTTTTACCATTTACAACAATTGAGCAACTAGTATCATCACAACTAGTCTCTATTGCTAAAATTGTTATATCCATTATATCACCTAAATTTCCTTTATATAGCATGCTCTCAAATCAAAAGGCGTTTTAACTTGACTAAATTCATCTAAAATTTCCACTGTGTAGTCATACTCATGAAACTTTTGATGATAATTAAAAACCTCATAACTATTATATTTTTGTAAATATGAATCAATTTCTTCATTTGCAATGATAGTATCTAAAATATCTACTCGTAATTTTGCTTGAATTCTCAAATAGCTTTTCTTCGATTTCGCATCATCAATTACAATAACTTCTTTTTGACTATTAGTCATTAAAGCTAGACTAGATATAGCATAAAGTTCACATTCCAAAGTATATGCTAAAACTTTACAAATAGTTATTCCTAAACGTATTCCCGTAAAAGAACCAGGTCCAATTCCACAATAAATTCTTTTAATATCTTTTAACTTTAGATTATTACTATTCAAAACTTCTTCAATCTTAACTATAAAAAATTCCGAATGTTTTCCAGCAGTATCAAAGAAAAAATGTTTTATCTTATCAGTTTTAATCCCGATATACAACTTTTTCTTACTACTGTCAATTATTAAGTCCATCTTAAACACTCCTTATTTCTATAATTCTTTTCTCACCTTCAAGCTTTATTTCCAACCAATATTTATATTCTGGAATAGCTTCTAAAATAAAACTTGGCCATTCAATAAAAGTAATTACATCTTCATATTCTTCAAACAAATAACTAACATCTTCTTGAGAATCTTCTAACCGATAAGCATCAATGTGTACATACTTTAAATTAGAACACTCATACTTCTTCATTAAAACAAATGTCGGTGAATTTACTATAACTTCACAAGCGTTTTCAATAATACTTTTTACAAAAAAAGTTTTTCCACTTCCTAAATCACCGCTCATTAAAACAATATCGCCTATTTTTAAGTTTTTGCTAAAAGAAATCGCAAAATCTTTCATCTCTTTTTCACTATTTATTATCTTTTTCATTGTATCACCATATCTATTATATAACAAATTAATAATTTTTAAAAGAAAAAAAGAGCAATCGCTCTTATAGACTAAACATCTGATTTTTCCCAAAGATGAATTTGATCACCCCACGTCCAAAACGGAGTATTAATAACATTTGTAATTACTTTACTATAAACATTATAGTAAAGATTTGTATGTATAGGGATCATAACAACTAGCTCATTCATATAAAGTTGATACTCTTCCCAAGCTTTCAAATATTCTTCTTCATTTCCTGGTTGAACATTTGTAATGCTATCAATTAGCTTATCAAGATGTTCATCATTTATTGAGGTATTATTATTTGGACTATTTTTAAATTTTGAATGATAAAATTCATTACATGGATTATTTGGTACTTCAAAAGTTTTTGTAAAATTAAAAATGTGATATTTACGTACACTAGGACTAAGTTCACTACTATTATAATAATTATCTAATAATGTCTCTAAATCCGTACTTTCAATTACTAAATTAATTCCCGCTTTTTTTAGCGACTCTTCTATTATTTCTTTTAAATTATCACTATTTACATTATACACGGTATTCCAATAAAGAATTAACTCTTCACCGTTTTTATTATATCGTGACGTACCATCATTTTCCCATCGATTACCGAATTTATCATACTTCCATCCTGCTTCATCTAAAAGCTCAGCAGCTTTTTTGGAATCTGCTTCATATTTATTCAATTTTTCAGAAACAATTTTGCTTTCACTAACTTCAAACATTTCATTACTATATATTCCGTGTACTAAACTTCCTACACTATTTGAAGAACTATTCAAATACGTCTCTCTATCTATTAAGTACATTAGTGCTTGGCGGACTTTAATATCACTAATTATAGGCATATCAAGGTGAAAGAATAGAGCTTCAAAACCATTGCTTTCAAATGTTGAAGCATCCATATTAGACTTATTAATTTTTGGTAAATCTAGTAGTTTCCCTGCAAAAACTAAGTTATATTTAGCAAAGTTTTCTGTTTCAACATCATCTGAAGGAGTTATCAAATATTCACTAACTTTAGGTATCCTACCTTCATAGTCACCAATATAGTGCTGATTTTTTTCTAAAGTAATAGCATTACTTTCATTAATACTTTTTATTTTATATGGTCCTGCTCCAATAGGATAGGCAATATTTTCTAAAACCTTTTTTACTAGCGGCTCGTTTGTTACATCCCCATTAGTAAAAAAATCACTTGTTTTCATAGGATAGAATTTAAGTAGTGCATTTTCCCAGTAATAGGGAAAATTATCAGCTTTATATGTAACGAAGAAAGTGTAATCATCTATTACTCCAAGTCCTTCTATTTTATCAGTTAGTCCTAGTTGATAGTCTTCACCACCTACTATTTTTGAAAGCTTATCTGAAGAAAATAAAGCTTCTTGCGCCTCACTAGTTCCAACAAAATAAAGCCATGATATAAAATCTAATGCTTTTGCTTCACTTCCATCAGAAAACTTTATCCCTTCATTTAGTTGAATCTTAAAAGTACGACTTCCATCATCATTCACATTTTTTTCAATTTTTTTTGTAATTGTATTGTTAATCAAGTATCTACCATCATCACTTAAATAAGTAGTAGAGGCTAATCCAGATGATCCAAGTACTGCTTTTCTAACACTTTCATCACCTGAAACAAACGTTAAATCGGGATAAAAATCACGCTCTAAATTATCAGAAAAAATTACAATTTGATTAGATTCTATAGTTTTTAAGTTACATCCAAGCAAAACGAATAATACAACCAATATTTTTTTCATTTTTTACACCCCTTATATATTATATGATACGTAGTAAAGTCAAAAAAGTCAAGTTACACAAAAATCATACAAGAAGTATGAAAAAAGAGCAAAAAAAAAATTGGCGATGACCTA
>CAZQIG010000002.1:0-135543 GCA_964593055.1 uncultured Erysipelotrichia bacterium
TCTCATTACAAAAAAACAAAGCAACCCTAAGGTTACTTTGTCAACAGTCTGAACAGCGCTTAGCGCTGTTTTTTTATGTATAAATAATTTAAAATAGTTTCATAAATCAGTCACTTTTTGGTCACTTTTGATTTTATTTCAAGCAAAAAAGGCTTTATAAAGCCTTTTAATTTTGAAATGGCAGGGGTAACAGGATTTGAACCCGTACTAACGGTTTTGGAGACCGCTGTGCTACCATTGACACCATACCCCCGTGTCCAATCTCATAAATTATACCATAAAATAATAAAAAATCAAAGGGAAAAAATCAAGGAATTCTAAATGATATTTAAAAATAGTAGTAAATTAAGATGTTAATATTTTTTGTTAGATAGAGCTATTAATTTTAAAAAATATGTGATTATGATTGCGAATATAATAAACATAAGTGCAAAAATGTTTAAAAAGTGATATAATAATAATACAAAATAAACTAAAACAGAAGAAAGAGGTTTTGATGAAAATAGTAAAGATAATTACGGGATATGCTTTATTAGATTTGCTTTTGAAAAAAGAATCAAAAATGTCAAAGTTAATAATTTGGGTTTTGCTAGTAGGTATTTTACTACATTTGTTCAATGCACAGATTTTTTCTATCTTAACATTAGAATTAGAACAATTTAGTAGTTTTTATACAGATAAACCGCTTTTTATCGTTACTGATATTTTTATTGTTTTAACGCTTTTACTTTATCAAGGGCTATCACTTTTATTAGGAATAGTAAATATTGAAATTCCTTTAGGACTTTTAGAAGACATAATGCAATTAACGATAATTTTTAACAATTCAATAGTAAACGTTTTGATTAAACTTCCTTATTTTGGAGTAGGAATATTAAATTTTAGTTGGATTTATTTATACTTAGGACTTTTTTTATACGTCGTACTCATAATTGTCAGAAGTGTTTTTAACATTGCTATTAAAGCAGCTATTGTTGTTACAATTGTTTTAATAATTTTCAATTTTACTAATCAAATGTTTATGATGAATAAATATGATGATAAAAAATATCTGAGTAAAGATTATTATGAAAGTGCGAATATTAAAGAAGTTGAATATGTAGATACAGTTGATGGAGATACGATAAAGTTAATGGTTGATGGTAAGAAAGAAAGTGTTCGACTTCTATATGTTGATACTCCTGAAAGTACGAAGACAAAAGAACCGTATGGATATGAAGCAACACAGTTTACAAAAATGATTTTAGAACGTGCTGATGAAATCGTAATTGAATATGATGGTGAGCGTTATGACAAGTATGGGCGATTGTTGGCATGGGTATGGGTTGATGGAGTATTATTACAAGAAGCTTTAACAAAAAATGGGTTTACAAAAAAGTTCTATGATTATGGAACATACAAATACGAAGAGATTTTAAATATTTCTTTAGAGTACGCTAAACGACAAAAAGAAGGAATTTATGAATAAATACTTGTTTAGTGTGATATAAGTTAATAATTATAAGGAGTGGAAATATGTTTGAAGAGATTGCCAATTTATTTAGATTTATTTTAGAGCTTCCTGAGTTTGTGGAAGAAATTAGAGGATTACTGTATTTAATAAAAGACTTATTAATTATTTTTGTCGTGTTATTAGGTTTACAATTTATTTCACTATTCATTTTTATTTTAATGTGGTTTAATGCTAACTTGTATAATTACGAAGGAAAATTTGATTTTAAACTAATTTTGCATAAGTATCGCCGTATTGATGATCAAAAAAAGCGTGAGGAAGATATCAAAGTTATTTTAGAACAGTTGAGTTTAACAAATAGTGAAGAAGCGAAAAAACCAAAACGTACTGTAGCTAAGAAAAAAGAGGAATAGTAAAACACAGCTGTGTTTTGCTATTCTTTATTATGTAATTATTTGTGAGGAGGAAATATGAATGAAAAATAAATATTTGAAGAAATTACAGGCAGTTTTAGAAAAAAATCGTATTGCTAATATAGATGAAATTATTGCTCAATATGAAAAGCATTTTACTGAGAAAAATCAAGAAGGATTAAGTGATGAAGAAATTATTGAAAAACTTGGTGATGCTGAAGAAGTTGCTAAAAAACATGGTACTGAATTTTCAAAAAAACCTATTAAAAATATAGGATTGTTTGTACTTATGAGCTTTTTTGATTTTTTTATTGGAGTTCACGTAGTATTTGCAGTATCTATTGTATTTATTGCTTTTTTTCTCTTAGAAACTATTGGAATTATCTTAGTGGTGGGGTTACCAATTGTTAATAAATTAGAAAATATAGATTTTGTGATTCAGTTTTCACTAAGTGGTATTTTGATTTTAATAATTCAGATTGTATGTTTAACAATAATTAGTATTTTACTATGTCGATTCTTTATTTTAGGGTTAATCAATTATTCTAAGTGGCGCTATCAAGCATTAACAGGTAAGGCAGCTAATTATAAGAGAATTACTTTTAAAAGAAGTTTGAAAACGATTGTAATTACGGTAGCTATTTTACTATTTTCAGAGATTATTTATACTAATGATATATTTGATATTGAGCGTAATGTTGAAGTTACAACTATTGAGTTTGAAGAAATTGAAGAAATTATGATTATTGGTGAAGAAAATGTTCTAGATGTAAACTTAGTTAGTTATGAAGGTGATAAAGTTAAACTTGAGAGTCCGTTAATAAATGGAGAAAATATTTGGGAATATGAGATTTATGGAAGAAGAATATTAAATATTTACGGTAGAGAAAAATCAAGAATTGATATATTTTCGTTCTTTTATAATTTCCGTAATTATGATGATAGTTTAACAATTTATGTACCTAAGGATGTTTATATAAGTGAAATTCAATATGGATATGGAATAACAACTATTGATGGAGTTAAAATTGATACACAAGATATTGCGTTTGGAAATGGTGTATTAACTCTAGAAAATGTTGAATTTGATGCACTAGCTATTGAGTATTATAATGGGGGATTTGAAATGCGTAATAGTATTGGAAATAGTTTAGAACTTGGATTTAATAAAGGTAATGCTGCTATATTAAATAATCAGCTAACTAGTATGAATATTGTTTATAAGGCGGGTAATCTGGAAATTGACAATGTTTTTGGGAAGTTGGTAACGTTGCAGTATAACTCAGGAGTAGCAACTCTTGAGGAAGTATATGCTGATAAAATAGATGTGAAGTATAGAAATGGTTTGTTTGAAATAGTTAACCGCGAAAAAGGGCTTGTTGATTTAAATGTTGATGAAGGAAATGGTGTAACAAAAATTGATGTTTAAATATTCAAATTTATGCTATAATTTCCTTATGGAGGTATTTCTATGATAGAATATATTGCTTTGATTATTTCAATTTTACTATTAACAGTAGCTCCTATATTGATTATTGGATATTTAATTAAAGAGAAAAATTATCGTTTTTTACCATTTGTTTTTGGGATGCTAGCTTTTTTGACTTCACAACTTATTTTAAGAATTCCATTGTTAGCTGTTACAGGTTGGATTAATGGTTCTGTTTTGTTTCTTGCTTTTACAGCAGCATTATTTGAAGAGCCGTCACGCTTTATTTTTGGGAAAACACTTTTAAAAGATAAGTTGAGTTTAAAAACGGCCATTAGTTTTGGCTTAGGTCATGCCTTTTGTGAAATTATCTCACTAGTTGTTTTAGCACAAGTTAATTCACTAATTCTTATGTTTATGATTGATTCAGGATTTGAATTAAGTATATTGGGATTAAACAGTGAAGAAATTATTCAAGTAATAGCTTCAATTGAAAATATTAATGTTATTGGTATTATTTTAGCTTTCTTTGAACGTATCAGTGCTACTTTAATTCACATCAGTTTAACAATCATTGTTTTTTACGGTATTTTTCAAAAGAAAAGTATATTTTATTTGTTAGTAGCTATTTTAATTCATACTGCATTTAATTTCAGCTTAATTATGTTGTTAGGAGTTAATGTTTATTTGATGGAAATAGCTGCTTTGATATTTTCAAGCTGCCTTGTTTATATGGTAGTTAAAAGGTTTAATTTTGTAAATAATGATAACTTAGAGGAGGTATTATGAAATATTTAATTGAAACTACGAAAGAGCTTTTAAAAATTGATAGTCCAAGTGGCTATACGAAAGAAGCGATTAATTTTGTAGAAAAAGAAGTAACAAAGTTAGGTTTTAAAACAGTTAAGACTAAGAAAGGTAACTTAGAAGTTTTTATTGATTTTAATAAGGATTATACTGTTGGACTTAGTGCACATCTTGATACATTAGGATTTATTGTTCGCAGTATTAATAGTGATGGTACTTTGCGCTTAAGTCCTATTGGAGGACCTATTTTGTCAACGGTTAATGGTGCTTATTGTAATATTCATACCCGAGAAGAAAAAGTTTATACAGGAACGATTTTAAAAAAGGAGCGCGCTATACACGTACATGAAAATGCTAGTAAAAATGTTGAGTTAAATGATTTGATAGTTAGAATTGATGAAAAAGTTTCTTCAAAAGAAGATGTTTTGAAATTAGGGATTAATAATGGTGACTTTGTTTGTTATGATCCTAAAGTTTCATATGAAAATGGCTTTTTGAAATCGCGTTTTTTAGATGATAAAATATGTGTAGGAATTTTATTAGATTTCTTGAAAGATATTCAAGGCGGATTAGAATTAAATTATAATATTGTAATAGTTTTTTCAACTTATGAAGAAGTAGGTCATGGTGGGTGTCATATCCATCATAAAATTGATGAGATGATCGCTTTAGATATGGGTTGCATTGGAGATGATTTAGCGGGTAATGAGTATAGCGTTTCAATTTGTGCTAAAGATTCCAGTGGGCCATATGATTATGATTTAACAACAAAGCTTATTCAAATTGCTAAATCAGCAGATATTAAATATGTTGTTGATATTTACCCTCGATATAGTAGTGATGCTAGCATGACTTTAAGAGCAGGACACGATATAAGAGCCGCACTAATTGGGCCAGGAATTGATGCAAGTCATGGTATGGAGCGCGGTCATATTGACGGTTTTATCGCTACTAAGGAACTGTTAATTAAATACTTGACTTTTTAACAAGGTTGATACCTTGTTTTTTATTGAAAATAAACAGATTATTTGCTATAATTTAAGTGGGAGAAGGTGAAGAAATGCTAAAGAATATCTTATTAATTTGTTATCGCACGATGTTTTTAACAGTTGTATTTTTCATCACTTCTATTATTGCTTATCAAGTTAAGGGGTTAACTTATAATGATATTGCTGTTTATAGTCTTTTTTTTATTGGTATAGTCGCGTTTTTAATTCATCGTTTTTGTTTTAAAAGGTGGCGTTTAAGATTAGAAGTAACAACTATTCTAGCTTGGCTTTCAATTTCTTTATTTTTATTGATTGCGATGAAGGTGCCATTATGAATGTGAAGTATATTGATTCTCTAACAAAGAGTATTACAATTTTTAATTATGCGATTACATTTAGTTTTATACTAGTAATGTTTATAAGCTATCAGATGTTAAAAGTAGATTATTTACAAGAGTTTTTTGCGATTATAGGTAGTAGAAGCTATGCCGATAATTTTACAGTGTTCAATGTTTTCTCAGCTACACTTTTTTATGGAATGTTTGTAAAATTTTATGCACCACTTGTTATAATAGTTTTAGTAGTTAATATTATTGGACGTACTTTGATTAAACAAGAGTTTAAAACATCTTTTACAAGCTTAGTAGCTTCAATTGTTTTTTACTACTTGAGTAGTGTTTTAATTATAGAAATTTTAACAGTTTTAGAAGTATTTATGTATTAATAGCAATAGTAAAAGAGTTAAAATTATGATAGAATAGTAGGGATGGGATGTGAAATTATGAGTAGTGTACGTACAAGATTTGCACCTTCACCAACAGGGTTTATGCACGTTGGTAATTTGCGAACAGCTTTATACACGTATTTAATTGCTAAAATAGATGGGGGAACATTTATTTTAAGAATTGAAGATACAGATCGACAACGATATAATGAAGAAAGTGAAGCTTTAATATATGAAACACTAAAAACGGCAAATTTACAACACGATGAAGGACCGGACATTGGTGGAAAATATGGTCCATATGTACAAAGTGAACGTAGTAATTATGAAGAATATGCTGAAAGATTAGTAGAAGAGGGGAAAGCTTATCGTTGCTTTTGTAGTACAGAACGTTTAGAAAATTTGAAAATAACTGCCAAAATAAGTAAAAAACCATTCATGTATGATGGACATTGTCGTAATTTAAGTGATGTGGAAATTGAACAAAAGCTTGCTAATAATGAATCATATGTTGTTAGACAAAAAATGCCTCATACTGGTAAAACGATTTTCACAGATTTAGTTTATGGAAAAATTGCGGTTGAAAATGAAATTTTAGAAGATCAAGTTTTATTGAAAAGTGATAAATATCCAACGTATAATTTTGCAAATGTTATTGATGATTATTTAATGAAAATCACACATGTTGTACGTGGTAATGAATATATTTCTTCTACACCAAAGTACTGTTTACTATATCAAGCACTAGGATTTCTTGAACCACAATATGTCCATTTACCAACAATTGTTAATGAAGAAGGTAAAAAATTATCTAAACGTAATAATGATGCTAGCTTTCATGATTTAGTGAAACGTGGGTTTTTACCACAAGCAATTATGAATTATTTAGCGCTTTTAGGTTGGGCACCAGAAGATAATATTGAAATTTTTTCATTAGAAGAGCTAGTAGAAAAATTTAGTGTCGAGCGTATAAGCAAGTCACCAAGTGTTTTTGATATTGAAAAATTAAAGTGGGTTAACCAACAATATTTGAAAAAATTAAGTGATGAAGAGTTTTTAGCGTTGTGTAAACCGTTCTTAAAAGAAGCATATGAAATTGACTCTAATAGTTGGTTGGCAGAACTTGTAAGGCTTTACAGTAAACAAGTCACATATGGTTTAGAAATTGTGGAAGTTGTAAGAGATGTTTTTAACAAGCCAAGTTTGAGTAGTGAAGGGAAACTATTTTTAAAAGAAGACGGGGTTTTAAATACAATTGAAATTTTTAGAAATAAGATTTTAGAATGTGACTGGACAATTGAAAGTATTAAAAAGGCAATTGAGGAGACAAAAACTGAGGCTGGTGTTAAAGGGAAAATGCTATTTATGCCAATTCGTGTAGGAGCAACTAATTTAATGCATGGACCAGATTTAGCTAATTTTGTATGGCTATTTGGTAAAGAAACGGTAATGAAAAATTTAAGTGAAAAGCTCGCTTGAGTTTTTTCTTTTAAGGAAGTGAAGTAATGGATTTAAGTTCTTTGAATAAACAACAAAAAGAAGCAGTAACTACTTCTAGTGGAGCTGTTTTAGTTATTGCAGGTGCTGGTAGTGGTAAAACTAGAGTATTAACTTACCGTATTGCTGAATTAATTGAAAGAGGTGTGAAACCATATCAAATTTTGGCGATTACTTTTACTAATAAAGCTGCTAAAGAGATGCGTGCACGTGTGGAAAGCTTAGTTGGAAGTAGTGCGAATAATACGACTATTTCGACATTTCATGCTTTTGGAGCAAAGTTTTTACGATATGAAATTGAAGTTTTAGGATATCGTCGTAGTTTTACGATTTTTGATAGTAATGACCAGCAAGCGATTATAAAGCAGATTTTTAAAACTTTAGATATGGATAGTAAAAGATATAATATACGCGCTTTTTTAAATAAGATTAGTAAGTTGAAAAATGAGGGTATTTCTGCTAAGGGCTATGAAAAGTTGATTGAAACAGATTATGATAAACAATTTGGTAGAGTATATCGTAATTATGAAGAAATGCTTTTTAATAACAATGGAGTTGATTTTGATGATTTGCTCATTTTACCATTAAAAATTTTAAGAGAATTTCCAGAAATTTTATCTAAATATCAACAACGTTATCAATATGTTTTAGTAGATGAGTATCAAGATACGAATAGCTTGCAATATGAGTTAGTAAAGTTATTGTCGCAAAAGCAGCAAAATATTTTTGTTGTAGGTGATGCTGATCAATCTATTTATTCGTGGCGTGGTGCTGATATGAGAAATATTTTAAATTTTGAAAAAGATTATCCTAATGCAAAGGTAATTTTGTTAGAAGAAAATTATCGTTCTACGCAAAATATTTTAGATGCTGCTAACTGTGTAATTAAAAATAATGTTAATCGTAAAGAAAAGAATTTGTTTACTAGTAAAGGTGAAGGAGAGCTACTAACTTACATGCGGTATACTAATGAATTTGAAGAAGCTGAGCATGTAATAGATAAAATTACTACTTTAAAAAGAAGCGGTACAAGTTATGAAAATATTGCGATATTATATCGGACTAATGCCCAGTCGCGCGTTTTTGAAGAGTTATTATTACGTGAGAACATTCCATATAAAATTGTTGGTAGTTTTTACTTTTATGCGCGTAAAGAAATTAAAGATATTATGAGTTACTTGCGTTTAATCATTAATCCCGATGATGATGTAAGTTTTTTAAGAGTAATTAATTATCCGAAGCGTGGTATAGGGTCTACAACAGTTTCTAAGTTACAAGAAATTGCAAGTGCTAATGAAAAAAGTTTATTTTCTACAATTGATTTAGGAGCTTTAAGTAACAGTGCCAATGAAAAATTATTTAAATTTCGCGATATGATTTATGAATTGATAGCGGTTAGTGAAGAAATATCGATTGTTAGTTTAATAGAAGAGGTATTAGCTAAAACAAATTATTTAGCTAGTTTACAAGCAGATAAGTCGTTAGACTCAGAAGTTAAACAAGAATATGTTGAAGAATTTATAAATGTTGCTCGTAGTTTTTTAGAAAAACATGAAGAAGTTGAGTTAGAGTTATTTTTAGAAGAAATTTCATTAGTAGCAGATATGACGATGCATCATGATGATTATCAAGGCTTGACTTTGATGACATTACATAGTGCAAAAGGCTTGGAGTTTGAACACGTTTTTTTAATAGGGATGGAAGAAAATATTTTTCCACATCGTAATAGTTTAGATAGCGATGCTGAACTTGAAGAAGAAAGGCGTTTATGCTATGTAGGTATTACAAGAGCAAAAGAAACAATACATTTAAGCAATGCGAAAACACGCTTGTTTTTTGGAAATCGCATTATGAATCCAGAAAGCCGTTTTTTAAATGAAATAGATAATCATTTAATCGAGGGAGAACTTGCTAGTCAAAGAAAAGTAGTTTTAAAATCAGCATATGATGAACAAAGTTATGCAGCAGAAGTGCAAGTAGAGTATGAAAAAGGAGCAAAAGTTTATCATCATAACTTTGGAGAAGGAGTAATTGTGAATTCACAAGAAGATATTATTACAGTTGCTTTTGCTAGTCCACATGGAGTGAAAAAGATTTCAGCACTTTATAATTCTTTGAAGAAGTTAGGTGATGTAAATGAGTAAAGCAAGAATTGCAGAATTACGTAAGTTACTCGAAGAATATAGCTTAGAATATTATAATACCGACAAAGCTAGTGTGAGTGATTTTGAGTATGATAAGCTGTACCGTGAATTAGAACTTTTAGAGATTGAATATAATGATTTTTCCAAAGATTCAATTACACAGCGAGTAGGAGCAGAAGTAATTAGTAGTTTTGTGAAAAAACAACATAAAACAAAGATGATGAGTTTAGCAAATGCGTACTCTAAAATGGAATTAAAAAGTTTTTTACAAAAGATTGTTGATGAATACGGTGATATTGATTTTTGCTGTGAACTTAAAATTGATGGTTTAGCGATGAGTTATGTTTATGAGAATAATCAACTTTTAGCTGCTGTCACAAGAGGAAATGGAACGGAAGGAGAAGATGTAACAGCTAATGCGAAAACGATTCGTAGTTTGCCGTTAGAAATTGTAGTTGATAGCTTGGAAGTTCGTGGTGAAGTTTTTATTAAGCGTTCAATTTTTAAAGAAATTAATAAAAAACGTTTAGAGCATGGGCAAACACCATTTGCTAATCCGCGTAATATGGCTAGTGGAACAATGCGCACGCTCGATCATCGTATAGTTTATCAAAGAAAGCTAGACACTTTTATTTATAGTGTTCAAGATGATTCAAGTTCTCATTATGATAGTTTACAAGCGGCTAAAAAGCTTGGGTTTAATGTTAATGAAAATATAGCAAAAGTTAAGATGGCGGGAGTTTTAGAATTTGTTGATAAGTGGGAATTAAAAAGAGAACAACTAGATTATGAAACAGATGGAATTGTTGTTAAAGTAGATAATTTACAAATTAGAGAAGAGTTAGGAGTGACTGCAAAAGCTCCGAAGTGGGCGATAGCTTATAAATATAAAACAGAAGAAGAGATGACCGTCATTAACGATATTACTTTTCAAGTAGGGCGTAGTGGTAAAGTTACACCAGTTGCACATTTAGATAGCGTTTTGATTAGTGGAAGTGTTGTTAGTAAAGCGACGCTTCATAATGAAGATTATATTAAGAATAAAGATATTCGTGTAGGTGATACGGTTATCGTTCATAAAGCAGGAGAGATTATTCCAGAAGTTGTCTCTGTTATTATGAATAAAAGGAAAATGCAGCAGCCTTTTCAAATGATTGATAACTGTCCAACTTGTGAGATGGAATTAGTTAAAATAGATGCTAATTATTTTTGTCTCAATGAAGCATGTCCTTCTAAAATTTTAAGAAAACTGCAATATTTTGTTAGTAAAGATGGCTTGGAAATTGATGGGTTTGGTGATAATTTAGTGGCTACGCTCGTAGAAAACAAATATCTTAACTCTATTGAAGATATTTATTTATTGAAAAATAGGCGTGAAGATTTACTAGCTTTAGATAAAATGGGTGAAGTTAAATTAACGAAGCTTTTAAAAAACATTGAAAAATCAAAAGTAGTCACAGTAGAAAATTTTATTAGGGCGTTAGGAATTAATCATGTTGGTGCAAAAGTGAGTCAAATTTTAGTGAATTACAAGCCGACAATACCTGAATTACAAGCTTGTAGTGTGGAAGAGCTAGCTGAAATAGATGATATAGGATTAGTTATTGCTAAAAGTGTTCATGAATATCTTAATAGTGAGTATTTTACAAAACTTTATAAAAATTTATGTGATTTTGGTTTTGAATTTGAGACAAAAAGCGTTATAATTAAGGAGAACATTTTTACTAATAAGAAAGTTTGTATTACAGGTACGTTGAAGTATGTAACGCGTAATCAGTTAAAACAGGAGTTAGAATCGTTTGGTGCTAATGTTGTTAATAGTATTTCTAGTAAAACAGATTATTTGATTGTTGGAGAAAATGCAGGAAGTAAACTTCAAAAAGCGCATGATTTAGGGGTGCGTATTATGAATGAAGATGAATACTTAGATAATAAGGAGAGTTTATGAGTAATGTAGAAAAGTATTTTGATAAATTGATGATTGCAGTAAGTGAAGATGAAATAAAATATTATACAGAATTCTTACAAAATCATATAGCAGCTTATCAAGATGTATTAGCTTGCGATGTAAGTGAAGTAGAGGAGTTGCGATATAATTTTTCTTCGCATGTTAATGTTGTTAAAAAACATGATACAGAAATTGTTGATGCAGAGTTAATCTTAAAAAATGTTAATTTGAGATATGGAAATTATGTTAAAGTACCGAAGGTTGTGAAATAATGGAAGTTTTGACGATGAGAGAAATTAAAGAGTTAATTGAAACAGGACAAAAGACGAATGTAGAAATTATTGAAGAAACATTGGCTAAATTAATGAGTGATGAAACTAATAGTTTGATTACTTTGATGCATGATGAGGCTTTAAGTCAAGCTAGAGTTTTAGATGAGCGTGGTCAAGTAGGATATCCAATTGTTATTAAAGATAATATTAATTATAGAGGGGTAAAAATGACATGTGCTTCTAAAGCACTTGAAAACTATGAAAGTATTTATCATGCAACGTTAACTAAAAAATTAATTGATAATAATTATATTGTTTGTGGTAAAGCTAATTTAGATGAATTTGCAATGGGAAGTACTAATGCCTCTTCTTATTTTGGAAAAGTGTTGAATCCTTTAGATGTAACACGTGTACCAGGTGGTTCTAGTGGAGGGAGTGCAGCAGTAGTTGCCGCTAATCATATTGGAATTTCTATTGGAACGGATACAGGAGGGTCGGTTAGACAGCCCGCTGCTTATTGTGGTTTAGTTGGGCTTAGACCAACTTATGGAAGAATTTCACGTTATGGGATAGAGGATTTATATTCAGGATTTGATCAAGCAGGAATTTTTTCACAAACTGTTCTTGATAATTTAGCGGTTTTAGAGGCTATAAGTGGAATTGATTCTTATGATAGTACTAGTATGGAGATGCCTATAGATTATCGTTCATTATTAAATGAGGATTTAGTAAATAAAAAAGTAGGGATTATTGATGTTGCAACAAATAATATGAGTGTTAAAGCTTACATGCAAGATGTGACAAAATTCTTAGAAGAAAGCGGTTGCCAAATAGAAACATTTGATTTTATTCATAAAGATAAAGCAAATTTTGTCTATGATATTTTGTTAGGTAGTGAAATTACTTCGAATTTAAGTAAATATGATGGAATTAGATTTGGACATCAGGCAGCATCTTTTAATAATTTGGAAGAACTTTATAAAAAGACACGTCAAGAAAGCTTTGGAGATGAAGTTAAACGTCGCTTAATTATTGGGATGAATGCTTTAGATAAAGAAAATTATGAAAATATTTATGTTAAGGCTTTAAAAATGCGTCGTTTAATTAGAGATGAAGTTTGTAATAAATTGTCACAATACGATATTATTATTATGCCAACAATGACACATGTAGCACATAAATTTGATGAAGTACCAGAAGATTTGACATATGAAGAATATTTAATCATGACTTCTATTGCTAGTGTTCCAAGTATGTCAATTCCAATTGCAATTTGTAAAGAAACAAAGATGCCGTATGGTTTATTAATTAATGCTAGTCACTTTGAAGAGAAAGTTCTTTATCAATTTGCAAACTATTTTGAAAAACATTATCAAAGAAAGGAAGTTTAAGATGGATTATGAAATAGTTATTGGAATTGAAGTACATTGTGAATTGAAAACTGAGACGAAAATTTTTAGTTCGGCCAATAATTCTTATGGAGCAGTTGCTAATACACAAACAAGTGCTTTTGATTTTGCGTCTCCTGGAGCAAAACCAGTTTTAGATGAAGATTCTTTAAAAATGGCGATTATTGCTTGTGCGGCACTAGAATGTGATATCAATACGTATTTAGAATTTGATCGTAAGAATTATTTTTATCCTGACATTCCTAAAGGATATCAAATTACTCAGCAACGATTACCATTAGGAGTTAATGGTAAAGTAGAGATTGCAGCAGAAAATGGTTGTAAGGAAGTAAAGATTACAAGAATTCACATGGAAGAAGATACGGGTAAAAGTATTCACGTAGAGGAAGATACTTTGCTTGATTTTAATAGAGCTGGTTCGCCATTAATTGAAATTGTTTCTGATGCTTCGATGAGAACACCTAAAGAGGCAGTAAATTATGTGGAGAACTTACGTGCTATTTTATTGTTTTCAGGTGTTAGTGATGTTAAAATGGAAGAAGGTTCAATGCGCTGTGATGCCAATATTTCACTGCGAAGATTTGGTGAGGAAGCATATGGTATTAAGGTAGAAGTAAAGAATATTAATTCTATTTCAAAACTAGAGAAAGCTTTGTTGTATGAAGTTGAGCGCCAAACAGAATTATTGAATAGTAATGAAAGTGTCCAGATGGAAACACGTCGTTTCGATGATTTGACTGGAACAACAGTTAGTATGCGTGATAAAGAAGATGCTCACGATTATCGATACCATCATGAGCCTAATATCATGCCCCTTGTCTTAACAGAAGCGTATTTGCAAGATGTTGTGAAATCTTTACCAAAATTACCAAAGCAGAGAAGGCAAGAGTATATTGATAAGTATAAAATGAGTGAATACGATGCACATATTTTAACTTTAGATGTTGAAATTAGCGATATGTTTGATGTTATTACTAATTATAATGTTGATTATAAGATGTGCGCTAATTGGTTGATGGGAGATATTTCTAGTTATTTAAACAAGAATAAAGTAAGTTTGAGTGAAACGGCTTTAACAGCTGAAAATTTAGTTGATTTAGTTACTTTGATTACGGAGGGAATTATTTCTACTAAGCTTGGCAAGGAAATTATTCAGGCATGTTTAGAAAACAATGTTGATGTTAAAAAATATGTAGAAGAACATGATTTAGTACAAATTAGTGATGATGGTTTATTAGAAAAAATTGTTGAGGAAGTTTTGCAAGAAAATGAACAATCTGTTATTGATTACCGTAATGGGAAAGATCGTGCATTTAAATATTTGATTGGACAAGTTATGAAAAAGACACACGGAAAAGCAAATCCTAAATTAGTTACCGAAATTGTTCGAAATAAATTGTAATTTGCGACAATAAAGTTGTACAATGGTAATGGAGGAGAGTTATGGATAATAAGCAAAATAAATTTAAAAAGATTGACGTTCCTACAAAGACTAAGAAGAAGCGTAAAAAGCGTAAACCAGAATCGATGAAAGCGTTATGGTCTCAGAGAGTTTTCTTTATTGTAGCTACAATTATTTTAGCGGGAATGTTAATATGGGCGTATGTATTTTTAATAGGTTCTTTTAAAACTGATTCTTCATCACCACGAGATAAGTTGGTTTTGGATTGGCCTAGTGAAGAATTAACTAAAATGGAGGATCATTATAGTAGTTTAAAAGGTGTTACAATGGCTCAAGTTACTCAAAGTGGAGCAGTTGTTCACGTATTAGTAGTGACTGATGATAAAATAACAGAAAAAGAAGCAATTTCTCTTTATACTAATCCACAAGTGATTATGGGGCAGATTAATGAAGAATACTTAGGGACTTTTGATATTAGTGTTGTTGTCGATGCCTCATTAGCTAAGGATCCATTCTATTTAGTAGGTTCATATAATATTATTGATAAAACTTTTGTATGGTCACCTAATGGAAAATGTGGTGATTTGTGTTTTGAAGAAAAAACAGAGGAATAATAAAATGAGCGGTTTATTACCGCTTTTTAGGTGGAGTTATGGAAATATTAAAATGTATTGATTTGTCGTATGATGGATTAGGAATTGTAAAAGTAAATGGTAAAACAACTTTTGTAGAAAACTTATTAATTGGTGAAGAAGCGGAAATAGAAATTACTAGTAGTAAGAAGAATTTTAATTTTGCTAAAATCAAAAAATTACATACGAAAAGTGATGAACGTATGATACCAATTTGCAAGTATTTTGAAGAGTGTGGCGGGTGTTCAACTATGCACCTTAATAGTAGTGCAGAAAAGTCTTTTAAGAAACGTGCTGTGATGAATACTTGGCAAAAAAATTACAAGAATAATACTAAGTTTAGTGATTTGTATTGTGGAAAAGAAAAGTTATACTATCGTAGTAAAGTTATCTTTCCTATTCAAAAACGAGGATCTAGAATAGTTAGTGGACCATATATTAAGGGAACGCATCAAGCTCTTGAAATTGATAATTGTTTAATGCTCGAAGAAACTGGAATGATGATTCATCAGCTCTTTATAAAGAAATTAAATGAGCTTAATAGTGACATTTACGATGAGTTTTATCACCGAGGAAATATTCGAAGTATTATGTATCGTCGTAATGAAAAAAATGAATACATGATTGTTTTAATTGTTAGATACAATGAAAAATTAACTGATATTATTGAATATTTGAGTACTTTTACTAGTGTAAAAAGTATTTATATTAATTTAAATCCTCATCAAACTAACGTGTTGCTAGGAAAAAAATATCTTCACGTTTATGGTGCAGAAAAATTAATTATTAATTTATGTGGGATTAAATACGCATTGTCACCGCAGTCATTTTTTCAAATTAATTATGAAATCACAGAAATGATGTTTGCAAGAATTAGTGAATTAGCTGATTTAAATGAAAATAGTGTTGTTTTAGATGCTTATTGTGGAATTGGAGCAATTGGCTTAAGTTTAGCAAAAAACATTAAGTTTTTATATGGTGTTGAAAAAGTTGAAAAGGCTATTGTTGATGCTAAACATAATGCTCAACTAAACAACTTGAGTAATACAATGTTTCTGGCAGGAGATGTTATGAAACATGCTCGTGATATTTTAAGTAAAGTTGATACGGTTATTGTTGATCCATCACGTAAAGGTTGTAGCAAGGAATTTCTAGAACTTTTAATTGAAAAGCAAGTTTCCAAAATCATTTATATGTCGTGTAATCCTTCAACACTCGCAAGAGATGCTTCATTTTTAACAGAACAAGGCTACAATATTTCTGAAGTAGAATTATATGATATGTTTAGTCAAACAAGTCATGTTGAAGCAATAGTAAAGATAACAAATAGTTAACATAGTTGCTATCAATATTTGTATAATATTTAAATTAGAAGGTGAGTATTCATGTATAAAATACTAATTATAGAAGATGAGGAGAAAATAGCAATTGAATTAAATAATTTATTAACTGCATGTGATTATGAGTGTAATATAATTACGGATTTTAATAATATACTTGAACAAATTAGAACAATAATGCCCAATATAATACTTTTAGATATTAACTTACCTATATATGATGGCTATTATATTCTTAGAAAAATCAGGAATGAGTTTGAAATACCTGTAATAATTGTAACAAGTCGTGATACTGATATGGATGAATTAATTAGTATGAATTTAGGCGCGGATGATTTTATAACAAAACCGTATAATCACAATATTTTACTTGCAAGAATTTCACGAATTTTAAAAAGAACTTACGCGAAGGGAAATTTTAATATCATAAATCATAATGGTGTAAGTTTAAATACTTCTAAATCAATTATTTTTTCAAATAATCAAGAAGTGGAGTTGAGTAATAATGAGAGTAAAATACTAGAGCTCTTAATAAATAGTAAGGGAAGAATAGTATCTAGAAATGATATTATGGAAGAATTATGGCAAACCGAAGAATTTATCGATGATAATACTTTAACTGTAAATATTAATAGATTACGAAAAAAGCTATCGATGCTTGGTGCTGATGATTATATTATGACAAAAAGAGGACAAGGATACATAGTATGATTAGTTTTAAAAAATATATTATAGATAAGCTACTCTATCTAATTAGTTTTATTGGTATGGAAATTACTGTTATTTTAATGCTAAATCTATTAAGTTTAGATACTAAAATTATAATTATTTTATGCATTTTTATATTATTTTCTTATAGCTTACCACTTATAGTTGAATATTATAAAAAAAAATTTTTCTATAACAATTTAAGTGAAAAATTAAATAATCTTGATAAGAAAACATTGCTAACTGAAGTTATAGCTAATCCTGAATTTTTAGAAGGGCAAATTTTTTACGATGCTTTAAAACAAATTAGTAAATCTATGAATGATACTATTGGTGAATATAATAAGGAAGTAAGAGATTATACTGAATTTATTGATCTTTGGGTACATGAAATCAAAACACCCATTACAACAACTAAATTAATTAGTTCTAATAATTCTCAAAATTCAATTTTAGAAGAATTAGAAAAAATTGAAAAATATGTGCAACAAGTACTTTATTATTCTAAAAGTTTTTATGCAAATTACGATTTTAATGTGCAGTGTCTAAATATTGATGAAATCGTTAATAGTGCCATTAAGAATAATGCTAAAATTCTTATTACAAATAAGGTTTTAGTAAAAAAAGCAAGACTTAAAGGTGTTGTTTATTCTGATAAAAAATGGTTACAATTTATTTTGAATCAAATTATTATTAATAGTGTTCAATTTATGGATAAGGATGAGAAGGTAATTGAATTTTTTATTGAAGAAGATAGTGATGTGATAAGATTAGTTATTAAAGATAATGGTATGGGAATAAGTAGTAAAGATATAAATAAAGTATTTAATAAGGGTTTTGTAGGAGAAAATGGAAGAATAAAGGGAAAATCAACAGGATTCGGGTTATATATATGCAAGAAATTGTGTTATAGTTTAAATATTGATTTAAGTTTAGTTTCACAAAAAGGTGAATATACAAGTACAGTATTGACATTTAAAAATGATTAACCTTACATAATTGTAAGGTTTTTGTAAGTTAATTCAATGGAAAAGTTATTTTTATAACTATATACTTAATACTATAATGGTAGGAGGTTATTAAATGAATGATAAAATATTAGAAATAATTAATTTAGAAAAGTATTATGGTAATAAAGGTAATATTGTAAAGGCAGTTGATGGAGTTAACTTACAAGTAGAAAAAGGTGAATTTGTTGCTATAATGGGAGCTTCAGGAAGTGGTAAAACAACTTTACTTAATTGTATTTCTACAATTGATACTACAACAGCAGGGCATATTTTTATTAATAATGATGATATTACAACATTGAAAGCTAATGCTTTATCAAAATTTCGACGAGAACAATTAGGGTTTATTTTTCAAGAATATAATCTACTTGACACATTAACAGGCTATGAAAATATTGCTTTAGCACTTTCAATTCTTAAAGTAAAAAGTACTGAGATAGATGTTAGGATAAAAAATATTGCAAAAACATTAGGTTTGGAAGATATCCTTGATAACTTCCCTTATGAAATGTCCGGTGGACAAAGACAACGTATTGCTTGTGCAAGAGCAGTAATTACAGATCCAACATTGATCTTAGCCGATGAGCCAACTGGTGCACTTGATTCTAAAGCTGCAAAAATATTAATGAATACTTTTGTAAAATTGAATAATGATTTATGTTCTACAATACTTATGGTGACACATGATGCACTTACTGCAAGTTATTCAAGTAGGGTTATTTTCTTAAAAGATGGTAAATTGTTTACAGAAATAGCTAGAGAAGATAAGAGTAGAAAAGAATACTTTAATAATATTATTGAAGTTGTTACATTACTTGGGGGCGACGTGCATGAAGTTTTTTAATATTGCATTGAGGAATATCAAGAAATCATACAGAAATTTTTCTATTTACTTTTTAACTTTGACTATGGGGATTACAATATTTTATATATTTAATTCTTTAAATTCACAAAATGCGATGTTAGAGTTCAATAAAAATATAGTTGAGATGTTTAATGGTGTTGAAACTTTAATGAATTCGCTTTCCATATTTGTATCAATTATTCTTGGATTTTTAATAGTATATGCAACTAATTTCTTAATTAAAAGACGAAAGAAAGAGTTTGGCATATACTTAACACTAGGTATGAATAAGAATGATGTATCTAAAATTCTTGTTTTAGAAACTTTTCTAATAGGTATAATTTCTCTGATATCTGGTATCGTGTTAGGAATCATAATGTCTCATGGGATGAGTATCATAACAGCAAATATCTTTGCTGTTAAATTAGAAGAGTTTAAGTTTATATTTTCACTTAGTGCAACAATTAAAACTATTCTATATTTTTCACTAATTTTTGTAGTAGTAATGTTATTTAATACGCTAGTGATTTCTAGAATGAAACTTATAGATTTACTTAATGCACATAAAAAAAATGAAAAACATAAAAATAAAAATATTGCTTTAATCATAATACTATTTGTAATATCTATAACATTGCTAGCGACAAGTTATTACTTTGTAGTTACACGTTCAACTAAATTATCAGCTATCAAATTTGGTATAATAGGTGTTAGTTTAGGAACACTATTATTCTTTTATTCAATTTCTGCTTTTATTTTTTCTATCGTAAAGCTCGCTAGAAAAAAGTATTATAGTGGACTTAATATGTTTATTGCAAGACAATTTGAATCACGTGTTAATAAAACAATTTTATCATCAAGTATTATATGTTTATTAATATTCTTTACTATTGTAATTTTGTCCGCAAGTACATCATTAGCAGATGCTTTTAATGATGAAACAAATGAAGTTTCTCCATATGATATAACATTGACAGCTTATTATTTTGAAGATGGTGCAACAAAAGAAGATAGTTTCTCTAATACTATTAATAAATATGGGATAAATGATAAACTTGATGATTATACAAAAATTAATTTTTATTATAGTGATCTTATGATTGAAGATTTAATTGATCTTGAGGTAGTAGAATTTTCTATGCCTTTAAGAGTAGTAAAATTAAGCGAATATAATAAAACAAGAAATTTATTAGGAGTTAAGGAAATAGCGTTAGATAGTAATGAATACTATTTTACTGCAAATTTTTCAACTTATATGGATGATTGGCAAAATTATCTTAACGCGGATACTAAAATAATTATTGATGGTAATGAATTTATTCCTAAAAATAAAACAATTGATACAATGAGTTTAGTAAATGAGTATGTGAAAGCAAATTTTGCAACTATTGTTGTTAATGATAGTTATGTAGAAGGACTTGAAATAGGTGAATATCATATTAATGGGCTGTATTCAAATGATTATGAAAAAGAAGTTATTGAAGATGAGATAATAGAGATTGTAAAATCGATAAATAGTCTTGATGAACAAGAGTATATAATTTTGAATAGTAAGCTTGACTACATAAATAGTAGCTTATTCAATAATATGATACTTACATATGTCGGGTTGTATCTTGGGATAGTATTTTTAATAGCTTGTTCAACAATTATTGCTCTAATTCAGTTATCAGAAGCGGATGAAAATATCGAAAAATATATTTTGCTATCTAAAATTGGTACAAATCGAAAAGATATTAGTAAATCGATTATCTCTTCAATCGCAATTGGTTTTTTTACTCCATTATCATTAGCTATGGTACATAGTGTATTTGGAATATGGTTTACATCAAATTTACTAAAAATTTTTGGGCAGTTAGATATCCTTAATAATGTAATATATGCTGCACTTGTAATTTTAATAATATATGGTGGATATTTTGTAATAACTTGTATGAATGTTTTGAAAAGTGTTAGAAAGCATATTTAGCCAGCATAGCATCAGTGTATGAGCTACCTTACTTATTAAGTGGAGCATGTTTTTTTAAAACTACCCATGTCATTTTAGCAATATAATATAAAACTCTATTTCTTTTCTAAGTAAAAAATAGAGTTTTATAATTACAGTATTAATAATTATTTTTAGCAGACTTCTTTTTCAATATTGAAAAGCTATTTATTATAATTGAAGCAATTACAAAAATCCATAGTGCTTTTGAAGTAATAGGAACAACATCCATTAGTCCACCCCAATCTTCAGCGATTACTGATGCGGCACTCATATTATAAAAATCGCATACTGTTAAAGCGGTTAAAGAGATACTCAAGAATCTAAATATCTCAGAATTTTTACCATCACTCCATAAAGCTAAATTGATTAACATTGTTATTATTGCACTAAATCCTAAAATTATCCACATATAGTAGATACCTCCTTGAATATTTATTAAGGTGCTAGTCTTATGAAATATGTCTTAATAAAATTATTAGTATTATAATAGCACAACTTTTTACTGTATATCAAGTTCATTTATAACTCGTATAATTAGAAATTATAGATGAGGAGTACTTAATTCATTTGACATTTGTGTGAACACTTTATATAATTTTTAAAAGGGGGGTATTATGAGAAAAATTGTTTTGAATCTAGCAGTTAGTATCGATGGATATATAGCAACTGAAGATGGAGGATATGACTGGATTAAAGGAGATGGTAGTAAGCATTTAGATACGGTTAATGCTTTTAATTTTAAAGAATTTTTAAATACGATTGATACGATTATCATGGGTGAAAAAGCGTATCTTGATACTGATACTGCATTATTTAATGATAAAGAAATAATTGTCGCTTCGTATAATTTTACAGGAACAAAAGGGAATGTTTCATTTATACGAGGAAATCTTTATAAATATCTTCAAAAATTACGAACAGAGGGTGACAAAAGAAATATTTGGCTGTTTGGGGGCGGAATAATGATTGATCCGCTGATTAAAGCTGATATCATAGATGAATATATCATTGGAATTATTCCTACTATTTTAGGGAAAGGAAGACCATTATTTTTAGGAAATAATCCAGAAATAAAACTCAAGTTAGAAGAGTATAGTTTTACAGAAGGGATAGGAATTTTAAGGTATTCTAAGCGCTCATGATTTGGGGCTATACAATAAGTATAATTTTTGATAGAATTGAATTAGGGAGGAGGTGTGTGTATGAAAAAGTATTATATGTTTCGTGGGTTTGTCGTTTTAACAGTTCTGACTTTGTCTTTAACAACTACTGGAGTTATAGCAGCTAATTTAACTGGAGAAACAAGTAGTAACAATTCACATCAGTTTGTAAAAGAGAACAGTGAAATTATTGATGTCGTGCATAAAGAGTTTCATTATAAACACGATGTAAATGAAAACCATGATTATCAAAATCACAATCTTGATGAATGTCAATATTTAGATCATAATCGAAGAATACATAATACTGAATCAAGTACTAACCGAAACCATAATTTAGATGAATGTCAATACTTAGGTCATAGCCAAGATATCCATAACAACAGAGAAAATGTTGACCATAATCAAAGACAGCATCGAACTAATCAAGAAGTTACTGAAAAAAGTAGTAATGAAACAACAAACAGTAATCATGGACATAATAGTAATAGAAACCATAAGAATAGAAATCATGGTAGACATTGATAATTGCAAGAAAAAAGAAAGTGATTGAACACTTTCTTTTTTTATTTTAAACACGTTGACGTTTAAATCTTTTGACTGTAGCTACAACAATAGAAATAAGTAGTAAGCTTGCGAAGGCAGAATAAGAATAAACACTCATTTTCTTAGTATTTTCTGCTTCTAAAATTATAATAGAAGAGCTACTTTTGTTGACAAGTGAATTATAAGCAGTAACTGTATTTTTAATAACTTGTTCATCAGTTTGAGCCTCATCTACTATAATATCAAAAGTTATTTTAAGGCTACTTCCTTGAGGAAGATTACCAAACATAATTTTCATTTTTTGAATTACATAATTTTCACCATTGATCAATAAGTTATCATCCATATAAATCTTTATATTGGAAGTATTTTCATACTTTAAACGCTTATCTTCTAAAGGTAAATCAACAACTAAATTTTCTAAATCGGTCTCGCCAGTGTTATCAGCTTTGACGATATAACTAAGTTTATCCCCAACTTTTGCACGATCAATGTTGTTATCTACTGATAAATTTAAAAGTAGAGATGGAAGTGCTTCACTAACTGAAACATTTTCTTCTTCTGTAGTATCTTCTGTATTTTCTACCTCAGGAGTTTTCTTTGTATCATTTTTGTCTTCTTTAACAGTATTATTATTTACTTTTGAACTATTATTAGAATTATTTTTATTAGTAGTGTTTGTTTTATCAGTACTACTGCTAGAATCATTATTATTTTTTGGAGGAGCATCTTTTTTAAATGTGAAGCTATGCGTTGAAGTAGAAGATTTGACTTCACTACTATTTTTATAACGATATGTAGCATAAATACTAACTTTATGTGTCGCAGTTTTACTTTGATCAATTACTTGAAACTTCACACCAGCAGCTATTTCTTTAGCCGTTAAAGTGTTTTTAGCAGTTTTCAAAGCCGAGCTATCGTATTTTAAGTGAAACATAATAGAATGCATATTTGGCTGTATTGTCGGTTTAGCATTTACTGTGAAAGAAGTATTGTTACTAGCTTTAATACTAGAGTTAAAAGTCAAGGCAGGAATTTTTTCTGTGTGGGTAAATGTGAAAACTGGCATTCGTGGTTGACCATCTAGTGGAGTAATTGTAAATGTTGTATAATCAGAAGTAGTTTTAAAACTCCCACTGCCTTGGAAGTAGACTCTTACGCCATTTAAGACTAAAAAGTAATTGCTCGTATCACTTGAAAAACTGTAATTAATAGTAGCCCCTTTTGATGCATGAAATCCTCCAGAGTAATAAAAACTCTGTGTATTAGATTGCTGGTTAAAATTCATTTGTGTATTAGATAAAACTACTTGTGTTAAGCTTTCATTTGCGTAACTGACACTATTACTTGTGAATAAGTAAAGTATCGTTAATATTATTAAGATTTTCTTCATAAAATCACCTACTATTAGAACTGTTATTATGTTTAAAGTATAGCATATATTTTAAGAAAAATATCGCGATTTATGGTTAAAATTTGCTAAATATTTAATAAAAATTAACAAAACTACTTTACAACCCTTTTCATAGAAAAAACAGCTTAAAATAGCTGCTTTTTCAAAAAATTACGGTAAAAAAGAGGTTCCTTTGTAACTAACACTAGTATAACAAACTAGACAAAATATGGGTCGTTTTTACTGAAGTTGTATTTAATATTTACATAATTAATAAATAAATGAATAATGGAGATTGTTTTTATACAAATTGATTACAAATTATCTTTTTTAGCTTGACTATCAAAGTTTTATTAAGTATGATGATTTTAAAGGAGGTGCTAATATTAAATGTTGAAAGTAGAAGGAGTTACTAAAAAATTTGATGACTTTTACGCAGTTGATAACTTGAATTTTTCAGTAGACAAGGGTGAAATTATAGGTATTTTAGGTGCAAATGGTGCTGGCAAAACAACAACATTTAGGATGATTTTAGGAGTATTGGCTCCAAATAGTGGAACAATAACTTACAATGGTGAAGAAATTGGCTATCACAATAGCGATGATATAGGTTTTTTAGCCGAGGAAAGAGCATTATTGCCAAATTTTACTGTTGTAAAACAACTATCTTTTTTTGCAGAATTAAAGGGTATGCAAAATGAAGAAATTAAAACAGCGATAGATTATTGGTTAGATGTATTTGAATTGAGCGAACATAAGAAAAGTAAGATTAAAGTACTTTCGAAAGGTAATCAGCAAAAAATTCAATTTATAAGTGCTGTACTACATAATCCTAAATTACTTATTTTAGATGAGCCATTTAGTGGATTAGACCCTTTTAATGTTAATAAATTTAAAAAAGTGATTTTAGAGCTAAAGAGTAGAGGAGTGGCAATAATTTTTTCTTCTCATCGCTTAGATCATGTCGAGCTTTTTTGTGAAAACATCTGTGTTTTAGTCAAAGGTAAAACAGTGCTACAAGGAATGGTAAGTGAAATAAAAAAAGATGCAAAAATGTTTAATGTTAGCATTAAGGGAAATGTTACAAAAGATATTTTTGATCAAAGTTCTTTTATTGCCAAAGTGCAAGAGACGTTAGATGGATACGTTGTTAGTGTTACAGAGTATGAAAAAATACATCAAGTTTTTCAATTAATTAAAGATTATAAGATTGAAAAATTTAATGTGGAGCTACCTTCATTAGAAGAAGTATTCATTGAAAAGGTAGGTGCTGCTTATGAAGCGTAGCTTTATTATTTATAAATATAGTTTATTGAATAAATTAAAGAGTAAATCCTTTTTAATTATAACGGCAATCTTAGCAATAGTATTAATAGGTTCAACACTTGCTATGACATTTTTTGGAACGGATTATATAGATAATATGATGCGTGAAAAAATTACTGTTGGAATAATTAGTGATGAACTTTTAGAAGAAGATTTAGATTATTTAACAGCAAGAGTTGCAGGATTAGGAACATATGCCTTAGAGCTTGTAGAAGAGCAAGGTGATTTTGAAAAAACAACTTACTTTTATGATGTTGCTAATAATGAACTGTATACGAATCAAGAGCTTTCTTTTGAAGTTAAACTTTATTTTGAGCGTCTTGCTTTAGAAACAAGCTTACTATTAGAAAGTAAAGCAGATAATATCTCTAATGAAGTGACACAACATATTTTAGATTCATCGCAATATAAAGTTGTTTACAGTGATGAAATGGTTTCAGGTGAAAGTTTTGCGATAAATATTGTAGGAACATTTTTGACAATTTTTACGATGATACTTATTGTATTAGGAATAAATGGTCTAGGTTTAGAAATAGTTGAAGAAAAAGCATCGCGAGCTATGGAAATTATTATTACGAGTGTGAAAGCACAAGAGCATTTAGTTGCTAAAGTTTTATCAATGACAACATATAATATTTTACTAGTTCTAGAAATAGTCATTTTTGGATTTATTGGGTTATCTTTGAGTGCACTGTTATTTTTTGATGGCTTTGAATTTTCATATCTTAGTGATTTAGGAATTACAGAATTTATAATGGCAAATATTGAAATTGCACCGTTTAGAGTGATTATGCTAATCATCTTACTTTTTATTGGTTTGATAATAGTACTATTTTTTGCAGGTATGATTGCCGCACTTTCTAATTCTAGTGAAAACTACAATAAGTTAATTACACCTATTATGATGGCTATTCTTTCTAGCTACATGGTAGGAATTATTGTACAAGATATTACTTTTAATAAATATGCTTCCTTGATACCAGTCTTAAATATTTTTACAGCTCAAAAGTACTTCTTGTATGATGGAGCAAATATATGGATTATTATTGGTGGAGTATTAAGTTCTTTGATTTTTCTGCTTGTTAGTTTTATGTTTACAATTAAGATTTATCGTGAAGGTATTTTGAATTATTCGACACAATCATTTAAGAAAGTATATAGACAAGCTTTTCCTAAAAAATGATCTTACTTTTAAGTTGTAAAGTGCAAGTATTTTTGGTAGAATTACAAGTAAGATGTTTAAGGAGGAAATGAGATGGCAATTAAAGTAGCAATAAATGGATTTGGTAGAATAGGTAGATTAGCATATCGTGTTATGCATGATAATGATACGTTTGAGGTTGTAGCAATAAATGATTTGACTGATAATGAAACATTAGCACATTTATTAGCATATGACAGTGCACAAGGAAGATTTATGCCTGAAGTAATTAGTTCAAACGAAGAAGAAATTATTGTAGATGGTAAAAGCGTTAAAGCATTTGCCAAAAAAGATCCAAGCGAATTACCTTGGAAAGAACTAGGAGTAGATTTAGTTTTAGAGTGTACAGGTATTTTTACTTCTGATGAGAAAGCTAGCTTACATCTAAAAGCCGGAGCTAAGAAAGTGTTGATTTCTGCACCAGCATCTGGTGATATAAAAACGGTAGTATTTAACGTCAATGAAGATATCTTAACGTCTGATGATAAAATTGTTTCAGGAGCTAGTTGTACAACAAACTGTCTAGCACCAATGGCAAAAGCGCTACATGATGAATTTGCTATTGAAAGTGGTTTTATGACAACAATTCACGCCTATACAAATGATCAAAATACACTTGATGCACCACATTCTAAAGGTCTTAGAAGAGCTCGTGCAGCAGCAGCGAACATCGTTCCAGCATCAACTGGAGCAGCTAAGGCGATTGGTTTAGTAATTCCTGAATTAAAAGGTGTTTTAGATGGTGGAGCTCAGCGTGTACCGGTAATTACTGGTTCATTGACAGAGCTTGTAAGTGTAGTTAATAAAGAGACTAGTGTTGAAGAAGTAAATCAAATTATGAAAAAAGCTGCAAATGAATCTTTTGGTTATACGGAGCTTGAGCTTGTATCAACAGATATTATCGGAATTCATTACGGATCACTATTTGATGCAACACAGACAAAAGTTACACCATTAGGTAATGGTAAATCGTTAGTTAAAACAACTTCATGGTATGATAATGAAATGAGTTATACAGCACAATTAATTAGGGTGGCTGAGCATATTGCAAACTTATAAAACCTGCTTGCAGGTTTTTTATTTGCCCACTTTACTTACAAACATTTGTTTGGTATAATTATGTTTGGAGTGTGATAAAATGCAAAATTCAATAATTATAAAAGGAGCACGTGAGAATAATCTTAAAGATATTAACTTAGAAATTCCCAAGCATAAATTTATTGTTATGACTGGTCTTAGTGGAAGTGGGAAGAGTTCTTTAGCTTTTGATACGATTTATTCTGAAGGGCAACGCAGATATGTTGAAAGTTTGAGTGCTTATGCACGACAATTTTTAGGAAATAGTGAAAAGCCTGATGTTGATAGTATTGAGGGGTTAAGTCCTGCAATTAGTATTGACCAAAAAACAACTAATAAAAATCCACGCTCTACAGTAGGGACTGTAACAGAGTTATATGATTATTTTCGTTTATTGTATGCACGAATTGGAGTTGCTTATTGTCCACGTCACAATGTAGAAATTACCTCACAGTCTATGGATGAGATTATTGAAAAAGTTTTATCACTAAAAAAGGGTATAAAATTTCAAGTAATTTCACCTCTCGTTAATCGTGAAAAAGGAACACATGAAAAATTGCTAGCATTACTTCGCAAGGAAGGGTTTAGAAGAGTTCTTATTAATGAAGAAATCTATAGTTTAGATGATGAGATTAAGTTATCAAAAAACAAAAAACACGTTATTGAGCTAATCGTCGATCGTTTAGTATTAAAAGATAATATTCGTAGTCGTTTAGCTGAAAGTATTGAAGTTGCTTTAAAATATGGGAATGGACGTGTTATTATTGATGAAGTTGATGGTGAAAGGCATGTTTATAGTGAAAATTTTGCTTGTCAATTTTGTGATTTTACAATTCCTGAATTAGAACCGCGACTTTTTTCATTTAATGCTCCTATTGGAGCTTGTGAAGAATGTAAAGGCTTAGGGTTTAAAAATGAAATTGATGTTGACCTTGTTATCCCAGACCGTAGTCTTTCATTACGTGAGGGTGCAATCAAAACTTTTCAATTTGATGATAATTCAGTTTATTTTCAAGAAATGCTAGCAATAAGCAAGCATTACGGTTTTGATATAGAATTACCAATTAATAAATGGAAAAAAGAGCATTTAGATTTTGCTTTATATGGTACAAACGATAAGGTAGAAGTTATCTATCGTAATAATAAAGGTGATGTAAGAAGCAGTAATAAAAAAGTTGAAGGACTAATTAATGGTTTAAATAGAAGATACTTAGAAACATCAAGCAATTGGATGCGCAATTACATTGAAGGGTTTATGCGTAACCATGTTTGTCCAGTTTGTAAAGGGAAGCGTTTAAAGCCGACTGCTTTAAGCGTCCGTGTTGCTAACTTAAATATTGATGATTTAACACACTTAAGTGTGGAAAAGGCTTTAGATTTTTTTACTAATATTAATTTGAGTGACAAGCAAGAGCATATAGGTAAATTAGTTTTGAAAGAAATTATTTCAAGACTAACATTTTTAAATGATGTAGGTTTAAGTTATTTGACTTTGAATCGTTCTGCTGGAACATTAAGTGGGGGAGAGTCACAAAGGATTAGGCTTGCAACACAAATAGGTAGTCAGTTGAGTGGCGTATTATATGTTTTAGATGAACCTTCAATTGGTTTGCATCAACATGATAATGATCGCTTGATAAAGAGTTTGAAGAAAATGACACAATTAGGTAATACTTTAATTGTAGTAGAGCATGATGAAGATACGATGCGTGCTTGTGATCATATTGTCGATATCGGACCTAGTGCAGGGATTCACGGTGGAGATGTTATTTATAATGGAGATTATAAAGGAATTCTAGCATGTGAAAAAAGTATCACAGGTCAATACTTGAGTGGAAAAAAAACTATTTCATTACCAAGTAGTTTGCGTGAAGGAAGTGGCGAGGAGTTAGCTATCCTTGGGGCAAAAGCCAATAATTTAAAGAATGTGGATGTTAAGTTTCCTTTAGGAAAATTTATTTGTGTAACAGGTGTTAGTGGTAGCGGTAAATCGAGTATTGTCAATGAAGTACTATATAAAGGATTAATGAAGCACTTACACGGAAGTAAAAATATCCCAGGTGAACATCGTGAAATTCAAGGAATTGAGCATGTTGATAAAGTTGTTAATATTTCACAATCACCAATTGGAAGGACTCCACGTAGTAATCCTGTAACGTATATTGGAGTATTTGATAAAATACGTGATTTGTTTGCTAGTTTACCAGAATCTAAAGTTAGAGGTTTCAAAAAAGGACGTTTTTCTTTTAATGTTAAAGGTGGTAGGTGTGAAGCATGTAGTGGAGATGGTGTTGTAAAAATTGAAATGCACTTTTTACCAGATGTTTATACAGAATGTGAAGTATGTCGTGGTAAACGCTACAATAGTGAAACGCTTGAAGTAAAATATAAAAATAAGGCTATTGCTGATGTTTTAAATTTAACAGTTGATGAAGCAGTCGAGTTTTTTGAAAATCATCCACAAATTAGTAAAGGACTAATTACTTTACAAGATGTGGGCTTAGGTTATATTAAACTTGGACAGCAAGCACCAACTTTGAGTGGTGGAGAAGCACAACGTGTTAAATTGAGTAAAGAGTTACAAAAAAAACCGACAGGTAAGACAATGTATATTTTAGATGAACCAACTACGGGTTTACATGTCCATGATGTATCGCGATTAATTAAAATTTTACATCGTCTATGTGATCATGGAGATACATTAGTTGTTATCGAACATAATTTAGATGTTATTAAAGTTGCTGATCATATTATTGATTTAGGACCAAAAGGTGGCGATGCTGGAGGAAAAGTAATTGCAACTGGAACTCCTGAAAAGATTAGTAATAACAAGAAATCAATTACAGGAAGATACTTGAAAAAGTATTTTGAGGAGGATAAAAAATGAATCCGATTTTAATAGAAGTAGGACCGTTTACTATTACATGGTATGCGTTATTTATTGTTACGGGTATTGCTATAGGATATTACTTTATGATTCGTTTGTTTGAAAAGGCGGGGATTGACCGTGATCAATTTGATTATGCGGGCGTTGTAGGAGTAATTTTAGGTATTATTGGAGCAAGAATTTATTATGTGTTATTTAATCTAGAGTACTATTTAGATAATCTCAATGAAATTATTAGAATTGATCAAGGTGGTTTAGCAATTCATGGAGGAATAATAGCAGGTTTTATTTGGGCTTTTTATTATACTAATAAACATAAGATTAATAAGTTTTATGTAGCTGATTGTTTAGCACTTGCTTTTATGATTGCTCAAGCAATCGGTAGATGGGGTAATTTTGTTAATAAAGAAGCTTATGGAGCAGCAACTACAAGAGAGTTTTTAGAAAAACTGTACTTGCCAGAGTTTATTATCGAAGGTATGAATATAGCGGGTATTTATTATCAACCAACTTTTCTATATGAATCTATTTGGAATGTAATAGGTTTTATTATAGGTTATTTTGTGATTTTCAAAAGTAAGCTTAAGCGTGGTAGTACTTTTGTTTTTTACTTAGTTTGGTATTCAATCGGAAGAATTTTCATCGAATCTTTGCGTACAGATAGTTTATATCTAGGAGAAATTCGTATAGCACAGCTAATTTCAGTAGTGATGATTATTTTAGGAATAGCAGTGTTTTTGTATTTAAATTTTTTTCAAAAACAAAATGATGTAAAAATGATTGTAGCAACAACAATTGTTGTTAAAAATGATACAATATTATTAATCAAGAAAAATCAAGGTAGTTATAAGTATGGAATGCCTGGTGGTAAATCAGAATATTTGGAAATTCCGATTAAAACGGCAGCTCGTGAATTTGCAGAAGAGACAGGTTTGAATTTTTTGAAGTTAAAATTAAAGGTTATTTCAGAGGTTAAAATGCCAAATAGAAATTATCAAATGTATACTTTTTTAGCTGAAAAATATAGTGGTGAGGCATTCAAAGATAATGCTGAAGGGAAGTTAGAATGGGTAAAAATTAATGAATTGCAAAATATTGATGTATATGAAGGTGATTTAGAAATTATTAATTTTGCACTCAATAATGATGGTATTTTAAAAATGGAACACGAGTATGACGAAAATCGTAATTTAGTTGGAAGTAAACGTTTATAATGTCATTTGCACAAGTTTTAAAATCAGAACTAATGTCTTTAAAAGTTTCTAAAATGGAGCAAAAATCGGAGCTTTCTGCACTTTTAAAATTAAATGGCTTATTACATTATCGAAATAATAAACTTTCATTAGATTTTGTCACTGAAAATGCTTCGATTGCAAGACATGTTTTTACTTTGATAAAAGATGTTTATGATAGTACGAGTAAAATAACAATTCAAAAATCTTCTTTTAAAGTAAAAAAAAGCTATATTTTACAAATAGAGAAAGATGTTGATGATATTTTAGAAGACTTAGAGTTGTATGGGTATGATGATTGTAGTATATATCAATTGCGTAATTTAAAAACCGATGCTCAAAAAAAGAGTTATTTACGCGGAATGTTTTTAGCAAGTGGTAGTGTAAATAATCCACAAGTAGCAAAATATCATTTTGAAATTAAAGATAAAAACTATGCGCATAGTTTGCAAATTTTAGAATTATTAAATTATTTTTCATTTAATGCAAAGTTAATTGAAAGAAAAAGTCATTATGTTGTCTACGTTAAAAGTGCTGAAAAAATTGTTGAGTTATTTGCCTATATGGGTGCTGTGAAAGGGTTACTGTTTTTTGAACAATTGCGATTAACACGTGATATAAAAAACAATACTAATCGTATTACTAATTGTGAACAAGCAAATTACGAAAAAAGTTTTACCGCTGGTAAGAAACAAGTAGATATGATTGAAAAAATTGATCAGTATGTCGGATTAGATACACTTGATGAGAAATTGCAAATAGTTTGTGAATTTAGGTTAGAGTATCCAGAATATTCTCTTCAAGAATTAGCAGATGTTATGGCTGATGAACTAGGAATTGAAATTAGCAAATCGGGATTAAATCATCGATTTCGTAAATTGAAGCAAATTTTTGAAAATATTATTGAAAGTAACCATGATAAATAAGTTGTTGAAAATAGTCAACAACTTTTTTAGTAGAAAAATGCAGATAATTAGTACATTTACTTGATAAAATCATTGTAATTTGGTAAATAAGTTTTTTAAAGATTAGGTCTAATTTCGTGGAAAAAATACGTTAACTTGAGATTTACTACACACAGTAGGAAAAAATGGAGCTTTTTTCTTCATCTCTTTGTAAAAAAAGGTTGAAAAAAAATCATTTATTAGTTAAAATAGAGTTGTGTATGGAAACAAGAAGGTAACTGGTGTGCCTACCGGTCTTCAAAACCGGATTGCGGCATTAAATTGTCGTGGGTGGGTTCGATTCCCATTTGTTTCCGCCAATTATAATGATTAAATAAAATTGAATAAATTAAATGGAGGTATTTATGGCAGAGCTATATGATTTGATAATCATCGGAGCAGGACCAGCAGGACTATCAGCAGGGCTTTATGCAGGACGCGCAAAACTAAAAACATTAATTTTAGAAAAAAAAGCACCAGGTGGTCAAATCGCAACAACACATGAAGTTGCTAATGTTCCAGGATCACTATTTAGTGATGGAAAGACGGCGACTACGGGACCTGAATTAACAGCACGTATGGTTGAACAAAGTGATCAATTTGGAGCAGAGCGTGTTAGTGATGAAGTTGTTGAAGTTGATTTCACTAATGATATAAAAGTAGTAAAATGTCGTAAGCAAACATATGAAGCTAGAAGTGTAATTTTAGCTCCAGGTGCTGAGCCACGTAAGTTAGGTGTTTTAGGTGAAGCTGAGCTGACAGGTAAAGGTGTAAGTTATTGTGCTACTTGTGATGGAGCGTTTTTCACTGATTTAGAAGTATTAGTTGTTGGTGGTGGATACTCAGCAGCAGAAGAAGGACTGTTCTTAACTAAATTTGCGAGCAAAGTAACAATTTTAGTTCGTGAAGGAGAATTTAGCTGTGCCCAAAGTGTTGTTGATAAAGTACTAGCTAACGATAAAATCGAAGTACGCTACAATACAGAGATTACCAAAATTACAGGTGATGGTATCGTTGAATCAGCAACGTTGAAAAATAATGTTACTGGTGAAGAAGAAGAATACATCGTTGATGATGAGTTTGGAACATTTGGAATATTCGTATTCGTAGGATTCGTGCCACAAACAAATGTATTTAAAGATAAAATCACATTAGATAAATGGGGTTATATTCCAACAAGTGAAGATATGCAAACTGATGTTGCAGGAGTTTATGCAGCAGGTGATGTACGTCCTAAATCATTAAGACAAGTTGTTACAGCATTAAGTGATGGAGCAATTGCTGCAACAGCTGTTGAAAAATATATTGATGAGAAATTTCACTAATTTTTAGAAAGGAGGATAATATGGAACTATTAACAAAAGATAATTTTGAAGAAAAAGTTAGCAAGGGAGTTAGTTTAGTTGATTTCTTTAGTGAAAGTTGTGAGCCATGTAAGGCTTTAATGCCACATGTTGAAGAAATGGAGAAGAAATATTCTGAAATGCCATTTTATAAGTTAGATACAGCAGGAGCAAGAAGATTAGCAATTAAGTTAAGAGTAATGGGTTTGCCAACAATAGCAATATTTAAAGATGGTGAGAAAGTTGAAGAACTATCTAAAGATGATGCTACTGTCGAAAATATAGAGGCAATGGTAAAAAAATATTTATAACAAGAGGAGGCACAAAAATGTTTAGCGGTAAAAAAATTGTGATTATCGGTGACCGTGATGGAATTCCTGGTGAAGCTATTAAAGCATGTGTTGAAACAATTGCAGATGCAGAAGTAGTATTCTCTTCTACGGAGTGTTTTGTCTGAACGGCTGCAGGTGCTATGGATTTAGAGAATCAAAAAAGAGTAAAGGAATTTGCTGAAAACTACGGTCCTGAAAATTTAGTAGTTATTTTAGGAGCTGGTGAAGGAGAAGCAGCAGGTCTTGCTGCTGAAACAGTAACAGTTGGTGATCCAACTTATGCTGGACCTTTAGCAGGTGTAGAGCTTGGTTTAAATGTTTTCCATGCTGTGGAAGAAGAATTTAAATCAGCAGTTGATTCAAGTGTTTACGAAGAGCAAGTTGCAATGATGGAAATGGTTTTAAATGTTGATGAAATCGTTTCAGAAATGTCAGAAATTCGTAAATCTGGTAGTAAATTTTTATAAATTCAATAGCACATAAAGTGTAGGTTGCACTTTTGAATGGATAGGACAAAGAAGAGTGTTAACTCTTCTTTATTATTTAGATTAATTTGGAGGATATTAATGAAAGCAGTTATAAAAAATACGGCGTATTGCTTAGTTCATACGCCAGATATGATTATGCATCAAGGGACAACACAAACAACAGAGAAAATTGTAAATCCTGATAGTGAATATTTAAAGCAAATTAATAATCATTTACGTAGTTTTGAAGAAGTTGTTGATTATGCACCAAATCAAGCATATATTGGGAATCTTCATCCAAATGATTTAGCAAAAATTGAAATGCCATATGTTGGAAAATCAGTTGATGGGAAAAGACAAGGAAAATTTGGAGAAATTTTACCACAGATAGAATTTATTGCACTTTTAAAGATTTCAGATGTTTTTGATTTAGTGTTATTAGAAGAAAATTTTGCAAAAGAATGTTTAGAAGCATATAAACAAAATGAAATTGCTTTTGAAGAAGATTTTGCTAAATTAGAAAATGGTGTAGCATTAAGTGTATTAGAAGAAGAAGTAAAAAATCATGCAGAAGCTATTTATCATGATAATAAGTTAGTAGGATGTGTTAAAGCTGCTCATGATTTAGATCCTAACTTAAATGCGCACGTTATGTTTGAAAACTTAGTAGTTAAGGCTAGTGGAGTACATGCATTTAGACACTTATTACATAAAAATAATATTAATCCACAAATAATTGATTATGTAATTGAATGTAGTGAAGAAGCTTGTGGGGACATGAATCAACGTGGTGGTGGAAACTTTGCTAAGGCGATCGCTGAAAGTTGTGGAGCAATTAATGCTACAGGTTCAGATTTAAGAGGTTTCTGTGCAGCGCCAACGCATGCATTAATTAGTGCAGCATCTTTAGTTGCTAGTGGAACACATGATAATGTTGTAGTAGTTGCAGGTGGAGCTACTGCTAAATTAGGAATGAATGGTAAAGATCATATTAAAAAAGAATTACCAATTTTAGAAGATGTTTTAGGAAGTTTTGCGTTCATGATTTCTAAAAATGATGGTATTAGTCCAATTGTTAGAAATGACATTACTGGAAAACATACTGTTGGAACAGGTTCTTCACCACAAGCAGTTATGACATCTCTTGTTTTAGAACCATTACGTGCAGCAGGATTAAAGATTACTGATATCGATAAATATTCTGTTGAAATGCAAAATCCTGATATTACTAAACCAGCTGGTGCAGGTGATGTTGCAGAAGCAAATTATAAGATGATTGCAGCATTAGCAGTTATGAATAAAGAGCTAGATCGTGCTGATATTAATAGCTTTATTGATCATCACGGAATGAAATCTTGGGCACCAACACAAGGTCATATTCCATCAGGAGTACCTTATTTAGGATTTGCGATTGAAGATATGACTACAGGAGATATAAACCGTGCACAAATCATTGGTAAGGGATCATTGTTCTTAGGAAGAATGACAAACTTATTTGATGGTATTAGTGTTGTTTTAGAAAGAAATAGTGGAGAGTTAGATGAAGAAATTAGTGATGATAAAATCAATAAGCTAATTGCTAAAGCAATGCGTAATTTCGCTGAAAGTTTAAGTGAGGAATAGGTCATGGGTTTAGAAAATAAAGTTGCAGAAGCTTTCAATAAGATTGCAACGCAAATTGAAACTGGTGATTTCGCTGATAAACTAAAAGTGGGAGTAACGCTTTTAGGGAGTGAACTTGGTGAAGAAGAAGTTTTACGTGGTGCAGAAGCAGCTGCGAAAGACGGACTATTTGAAGTTGTTGTCATCGGTAAACCGATAGAAACGAGTTTAGAGTTAATTGAAGTTGCTGATGAAAAAGAAATGCATACTAAAATGGAAGAGCTTTTAGATAGTAAATATCTAGCTGCTTGTGTTACACTACACTATAGCTTTGCAATCGGTGAGAGTACAATTGGTAAAGTTGTTACACCAGCAAAAGGTAGAGAAATGTATATTGCAACAACAACAGGAACTAGTGATACTAAAAGAACAATGGCAATGTTAAAAAACACTTTGTATGGAATAGCAGTTGCTAAAGCAGATGGGATTGAGAATCCAGCAGTTGGTATTATTAATGTTGATAATGCTAAAACTGTTGAAAGATATTTGAAAAAATTAGCTGCACAAGGATATGCGATTAACTTTGCTGAATCTAAAAGAAGTGATGGTGGAGTAATAATGCGCGGTAATGATATTTTAATGGGTAGTGTAGATGTCATGGTTACTGATTCACTAACTGGAAATATCTTTATGAAGCTTTTATCTTCATTTACAACAGGTGGTAGCTATGAAGCAAGTGGATCGGGATACGGTCCAGGAGTTAATTTTGAGAGTGAGCGTATTATAAATATTATTTCTCGTGCGAGTGGTGCAGTAGTTATTGCTAATGCAATTAAATATGCGCATACTTTAGCAAAAGGAAATTTACCAAAAGTTTTAAAAGCTGAGTATGAAAAATTACAAGCTGCAGGTTATACGGATATTTTAGCAGAAATTGAAAAGAAAGAAGCACCAAAGGCAGTAGAAGCTCCTAAAAAAGAAGTTGCTAAAGAAGTAGTTACTGCAGAAATTAATGGAATTGATATCATGGATTTAGAAGATGCAGTAGCAGTACTTTTAAATGCAGGTATTTATGCTGAAAGTGGTATGGGTTGTACTGGGCCAATCGTATTAGTTAATGATCAAAAATTAGATCAAGCAGTTGCTAAGCTAGCAGAAGCAGAGTTTATCGCACAAGAAGCAACGGGATGTTAATTGATGATAAATTACAAAATGTTTCGTTAGTAGTTAAAGAATTAAAAGCAGGAAATGTTGTTTTTATACCGACAGATACAGTATATGGATTGGCGACTATTATCGATGATGTTGCAATATCAAAAATTTTTGCATTAAAAAAACGTGATAAAAAACCAATTGCTGTACTTGTTGATAGTTTAGAGCAAGCAAAAAAAATTGCTGAAGTTAATCTAGTAGCCTCTTTTTTAAGTAAGAAATTTCATCCAGGACCTTTAACGATAATAATGCCTAAGCGTATGGAAGTAAGTGATTTTTTGACAAGTGGACTTAATTCTGTTGGCATTAGAATTCCTAAAAACAAATTTCTAAGAGAAGTTTTAAAAATTACTGGTCCTTTAGCAGTTACTTCAGCTAATTTAAGTGGTGATAAACCTTTTGCTAGTGCAGATGAAGCTATGAAAGTTTTTAAATCGGAAGTCAAGTTGTATGTGCAAACAAAAGATACTTTTAGTAATGAAGCTTCAACTGTTATTGAACTTGAACCAGAATTAAAAATTTTAAGAGAAGGAGCAATAACTAAAAGTGCTCTAGAAGAAGTATTGAAAAAGGATAGTTTTTGAAAATTCAAGAACTATCTTTTATTATATACTTATTTTAAGTAATGATAAAATATTAAAGATTAGTAAAAAATTGCTCTCCTCATAAAAAATATGATATAATTTAATAAAACAAGGAGGGATAATATGTGTTTATTTTGTGAGATTGTTAATCAAGAAGTTATTGCCAATGTTATTTACGAAGATGATGATGTAATTGCTATTTTAGATTTGTATCCTATTGATAGTGGCCATACACTAGTAATCCCTAAGGAACATGTAGAAGACTATTTAAGTACTACTAAAAGTTATGATCACAATATAAAAAAGGTTATTTCTATCTTGAAAAAAACTATGAATATAACAGGAATCACAGTTTCTACTAATATGGGTGTTAATCAAGATGTTAAACATTTACATTTCCATATAATTCCAAATGAACGTTTACAGTCTAACTTTAAGATATTGAAACAAACAAATCAAGATGATTTAAAAATCATGAAGAAAAAAATAGGATATCATAAATAAATTAAATAATAGTTACTAAATAGTGAAGAGTGATTTCAATAGGTAGTTTGAAATCATTTTTTTTGCATCAATAAATATTTATATTAGTAAATTATGGGACATAATACTTTATAATATTATAATTATGCATTATCTATAATAATTATTAAGTGTTATAATTCAAAGGCTTATTTTAAAAGTTAATTAATATAAAATTTAGCATATTTTGCGCTAGAATATGGTATAATATATTGAAATTATTCAAGTAGATTGGATGAGGAACTTAATTATGAAATATTAGGGGGTATTGGATGAAAATTGATAGATTAATATCCATTATTGTAATTTTATTGGACAAAGAAAAAGTCACAGCTAAAAGTTTAGCAAAGAAGTTTGGTGTTTCAACAAAAACAATTTACCGTGATGTTAGTATTTTAAGTGAAGCTAATGTACCGATTTATTGTGATCGGGGGGTGAATGGAGGTATTTGTTTACATAAGAATTATCAATTAAATACGCAGTTTGCGGGAAAAAGTAATCTTGAAGATATATTAAAAGGAATAAGTAAGTTTCAAGCATATTCTCATGAGAATATCGCTATAAAAAAAAGTTTAGCACATCAAGAAAATGATTGGTTGGAAATTGATTTTTCTTCTAGAGATAGTAAAGAGATGGAAAAAGAATACTTTCAAAAAGTTAGAAATGCTATATTAAATAGAAAAGTTGTTGATATAAATTATTGTAATGAAGAAGATAAATTAACAACTATTAGAATAGAACCATTAAAGATAGTAGTAAAAAGTGATGACTTGTATGTTCAAGGTTATTGTCTATTAAGTGAAGAGTCATGTGAACTTCGATTTTCAAGCCTTAGAAGTGTTTCTATTTTAGAACGTACTTCTAAGGATAATGTAAAAGAAGTTATTGAGAATTTCATTCAAGAGTTTAATAATTAAAAATATAATAAATAGTGTTTTATTAGTGTTTAATACTTCTTTAATGGTATACTTACATAGTGAGAGGTGGCATTAATTTGGAGTGGACGAAAAAACAAGTAGATGAATATATAGAAATGTTTTCAAATTATGATAATAGTTTTGTGATTGATTTGTTTAAAGAAAAGATTGAGCGTAATCGAACAGTTTTAGAGCTTGGATTTGGAACTGGAGCAGATTATTTGAGTTTAAAAGATTTTTATAAGATACAGCCGACTGATTATTCAAGAGCCTTTGTCGATAAATTTAATGAAAAGTACGGTCAAATTGCTTATTGTTTAAATGCATTAACGATTGAAACGCTTGAAAAATTTGATTGTATTTATTCTAATAAAGTTTTAAATGTTTTTGATGATAGTAATTTGCAAAAATCTTTTAATAGGCAATATGAAGTACTTCAAGAAGGTGGAGTAATATTTCATACCTTGTGGAGTTATGATGAGGTGTTTTCTACAGAAGAGCATTATTGCAATAGTATTAGTATTAATAAGCTTGAGCAAATATTGAAAAATAAATTTGTCATTCGAGATATTATTAAGTATACAGAAATGGAAGAAGATGATTCACTAATTTTAATTGCAAGTAAAATAGAGTAATTAGTATAAATATAAAAGCTAGCTTAAAAGCTGGTTTTTATTTGGTTATTAATAGGAAAATAAATTTTCGAAATCAAATACCTTGACAAGTATATTCCTATAGGGGTATAATGTGTGTGAGGTGATAATATGGATAAAATAAAACTTCTAAATATAATTAGTGAGAAAACTAGATTTAGAATTATTTGTCTATTAAGAGAAGAAAAAATTTGTGTATGTGAATTACAAGAATTGTTAGATATAACACAAGTAGCTGCTTCTAAGCATTTAAAAAGGTTAAAGGAATTTGAAGTAGTTACTGCACAAAAGATAGGAAATAGAATTTTTTATACATTGAATGATGATTTATATTGGATTTTTGATGTCATTAATATTATGATTCAAGAAGATAATCAGTTAAAAGAAGAACAAAGATTACTTAAGAATCATTTAGCAATTAGAGATGATAAGACTTATTCATGTCCGAGTGGTGATCAGCAGTGAAAAAAGTATTCAAAATTGAAGGTATGACATGTGCTAATTGTGCACAAATTATTAGTAAAGCTTTTAATGAGAAAAGTGATATAAGTGCGGATGTTAACTTTTCATCAAGTAAGGTTACGGTTAAATATGCTGAAGATACTTATAGTATTAATGATTTAGAAGCAATTGTTGCTAGTGTTGGTTATAAGTTGATAGTCGATATAGATGAATATGATAGTCTTAGTTTTAAAAAATCGATGAAAAGAAATTTAATTATCTCAATTATTTTATCTATTCCCCTTTTAATATCTATGTTAGGTCATTTGAAATGGTTTGATTTTATTTATGTTCCTAGTCTTTTCATGAATGGTGTTTTTCAGTTGATAGTTGCTTCAGTTATTCAGTTTTATATAGCTAAACAGTTTTATATTTCAGCTTATAAAGGACTTAAAAATAAAGTTTTAGGAATGGATTTATTAATTGTTTTAGGAACTAGTGCAGCTTATTTTTATAGTGTATTTTTATTGTATAAACAGCTGTTTATTGAAAAATCGATGCATCCAGAATATTATTTTGAAATAAGTTCTATTATAATTACGATGGTTTTATTAGGTAATTATATTGAATTTATTGCTAAAGAAAGAACAACTAATGCACTAGGTGATTTAGCTAACTTAGTACCTAAAAAAGCTCGCTTATTAGTAGATGGTGATGAGAAGTTAGTAGAAACAAGCGATATTATAGCTGATAATTTGATGATTGTTTTAGCTAATGAAAAGATTCCAGTAGATGGGATTATTGATAAAGGTGATAGTAGTATAGATGAATCTTATTTTACAGGTGAAAGTTTACCTGTTAGTAAAAGTGTGGGAGATTCTGTCATCGGAGGAACGATAAATTTATCAGAAAGAATTATTGTCAAAGCTACTAGTGTAGGTGAAGATACTGTTTTAGCACAAATAATTCGAACTGTAGAAGAAGCTTCAAATACAAAACCTCCCATTCAACGTGTTGCTGATAAATTATCATCATACTTTGTGCCAATTATTATTTTAATTGCGATATTAAATTTCATGATTCAGTTTTTCTTCTTAGGCTATGATTTTAATATAGTTTTTGCAAGAACAATTGCCATTTTAGTTATTTCATGTCCGTGTGCACTAGGCTTAGCAACCCCAACATCTATTTTAGTAGGAAATGGATTAGCTGCTAAAAATCATATTTTATATAAAGGCGGAGAATTTTTTGAGCTTGCTAATAAGATAGATGTAATATGTTTTGATAAAACAGGGACATTGACAGAGGGTAAACCTAATGTAACTGATTATATAGGAAATGATGAAGTTTTACAGTATGCTTTTAGTTTAGAAAAAGAATCAACACATCCTATTAGTTTTGCTTTAATAGATTATTGTCAAGATAAAGCTTTTATTAAAAGTGATGTTGAAAAGTTTGAGGTTATTAAAGGTAAAGGTATTAAAGGAATAGTTAATGGTAAACAAATCCATATCGGGTCATTAAATTTAATTTTAGATTTAGGTCTTGATTATAGTAAGTATTATCATAAGTATGAAAGTTTAGTTAATATGGCTAAAACTACAAATTTTATTGTTGTTGATAAAGAGATTAAAGGGTTATATGCTGTACGTGATGATATAAAATCAACTTCAAAAAAAGCTATTGAAAAAATAAAGGCAAAAGGATTGATTCCGATTATGATTACTGGTGATAATGAAAATGTTGCTGAAGCTATTGCTAAAGAAGTTGGAATTAATGAATATTATGCTAATACTTTGCCAAATGATAAAAGTAAAATTATTAAAGATTTGCAAAGTCAAAATCATATAGTTGCTTTTGTTGGTGATGGTATAAATGATGCACCTGCATTAAAAGTATCTGATATTGGTATTGCCATGGGTCATGGTACAGATATAGCAATTAATTCAAGTGATGTAACACTTATGAGTCATAATTTAGAACTCGTAGTAACAGCAATAAACATTTCTCAAGCAACTTTAAAAAATATTTATCAAAATTTCTTTTGGGCATTTTCTTATAATTTAGTAGCAGTACCACTTGCAGCGGCCGGATTCTTATCAATGGTTTTGGCAGCAGGGGCGATGGGATTTTCTTCGATAATGGTTGTTTTAAATGCTCTTAGGTTAAAAAAGAAAAAAGTTGATTGAGTAAGTAGGAAAGGAGGTAAGAAAATGAATAAGAAAATTGTTTTTGGAATAATAGCAATTATATTGTTTTTTGTAGGTATTTTTGCTCTTGATCCTAAGGAATATAGTAATTTAAAAAAGTTTGTTGAAGAAAATGATGTAAGAACGGTTGTCGCTAAACTAGAAAATGGTGAGGTTGAAGAATTAAATGGTGTTGCTTATCCTAATTATATAGAAGTAAGTAATGAAAGAGAAACAGTAGTTTTAGAAGACGATAATAATGAATTTTATGTATCAATAGCTCCATATTTTGATACAACCCATTCATGAACTATTCATTATTTGACAGGATGTCAAGGTGAATTAAAAAATTATGAATTAAATGTTGTTATTAAAACTATTGATGGTAGAGTACTATATGATGGTAAAAAGACAACTTATAGTAATGGATTTATGGGATTTTGGTTACCAAGAAACGTGGAAGCAATTATTGAGTTAGAAAGTGAAGGCAAGGTAGGTGTTTATGCACTATCAACATTTAGTGATAGCCCTACTTGTATTACAACCTTTCAATTAAAATAAAGGAGGAAAATTATGCATTGTAGTTATTTTTTTGGGAGTAATTTAAGTATAGGAAGACATTTTATAGGTGGTGGAATTATGATGGTACTATTTTGGATCGCTATTATATTATTAGGAGTAGCTTTATATAATGCTTTTAAGAAAAAATCTGGAGATAAAATATCTACAGAAACTGAATCAACATCAGAAGCATTAAGAATTTTACAATTAAGATATGCTAATAGTGAAATTGATGAAAAAGAATATCTTCAAAAAAAGGGACAATTAAATAGTAAATAATAAAATACACTCCATAATATAGGAGTGTATTTTATATATTTGTAGTAATAAAAACTTATATCATACTACATAAACAGTGAGAATAATTAATAAAAATTTTCTTGCTTAAAAAAGCTTTTCATGATATAATACTGCGGACAAATTTATTTATGAAATAGAGGAGAATATGAAAAAAAAATATTTGAAAATTAAATCTGTAATACTATTTTTAGTATGCATGCTTTTCTTAATAACTTTAAATATTGTATTAAAAGTTTTTTTAGATTTTAGTATCTTATTACATCTTGTTATGACGAGTATTTTATTTTTGAGTACTGTTGTTATAATTTTTATTCATGTAAAATACTTGCAGAGCTATAAATATAAAGTAGATGAGCAAAATCTTTATATTTTTTCTGGCTATGTTTGTAAAAAACATGCTTGCTTTCCAATACGTAGAATTCAACATGTTGAGTATTATCAATATATTGTACAAAAGAAATTTCAGCTCGCGTGCGTAAAAATTGTCACTGGTGGTGGAATTGGATTAATTAAACTTTTAGATGTTAATGAAGCGGTAGAATTAACAAATTTATTAAGTAGTACAATACATAGGAGGTTAGATGAAGAATAGAAATCATCCAATATCTATTATTAATATTAAATATTCTTTTCTAATATTATCTGTATTATTGTTTTTTGTTATTTTCTTTGAGAGCTCTAAAAAATGGGTATTTTATTTAGTAATCGCCAGTGTAGCTAGTTTATTTGTACTATTTTTTTTATTGAGGATTTTGATGTGGTATAAAACAAATTATGAGGTTACTAATGACAAAATAATTTATAATAGATTTATGAAGTTTACTGTTTTTAATGTAACAATGAATATTGATAACATTTCTTCAATCAACGCATCAGCAAATTTATTATATAGAATTTTGCAAGTTTCTCGTGTTTCGATTACTTCTAATACAGGAGTAGGAAATGCTGATGATTCAATTGATTTGATTATTTCTAATTCTCAATATCAACAATTAAAAGAAGCACTTGAAAAAGATTCTTCTACAAAAGAAGCTTCTTCAGAAGTTGTTAAGTATCGTTATAACTTTATCGATGTTCTTTATTTTCTACTTATTTCAGTAATTATTCCGGGTGTTATAGTAGTTATTTTCTCATTCTTACTTTTTAACTTACTAAAGATTAAATTTAATTTAAATACTGTTTTACTTGATTTTGATACTATATTATTTAGTTTAGAACTTTTAGTACCTGTATCTTTATATAAGTTTATTGAATATAAGAGACTTTTAAATCTTCAAGTTGTGTTTGATAGACTAAGAAGTAAAGTAATAATAAAATCATATTTATTATCAGAAAGTGAAATTGAGTTTGATTATCAGCAAGTGAAGGTATTGAAATTATATAATTATACATTATTTAAAAAATATTTTTTGAAAGTAGGTATTGTTAACTCGTTAGAAACTTCTAATGAGGCAACGGTAATTCCTTTTCTTTCTGCTTTAACTAATAGACAAAAAATAGAAAGTATTTTAAATGATTTAAAATATAGTTTTAGTGAGAGGCTTAAGTATCGACCTAGCAAAGTTAGATTGCTATATATTGTGATACAAGTACTTATCTACGTGTTAATTCTTGTAATTATATTTTTCATCGGAATAACATATCTTAATAATCCTTTTATCTGGCTTCCTTTCGCTCTTGCAACTTTTGTAGGAATTTTAAGAAAATTTCTTAAAATATTTAGCCATTTTAAAACTGAGTATATCGCATTTGATGAAAAAAATATTATTGTTGCTACTGATTATTATTTACATAAAAAATTTGTTTTTGATTATGATAATGTGCAGATGGTCACAATAACACAAAATCCATTAGATAAATTGTTTAAAGTAGCAAATGTTTATATTAATATTTTTTCGTATAATGTGCAAGAAAAAACGGTTTATAAACTAGAAAAGTATCGATATAAAAAAGCGAATGAAATTTTAAAACATATTGAGAGTAAAATAAATTATCAAAATAATATTAGAAGTTAGAAGATCGATTTATCGATCTTTTACTTTATTTATAAGTGGGTATTTAAATTTTTTCTTTTATTATTATTTCAAGTAGGTGCAGTAATCATATTCAAAATATTGATTGATGTTTTTGATCTCAACTTAAATATATACTTCATAAGTATTATGTTTTTTCTTGCAACAGTGCCTTTATTGTCATTAAGTAATGGTTTGTATCATAGAAATGCGTTTGTTGTTTCAAATGCTATGATAATTGTAGTGCTGATGCTTTTAGTAGTATTAAATATTGGATTAGACTCAGAACTTAACTTTTTTCTTATTATAGTTTTGAATAGTTTGGGAGTTTTTAATTTAATATATTTTTATTTAAGTGTAGACCTAGAAAAAAATGGCTTTAATACAGCCATACATTGAAAATCAGAAAATTATTTTTTTAGATGAGCCATTTAATGTATTCGATAGAGGGCGGTAAATATTTTTGTTATAGTCAATCATAAATTCAACACTGATTTATAGAAAATTAGAACTCAAACGTAGAGTTCTTTTTATTTTAGAAGAAATGAAGTCACTAAAAAAGGTTTAGTACATAGGAACAAAGATTGGAAGGGCATTCAATAAAAGAACAACAAGAATTAGTTGACTACTTGGATTATTTTCATGTTTTATTTGTTTGAAGTTGAATAGATTTTCGAGATTTTTTGAAGATAGGATATATTTTTTGCATGTTTTATAAATTCATCAAGTTGTTGGTAAAGTAAAAAAAGTTTATGAGGTAACTTATTTAAATGATGAAGAAGTTGAAATAAATTTAAAAAGTGAGTTCATTCATAGTGAAACAGTAGATGAAGGAGTATTATGTGAAACTAAAGTTATTCAAGATAATAAGAACAATTCTTTAGATAATGATTCAAAACAGACATATGACAATAGCGATATACTTAAGATAGAAACACCGAAAGGAGCAGGTGGTACGGAAAATAAATCAGTATCTAAAGATGATATAGTTGCTCATAATAAGATGGGAGCATTTGCTAATAAGCTAGTATGTGAAAAATATGGTGATATTAATTATAAAGAACATGAGTTTTTAGACTTCTCGGATGGTAGCTTTAACATTCTGGGTATAAATAAATAGTTGAAATATATATAATAAAATGGTATATTTGTGTAAATAGGGAAGAAATCGTGAAAATAGTGATGAAAAAAATCATATATAATGATTGTGTCTAAATCATTATATAAAGGGGAGAAAAATATGAAAAGATTCTTATCAATATTTATGTTATTATCTGTATTTTTTACATTTAATATCAATACACACGAAGTAGAGGCTGCTGTAAAGTGTAAAACTATCTATATAGGATATGGCAATCATAAAACAATTGTTTGTGAAGGAATTGATTACACATTCTTTAATGAGTATATATCAAAGCATGAGATTCCGACTTTAGCATGGCAATCTGGTGCAAGTGTTAAGCGTAAAGGTGATGGGGTAAAAGAATGTCGTACAAGCCGTATGGGTTACATGGTTAAGGCAGATATCAGAGTCAATGGTAATGGCGCAAAATATTATCAAGGCCCTAGTTGTTATGTTGATACATATTAAAGGAGAATAGCGCTTATTATTATAAGCGCTAACTTTTTATGAAAAAAAATAGTATAACAATTATTTTAATAGTATTTATAGCCAACATAATTTTTTTAAATTATTTTTCTGATTCCAATATTATTAAATTAAATGATGGAAAGTATGAAATTAATATTAAAAACATTGAAAATATTCATGATTTTTTACTATACATAGAAATAAATGAAATTGATGTTCAGGTAGATGCTGAATATAATGAAGAATATCATACTTTTATTAGCGAATCATATATAAAAAGAACAGGTTTGGACAGCAATAAAAATTGTTTTACAGATAGTTTTAATTTTTATTTTTCAGAAAAAACCAACTATTGTAAATTAAATATGCTACCTTCTTTTAATGAAAGTTATAATTTTATTAATGATGATGATTTTACGTTAATGAAGGAATACTTAACAAGAAACAATATCGAATATTCTGTGACATCATTTAATTATATTTTAGAAACTATAGATTATACAATCATCTTTATAATAATGGCTATTTTGTTGATGTTGTTATTTCTGTTTGATGCGCAACATAATTTGAAAGTAAAAGCCATTTTAAAATTGAGTGGTTATAGTACTCTTGAAATTATTTTGAAATATTTTAAAATAATTTTTTTAGTAAGCACATTAGCTATTTTATTAATTTTATTATTTGATGCTGCTTTAATTATCTATTCAACACAAGTTTCAGAATTTACAATTTTTGTGAAAAATTTTGGTTTGAATTTTATAGTAATTTCCTTTGGGATATATTTTCTCTATTTTATGGCTAATCTTTTAAATAACAAAATTAATATTTTAAAAATATTAAAAGGTAAAATCTCTAAACCTATTGTTTTCACACTTATTTTTACGACAAAATTACTCTTATCAGCATCACTAATTGCTATAGTTATTTTTAGTGTAATTGAAGTTTATGAAGTTATTGGTGATTTTAGTAATAAAAAACATTGGGATAAGTATGAAGATTATTATAAAATCGGTAACGATGATTATGGTAGTGATACATTTAGTAAATTTGTAACAGACAATTATGATAATATTATTTACTTTGACTATTATATTCCGAGTGATTATGAATCATATCAAACATATTGTGTAAATGAAAAAAAATCAATAACATACTGTCATGAGGTAAGGGTGTCCAAATTATTCTATCACGATTTAAGTTTAGATTTAAGTTTAGATATGAATGAATATAATTATGATTTACTAGTATTAGTTCCAGAAATTCATGAGAATGATATTGAAGTAATAAAAAATGAGCATAGCATAATGTACCCAGAATTAGATCTTTTCTACATTAGTGTCGATGACTATAAATTGTATTCTTATGACACTGGTACAAATATTTTAAATAGAGATTACATTATAGAACCATTAATTGTGATAGATGTTAAAGGTACACTTGCAAATGAATATTACGAAAATTTGAATAATGCTTATATTTATTCAAGTGATGTTCCTAATATAACTAATTATGTAATAGATTCTGATGATATTAAAGGTATTAGGATTGATGAAAGTTTGAAGAAATATTATGAAGATTACTTTAATATAAAAGTCTTTAGGGCTTTGATTATTATCTTAGTAACTTTTATTGGTATGGCTCTATTAAATATTAATAATAATTATTTTATCAATCAGACAATTAATTTTACAATTGAAAAATCCATAGTTATGAAAACTAATGGTTTTAGTAACTTTGATATCTATTACTTTATTTATAGCTTTGTAATTTTTGTTTATATGATTACAGCTTTTCTAATTTACTTAATGACAAAAAGCTTTATTGACCTTAGTTATGTACTGTTAGTTTTATCAGGAGTGTTTATTATATTGGATTGTACTATGATTAATCACAAAATTAATAAGATTGAAAAAACTAAAATAGTAGAATTTTTAAAAGGAGGCAGACTATGATTAAGATTAAAAATTTGAGTAAAAAATTCGATGATAAAAATATATTTAATAATTTAAATCTCTCTTTTGACAAGAGTGAGCTTGTAGCTATTATTGGTAAGAGTGGTTGTGGTAAAAGTACTTTACTCAATATTATTGGATTACTAGAAAGTTATGATGGAAATCTTGAAATACTAGGTAAAAATAATCCGAATCTTAATAAAAAAGATGGTCGAGAGCTTTTAAAAAATGAAATTGGATTTATTTTTCAAAACTTTGCTTTGATTGATAATTTGACAGTTAGTCAAAATCTGAAGCTCGTCAGTAAGTATAACAACTCTGATTTAAGCTTTGAAGATGCTTTAAAAAAAACTGATACATTAGATTTAATTGACAAAAAGGTGTCTCAATTAAGTGGTGGTGAACAACAAAGAGTGGCTATTAGTAGGCTAATTTTAAAAAATCCTCAAATTATCTTAGCTGATGAACCAACAGGAAGCTTAGATGAAGAAAATAGAGATAAGATTTTGGCATTAATGAGAAATTTTGTAGATAATGGGAAACTTGTAATTATTGTTACGCATGAAAAAGAAATAGCAAACAAGTGTGATGTAATTATCAACTTGGAGGAATATGTATGAAAAAGATTTTTGTGCTCTTATTGGTGTTGATAATATTTTTTATTGGAGGGTATTTAATCTTTTTGAGTTTATCTGATAAAGAAATGAAATTGTATACTAAAGAGTTTTATGAACTAGGTTATACAGATTTTGATGATAAAGAGAATATTTATTCTAAAAAAGATACTTATGAAGGTTATAATACAACATATAGCTATCACTTGAGTTCAAATTACTTGAGTGTCAGTGTCTTTTTGAACAATAATACGCATATGTATAATTTAGCATCAGATGATGGAAAGTTAATAGATTATGTTTTCTTAAATTTTGAAGAAAATACTAAATTTGAATGTAATGTTGGTGAAAGTGAGATATTTCAAGACAAGTGTCCAGATATTTATGGTGTATATAATGAAGCAAATGTAATTGAAGTTCTTGAAAAGATGTATGATGAAGAATTAATAAAAATAGAAAATATTATTGATTAATTTTTTATAACTGTATATTAAAATTAGTGTTTTGGAGCTTTAATAGCTCTTTTTATTTTAGAAAAAGGAGAAAGTATGCAACTAAAAAAGGATTTAGTACAAAAAGTAAATATAAAGAAGAACCAAATAATTTATAACTACTATTTAAAAAGTAGTGCATACAATAGAGAAGTAAAAGACTTTAGAGATGGAACGCATCTAACAGTAGGAGATAAGCTGGTCTATAAAGTAAGCTCCACAACACTTGTTTGATGGGATATAATTTCAATCATACACTTTCTCCTTGTTACATAAACTATAATAATAAATTAAACTTACTAAAACTATCGGAGATATTTGATAGTTTTTTTGAAAAGTATCATATAGATGAGAAGTTTTTCTTTGTAACGCTAACAATGCCAAGTCTAAAGTCGGACATAGAGTTGTTAGAAGAAAATAACAAACTGATTAAAAAAGCTAATCAAGTTATTACTAGCTTATATAAACAGCTAGAAAAGAAGTATGGAACAAATGAATTAATCAAAAAGTATGAAGTCACATATAGTACAGTAAAGGTGATGTTTACAGTCACCCATATTTTCATTTAATCATAACATTACCGCCGAATGTATGGCAGATGAAAAGTACAGAGTTAGAAGTGTCGTCAAGAGAGTATATTATAAATTACTAGTATAAGCACTTTTTAAGTAAGCATTTTGAAATTAAATTTGAAGATGCATTAGGATCATTTGCAAATGAAGTAGCATGTGAAAAATATGGTGAAAACAATTATAAGACACATGAGTGTTTACCACTATCAGATGGAAGTTTTAATATTATTGGTATAAATAAATAGTTGAAATGTAGATGGTAAAATGGTATATTTATGTAAACAAGACATACTTTGTAAATAAAAGGGGGATAGTATAAACACATTATTAATGTCCAAATACATTATAAGGGTGGTTATTATGAAAAAAATAATTCGTCAAATAATAATTATAATTTTGGGTGTGGTTGTATTAGTGCCGTCGCACATTAATGCTATAAGTAAAAGTAGTGATAAAAATAGTAACGCATTTGAAACTTATATTCCAGAGTCACTAGAATATGATGAATATACAATTGATTTTTATAAGGAATATAAAAATTATAGGTTAGCAAAAGATGAAATACTTAGAAAATATAATAGCTTAATAGTGAAGTATAATAAAGAGTATGAAGAAAACTTGAAATTAGAAACATATGATGATATTCAAAATGCAATAGCATATGGGGTACTATTGATGGATGATGACCAGTTTTATAAGAAGGCAGGTGAATTTGTGGGAAAATTAGATATTTTGGAAAACACGTTTAAAAATAGTGATATAAACATATTATATAAATCATTGTTTAAAAGAAATGCTAATGAGTTCAATTCACTATCAATGCTTGCCATTTCAACTCCAGCCAATGAAAATAGCCAAGATATTTATAAAAATGTAGTGGAACCAGCAATTGGAAGACAACGTGCGTCTTTCAATAAAAGTAATGCAATTAATTATGCAAAAAAACATGCAACAAATAGGAATAGCAGTTATAAAAGTTTAGATTTAGATTGTACAAATTTTGCATCACAAATTTTAAGAGCTGGTGGATGGTCGTATACAGCTACATGGAGATATAGTTCCTTAAAAATTCCTAAAACATGGTCAAGAGCTGATTATTTTGTGAAGTACTGGTCAAAATATGATAGCACAACTTGGGGTAGTTTTAATACTTTAACAACCTATGTGCGTGGCGGAGATTTTATTACATATGATAGCTCTAGAGATGGTGACTGGGATCATGTTGCTTTTGTGACCGCTAGATCATCATCATATTATCGTCAAAACGGTAGAAAATATTATTCAACGAAGATTGCACAGCATACTTCTGATTATCACAAATGGGCATACTATACAGGTTGGCAAAATTTTGACACCTCTTCTAGAGATAGGTATTATAGATATTTACGTTTTTGGTAATTAATTGAAAGGGGATAGGAAATGAAAAAATTCAATCTTTTATTAATTGTGGTTGTATTGCTTTCAGGATGTAATAAAGATACGGGATTTAACTATGAAGATGCAAATTTTAGAGTAAATAACAAATATTATCCGATAAAAAATGAAGATGATTTTAATAGATATTATAGTGTTCCAAAGTCAATATATAATGACTCGGAAAGTGAAATTTTCAATACTAAAACTAATTATATTAATCCATATTTGATTGGAGATATGTATAATATTGGGATAGAAAGTTTTAATGAAAAATATTACATGGGTAATACAGGGATCTACTATTTAATAGAAGATACAGCTTTGAAGGATTTTGAGGAGATATCAATTATTATAGGAATGGAATTTTTTGCACAAGATATTTATTATAAGAGTATCATTGTTAATGGTGAGTGCGAACTAAATATTAGCTATGAAGATTTAGATAATAATGTAGTTAATTATTCATCTTCTGAGGAAGCATGTGAACTGTTAAAAGAATATAACGAAGAATTTTATGATGAATTAAATAATTATTTAAAATCAGCTTATGGATATGAGTAGTATGAAAGCTTTATTTTCATGTAAATATCTATAGAGTGATTAGAATACTATGTAGAATATATGATTAATTTATGTGTCATGTGGTAATTTAAGAGCTTTATGTAAAAGTTAATGGAATTTAGAACTATGAAGGAAAGATTATTCATTATATGGTACGTATAAAGCAAGATGTAATCACTAAAAACAATAGACAGGAGTTAAATAAGTGGAAATAGTTTATTTTGAACCAAATTCAATTTTTGTGTTACTGTTATTTTTAGGACTCTTCTATTTAGCAACATTCACAATATGTTTGGTTACTATTAAATTTGATGTTCTGGGGAAATTGTTTTTAGTAGTATCTTTACTATTGTATTTATATGTTGGATATTATATGACAGCTGCTAGTTATTATGCTGATGACAAGTCACTGGATATATTTTCAAGTTATGGATATTTGGAATTAATAATATTAGTATATCCTTACATATTTTTATCAATAGCATGTAGGTTTGGAGAGAAAAAAAATTAAAATAATATAATTTTTATACAATTTCTGCAAACGAGTTCAATTAATAAATTGAGCTCGTTTTATTTTGAAAGGAAGGAGAAAGTGCTTAAAATTTAAAAAGACCGCTTTACAAGAATTAGTTGACCACTTGGATTATTTTCATGTTTTATTTGTTTGAAGTTGAACAGACTTTCGAGATTTTTTGAAGATAGGATATATCTTTTAAAAGTCTTATAAATTCATCAAATAAAACTGGTTAGTATTATGAAGCAGATTAACATGACAAATACTCCATGAAATTTAGCACTGTATGTGTAAAGTGCTGTAATCTAGACATGATTAATGAAAACATTAAAATGTAGTATGTTGGTAAAGCAGCTAAAAATGAGTATCATTTTGGAAGAGAACCTTAGGGTTATTTGAAAAATAAAGAGGAAAAATTAGTTTAGAATCTTAAGGTTAAAGAAACTAATATTATTGGTACTATCGACTTTACTTTAAATAATTTTATGAAACAATGATAAAAGAATTTAGTGAGGCACAAACTTTGCAAATAAAAACAATTTAAGAGTTAAGGCAATTTCATATGTTCTAGGTTTGTTTTAAGAAAAGAGTCTAATTATGACAGTTGTTTTTGAAAGAGACATAAAATCAGAATAACTATTTGATATTTTTGTCTTTTTTAGTTTTTCTTCCATTGTACAGGTGCATATAAAAACCCCTAAAGTTAGAATAGTATAGTTGTTACTATTGTTCTTGTAAAGTTTATAAAATAATTTGATTAAAAGATATATCAACATTATTAGTTATTTAATTGTGTTATACTTAATATAAGAAGTATTGAATCATAAATATGGAAGGAGTGAAAATGAGTATATTTAGATTACTAACTTTAGAGAATCATTCAGAATTAGAAATATTAAGTATAGTTTAATAAAGAATTCTTTAATGATGGAGGCTAATTATAATGAAAAAAACTTTAAATTTGATACTAGTCTTAGTAATTCTTGTATCCACAGGTAGTATTTATAATATCAACAAAGGATTTAATTTGTTTTCCAAAGTAATTGAAGCCAATGAGAATGAATACTATGATGATACAGTAGAAAATTTAATAGAATCAGTTAATGATTATGATGTGATAAGAATTAATGATGATAAGTATGGAACTAGGTATCTGGGTGGTTATTATGAGTATAAATATTCTCATACTATAACGTATAATGACAAATATTTAGGTGTGCACCCTAATTTTTCAGCTTCAAATCCATTATACTCTGATGGCTATTATTTTAGTACTACTAATGATAAAAGGTTTAGTGCATCAGTTAGTGTAGGGGTTAAATTTGTTTCTGTATCATTTAATGTAGATGCTTCTAGTTCTGTGGGTAGTGGTTACTTTAGGAGTGCTAGTTCTTCTAGAAAGTCTTTACCGTATATAAGAGCGGATTTAAAAGTTAAATTCTATGATATGTATATTTATGACGATTATGGAAAACTCTTAGCTATATCACGTGATTATTATACTCAAACAACTACATCAGATAGACAAATTTTTATAAAATACTTTTAAAGTTTGATTTTAGGGGGAGAATATGAAAAAAGAAATTATTAAAGCGTTCATATATACTTTACTTATAGTTGCAATATTTATATTATTAGATAATTACATAGGTTATGTAACTAGCAATTATGTATTAGAATCGTTTCTTGACAATTATAAAGAAATGATCAATATATTTTTTCATATATTTACCATTATATTGATTATAATGTGCACAAAATATATACTATATAAAAGAAATAATGATGATATGATTACATTTGAGCGAAAAGACAATAGTAAATAGAGTAATAGTCTAATAAGAGAGTTAATGCCATTATAGTTGGATATTTAAATTATGATGCCGTTTTAATACAATTATGAATGGAAGATTTGTAACATAATGGAGAATCAGATTTAAATAAACTAAATGAATGTACAGAAAAATGAGGAGACAAGTATCAGTATAAATTTAAGCTGTAGAGACAATTGGAGCTTTCATTTTTAGTTTTTCTTCCATTGTACAAGTGCATATAAAAACCCCTAAAGTTAGAGTAGTATATTTATTATACAATTCTCTCCAACTTATGGGGTCTTTTCAATTCTAAATGGAGCGGGTGAAGGGAATCGAACCCTCACAGTCAGCTTGGAAGGCTGAAGTTCTACCATTAAACTACACCCGCATGGCGGTCCAGACGGGATTCGAACCCGCGATCTCCGCTGTGACAGAGCGGCATGTTAACCACTACACCACTGGACCAGTAGGAATATAATATCATATGGAACTATATTTGTAAACAACTTTTTATAAAAAAAAGAAACTGCGAGTAGCAATTTCTATAAAAATATTTTTTGGTACTTATTTTTAAGGTACTCAATTAGGTATTGAATATTAAAGCTTTCACCAGTTACTTCTTCAAGAATTTCCAGCTGTGTCTTTGTAGCAGCTTTTTGGTGAATGTTTTGATGTAACCACTCATGGATTGGTTTCAAGTTACCAGAACTAAGAACTTTTTCAAAATTCAATTCTTTTTTCATTGTATTTAAAAATTGTGCTGCAAAAGCTGTACCCAATAAATATGTTGGAAAATAACCAAACTGACCAGCTGACCAGTGAACATCTTGTAAGATGCCATTATTATCTTCATCAACTTCGATATTGAAATATTTAAAGTATAGTTCATTCCAACGTTTTTTAGCATCTTTTGGATCAAGTAAACCGTTAAATAGTTCTTTTTCAATATTATATCTCAATAAAATATGGAGTGGATAAGTTAGTTCATCAGCTTCAACACGGCTATAACTTGGACTCACATCATTGACATACTTATAAAACTCCTTTTCATTTAGATGTGCATACATTGGGAAAATAGTTTTAATTTTGTCGAAATGTGTTTTTAGAAAAGTTTCATTTGTAAATATAAAAATTTCATAAAAGCGTGACTGTGACTCATGAAAAGCTAGTGATGCAGAAGAGTCTAATAAAGTATTTTCTAAATTAGTATCAAATCCTTGCTCGTATTTAGCATGACCTAATTCATGAAATAAACTCTTCATACTTGAAAGAGGGTTATTAGTATATTTAGTTGTTAGACGTACATCTTGAGTAGAAAGTCCCATACAAAAAGGATGAACACTTTCACTTATCTCTCCTCTTGCTAAATCAAACTCCATGATATCTACAATCCAATCTTTCATGATTTTTTGTTCATCAAGACAATCATCATTTAATAATTTTGGTTGTACAGCTTTGTTTGCTATGACTTCTTTTACAAAAGGAACTAATTGTTCTTCAATAACTTTAAAAATTTCATCATATTCTTTAGTAGTAAAGTTTTCTTCAAAACTATCTAATAATGTATCATATAAATTGTCACACGTTGCCATTATTTCAGCATTTTTCTTAGCATTATCAATTGAAGCTAACAAAGCAGCTTCATAGATAGAATAATCATTTTTTTGTCGTGCTTCTTCCCATTTTTGATTGGCCTCAAATCTGATTTTTTGTGTTTCTTGAATAAACTCCTCACTAAATTTTTTGGCATTATCAACAAATTTCAATAATATTTCACAATGCCTTTTGTTTTTAGGATCTTTTTGAGCTTCTAAAATAGCTTGATAGAATTTATCATCTGTTAAAAGATTTTTTCTATCAATTGTTAATTGGGTCAAATAGTCTTGGACAAAGCTTGCTGTTTTCACCTTGTTTTTTGTATGGATTTCCCATAACAATACTCCGTATAAATAAGAAGTTTGCTTAAGCAGTTTAATTGTTTTTTCCATAAATCCTCCTTTTCAAACATTATATCATAAATGGAAATTTTTTAGTATTTCTATTTTTGCATGAGGTTTGATTTCAAAATGATTATCGTAGAAAGTTTCACCATCTATTTGAAATAAGCGTTCATCAGTTTTAATAGTAATATTTTTTGCTGTTGTTATAAAAATATATTTTTTAAAAAGCGGGTGTAATCCTAACTTTAAGAAAAGGATTAATAAGGGGATTAAGAGCTTATTTATATTATGAGCAATGACTATTTGTAAGTCTTCTTGCTTGAGATTGGCACTAGGTGCAATTTTAAAGCCTTTTCCAAAATATTTTCCATTTTGACATGAGCATAAGTATACATTTTGAAAAGTTTTAGTTTTTTGGTCATACTTAATTGTAAGAGAAAATGGATGGAAATTTTTCAAAGCACTGAAAATTGAACGAAAATAAGTTTTTTTATTTTTCGTATTTAGAACATGGCAAATTACGGCATCAATTCCACATCCAAAACCATTAATGAAAAAATGTTCATTAAGTTTATAGGTATAAGTTAAAATGCTGTTAGAAAAATTTCTTGCTAAGTCATTACCTGTACCGTAAGGATGTAAAATTATTTTTGATAAGCTATATTTATTTATAAATTTGTTTAAGGTACCATCACCACCATACAAGTGAATTTCATCATTTTTTGTAAAACTATAGGAACGTTTACAAGTACTAAGATCAATCATTTCATGTGCATTTTGTGGTATTTTTTTTGCCTTTGAATTATAGAATCTGTATTTCATATTACAACTCCTTTAAGAACTACTAATAATTGTAACAAAAAATGGTAAAATTGAAAATAATTGTGTTATAATAATTTTATGAGAAAATGAAAGAAATACAATCTTTGAAATAGGAGTGATAACGATGAAAATAGCACTTGGAAGTGACCACGGTGGCTTTTTTTTAAAGAAAATTGTTTTAGACTATTTATTAAAAGAAGGATATGAAGTTGAGGATTGTGGCACGTATAATGAAGAAAGTGTGACATATGCTGATTATGGTATTTTAGTCGGTGAAAAAGTAAGAGATGGGAAAGTTGATCGTGGAATTGTTATTTGTGGTAGTGGTGTAGGAATTAGTATTGCAGCTAACAAAGTTGTTGGAGTAAGGTGTGCTTTAGTTAGTGAGCCTTATTCAGCAAGGCTTTCTAGAGAGCATAATGATGCCAATGTTTTAGCATTAGGCGCGCGATTAATAGGTCCTGATATGGCTCTTGAAATTATTAAAACTTGGCTTATAACAGAATTTGAGCAAGGAAGACATGTGAAAAGGATTAAGGTGATGACAGATTATGAGGAGTGAAAAGATGGATGAGACAGTACTTAATGTTTTAAATAGTGAGTTAAAAAGACAAAGGAATAATATTGAGTTAATTGCTTCTGAAAATTTTGTTTCAAGAGAAGTAATGCAAGTTCAAGGAAGTATTTTAACTAATAAATATGCAGAAGGATATAGTGGTAAAAGGTACTACGGTGGTTGTGAATATATTGATGTAGTAGAAGATATTGCAATTGAAAGAGTCTGTAAATTATTTGGTAGTAAATATGCTAATGTTCAACCACATTCAGGATCATCAGCTAATATGGCAGCGATTAGAGCATTAATTAATCATGGTGATGTAGTTTTGGGAATGAAGCTTGATCATGGTGGACATTTAACACATGGGCATCCTTTAAGTTTTAGTGGTGGAGATTATACTATCTATAGTTATGGTGTTAGTTTAGTCTCAGAATTGATAGACTATTCTGAAGTTGAACGCTTGGCTTTGAAACATAAACCTAAGTTGATTATTGCTGGTGCTAGTGCTTATACACGTGAGATAGACTTTAAAAAATTTCGTGAGATAGCTGATAAAGTTGATGCTTACTTATTAGTTGACATGGCACATATCGCTGGTCTAGTTGCTACATCTTTACACATGAATCCTTGTCCTTATGCTGATGTTGTAACTTCTACGACACATAAAACGCTAAGAGGTCCACGTGGAGGAATAATTTTAACTAATGATGAGAAAATAGTGAAAGCTATTAATCGTGAAGTTTTTCCAGGTATTCAAGGTGGACCGTTAATGCATGTTATCGGGGCAAAAGCAGTAGCTTTTGGAGAAGCTTTGTCAATTGATTTTAAAATATATCAGGAGCGTGTTGTTGAAAATGCTAGATTTTTAGCGAGTACTTTAGAAAAATTAGGGTATCGATTAGTAAGTGGTGGAACTGATAATCATATTGTGTTAGTCGATGTAAAAAAATCGGTGCAGATGACTGGTAAAAAAGCTGAGCAGTTGTTAGATGATATAGGCATAACATGTAATAAAAACACGGTTCCTTTTGATGATGAAAAACCTTTTATTACAAGTGGAATTAGATTAGGAACAGCTGCTATGACGACAAGGGGGTTAAATGTAGAAGATTTCATTGAAATAGCACATATTATTGATAGTACTTTAAAAGAAAAAGATACAGTTGAAAATTTACGTACTAGAGTTTTAGAAATAACGAAAAAGTATCCACTATATGAGGAGCATAAGTATGAGTAAAGTAGTAGTTTTTGATCATCCTTTGATTCATCATAAGTTGACGTATTTAAGAGATATAAATACTAAACATTTTATTTTTAAGAAGACTGTTGATGAAATTACACTATTAATGGCATATGAAGCAACGAGAAATTTAACTTTAAAGCCAAAAGATATTGAAACACCGATTGAGAAGATGACAGGAAATGTTTTAGAAAAAGAAGTTGTTATTGTACCAATATTAAGAGCTGGTCTTGGAATGGTTGAAGGTATTTTAACTTTAATTCCGACTGCAAGAACGGGGCATCTAGGTATGTTTCGTGATCCTAAAACGTTAGAACCAGTTGTTTATTATAAAAAATTTCCTGATCAAATTAAGGATGGAGCAGTTTTTGTTGTCGATCCTATGTTAGCAACAGGAGTCAGTGCTATTGAAGCAATTAAAATTGTAAAAGAATCGGGTGCCAAAAATATTTGTTTTATGGGACTTGTTGGTTGTCCAGAAGGCGTAGAAGCACTGCATCAAGCTCATCCAGATGTACCAATTTATTTAGCAGCATTAGATGAAAAATTGAATGAGCATGCTTATATTGTACCAGGATTAGGCGATGCTGGTGATCGTTTATATGGGACAAAATAAAATTAGTAAGCTTTTAATTTTACCATCTGTTTTTATCGGTGATATTTTTGGGCTAACTTTTGTAGGTTATTTATTGAGAAACTATTTTGGTAGAGTATCAATTTTTATTGGGTTGTTACTAGGAATTAGTTTAGGTTTTTATCATATGTATTTTTTGGTGAAAAAATATGAGCAATAAAGAATTTTATTTACGAGCTTCCATAGTTCAGTTTGCGATGTTATTGCTTGTTAGTGGTATTGCTATTTTTAGTAGCAATTTCGAGTTAATTATTAGCTATCTTTGTGGGATTGTGATTAGTCATATTAGTTTTTTACTTGTCTATTATAGTATGAATTATATTTATGAAAAAATTTATTATAAGGCAGGAGCAAAGAAGTTTGCAATATTTAGTTACTTTATTAGATTTGCATTATATGCCATTTTGATATATATTAGTTTTAAGCTATTTACAGTTAATAATTGGAATGTATTCTTTTTTATAATTGGGATCGGAAGCTTAGATGGGTATATTTATTTAGTGAATATTTTTAAAGGAGGTGATTAGTATTGGAATAGAGCTTAAATTATTTGGGGTTGAGTTTTCTGAAACGGTTGCAGCATCGTTTCTAATTGTGTTATTTTTAACGATAATTTTAATGATTATGAGTTATAAAATTAAGCGAGCCAATCCTGAAGAAAAATCACGTGGATTAGTTTTAATTGGGCAGTTAATCGTGGAGTCAGTTGAAGGATTAGTCGTTTCTAGTGCTGGTGAAAAAAATAAGTTTTTATCACCGTATATTGCATCATTAATTATATTTTTAGTATTTGCCAATCTTTCAGGATTATTAGGGATTACTCCACCGACTTCTGATTACAATGTTACATTAGGATTAGCGCTTATTACGGCAGTACTAATCCATGCGAATAAAATTCGCAATATAAAATTATCGGGTTATGTGAAAGGTTACTTTGAACCTGTAGCATTCATGTTGCCACTAAATTTGTTAGAAGTTGTGACAGTACCACTTTCGATGTCATTTCGTTTATTTGGAAACATTTTGGCAGGAGTTATTATCATGAGTATTGTCTATTCTAGTTTAGCATTTTTTACACCATTAATAGCACCATTTTTTCACGGTTATTTTGATATATTTGCAGGTTTAGCGCAAACTATCGTATTTACTTTACTAACGATTATTTATGTTGGTGGAGAATAATTTAAGGAGGAATTTATATGGATCCAAAAGCATTTATTTTAGGTTGTTCAGCAATCGGAGCAGGTTTGGCAATGATTGCTGGAATTGGAGCAGGAATTGGTCAAGGGATTGCCGCTGGGCATGCTGTTACAGCAATAGCTAGACAGCCAGAAGCAGCTGGGCAAATTAGATCAACTTTAATACTAGGGGTAGCATTAGCAGAAACAACAGGTATTTATGCTTTAGTTGTAGCGATGATGCTATTGTTATTTAATCCTTTAGTAGGAATGTTATAGGCGGGGTTTATTGTGGAAAATTTTGAAATAAATTTAATTCCACAGTGGAGCTCATTAATTCTACAATGGGTTTCTACATTAATACTTTTTTTAGCTATTCGTCATTTTCTATGGAAACCGATGAAAATATTTTTAGCTAAAAGAGAAGAGTTGAGTATTGAAAATTTAGAAAAAGCGAAAAGTTTAAATAACAATGCTGAAAATAATTTTGATAAGAGTAAACAAGTTTTAAGTGATGCGAGAAAAGAAGCTGTAGAAATTGTTTCTGATTCTAAGTTAGCAGCTAATAAAGTTCATGATAGTATTATTGAAAATGCTCAAAAAGAAGTGAATATTTTGAAGCGAAACAATGTTGAAGCAATTGCACGTGAAAAGCAGAAATTCGAGTCTAGTTTAAAACAACAAGTAATTGATATTTCTTTAGAAGCAGCAGCTAAAGTTGTTGAACGTGAGCTAAAAGAGAATGATCATCGTGAGTTTATTGAAAACTTTGTGGAGAAGACGTACTAATGGCTGTTGCACATAATTATGCAAATGCTCTTTTTGAACTTAGCGTTGAAAAAGATTGTGTTGTTAGTTATTATAATGAATTAAAAATTATTGAAAGCGTTTTTACTGAAGATTTATTTAAGTTTTTTGTTCATCCAGCGATTCATCGTAGTGAAAAATTTTCAGTATGTCAAGATATTTTCCAAGTTTTTTCCAAAGATATTTTACATTTTTTACTACTTGTAATTGAAAAAGATCGTATTCATGATTTAAAGGAGATGTTTTTAAATTATGAGGAAATATATAATCATTTTCAAAATATTTATGTTGCTGATATTTATACAGTAATACCTTTAGAACAAGAACAAGTTGTTAATTTGGAAAAAGTATTGAGTGTAAAGTTAGAGAAGAACTTAAAATTAAATAATATTGTTGACAAGTCAATTCTTGGTGGAATGAAAATAATAGTTGATAATAAAGTTTATAATTATAGTATTGAAAATAAGTTAGAACAGTTAAAAGAAGATTTATTGTCATTTGATTCATAAAGTGAGGTGAGGTAATGAAAGTAAAACCAGAAGAAATAAGTTCGGTTATTAAGGCACGAATAAAAGATTATGAAAATAAAATTACAAAAGATGATGTTGGTTCTGTAATTCAAATAGGTGATGGAATTGCCCTAGTTTATGGTCTAGAAGAAGTAATGGCTAATGAAGTTTTAGAGTTTCCAAATAATATTTTTGGAATTGCGCTTAATTTAGAAGAAGATCATGTTGGGGTTGTTTTGATGGGTGATGATCAAAAGATTAAAGAAGGCGATCTTGTTAAGAGAACAAAACGTATTATTGAAGTACCTGTAGGTGATAAGTTGATTGGTCGCGTTGTTAATGCTTTAGGTCAGCCAATTGATGGTAATGGTTTAATTGAAACTTCTAAATATCGTCCAGTAGAAAGAGTTGCGCCAGGTGTTATGACGAGAAAAAGTGTTAGCGTACCACTACAAACAGGAATTAAGGCAATTGATAGTATGATTCCTATTGGTAGGGGACAGCGTGAACTAATTATCGGCGATCGTCAAACGGGTAAAACAGCAATTGCTATTGATACGATTTTAAATCAAAAAGGTTTAGATGTTATTTGTGTTTATGTTGCAATTGGTCAAAAAAATTCGACTGTAGCACAAATTGTAGATAAACTTTCTAGTGCAGGGGCTTTAGAATATACGATAGTTGTTTCTAGTAGTGCAAGTGAATCAGCACCTTTACAATATATTGCACCTTATGCAGGTTGTGCAATGGCTGAAGAATTCATGGAGCAAGGAAAAGATGTTTTAATAGTTTATGATGATTTAAGTAAACATGCGGTTGCCTATCGTACGTTATCACTACTTTTAAGAAGGCCACCTGGAAGAGAAGCTTATCCAGGAGATGTGTTCTATTTACATTCCCGCTTATTAGAAAGAAGTGCACGTTTGAATGAACATTATGGTGGTGGTTCTATTACGGCACTACCAATTATTGAAACACTAGCAGGAGATTTAAGTGCTTATATTCCAACAAATGTTATCTCGATTACTGATGGTCAAATATTTTTAATTGAGCAGTTGTTCAATTCTGGTCAAAGACCAGCCGTTGATGCTGGACTTTCAGTTTCACGTGTTGGTGGCTCAGCACAAATTAAAGCGATGAAGCAAGTTAGTGGTAGTTTGAAATTAGAGTTAGCACAATATAAAGAACTAGAAGCTTTTTCACAGTTTGGATCTGATTTAGATGAGGCTACGACAAAAGTACTTGAGCATGGTAAGCGTGTTTTAGAAATTTTAAAACAGCATCAATACGAACCGATGGATGTTTTTGATCAAATTATTAGCTTATTTGCAGTAAAGCACCGCTACATTAGTAAGATTGATTTAGGTGATATTAAGGCATATGAAGAAGCGTTAGTTGAACACTTCAATACGGTAGCTATAGATATACGTAATAAATTAGTTGATGAAAAAGCGATTAGTGATGAATTAGAAAAAGTTTTACAGATAGAAGTTTCACAATTTACAGATGATTTTGTTAAAAATCGTGAGGTTATGAAGTAATGTCTTCACTACAGCAAACAACTAGTCGTATTAATTCTATAACGTCTACAAAAAAGATTACAAATGCGATGAAGCTCGTAGCAACAGCTAAGTTACGAACTGCACGAATTAATTATGAGCAAGGAATACCTTATGCAACAACCGTTGAAAAAGTGATGAATTCTGTTTCACGTATTATGGAAGCTGATAAATACTGTATGATGCGTGATGAAGGTGTTGATTTATATATCGTAATTAGTTCAGAATTAGGGCTTTGTGGTGCTTATAATTTAAATATGTTTAAATTAGTACCTACTGATGTTAAGCTTGTTTTATTAGGTAAACAAGCTACTACACACTTTAAAAATCATGATGTTTTATATGAAAAAACTGGTATTACTGATCAACCAAATATTGATGATTTAAGGGCTATCTCAGCCAAAATTTTCAAAATGTATGATAATCATGAATTAAGAAGTGTTAACATCGTATATACGAAATACCTTTCTTCAATTTCTTTTGAGCCGACAGTAGAACGAATATTTCCTTTTTCACGAAGTGGTGAAGCGAAAAAAAATGTTGAGTTTGAACCGAATGAACAAGGTATTTTACAATATACAGTACCGAGGTATTTATTGACAAAGATGACACTGTTAATGTTGGAGTCACTTGTTAGCGAATATGCTAGTCGTAGATTAGCAATGGAAAATGCTACTGATAATGCTAATGAATTAATTGAACAGTTAATGTTAGAGAAAAATCGTGCTCGACAAGCAGCAATTACACAAGAAATATCAGAAATAATTGCTGGTGCTGAAGCACTTTAAGGAGGTATTATGGAGCAAAATATAGGAAAAATAACACAAATTTTAGGTCCAGTTATGGATATTAGATTTGAAAATAAGCTTCCCGAGCTATATTCAGCGATTATTGTTGAAAATGATCAAGAAAAACTAGTACTAGAAGTTGCTAATCATTTAGGTAGTGATACTGTAAGATGTATTGCTATGGGAGCAACGGATGGTTATGTTCGTGGAATGGATGCTCTTGATACGGGAGGACCAATTAGCGTGCCAGTTGGGAAAAAAGTATTAGGAAGAATGTTTAATGTTGTTGGTGAACCAATTGATGAAATTGAGTTTGAAAAAAATGTTAAGCACATGCCAATTCATCGTGAAGCCCCTTCATATGAAGAACAGCAAACAAAATCAGAAATTTTTGAAACAGGGATTAAAGTTATCGATTTAATGTGTCCGTATGCTAAAGGTGGTAAAATCGGTTTATTTGGTGGAGCAGGTGTTGGAAAGACAGTTGTTATTCAGGAATTGATTAATAATATTGCTAAAGAACATGGTGGTTTAAGTGTTTTTGCTGGTGTTGGTGAAAGAACTCGTGAAGGAAATGACTTATACTATGAAATGAAGGAAAGTGGCGTATTAGATAAAACTGCTTTAGTTTTTGGACAAATGAATGAACCGCCAGGAGCAAGAATGCGTGTTGGGTTAACGGGATTGACAATGGCTGAAGAGTTTCGTGATGAATCTGGTCAAGATGTATTACTTTTTATTGATAATATTTTTAGATTTACACAAGCAGGTAGTGAAGTTTCAGCTTTACTTGGAAGAATGCCTTCTGCAGTTGGTTATCAACCGACACTTTCTACAGAAATGGGAAGATTACAAGAGCGTATTACTTCTACTAAGAGCGGTTCAATTACTTCTGTTCAAGCCGTATATGTACCAGCAGATGACTTGACAGATCCAGCTCCAGCAACAACTTTTTCACATTTAGATGCAATTACGGTTCTAGATCGTGGAATTGCCTCATTAGGACTGTATCCAGCTGTTGATCCACTTGCCTCATCATCGAGAGTTTTAGATCCTCAAGTATGTGGAAATGAGCATTATGATGTAGCAAGAGGTGTGCAATCAATTTTACAACGTTTTAAAGAATTACAAGATATTATTGCTATTTTAGGAATTGATGAACTTAGTGAAGAAGATAAAATTATTGTTATTCGTGCAAGAAAAATTAGAAATTTTTTAACACAAAACTTCCATGTTGCAGAGCAGTTTACTGGTAATGTTGGACAATATGTACCAATTAAAGAAACTGTTCGAGGTTTTAAAGAAATTTTAGAAGGTAAGCATGATGATTTACCTGAACAAGCATTTTTGTTTGTCGGTACGATTGATGAAGCCGTAGCAAAGGGTAAGAGAATGTAGGTGTTTGATGTTTAATTTAAAAATAGTTACACCACAAAAAGAATTTTTTAATGATGAGATTATTGAGTTAGTACTTAGAAGTTCTGAAGGAGATTTTGCTATTTTAAGTAATCATGTTGATAAAATTGCTAAAATTGTCTTTAGTGCAGGAATGATTAAAACTCCATCAGGTGAACGTTTTTTTACAACTTCTGGTGGAATGTTTACAATGTTTGATAATGAGGCTGTTTTGTTATCTAATCATTTAAAATGGGAAGAGATTACTAAAAAAGATTTAGTAAGTCATAATGATAAGCTTTTAAAAATTAATAATCCTGTTGAAATCATTGAGTATTTTAGTCATGAAAATAGTTGATGCAATTGTTTTTTTGATGTGTACGGTTTTTGCTTTTTATAGTTTAGAAGGAATTGATTTTAAAATTTTTGCAAAAAAAAACCGTAATCGTCAAATTATGGCCTTCTATATTATGTTAGGACTTGTTTTTTCGGGATTGTTAATGAGCTTTTATTTACTAGCAAAAAATTATTTAATTTTTTAAGAACAATTAATTTGTTCTTTTTTTATTAGATTTTTTTTATTAACGCAGTATTTTTTGTCAATTCTACAATTTTTTCAATAATAGAAAGATTGTTTTGACTCAAAGATATTTCATATACGACAAAATCATAAAAATGCTTTTTTAAAATTTCTCCCTCATATATATCAATAAGATAATTAATTTGATCTGTATACTGATATGAAAAACTAATTTCGTACTTGAAAAATTCTTGGTGTACAATTAGTTCAGCAATGTTTAAAACTTCTGTTGTACTATTAGCATATGCTCTAATTAATCCGCCAGCACCTAATTTGACACCACCAAAATAACGTGTTACAATGCACAGTATATTATCAAGTTCATTTTGCAGTAAAGTGTTTAAAATAGGGTAACCAGCAGTACGTGTAGGCTCCCCATCATCATTATATTTTTGTACTGATTGGTTTTGTAAGACGTAGGCATAACAGTTATGTGTTGCATGAAAGTGTTCCTTGTTTACATCCGCTATGATTTTATCTACTTCTTCAATATTTTGAACAGGAAAAATTTGTGCAATAAAACTTGATTTTTTTATAATAGTTGTTTTAGAATAAGGTCTTGTAATTGTTTTATACATTTTATCACCACGTACATTGTATAATAAGTTGAGCTTAAAAGCAACGAATAAAATAGGAGGTTCTTATGAGTTCAATTGGAATTATTACTGTAAGTAGTGCATATTTGAGTGAAACGAAATTAAAAGAAAATAATATTGGTGTTGTTGATTTAAATATTGTTTACGATGATAAAAGTGTTAAAGAAACTGAGCTATTAAATAATGAGTTGTTTACTTTGATAGATTCGGGTGTTTTAGTTAAAACTTCACAACCATCACCGGCACAGTATTTAGAAGTGATTGAAAGTATTGCCCATTTGTATGATAAAATTATTATTGTGGTTATTTCTAAGGAATTAAGTGGTGCATATAATTCTGCTTTAATAGCTAGTGAACTTTATGAAGGTGATTTAGAAATTTCGGTGATTGATTCAAAAACGGCGGCTTTAGGTACAGAGTATGTTATTGATGAAATACTAGAAGATGTTGAAAAGGGTGTATCTTTTGAAAATATTTTAAGTAGTGCAAGAGAGTTTACATCTAAGTTAAAAACTTTTTTAGTTATTGATGATTTGAGCATTTTAGTGCAAAGTGGGCGTCTTAAAATATCACAGTTAGTTATAGGAAATTTGTTAAAAATTAAGCCATTATTAAAGTTAAACAGTGGAAAAATAGAAATTTTTAAAAAAATTCGCACACAGAAGAAAGTTTATGATAAAATAGTAGAGCTGATTTATAATGATAATTTAGAAAATAAAGTGCGTAAAGTATATATTACATATGCTATAAAAAAAGAATATGCTTTAAGTTTAAAAAAGAGTATCTTAGAAAAAATATCTGATGTAGAGGTTATCATATGTGAGCCGATAGGACCTGTATTATCAGTGCACTTAGGTAGGGGAGGTATTGGAGTAAGTTGGTAAATAATGACAAAAAAATTGCTGTTGTAACAGATTCAACAGCAGGAATAAAAAAAGATAATGATGAATCAATTATAGTTATTCCACTGAGTTTTATTTTTGGTGAAGATGTTTTTTTAGATGGTGTTAATATAAACAGTCATGAATTTTTTGATATTGCTGAAAAGTATTTTCATGAAAAAAATATTTTGCCTAAAACATCGCAACCATCAATCGGTGCAACAATTGATGCATTTGCAGAAATTTTAAAAGATTATGATGAAATTATTTATATTACGATTAGTTCAGAGATGAGTGGAACTTATCAAAGTGGAGTCTTAGCAGCAAATGAGTTTCCAAATCGTGTACATGTAATTGATTCACGAACTACTGTTGCGATGCAAGCAGATTTAGCAAGGTTTGCCTTAAAACTAGTTAATCAAGGGATGGATAGTCAAAAAATTGTTGAAAAATTAGAAGCTGTTAAAGGAAATTGCGAAGTGTATTTTGTCGTAAATTCTTTAGAGCATCTTCATCGTACGGGAAGAATCAGCAAAATGTCAATGCAATTAGGCTCATTTTTAAAGTTGAAACCAGTACTTACAATAACTGATGGAAGTGTTGTTGTAGATGAGAAAATACGTACGATTAAAAAAGCACATTTAGCGTTAGTCGATAAAGTTGCTAAAATGAAAGTTAACGACAAAACGGTAATAACTGTTTTAGATGCTAAAGCAGATGAATACTGTGAGATGCTTCAAAAGCAAGTTAGTGAACTTTTCTCAGAAAAAGAGATTTATAAAGCTGATATTAGTCCGGTAATTGCTGTAAATACAGGCCCAAAAATCATTGGGGTAACAGTTACTAATTACGAAGAATAAAAAGTAGACTTAGTGTCTACTTTTTTTATCTAACAAAATTCATCATTACTTTTTCTACATGTGCTGGAGCTTTAACTGTAGATTCGTTTAAAACACGCATCAAATAGCCCATATTAGCACCTAAAACTTCCATAATTTGCATACCTTCAAGATCTTGTTCATATTCGCCTTTAGCAGCTCCGTGGATAATATTCCAGTAATTAGCCGATGGGATAAACATTTCTGCATAATTTAAGTATTTATTTAAACTATCAAAAGTTGTACTCCCACCACTTCTTCTAACAGCTACAAGACTAGCTCCAACTTTATGGCGTAAAAAATTACCATTAGCTGCTGAAACGTAAAAAACGCGGTCTAAAACATTTTTAATTTGCCCACTAACGCCAGCAAAATAAACAGGAGAAGCAAGAATCAAACCATCAGCTTCATTAATTTTTGCGATTAAGTTATTGACTAATTCATCTTTAAGCACACATTTTAAATCTCGTTTCAAAAAACATTTCCCACATGCCGTACATCCAGAAAGAGGCTTTTTACCTACGTGAATAATTTCTGTTTCGATATCATATTCTTCTAATTTTTTAGCTACTACTTGAATAGCATTATAAGTATTACCTTTTTTACGCGGACTTCCATTAATAGCGATTACTTTCATGATTTTCTCCTTCATATCATAGATTTATGTTAGCATAGCATATTAATTTATGATTGTCTATGCCAAATAAAAAGTAACCACTTAGGTTACTTTTATTATTTGTTGTTGTCATAATAACTATGTGCCATTCTTGAAGCAGCAGCAGCAATAATAGCTCCAGCAATATCATCTAGAAAAGTATTACAAACTTTAGCATCTTTACCAGCAATATCAATTTCTTTAATAACCCCAGTTTTAGCTTTATCTAAATAACCAAAATTAGTCAAACCAATTGAACCATAAACATTGACAATTGATAAAGCGAGAATTTCATCAATTCCATATAAGCTAAAATCCTCATTTACAATCTTATTTAGAGGCTCATCTAACATATTTTTTTCTGCTAATTTATCTAGATTAATTCCTGTTAGAATTGCAAATTGTACTTCTCTTTTATCTAACACAGCATAGATCATTTCTAAACAATATTCGTGATCGATATTAGGATTATACTTAATTTGTAGATCGTATAAAACATCAGCTAATTTACTGAAATTAACCCCACGTTCCTTTAACTGTTCAACAACAATGTTTTTTAAATCTTTCATCTCGTCCTCCTAATTAGGCATCTACATCAACAACTTTAATAATACCAGGAACTTCTTCAACAAGTGCAAGTTCAATTACTTCAGAAAGTGTTACTGTTGATAAGGCACAACCGCTGCATGCACCTAAAAGACGCACGTATACAATCCCACTATCAACATTAATCAATTCAACATCTCCACCATCTCTTTGTAAATAAGGACGCATCTTATCGAGTATTTTTTCAACTTCTTCATATATATTATCTTCTACTGACATTTTTATCACCTAATTTATATTATAACTAAAAATAAAAATATATCAAGTTAAAGGTTTCAAAATTGTTAATGAGTTTAGATGTATGGTATAATGTGAAAGAGGTGTTTTCATGCGAAGCTTAAAAGAAGGAAGTATTATAGTAGTTAAAGTAAAAAGTATTAAAAAATATGGGTTCTTTGTTAGTATAAATGAAGAGCTCGATGGTCTAGTACACATCTCTGAAATATCGGATAATTATGTAAAATCAATTACAAAATTTGTTGAAGTAGGTGAAGTTATTTTAGCGAGGGTTGTCACGTATAGACAAGGTAAAATGAATCTTTCTATCAAGAATATGAATTATAAATTACGCAAGACTTGTGTTAGATATTTAGAAGGTGACTATGTAGTAGATGAAAATTTTACCACAATTAAAGCTAAGCTTGGATTGTGGATAAAGGAGTATGAAAGAAATGATGAAATTAGTAAACGCTAATGAAGTAAAAGAAGTTTCAATTGAACAGTTGCATAATCAAAAAACAGTACTGTTTTTTTATCCAAAAGCTAATACGCCAGGTTGAGTAGTAGAAGCTACAGACTTTTCCGGGTTGAAGAGTGAGTTTTTGGCTAGAGGATATCAGTTAATCGGTGTGAGCCGTGATAGTGTTAAAGCACAGCAAAATTTTATTGCTAAAAGAGAATTGACGATTGATTTGATTGCTGATGTTGATAGTGAGTTATGTACTTATTTTGAAGTATTGAAAGAAAAAAATATGTTTGGTAAATCATACATTGGAATTGAACGTTCGACATTTGTATTAGATGAAAACTTTCAGATTATTAAGGAATATCGCAAGATAAAAGTTGCAGGACACGCTAAAGAAGTTTTAGAAAATTTAAATTAAGAGCGAAGGCTCTTTTTCTTAACTGATAAATGAATGGAGGATGTATGGAAAAAATTGTAATTGTTGATGGATTTAATTTCTTGTTTCGTAGTTATTTTGCGACTGCTAGTACGGGAATGCGAAATTCTAAAGGATTTCCAACTAATGCATTGTATGCTTATCATACGATGTTAACAAAGTTGATTACTGAAGAAAATCCCGATTACATGGTTGTTGTCATGGATAGTGGGAAAACTTTTAGGCATGATAGTTATCCCTTATATAAAGCTCATCGTAAAGAAGCTCCTTTGGAGTTAAAGCAGCAAATTCCAAAAGCTGAAACAATGTTGAAGGGATTAGGAATTAGTGCACTTAGTTATGATGGGTATGAAGCTGATGATATTGCGGGAAGTTTAGCGAAAAAATATCAAGGTGAATATGAAGTTTTATTAGTTACTAGTGATCAAGATTATTTGCAGTTAGTTGATAAAAATACGACTGTTAAGCTGCTAAAAGCAAAAGATTTCAATTATTTTGATGAGCGTAAATTATTTGATGAATATGGCTTAAAGCCTAAGCAAATTATTGATTTGAAAGCTTTAGAAGGTGATAAAAGCGATAATATTCCAGGAGTTAGTGGAATTGGGATTGTTGGGGCTAAGAAATTATTAAGTGAGTATTGTGATATAGAGAGTATTTATGAAAACCTTGAAGAAATTAAGGGTAAAATTCAAGAAAAGTTAAGAGTTAATAAAGAAAATGCTTTTTTAAGTAAAGAGTTAGCAACGATTTATTGTGATTTAGAACTTGATTATAATTTAAATGAGTTTAAGATTAATAGGGATGAGAAATTATTACATGACTTTTATAAAGAAATGGAGTTTGCTTCATTTGTAAAAAGTGTGCAACAAGTAGAAGATATAGCGTATGAATTTGCTAATAGTTTAGATGTGATTACTGAAAATAGTGCTATTTATGTTGATTATTATGGTAATTATTATGATAAAGAAGTCTTAGGAATTGGTGTATATGATGGAGAAAATGCTTACTATATTACAAAAGAAGTCCTTTATGCTAATTTAGAACAATTAAACAAGGTGAAGAATTTTAGTTGTTATGACTATAAACGTTTATATATGACTTTTTCTGGTGAAGTTGGGGAGAGTAATTTTGATTTGTCAATTGCACATTACATTTTGGATTACAAAGCTAAAGAGATAAGTGAAATTGGTCTTAAGTTTGACATTTTATTAAAAAGTAATGAAGAGCTTTATGGAAAAGGTAAAAAGTATCATTATCCTGATGAAGAGCTCTTACAAAAAGAAGCTGTTAAAAAGGCTAAATTGATATTTGATTATAAGAAAATTTATTTAAAAGAGTTGGAAGAGCATCAAATAATGCAATTATATTATGAAATAGAATTACCTCTAGCTAAAGTTTTAGCTAAAATGGAGCTTGTAGGAATCAAAGTAGATGTCCATTTTCTACGAGAACTTGGCAAAGATCTCGATGTGCAGCTTGAAAAATTAGAAAAGCGCATTTTTGAGCTTGCAAAAGAAGAATTCAAAATCAACTCTTATAAACAGCTCGGTGTAATATTATTTGAAAAACTAGCGATTCCATATCCGAAAAAAAATGCTAAAAGCTATTCGACATCTGTTGATATTTTAGAAAAAATTAAAACAAAGCACGAAATTGTTCCACTTATTTTAGAGTATCGTCAAATAGCAAAAATTAATAGCACATATGTCAAAGGACTAATCAGCTATGTTTTTGATGATGAACGCATTCATACTATTTTTCAACATACGAAAGTAGCTACGGGAAGACTTTCTTCTATTGAACCTAATTTGCAAAACATTTCTGTTAGAACAGAGCTTGGAAGAGAAATACGTAAGGCTTTTGTAGCAGATAATCAACTGTTTGCATGTGATTATTCACAAATAGAATTACGTGTTTTAGCACATTTAAGTGAAAATGAGCATTTACTAGAAGCTTTCAATGAAAAGATAGATATTCATACGAAAACTGCTAGTGATGTTTATGGAATTGCACTTGATGAAGTTACTCCAGAAATGCGTCGAATAGCTAAGGCAGTTAATTTTGGAATTATTTATGGTCAAAGAGAATTTGGGTTAAGCGAGAATTTAGGTATTGAAATATATGAGGCTAAACAGTTTATCGATGATTATTTTATAAAATATGCTGGTGTTAAAAAATATTTAGAAGATGTTGTTGCTGAAGCGACAAAAAAAGGTTATACGACAACTATTTTTAAACGTCTTAGATATATTGAAGAATTAAAGAGTAATAACTTCATGCAAAAACAGTTAGGTGAAAGATTAGCGATGAATACGCCTATTCAAGGAAGTGCTGCGGATATTATTAAGTTAGCGATGGTAAAAATAGATGATGCTTTTGAAATGCAAAAAATTAAATCAAAGATGATTTTACAAGTGCATGATGAATTGATTTTTGATATAATAGAGGGCGAAGAAAAGCTTGTTGAAGATATAGTTGTAGAGATTATGGAAAATTGTTTGAAATTAAAAGTACCATTAGTCGTAGAAGCTAAATTTGGGAAAAGATGGTACGACGCAAAGTAGGTGAAAAGATGCCAGAACTACCAGAAGTAGAAACAGTAAGAAGAACATTATTACAAGCTGTTAAAGGAAAGAAGATTAGTGATGTAGAAATTCAATATCCGCTTATTATTAAGGGAATCAATCCGCTAGATTTTAAAAAGAGTTTAATCAATCGTAAAATTAGCGATATCAAAAGAATTGGTAAATATTTAATATTTGATTTAGATGGTTTGTATTTACTTTCACATTTGCGTATGGAAGGTAAATACTTTATTGATGAATTAAATGCTGATTGGCGTAAACATGATCATATTCGTTTTTATTTAGATGATTTAATTCTCGTCTATAATGATGTACGTAAATTCGGTACGATGCATTTAACAAATAATTATCACAGTCATCCTTCAATTGTTAAACTTGGAAAAGAGCCTTTTGAAATTAGTGTGAAAGATTTACAAGCTAAAATGCATTCTAAAAAAGCGATTAAAACACTTTTATTAGATCAAACTGTTATTAGTGGACTAGGTAATATTTATGTAGATGAAGTACTATTTTTAGCTAGACTACATCCTACTACAAGTGCAGATAAATGTTATGATAAAGCAGAATTATTAATAAATTCGGCAATAAAAACACTAAATAAAGCGATAAAACTAGGTGGGACAACGATTAGAAGCTATACTTCTAGTGAAGGTGTTAGTGGTAAATTTCAAAATAGTTTATTAGTGCATATGCAAAAAGGAAATGAGTGTAGTGTTTGTCAAACACCAATTGAAAAAATAGTTGTTGGAGGTAGGGGAACGTATTATTGTCCTCATTGTCAAAAATGTTAGCTTTAACAGGTTCAATTGGAACGGGTAAGTCAACAGTTGTGAAACTCTTAAAAGCTCATGGAGTACGTATTTTTGATTGTGATGAGTATGTAGCAAATTTATATAATCAAGAGAGTTTTGTTCAAGAGCTTTCAAATATGTTTTTTGCTGGACGATCTTTTCAAAAAAGTGAGCTATTAAAAGTCATCATGGAAGATAAAAAACAGCGTGAAAAATTAAATAACGTTGTGCATCCATTAGTATTTGCAGAGTTAAAAAGACTTGATGATGATATTTTAGTAGATATTCCGCTACTTTTTGAAAGTCAGTCCGAACATTTCTTTTCTAAAATTATTGTTGTCTATTGTTCAAAAGACAAACAAGTAGCACGGCTTATTAAGCGTGAAGGAGTTTCTAAAGCAGAGGCACTTAAGTTGATTGAAATGCAAGAAGATATTGAAAAGAAAGCTTTAGTAGCTGATATTGTTATTGATAATAATGGAACAATTAAAGAGTTAGAAAGTGAAGTAAAAGAAAAATTGCAGTTTTTATGGAGGTAATTGATGAAAAGTGCAGGAGATAAATTTCAAGTTTTTTCTAAGATATTTTTAAATAGTGATACGAGAGTTTTATTTGCTTTGTATAAACACATTGTCGGTCTTGAAGCTGTGATGTTGTATAATGATTTATTACATGATTTAGGAGAAAATAGATATTCTAGTAAGCGTAGTGTTCAGTTTTTAATGGAACAATATCAAAGTAATTTAGAAGAAATTAATAAATACCTTGATAAGTTGTCAGCTGTTAATTTAATTGATGTTTATTATGGTAATGGATATTTAATTGAGCTTCATCAGCCATTAAATTTTGAAGAAGTATTTGCAGATTTACTTTTGAATAAGATGTTAAAACAGCATTTAAGCGCAGATTTTTATCAAGGGTTACTTGATAAGTATGGTAAACATCATTATAATTTAAATGAATTTAAAAAAATTTCTAAAACTAGTCGAGAAGTTTTTAATTTAGAAAGAAAAGTTAGTGCTCATGAAGTAAAATCGACACATGATTATGATGAACTTATTATTCTTGTGAAGCGTTTTGGCTATAATATTTTAAATGATGAATTAGAAAATATTATCTATTTATTGACTTTAAATAATGTAAGTGTTAAAAACGCTTTTAGAATTATTAATGATTCATTAAATCACAATCGCTTAAACGAAGAACTTTTTGTGCAGAATTTAAAAAAAATGCGTGGTAAGTATTTTGTAAATAGTCAAGAAGAAATTATTTCTAAAGAAAATTATTTAGATTTTTTACAAAATGAAGATAGCGAAGTTTTTTATGCTAAGCTTTGTAGAGGAAAAGTTTTAAATAAAAGTGAAAAAGATTTAATTAAATTTTTGCGAAAAAGCTATCATTTTTCTGATAGTGTTATTAATGTTTTATTAGATTATATTTATAAATCTAATGATCGTAATATGAATCCTAAATATATTAAAGCAATTGCCAGCGTCTGGTACAATCATGCGATTAGCGATGCTAATGAAGCGATGAAAATAGCTAAGAAGATGTATCATGGTAAGGTTGAAGGACCTAAGTGGTTAAATGATCATAGTTTTGAAGAAGCAGATGATAAGACACAAAAGGAAATGGAAAAATTGATTGAGGAAATGGTGAAACATGAAAAAAGTTAGTGAATTATTTGATGAAAAATTAATAGATGATCTCAATCACAAATTAATGGAAAAACATTTAGATAATATGTCTGATATTGCATATAGAACGCTTTTTGAAAGTTATCATGATCCTAGTTTATACATTGAAACAGCTTTGATTATGAGTAGTTTAAAAGAAGCAGCGTCTTGCAAGACTTGTAAGGAAATTAATGAGTGTAGTAATAAATTACAAGGGCATAAATTAGTTTTAAATTATAAAAATAAATTAGAAGAAGTATATGAGCCTTGTAATTATTACTTGGAAATAATTCGTAAAAAACGTATTTATTATGTTGGTGTTAATAGCGAGTTATATGAAGCTAAGTTAGAAAAAATTTATGTTGATGATGCTAGTAGAATGGAAATTTTACAAGTTTTTAAAGAGCTATTATCAACTAATAGTAAAAAGGGTATTTATCTACATGGAAAGTTCGGTACTGGTAAAACTTATATGATGAGTGCGTTTTTAAATAAGCTGAGTGAAAGTTATGAAAAATGTGGCTTAGTTTATTTTCCAAGGTTATTAGTAGAATTGAAAAATTCCTATACCGATAAAACAAATTATTTAGATAAAATTATGATGCTTGATGTTTTAGTTATCGATGATTTGGGAGCAGAGCATATGACTTCTTGGAGCCGTGATGAAGTTTTAGGTACGATTTTACAATATCGTATGGAAAATAGGTTGTTAACACTATTTACTTCCAATCTATCGATTAGTGAATTAGAACGATTTTACAGCAGAGACAAGAGTGAAGTTAATGCAAGAAGAATTATTGATCGTATTAAGTTTTTAAGTAGTCCTTATGCACTCTTCAATAAGCAATATAGATAAGGCTTGTCATATAAGACTAAATATTATATAATCTATTTATGTATCTTATAGTGAGGTGAACAAAATTGAACGACAGTAGTTTATATGTCCTCTTGGGAATAATTTTAATATGCTTGTCAGCATTTTTCTCGGCAAGTGAAACGGCGTATTCGACAATGAATGTGATGCGAATGCGTAAGTATAGTGAAGAGGATATGAAAGGTGCTAAAAAAGCACTAGCTATCTATAATAATTTTGAAATGACAATTACAACTATTTTAATTTGTAATAATGTTGTAAATATTGCTATGGCAGCAATTGCAACAATCTTTTTTGTTGATAATTTTCAAAGACTATCTGCTGATCAATCAGCACTAGCTTCTACAGCATTTGTAACGATAATTGTTTTGATTTTTGGTGAAGTTTTACCAAAGAATTATGCCAAAGCAAAACCAGAAAATTATGCTATGAAAACATCGGCGATAATGTATATGTTGATTAAGCTATTAAAACCAGTAAGTTTTCCGATTAGAAAAATCAACAAGCTTTTTAATAAGAAAGTCAAACACAATGTTAGTGTAACAGAAGCGGAGTTACGAAAAATGATTGATTACATTGAAGAAGAGGGTGTCATTGAAGAAAATGAAAGTGATTTAGTACGTTCAGCACTCGATTTTGATGATAAAATTATTGGTGATGTTTTAACACCGCGAACAGATGTTATCGGGCTTGATATTGATAGTACGCAAGAAGAAATTCTTGAAGTGATTTATCAAGAAAAATATTCTCGTATTCCTGTTTATCGTGAGACAATTGATAACATTATTGGTGTAGTTCACGCGCGTGAGATTTTCAAACAATATATTAAGGAGCAAGAAATTTCTTTAGAGAAGTTAATGCATAATCCGATTTTTGTACCTAAATCTATGAAAATGATTAAGTTACTAGATGAGCTACAAGCTGAAAAAGGTCATATGGCTATTGTAAAAGATGAGCATGGTGGAACGAGTGGTATTTGTACGATGGAAGATTTATTAGAGCAGTTAGTTGGCGATATTTGGGATGAACGTGATACTGTTGAGCATCGTATAACTGAAAAAGACGATAAGCTGATTGTTTCTTCTGATTATGAATTAGATGAATTGTTTGAGACTTATTTAGAAGATACTAAGTTACCTGATACTGAGTATTCGACTGTTGGTGGTTGGATTTACGAACTAATAGAAGAAATTCCAGAGGTTAATGATACTTATGAGTATCATGATAATAAGTATACGATTGATATTAAGATTTTAGAAGTAATCAATCATAAGATTGAATTAGTGGAATTAAAAATTACTAAAAATATTGATGAAGAGGAAATGACTATATAAGGAGTGTTTATGGAAAATATAATTATGATTACAATTGTAGCAATTTCAATTTTAATTATTTCAATTGTTTTATTACAAAGTAATAAAGCTGAGGGGGCATCACAAGTTATTAGTGGTGGAACTGATTTATTTACAGAAAGAAAAGAACGAGGAGTAGAAAAAGCAGTGACAAGAGTTACGTTTGTTTTAATTTTTACATTTATTTTACTAACTTTCTTGTTATCTTATGTATTATAAAAAAGGCGTAAGCCTTTTTAGTTTATGGGAGAGTATATGAAAGAAGCCATTTTAAATCTCTTGCAAGAAAAAGAGTATAATCCGCTTAGTGCAATTGATATTTTTGAATTATTACCGTATGAAAGTAGTACGGATTTTAAAGAATTTATGAAAACTTTACTGCAACTTGAAGAAGAGGGAATTGTATTTGAAACGAAAAAGCATAAATATATACTAGCTTCACGTGCTAATCTTTTACAAGGTGTTTTTAAAGTTAATCATAAAGGATTTGGTTTTGTCATTATGGAAAATGATGATGATATTTTTGTTGTGCGTAGTAATTTTCAAGAAGCAATTAATGGTGATGTCGTACTTGTAGAAGTTTTAAATCACGAGGGGCTTAGAAGAGAAGGTCGTATAGTGAAAGTTTTGAAAAAAGGAAATACTTTTTTTGTAGGAACTTATCATGAAAAGAAAAGTCATGGCTATGTTTTGTTAGATGATCCAAAAATGGGTTTGAAAATAGATATTAGTCATGAACAACGTGATTTAGCAGTAAATGGTAGTAAAGTTTGTGTTATCCTTTTAGATAAGAAAAATGATGAAGTTTACAATGGAAAGATTATTAAAGTTATCGGTCATCGTAATGATCCAGGGATTGATATTTTATCAACTATTTATAAACATGATATAGAAGTGGAATTTAATGAAAAGGTTCTTGAAGAAATAGCGGTGATTCCTAATGAAGTTAGAGAAAAAGATTTAGTAGATCGTGTTGATTTGCGTGATGAAGTTATTGTGACAATTGATGGTGATGATGCTAAGGATTTAGATGATGCCATTAGTTTAGTTAAAACAAGTGATAGATATATTTTAAAAGTACATATTGCAGATGTTAGTTACTATGTAGAAGAAGCAACTAATCTAGATAAATCTGCTGCATCTAGAGCAACGAGTGTTTATTTAGTAGATCGTGTTATTCCTATGTTACCACATTATTTATCAAATAATATTTGTTCATTAAACGAAGGAGAAGATCGTTTAGCAATGACATGTGAAATGCATTTTAATTATAAAGGTGAACTTGTAGATCATAAGTTGTATGCTTCGGTGATTCATTCTAAAGCAAGAATGACTTATAATAATGTAAATAGAATTTTGAATGATGATTTAAAAGGGTTAGAGCATTATGAAAATTTATATGAACTGTTTTTCTTAATGCATGAATTGGCACTAAAAATACGTCAAAAGCGTATTGAGCGAGGTAGTTTAGATTTTGATGTACCGGAAGGAAAAATCATTTTAGATAGTAATGGTAAAGTTAGCGATGTAGTTGTTGCAAAGCGTTTTGAAGCAGAAAGAATTATTGAAGATTTTATGATTGTTGCTAATGAAACAGTTGCAGAACATTTTTATTGGTTAGACTTACCTTTTGTTTATCGTGTGCATGCTAAGCCAAAAGATAGTAAAATGGAAAAGTTTATTCGTGCAGCAAATGCTAATGGTTTTAGTGTAAAAAGAAGTAGTGAAAAAATTAGTCACCATAGTTTACAAAATATTTTAAAAGAATTAGATGATGATAAAGGTTATGTTATGCGAACATTATTACTGCGTTCGATGCAAAAAGCTATTTATGATACGAAAAATATTGGTCATTTTGGCTTAGCTTCAAAGTATTATACGCATTTTACGTCACCTATTAGAAGATATCCTGATTTATTAGTCCATCGTTTAATTAGAAAATATGAATTTTTAGGTAATTTAAATTTTAGTAATAATGATATTGGACAGCTTGTGCAAAATAGCGAACATAGTTCTTTTAAAGAGCGTAAAGCGATGGATTGTGAATATGAAATTCTTGATATGAAGAAGGCAGAATATATGGAGCAATTCATAGGTAGTAATTTTAAGGGGATTATTAGTTCATTAACTAATTTTGGAATGTTTGTCGAGCTTGAAAATACGATTGAGGGGTTAATTAGGTTTGCTGATATTACGAGTGATCATTTTATTTATGATGAGGAAAGAATGCTTGTTTATAGTAAGAAGAGTAATAAAGTTTATAAATTAGGAGAAGAAGTGAAAGTTAAGCTTGTCAGAGCAGATAAAATAACAGGTGAGATAGATTTTATTTTGAGGTGAGATAATGGAAATAAGAAATCGTAAAGCACATCATAACTATTTTATTTTAGAAGAACTCGAATGTGGAATTGTTCTTGTAGGTAGTGAAGTGAAGTCTATTCGCCTAGGTAACTGTAATATAGCTGATGCTTTTTGTCGAATTAGAAGTGGAGAAGTTTTTATAAGTAATATGCATATCAGTTCATATGAGCATGGTAATGACTTTAATCATGAACCACTTCGTCAACGTAAATTGCTATTACATCGTAAAGAAATAAGAAAGTGGGAAATGAAACTTAAATTGGAAAATTTGAGTATTATACCTTTGAAGGTTTACTTTAAAAATGGAAAGTGCAAACTTCTAGTAGGTCTTGCAAAAGGAAAGAAAAATTATGATAAACGTGCTTCGCTAAAAGAAAGAGATATGAAACGAGCGATTCAAAAATCTTTACATAAGGAGTGATTTTATGAACAAAAAGCCGTTAAAAGGGATGAGAGACTTTTTGCCACAAGATGCGATTAAAAGAAATATGTTGCGACAATTAATTGTTGAAAATTATTTGTCATATGGTTATAGTCCCATTGAAACACCTTCGTTAGAAGATTATCAAAATATTCATACAAATGAATCAGGTGAAAATTCTAAAATAGCTTTTAATGTTTTAAAGCGTGGTGATAAATTAAATTTAGATGACCGTAATTTAGATATCAAAAGTATTTGTGATATGGGATTACGTTTTGATTTGACATTGCCATTGACAAGATTTTATGCAAATAATGCTAATAGTTTACCTTCACCCTTCAAAGTTTTTCAGATTGGTGATGTTTGGCGTGGAGAGCGTCCTCAAAAGGGGCGTTATCGTCAATTTATGCAATGCGATGTTGATATTATTGGTGATAAAACAATTAATGCTGAGCTTGATTTATTACGTGTGGGGATTAAAACATTGCAAAAGCTAGGATTAAATGATTTTGTGATTAGTATTAACGATCGCCGTCTTTTAAATGATTTAATGAATTTATGTGAGATTGAGCAACAGTATTATGAAAAAGTTTTAATCACGCTTGATAAATTAGATAAAATTGGTGAAGAAAAAGTCATCGCTGAATTATTGCAAATTGGTTTAAGTGAAGTTAAATCGGCAAAGCTTTTGAAAATGATTACTAACTTAGATTTACATACACTTAATAACTACTATGCTAATGATTTATTAACAGTAATTGAGGTTATTAATACTGTTAGTGAAAAAATTAGCATTGTATTTGATCCAACACTTGTTAGAGGGATGGGTTATTATACGGGAATGGTGTTTGAAATTAAGGATAAAAAATTAAATCTTTCTATTGCAGGTGGTGGTAGATATGATAATTTAATTGGTAAATTTATGAATAATGATGTTCCCGCTTGTGGATTTTCACTAGGTTTTGAGCGTATTTTGTTATTGCTTGATGAAAAAAAATACGAAGTTAGTTGTCAGCATGCGGTTTTAATTGATGAATTAGCTAGTGATAAATATATTGAGTTGTTAGAAAAAATAGCAAATGTAGGTTTTAATGTTAGTATTTTAACGAAGAAGAAAAATTTAAAAAAACAATTAGATGATTTAGTGAATAGTAATTATCAATACTATTGTGTATATGAAGATGAGTTAGACTTTAAGGAATTAAATAATGCGTAAATTAATTATTATAAGTGGGATCATTTTCTTAATAGTAGCAAGTGTAATCGTTTATTATAATAATGAGCGTGTGATGATAAATCGCACTTTTCGTCATGCTGAGTCAGTCTATGATGCTTTAAATGATAAAAGGGTTGTTAAATTTTATATTCAATTACAAGAACTCGATAATAAATTTATTTATCAAGAATATAGTGAAAAAGAATTTATTATTTATAATGGTAATGAATATTTGCTGTTTAATAAAGGGAAGTTACTAAAATCAGAGAATTTGGATTTTAGTACAGCTATTCCAACTTTTTACAATTCAAATGAAAAGTTTGATTATCAGAGCCTATTTAGTGATGATGTAGAAGCATTTTATAATAGTGATCCAAGTGAGATGGTGTTAGTTGATGATAGTAAGTGTCCAACGATTAAGTATGAAGATGAGAAAGTAATTAATGTTTTAGAAAATTGTGATGGTGTTTATACTTTAACAACAACTAAGTCAGAAGTTACAAGAATTTTAGAGTTTTCTTTAATAAAGGAAGTTATTAAAAAGACTGAGGTAGTTCAATGATAATTTTATTTAGTCCAACAAAAGAGCAAATTATAAAAGAAATTTCTGGTAGTAAGCATAAGTATGAGGATAAGACTTTGCAAATTGAAAAGTGTTTAGAAAGTTTTTCTAAAGATGAGTTACAAAAAATTTTAAAAATCAGTGATAAAAAGTTTGCAGAGTATTTAGAAATGAAACAAAATTTAAAAAAAACGCCCGCTTTAATGATGTATAATGGTATTAGTTATCGTCAACTTTCACGTGATACTTATAATCAAAAACAGAAGGATTATTTACAAAAGCACGTTAGAATTTTAAGTGCGATGTATGGAATTTTAAGACCTTATGACTTAATCAAAAATTATCGCCTAGATTATACGCGAAATATTGGTTTTAATCTATATAGCTTTTGGCATGATGAAGTTCAAAGTGAATTGAGTGAGACAACAATTAGTTTAGCTAGTCAAGAATTTATTAAAGGTTTGAGTAATATAATTCAAGTTCATTTTTGGAATGAAGGAAAAAAAGTACATACAGTAGAGGCAAAAAAAATGCGTGCTAAATTTTTAGATGCTTGCGTATTACAAAATATCGTGAGAATAGATGATTTTTTAGATTTAAAAATTGCTGGATATAGCTTGTTTTTATATGATAGAGATAATTTACAAATCATTTTTGCAAAATAATCGTACTAGTTATTGCAAATAAAGTTAATCTTTGATATAATAGTTGAGCAATGTTTGCAAATGGCGGTGTAGCTCAGCTGGCTAGAGCGTTCGGTTCATACCCGAAAGGTCGGGGGTTCGATCCCCTCCGCCGCTACCATTTATTTTTGAATTTGTAATAAAAGTTCAAGACACTAGAATAGTAATTCTTGTGTCTTTTTTGTTTGCATAAATTACAAACGGTGTGACTAGAAAAATATGCATCAATGTAAATTGTTTTTATAGCAATTTAGGAAAAGAGAGGGGAATATTAGTTCTAAGATATTTAAAAGTCAAGCATGAAAAATGTTGTTAAAAAATTGATAGACATAAATATTTTATATTTTTACATTGATTATACATGGATTCAATTAAAATAAGTAGATATTGTATATGAGCTCTAATTATGATAATATCTAGCTTAGATATAACTTTATTTAATTATTATAAATAAAAAGTATGGTAATTAAACTAGATTGGCAATTTATGATAATATGAGTGGATATTCACATGCATATTATCTTACATATGATTATGTAGATTCAAAATACCCTAGAGTTCGTTACAAATTATGGATTTGAGGTGAAATAAATGAAAAAAAGGATTGTATTATTTATTATTTCAGTAATTATTTTGTTATTAATCTTAATCATAATTTTTTATAATACTAAAAATAGTTGTGAAAAAGGGTTAGCAACTTATATTATAAAAAATGATTTAGTACAAACTAGAGAAATTACTTTTAACTCAGAAGCGTGGTGTGCAGGTAAATATGTTATATCTGTATGGGAAGAAGTGTATGATGAAAACGATGTTTTGATTTCTACAATTGTTGCTAGTGGAGATGAAGAGATAGAAGTTTTTATTGATGATGGAGACTCTATAACTGAAGTAGAGTTTTTAGGAGAAGAACAAGTAATAAAAATAGCTATAGGAGATAAGTTGATAATTGAGTTTTTAAATGAGGATACAGAGCAAGAAATAAAGCTATATTATAAAGATTAAGAGGGTGCTAGTAAAAAAAGCTAGTACTTTTTTGTTTTATTTAGAATTAATTGACAGCATTAATATAAAATGTGATAATGAAAATATATTTTAAAGACTACTTATGTTATCAAAAAATTTTAAAGTGGGGGGATTTAATGAGAATAACTAAGCAAAAGTGGTACTGTGTTAGTGGTGTAGAAAATGAGCTGTTTTACGACAAGTATAATAGAAGATATTTTTATTTAAAAGAAAATAATCAAAGGTGTGTAATTGATAAAAACGATTTTTACATACAATTAAAAACAAGAGGGAATAGTCAAAATAAAGAGTTTAATATTCTAAAAAAGAAAAATATTTACAAAAAAGATATGTCTAGTTATAAAAAACTTGAAGAAAAAATAGATTTCAAAAGTAAAACTAAACTATATTTTAAAAGAGGTGGAAAATATTCTGAAATTTATGATAATGAAAAACAGTTAGCAGTAAATCGTCATAATTTTATTTGTGATATTAATAGTATTCATAACGAATTTTTAAAAGAAACTATGAAGCATGAAAAAGTTGATGAAGATATCTGTAATAATTTTACCGATAAATATTTTAATGTAATTGACAAATATACGAAAGAAAGTGAAGAAGTTATAAGTGATAAAGCGTTACGCGATTCAAGGTCTGTATCTATTTCAAAGATTTTGAAGCATAATGAAAAATCTTTAATAAATAGATTTGGAACAAGAGCTATTGAATGTGAAATTCAATTAGCAAAATCAATTATTAATTTTCATAAGAAACAGAAGCTTTCCAAAAAACTGAATGAATTTTATACAGAATTAACTAAAGAATATAACAGAAGTATGAAAAGATATGGATTAACTTCTAAAAATTCAAAAAGTAATAGAAATGATATTATTGAAAGTTTGAATTATAATAAAATTTTAGAGATTAGTACATTTAATGATTTAAAAAATAAAATCGGTGTAGTAATTGAAGCTTATGACTTATCTAAATTATGTGTAAAAATTATTGATAATAAAGCAACATATTATAAAGAGTTTAAAAATCCTAATGGAAAAAATAATATTAAATATACTTTATTTGATGACATAAGAAAACATTATCAAGACACCTTTAAAAATTTTGATGAAAAAATGAAAGACACTATTAATAATAGCTGTTTAATTGTTAAAGAAAATGAATATAAATTTGTTTTGAAGTATGTTCATAATTATGTATTAGGTAGAGCAAGAAAAATAAAAAAATATGTTGAAAGTAAAGATTTAGAACTTGAGGATGACTTTATTGAAAAGGCTTTTGAACACAAGAAATTAAAAACAAAAATAGAAAATAGGGTTCTTTCTACTTTTAATACTCAACTGAATAGTATGAAAAAAGAAAAAGCCTTAGATTTGACTGAAAATCTAGAAAAAGAAATTGGGTTGCAGTTAGCAAAAATTCAAGATACGTATTCTAATAAATTAAATAATTTAATTTACGAAACAGTATACAAATTTTTATCTTCCATCGATAGAAAAAATGATATATTGGGAGCAAGTGAATTATGTGACTTAAAGAAGGATATAGGAGAAACAAAATTTGAAAGTAATAAAGAACTATATATATCAGCATATTTGTTGAGAAACTATACAATTCATTACCAAAATTTTGATAAACAAAATGAAATTAGAGATGATAATGCTTTTAGTTTGAAAAATTATTGCCCCAAGTCATCAGTAGATAAAATAAGCAAATATGTTGTGTCACAGTTTGAGTATAATAATACATTTAAATATATTGATAATAATATATTTAAAAAATCAATAGACTTACTTCAATTAAATCATATTAAGGATTTAATATTTCCAAGGTTTGATAAAATTTTCAAACTTATAGTAAATGATAAAAATTTTAAATGTTTTGAGCCTAAATTATTTTTTGATTTAAATGATGAGTTTAAATTTTGTTATAAATACTTATTGAATAGAATTTATTCACAGGGATTTGCAACAAACACTGATAAAACTAAAAATTACCTTGAAAAAAAACAGCAATTTATGAACGAGTGTCATGGTAATGTAGTAATGGTAGAAAAACAAATAATTGAGCTTATTGCTCAAGATTTTATAGAATATTTATCTGATAATAAGATTGAATTTAATTTGAATGATGATTTTGATAAATGTAATATAGATGAAAATAAAAGATACTTAGAATTAAAGTTAAAGAAATTTGAATTTTCAGATTATAATTCAATTAAAGATTCAAATGATTTTATTATTAGTATATATCATCTAGGAATTAATGCAACAGTTGAAATATTGAGTGAGTTATTGCAAAATACTATAAAATATAAGTCCCTTTTAATAAGTTTGAAAGAAAAGTATAAAGAAGAGCATAAGATTTTTTTAGAAGCTTTCCAAAAAGTAACTCGATTTAATGAAGAATTTTATACTAGTATTGAGTGTTATTTGAGCGAATTTGAGAAATTAATAAAAATATTAAAAAATGAATTGATGATTAAAAATTATGATTTAAATAGTAATTTAAATTGTCATAATAAATTCGAGAGTGAATTATTGAAAATTTTCAATAAAAATAGCAGGGTAGAATTTAAAAGTCTTGATGAAGTAAAATATCAAAAAGCGAATAAAAATAATGAAAGTATTGAAGTGAATCTTTGGAAACCAGAAAGTAAAACTAAAAATGTTGATATAATAAACAATAAGTTTTTAATTAGAGAGTATACTAATGGAACACTAAAGTTCAGCTTAGATTTACATACTCATTGTATGAAAGAAACAAAATTGTACTATAATGAAATTATTGCTGAAATAAATACGTTTAATAAAACTATATCTAGGGATGATTTATTAGAAAATAAAGATTTGATAGATACAATTATGGGTTCTAAAGATAATCATAAGCAATTTGAAAGTATGTCTAGAATAGTATATTATCAAAAAATGAGGCAATTAATCCAGGGTAAATATAAAGAGCTTTATAACGAAGCAAAAATGAATAATAAAAATAGGAGAATTTTATACTCGGATATTTTTAAAGATAATAAAGAATTAGTAAATAAAACAAGCGCAATTCACAAAGAAGCAAGTGATGGAATAAATAAGTATAATTTTTATATGAACTTGCTTAAACTTACTACAATTAGTAAAATTAAAAAATATAATAGTGAGTTTCATGCAAGGTTTATGTCTTGGATATTTCAAGGTGAAAAATTTGCTGGCAATATTTATAATACTAAAAAACCTATTGGGCAATTATTGTCGAAAAGGTCTATTGATTCAAATAATAATTTGAATCAATTTAGAAATGACATTGCTCACTTGAATAATTTTCAAGAAAATAATAAAAGCTCTAAAAGCTATAGTGACTATATAGATGATATCAAAAGATATAACTCGTATAGTACTATGAAAAGAAAAGAGGTATCTATTGTTATTGATAAAATTAGAACAAAGTATTTAGCTTCTAATGATAATATACACAAAGTTTTTAATAAAAAAAATGGGTATGAGTGTGATTTAAATAACAATAGTGCTGAAGAAGTAAAATATTATTTGGAATTTGAAAAATTTAATTGGGATAGATCAAACAATGTCTAATACAATATTTGTAAAGCAAGGTAGTAAGTTAAAAATTAGCGATGCAAATTTGTGTGTAGAAGTAGATAGTGAGTATAACTTAATCCCATTTAATGAAATAGAAATAATAATTATTGAAAATTTGAGATGTAGTATAACTGCAAGCGTTATAGTCGAATGTAGTATGAAAGGCATTCCAATAATATATTGTAATAATAAGCATACACCAGTTGCGACAACAGATAGCTTATATTCTTACCATAGGCAAACCAAAAAGATACAAGAACAAATGTTATGGACTACTATTAGAAAAGAAAGACTATTTGTAAAAATTGTTGAAAGAAAAATTAAAAATCAATGTAATCTTTTGAAGTACATATATGATGATATAGATGAAAAATATTTTGAAGAAAAAATACGATCATTAAATAAAGAAAATGTATTGAGTGTAGAAGCACAAGTTGCAAAGAAATACTTTAATAACTTGTATGGCTCAGAATTCAAAAGACATGAAAAAGATTATCCAAACTTTCTTTTGAATTATGGCTATGCTATAATTAGAAGCAAGATAAGACAAGTTATTGTAAGTAAAGGATTACATCCATCACTTGGAATAATGCATAACAATCAATTTAACAACTATAATTTAAGTGATGATATTATCGAAGTTTATAGACCATTAATTGATTACTATGTGCATGTTATTTTAAAATCAAGTTTTGAAGAAAGCCAAGCAAAAAACATTTTACAAGGTCTATTATTTCAAAGAGTGATGTATGATGGAGTGGAAACAGGAGTAAGGTTGAGTATAGAGCTATTTGTAGATGGCATAATTAAGTATATGAATAAATCTAATAAGGAAATAGTAATGCCCATTTTGGAGGTTGATATGTATGAGCTCCAAATATAAAACAATTTTATTTTATGATTTTGCGTGTAGGACAAAGAAGGAGAAAAGGGAGTTTCAAAGATTTAATAAAGGAATAAAAAAGCTTGGATTTATGATGATACAAAAATCAGTATATGTAAGAAGCATTAAAAGCAAGGAAGAGTATGCAAATATAAAAGCTAGAATAATGATAAGAGAGAATAATAACAATGATATAAGAATAGTGCTTTTAACTAATTCAAAGTATGAAGAGATAGAGATGATATCAGGACAAGAAACCTTAACAGATATGGTATTGACAAGCAAAAAAAATGTAATTAATTTATAAGAAGTACTTAAAATTCGAAACTATTTTCTAAAAAAAAAGAAAAAACAGTATTTGAAATACCAAAAACGTTGTTATATCAATAAAAAAATATGTTATATGTTTGCGGATTTATTACACCCCAAAAACGAAGGGGACTAAAACCGTAGGAAGTGTTGGGTTAAAACCAACAGTATGATTTATTACACCCCAAAAACGAAGGGGACTAAAACTTTTGTTGAATCGCTTCTATTATAATACTCTCTGATTTATTACACCCCAAAAACGAAGGGGACTAAAACGTTTAGTAAGAATTTTGTTAATTGTGGTACGGATTTATTACACCCCAAAAACGAAGGGGACTAAAACATTCCTGGACACCTCTTATTATAGTAAAAAGATTTATTACACCCCAAAAACGAAGGGGACTAAAACGGGATAATATTCTCATCATTAATCGCGATAATGATTTATTACACCCCAAAAACGAAGGGGACTAAAACTGAATATTGGTCATAAAGTGAATCGAACACTGATTTATTACACCCCAAAAACGAAGGGGACTAAAACACGGTTTGGAATTTATTGCTTTGGTTAGTTGATTTATTACACCCCAAAAACGAAGGGGACTAAAACTATAAGTTTTATTTTCGTTATTTATTATTTTGATTTATTACACCCCAAAAACGAAGGGGACTAAAACTGTAGCAATGACTTTTTTCCCATCAACTCCAGATTTATTACACCCCCAAGAGGTATTAGAATATTAATATGATTATGTAGTTTATGAATATAAGCACAAAAAAAGAGTTGAATTAGTTTATTCAACTCTTTTTGTAGTCTTGTATTTGATAATTACACTTAATTTTTAGTAAGGGTAATTTTTGATGATAGGTTTTAGGTAATAAATGTGCTTAAAACATTGTAATATAGCGATTTGAATGTTATAATTGGTGTCAGCAAGAAGCGAGTTTTGGAGGTAGACATGAAAAAAAAGATTGTGAATATTATTTTGATTTTAGTAGGTAGTTTATTATTGGCAATAGGTGTGAATACAGTATATGTTCCATATGAGATAGCCTCTGGAGGAGTAACTGGATTTGCTATTGTTTTAGAAAGTGCTTTTGGCTTTGGGATTAATACTACAGTGTTTGTTTTAAATGGTGTATTATTGGTGGCAGCTTTAATTTTTATAGGTAAAGATTTTTTCATTAAGTCATTGCTTGGTTCTTTAGCTTTACCATTTTTTATGACAGTAGTTCCTGTAGAACCGTTAACTGATGATTTAGTAATTTCTTTAGTAGCGGGAACGATTTTTGTAGCAATTGGAATTAAGATAGTTTATGTAGCTAATGGTAGTACGGGAGGAACGACAATTCCACCGATGATTTTTAAAAAATATTTTAATTTTCCTATTTCAAGAGGATTATTAATTTCTGATGGATTAGTTGTTTTATCATCGTTTTTCGTATTAGGTTTAAATAAATCTGTTGTAGCAACAATTAGTATTATTTTCTTCGTAATGGTTTATGAATATATCGAAACAGGAATTAGAAGAGCGAGATCGGTACATATTATTAGTAAATTTCATCGTGAGATTAAAGAAGAAATTTTTGAAAAGCTTGACCGTGGAGCGACTTATTTAAATGGGCATGGTGCTTATAATTTAGAAGAGCGTGATGTTTTAGTAGTAGTAGTAGGTGTGCGTGAGTTATCTAAGTTGAAAAGTATTTGTGATAAACACGATGAGAATGCATTTATTATTGTTCATAATGTTGTAGATGTTCATGGTGAAGGATTTAGTTATTTTTCAAAATAAAAAAGAGCAAATGCTCTTTTTATTTATGAATTTCGATAAATTTTATAGTATCTTCTAAAGTGTTATCACCAATTAATCCAGCATATTTTGAAATACCATTTTCAATATAAAGTGTTGTAGGTGTTCCTGTAATACTTAAATCTTGAGTTAGCTTATTACGATCATCAGTTGAAAGTTTATCTAAATCTATAGAGTAAGCAGTAGTATTTGTTTTTTCTAAAGCTTGTTCAAGTTTTGGTGTAAATGATTCACATGCACCGCAAGAAGAAGCTGCTACTTCAAAGAAAAATGATTCTCCATCAGCAATCATAGTTTGATACTGTTTGTAAGTAATTTGTTTTAAAGTTGTATCATCATTGCTATTTTTAATAATATTAAATCCGATAAATGCTGCTATAGCGATTACGACCACAATTGCTATTTTTAAAAATTCACTAGTTTTTTTATTGTTTTTCTTCATTTTATTCACCCCTTTTCTAATTATACAAAATTGTCGCGCAATAGGCAACATTATTTTATTGAAGTAATTGTAATTTTAGCGATTAATGATATAATAGTACTATATGTATTAAGAAGGAGAGGATTATGGCAAAGTATATATTTGTTACTGGTGGAGTTGTTTCCAGCTTAGGAAAAGGGATAACAGCTGCGAGTTTAGGTAGATTATTGAAATCAAGAGGGTATTCAGTTTTTATGCAGAAATTTGACCCTTATATAAATATTGATCCTGGAACGATGAGCCCTTATCAGCATGGCGAAGTTTATGTAACTGAAGATGGAGCAGAAACTGATTTAGATTTGGGGCACTATGAAAGGTTTATTGATGTTAATTTGTCACAGAGTTCTAATGTAACAACTGGTAAAATCTACTCACAAGTTTTAGAAAAAGAGCGTCGTGGTGATTATTTAGGAAAAACAGTTCAAGTCATTCCTCATATTACAGATCAAATAATGCAAAAAGTATTCGATGCTGCTAATGAAAGTAGAGCAGATATCATTATTACAGAAGTTGGTGGAACAGTAGGAGATATTGAGTCACTTCCTTTTTTAGAAGCAATTAGACAAGTAAAAAGGGTAGTAGGAGCTAATAATGTTACTTATATTCATACAACATTAGTACCTTATTTAAAAGCAGCAGGTGAGATTAAGACAAAACCAACACAGCATAGTGTTAAGGCTTTGAATCAAATTGGAATCAATCCTGACTTTATAGTATTGCGTAGTGAAGTAGAAATTGATGAAGCAGCACGTGAAAAAATTTCTGTTTTTTGTAATGTACAAAAGTGTAATGTTATTAAAATGCTAGATGCTAAATCTATTTATCACGTACCAATATATTTAAAAGAACAGCGTATGGATGAATTAGTTTTAGAGCATTTTGGATTAGAGAAAAGAGAGATTGATTTATCAGAATGGGAAGATTTCTTAGAGCATGTTGATTGTTTAGATGAAACTGATAGTCAAGTTAATATTGCAATTGTTGGTAAGTATGTATCTTTAGAAGATGCTTATTTATCTATTAATGAATCTTTATTTCATGCAGCTACGAAGCATTGTGTAAAAGTTAATAAACATTTTATCGATGCTGAGAAGTTAGATGATACAAATGTTATTGAAAAGCTTGCTGGAATGGATGGTGTTTTAGTACCGGGAGGATTTGGTTATCGTGCTGCTGAAGGTAAGATATCAGCGATTAAGTATGCACGTGAAAACAATATTCCCTTCTTTGGCATTTGTTTTGGAATGCAACTGGCGATGATTGAGTATGCTAGAAATGTTTTAAATATCAAGGATGCAACGTCTACTGAATTTTTTGAAAATGCTACCGAAGCTATTATAGACTACTTACCAGATCAATACAGAGAAATTAATTTAGGTGGAACTATGCGTTTAGGTAAGTATGATTGTTTATTAGATCCAAAATCAAAAGTTCGTGAATTGTATAATGAAGATATGATTAGTGAAAGACATCGTCACCGTTATGAATTTAATAATAAATATTGGGATTCATTTCAAAAAAGTAGTTTACGTATTGTCGGTATTAATCAAGAAACAAAGCTTGCAGAAATTATTGAGCATCAAGAAAATGACTTTTTTATTGCTGTGCAGTTTCACCCAGAATTAAAATCACGCCCAACTAATGTGCATCCTATTTTTTCAGGTTTCGTTAAAGCGTGCATGAAAAAATGAAAAAATCGATGATTTATTCGCGAAAAGTTATGACTAATTACAATATCGACACACTAAAAAGATATAATGTTAGCGTTGATGATATTGCTGAAATTGCTTATAAGCAGCAATCTAAATACTTGAGTGAGATAAGTTATGATGATTGTTTAGAAAGTGTGTATAAAATTCTTTCATTAAGGGATGTTTTTCACATTTTACAATTAGGGGCAGAAATTGATCGTTTGGCTGAATCTGGTCTTTTACGAGAGCCTATTGGTTCGATTGTAAAAGGAGATTTAGGTGTTTTTGGAGTAGATGAGATTTTTGGTTTATATATTGCTGGATTATATGGAGCAATAGGAGAAACTAATTTTGGGGAAATAGATGTTCGTAAGCCAGCTATTATCAAAGTTTTAGATGAAAAAGGAAAACAAGGAGATTGTTGTGCTACTTTTATTGATGATATTGTAGGTGCTATTGCAGCTGCAGCAAGCACTAGAGTAGCACAAATTTGTACTGAAAAAGAAGCAAGGCAAGGTTTCAGTAATGATGACTTTGTTACAATCTTCGATTTAGAAGAGGACTTGTAGGAGGAGTTAAAATGAATGATACGTTATTAGAAGTTATTCAAATTATAAAAATTGTTGTTGATATTTGTCTTGGGTGGTTAATCTTTTATTTAGTGCTACGTTTAATTAGAAGTAATGTACGTATGATGCTTTTATTTAAAGGTGTTTTAGTTATTGTTATTCTAAATTTAATTTCTGAGTTTTTTAATTTATCGGCTACAGGTTATATTATTGATTTCACGTTAGAAGAAGCGTTATTGATTTTAGTAATTATTTTTCAACCAGAAATTCGTGGTGCTTTAGAGCAATTAGGTAGGAATCAATTATTTTATGGTGGGCATAAGAAACTTTCAACTGGAGAACGTGATCGTATTATTACAGAAATTAGAAAAGCTGTTGATTCATTTTCTAAAACACGTACAGGAGCAATTATTGTTATTGAAAGAGATGTTTCTTTATATGAATATGTTCATAAAGCTCATTCGATGTTCAGTGATATTAGTTTCGAGTTGATAGCCTCAATTTTTAGTACGAAATCTCCACTACATGATGGAGCAGTTATTATTCAAGGTGATAAAATATCATGTGCAAAAGCGTATTTACCAACGACAACTAATGATTTTGTTAGTGAGTCATTTGGGACACGACATCGTGCGGCAATCGGGATTACAGAAATTAGCGATGCTATTTGTGTAGTAGTTAGTGAAGAGACAGGAAGTATTTCAATTGCTCATCAAGGAATAGTGTATTATGATTTAGCAATTATTGATTTTGAAGCAAAAATTAGAGAATTGTATTTAGAAGCTAGTCTTGATTTAGAAGGTACTAGTCATGCTACTGAGGAATTAAATAATGGTGGTGAAGAAAATGGACAATAAGAAAAAAGGATTGCATACACCTCGTATTAATTTTAATGCTAATAAAAATATATTAGGACGCTTTTTTTCTAATTTTGGTTTAGCAATTGACTTTTTGTTCAAGTATAATGTAACGATTGTTTTTCTTTCACTAGTAGGAAGTTTATTACTGTTTTATTATGTTGATGAAAATCCCGATGTTTTTATTATCAATAATGCTTATTCTAGAGAAGTAAGTGATGTGGCTATTGCTGTAGAATATGAACCAGAAAATCGTGTTATTGATTTTTATGTAGATGGTGCGCCCGTAGAAGAAGAAGATTTAAAAGCGGATGTTATTTTTACTGGTTCTAGAAATGATGTTTTAAAAATTATTAATAACGAGAGTTATCAATTTATTATTGATGCTTCTTCTCTAGATTATGGAAGACATAATAGTGTAGAAGTTAAGGTGACTGGTGCAGTAGAAGATGTTAATGTTACTTTAAATCCTGATGCGATAGATTTAGTTGTTTCGCGTTTTACAACAAGAACTGTTGAGTTACAGCATCAAGTAATTAATTCAAGTGCTATGCCAACTGGTTTAACAGTAGATGAAATTTCAATTAGTCAAAATAATATTTTGATTTCTGGTGCAGAAGATCGTGTTAATAGTGTTGATTATGTAGCAGTTTTAGTTGATTTAGGTCAAGTAGAAAAAGAAGGAGAAATTGCTGTAAATAATCCTGTTTTTAAAGCTTATAATTCAAGTGGTGATATTGTTGATGTTGATTTTGAAACAAGTGATTTAGCAATTACTGTTAAGACTTCAAGAGAATCATTTGAAAAAGAAGTTCGTTTAGTATTTGAAGGTTCTTTACCTGAAGGTAAAGCTATTGGTGAATATACAGTTTCACCGAGTGTAGTTTCAGTTAGTGGTACAAGAGAGCAAATTGCAAGTATTGAGTATATTGAAGCAACGGTTAATGTGAATGATCTAGTTTCTTCAAATCAAACACAGGCAAATTTAAAATTGCCACCTGGTGTTAGTGATATGAGTGCTGATTCTGTAACAGTTTCAGTTACTATTGAAGATGAAATATCGAAAGTGTATAGTAAAGTGCCGATAAATGTTAGTGATTTAAATGCTAAATTTACACCAACATTACAAAAAGAATCTGATAAATACGTAGAAGTTAAGCTTTATGGTGCACAAAGTGTGCTAGATAAGGTGACAATTGAGGATATTTTTGTTACGGCAAATTTATCAAATGTAAATGCTGCTGGAAAGTATACTGTTCCTTTGGAAGTTAAGCTTACAGATACGAGGCTAAAAGCCGAATTGTTGACGCAAAATGTAACGGTAGAAGTTACAGAAAATTAGGAGGTCAATATGAAATATTTTGGTACTGATGGCATAAGAGGTATCGGTAATAGTGAAGTGACTGCTGAATTGGCTTATAAAATAGGTCGTTATTTAGGTAATAGTAGTGAGGAAAAAAGAAGAGTAGTAATTGGTAGTGATTCAAGAATTTCTGGAACTTTACTTGAGTTTGCGATGATTTCAGGAATTTTAAGTAGTGGTGGTGATGCGATTTCTTTAGGGATTATTCCAACACCTGCCGTATCGTATTTAACTAAGGATTTAAAAGCTGATTTTGGTGTAATGATTTCAGCAAGTCATAATTCTGTAATTGATAATGGAATTAAGATTTTTAGTTCACAAGGTATAAAAATTGATGATGAGACACAGCTAGCTATTGAAGAAGCAATCTCTGGAGAAGGTCATGATTATTATCCAGTTGGCGCAAAGATAGGACAGTATTCTGTTAATACGGCTGCTAAAACTTTATATGTTAATAATTTATTGAGTATTATTAATCCTGATTATAAGGATTTAAAGGTCGTTGTTGATATGGCAAATGGTGCTACGAGTGAAGTAGCTAAATATATGTTTGATTTATTAAATGTAGATGCTAAGTATATTAATTTTGAGCCAACAGGATTAAATATTAATGATAAATGTGGATCAACAGATTTAGATCATTTAAAAAGGGAAGTTCGTGATAGTCAAGCTAAATTAGGAATTGCTTTTGATGGTGATGGAGATAGAGTAGTTTGTGTAGATGAATATGGGCGTACTTTTGATGGTGATTATATTTTATATTTATTAGCTAGTTATTTTAATCTTAGAGAAAAAGTGAATCATAAGAAAATTGTTTTAACAAAGATGTCTAATGTAGCGATTATTAAAGCATTGCGCGATAATTTTGGTATAGAAGCTATTTTATGCGATGTTGGTGATCGTTATGTTGTACAAACTTTAGAAGCTGAAAAATTAAATATAGGTGGTGAATCTTCAGGACACATTATTTTAAAAGATTATGTTAGTTCTGGAGATGGGATGTTAACAGCACTTTTTGTGATTGAGGCACTTAAGAAGTTGAATATTACACTTGCTAGTATTATTGATCATGTACCTAAATATCCAAATGTTTTAATTAATGCACGTGTTAGTAATAAGGAACGAGTTATGAAAAATGAGCTTGTTAAAATAGAAATACAGCGTATTAGTAATATACTTGGAAATAGTGGTCGTGCTTTTGTACGCGCTAGTGGAACAGAAAATTTAATTAGGATTCTTGTTGAGTGTCAAGATGAAAAAGATGCAGATGAGTATGCTAATCAAATTTATGAGGTAATTAAATCTGTAAAATAGGAGGAGCATATGTGTGGTATTGTAGGATATATTGGAAATGAAAGAGCTAATGAAATTATTTTAAATGGATTGAAAAAATTGGAGTACCGAGGTTATGATTCAGCAGGAATTTCGCTAGTAGATAGTGTTGTAAGTCATTATAAGGCAGTAGGAAAAATCAAGAATTTAGAAAGTGTGTTAGATTTTTCTAATACTGCTAGTTTAGGTATTGGACATACGAGATGGGCGACACATGGAAAGCCTACAGAAACTAATTGTCATCCACATATTTGTGATAGTGGACAAATTATTCTTGTGCATAATGGTGTTATTGAGAATTATCTTGAGTTAAAAAAGACTTATTTAAGTGATGTTGATTTTTATAGTGAAACAGATACAGAAGTTATTGCAAAATTATTAAGCAAGTTTTTTAGAGAAACAGATTCTATGATTGAGAGTATGAAAAAGTTGATTGAAGTACTTGAAGGTTCTTATGCTCTAGCAATAATGGTAAATGGTGAAAAAGATACGCTATACGCTTTGAAAAATAAGTCACCTTTACTAATCGGTGTTGGTGATGATTTCAAAATGCTTGGTTCTGATTCTTTAGCACTTTGTGAGCAGACTAATAGAATTATGGAAATAGCTGATTTAGAGATTGTTAAGTTAACAAGAGAAAATGTTGAAATTTTCAATCAAGAAGGTAAACTTGTTGATCGTGAAGTACTTGAGGTTGCTTCATTTGATTATGAAGTTAATAAAGGTCATTTTGAGCATTTTATGATGAAAGAAATTTTTGATCAACCTTCAGTTATTAGAAATTTAATTTTAGAATATTTAGAAGATGAAGATTTTATAAATACTAAACGTAAATTATTTAAAGAAGCTTCATCAATACACATTATTGCTGCAGGTACTTCTTATTATTCAGGGCTAGTTTCTAAATCGTTATTAGAAAAATATTTACAAAAAGAAGTTCATGTTCATGTTGCAAGTGAATTTGTTTATGATACGCCATATATTAGTGGTAATCCGCTATTTGTTTTTGTTACTCAAAGTGGAGAGACAGCTGATAGTCGTGCTGCGTTAGTTAAAATAAAGGAAATGGGATATAATTCATTTACGATTACTAATGTTGATAATTCTACACTAGCTCGAGAAGTGGATGATTATATGCTATTACATGCTGGACGTGAAATAGCTGTTGCTTCAACTAAAGCGTTTGTTGCGCAGTTAACAGTTTTTGCTATTTTAGCAATTGATGATCATCAGAAATTGCATCGTGATTTAAATGATGTAATTGTAGCTATTGAAGATATTTTTGAAAGAAGAGAACAATTAGAAAAGCTTGTTAAAGAGCGTATGTTAAACGCTAAAAGTTGTTTTTATATTGGACGAGCATTAGATTATAAATTATGCTTAGAAGGAGCTTTAAAGTTAAAAGAAATTAGCTATATTCATACTGAAGGGATGTCTTCAGGAGAGTTAAAGCATGGAACAATTGCTCTAATTGATGAATTTTCACCTGTGATTGCCTTAATTACGCAAAATAGTATTGCTAGTAACACACGTGCGAATATTCAAGAAGTAGAAGCAAGGGGAGCAAAGGTTATAACAATTGTTAAAGAGGATTTAGCAAATGAGCATGATAATTTCACCTTTAAAAACGTGAATGATGAATTTGCTGGTACTGTAGCAGTTGTTGCTTTACAACTAATTGCTTATTATACGGCACTTCATTTAAAGCGTGATATTGATATGCCTCGTAATTTGGCAAAATCGGTTACTGTAGAATAAAGCGGATTTACATCTGCTTTTTTTGTAATAATATGCTATAATTGTGTTGATATGGAGTGAGATAATGCAATATAATAATTTGAAAATTAATTTAAAAATATATGATGATAATAAAGAACGTGATATTGTTCTTCTACATGGATGGGGGCAAAATATTGAAATGATGGATCCTGTAGCAGAAAAGTTACAGGATTTAGGTCGTGTAATAATTTTAGATTTTCCAGGCTTTGGTAATAGTTCAGAACTAGAAGAAGTTTGGGGTGTTGATGATTATGTTTTAATGCTTGAAAATGTTTTAAGTGATTTAAATTGTCAAAATCCTATTATGATTGCACATTCATTTGGATGTCGAGTTGCTATAAAATACGCTTTGAAAAATCGTGTATCTAAGTTTGTTTTTACAGGTGCAGCAGGTGTTAAAGCAAAACTTTCACTAGTTGTAAAACTGCGTATTTATACGTACAAACTCTTAAAAAAGATTTTATTAGTTACAAAGTCAAAGAAATTAGAAGAGTTTTTGAAGAGTCATTTTGGCTCAGATGATTATAAAAATAGCAGCAATGTGATGCGTGGGACATTAGTAAAGGTAGTAAATGAAGATTTAACGCAGTATTTTACGAGTATTACTTGTCCAACGATTTTATTTTGGGGTAAAAGTGATGAAGCTACACCTCTTAGTGATGGTAAGTTAATGGAAAAGAATTTCCAAGATGCGGCTTTAATTGAAGTAGAAGGTACACATTATGCATATTTAGAGAATTTGCATTACTTTGTGACTATTATTCGTGAATTTATAAGGTAGGTTGTTATGTTAACAATAGTTATTTTGAATTTTTTAATTGGTTTTTATTTTATGATTAGATATCAACAAAATCAATATATTATTTCTCGATATTTAAGAAAGAGCTTTAGTGTAGGCATAATTATTATTTTAGTAGTAATTACTTTGTGGCAAATTTTCTTCTCTAAAGTTTTATGGTTATGGCTTGTAATAGGTTACTTTTTTATAATTCTTAGACCGAAGAATTATAAAAAATATTTTGTCTTAACTAAAAGGATGATACGCTTTATTGTTGTTTTTGCTACTTTAATTATTTTTACTACATTATTTACTAAGTTGAGTTCTATTTTAGTTCCCTTGCTTTTAGTTGTAGCACATTTTTTTATTATGCCACTAGAGTTAACTTTTAAGAAGCTGTATATGAAAAAGGCACGTGAAAAATTAGTTAATAGTCATGCAAAAGTTATAGGAATTACGGGTAGTTATGGAAAGACATCGGTTAAAAATTTAGTAAATGATGTCATTTCAGAGCAAAAATATACTTTAGCAACACCGAAAAGTTTTAATACGCCAGTTGGTGTTAGTATGACTATTAATAATAGTTTAAAAAATATTCATGAAATTTTTATTTCAGAAATGGGGGCATATGTTCCTGGAGAAATTAGAGAAGTTTGTCAAATTTCTAAACCTGATATATCAATTATTACGGCAATTGGTTACTCACATTTGGAAACTTTTAAAACACGTGAAAATATTTTGAAAACTAAGTTTGAAATTGTTGAAGAATTAAATTCCGGTGGATTAGCGATTTTGAATGCAGATGATGAGTTGATGATGAGTTATGAAATTCAAAATAAGTGTGAAGTAATGACTTATGGAATTGATTTTGAAAGTGATGTTCGTGCTATTGATATCAAGTATGATAAACGAGGATGTCATTTTAAGATTCAGTATAAAAATAAGCTGTATGATATTACAACACCGTTATTAGGTAAACATAATATTTATAATATTTTAGCGACGTTTTGTGTTGCTTTATACTTGAAATTAGATATGACCAAAGTTATAACTAAAGTTAAGTTTAGTAAGCCTGTTGAACATCGTATGCAAATTAAAGAAGTAGCTGATTATACGATTATTGATGATTCATTTAATTCTAATCCTATTGGGAGTAGTGCTGCTTTAGATGTTTTAGCGATGATGGAAGGATATCGTGTAATTATTACCCCGGGAATGATAGAATTAGGTGAGTGTGAAGATGAACTAAACTATCAGCTAGGAGAAAAAATAAGTAAAGTTTGTGATTATGCTATTTTAGTTGGTTCTAAACAGACAAAGGCACTTCAAAAAGCTCTTAAGGAGACAGGGAATTTTCATGTAGTTAAATCTTTTGATGAAGGATTTAAGTTATTTAAGTCTTTACAAGAAAAAGATAAAATTTTATTAATTGAAAATGATTTACCTGATTTATATAATGAATAAGATAATTATTAATGGTTCATATCGTGATGGACATACGCAAAAGATGATTGATTATCTTTGTGAAAAAGAGGATTTTAAAGTGATAAATTGTGCACAATTAAATGTGGCAGCATGTGTTAATTGTGGATATTGTCAACATGAATTTAATCAGTGTATTATTGAAGATGAAATGAACATGATCTATAAATTAGTAGAAAATGCTGAAATTTTAATTTATGCTTCACCGATTTATACAGCTAGTATTACACCTTGTTTATTAAGTGTTGCTTCACGTTTTCAAAAATATTTTGAAGTACGACATACTTTTAAAAAACCGTATCCTTTAAAAAGAAAGAAAGGTTTTGTTCTTTTAAGTGGTGGTAGTAATTTAGCAATGTACTATCAAAATGCTTTAAATATATGTCAAACATCTTTTTTAGAATTAAATGCGGAGTATGTAGGATGTGCACTCTTTAAAGAAACTGACAAGTTTAATTATTTAAATGAAGAAACAAAGGCTAGCTTAGATTTAATGTTAAAGGAAATGAGGAATTAAGATGTTAAAACTGTACAATTCTAAAACAAATGCTTTAGAAGAATTTAATCCCATAGTAGCTAATAAAGTTTTAATATATGTTTGTGGTCCGACAGTTTATAATGAAATTCATATTGGTAATGCTCGACCAGTAGTAGTTTTTGATGTGCTTTCTAGATATTTTATTTTAAAGGGATTTGAAGTAACTTTTATTAGTAATTATACTGATATTGATGATAAGATTATTGATAAAGCAATTGCTGAAAATGTTTTAGAGAGTGAAATTAGTGAAAAATATATTAAAGCTTTTGAAGCAAATATTATGAAGTTAAATTGTTTAAAAGCATCTTTTAGACCTAAAGTAACTGATTATTTAGAAGAAATTAAGCAAACAATAGAGAAGTTGATAGATGAGGGATTCGCCTATAAGTCGGGTGAAGATGTTTATTTTGCAGTTGAAAAAATTGCTGATTATGGAAACTTATCTAATCAGAATTTAGAGCAGTTACGAAGTGGTAATCGTATTGCAGTAGCAGTTGAAAAGGAAAATCCACTTGATTTTACATTATGGAAATCGACTAAAAAAGGAATCGTGTATGATGCTGCTTTTGGTAAAGGTCGTCCCGGATGGCATACGGAATGTGTTGTCATGATTAAAAGTTTAACTGATGGGATGGTTGATATTCACGCTGGTGGTCATGATTTACTATTTCCACATCATGAAAATGAAGAAGCGCAGTCAAGAGCTATTGATGGATGTAGTTTAGCTAATTACTGGTTGCATAATGGTATGTTGATGTTAGAAGATTTAAAAATGAGTAAATCACTAGGAAATATTATTTTAGCAAAAGATCTTTTAGATAAGTATGGTGGTAATGTTATAAGGCTTAGTTTGTTACAAACTAATTATCGTCAAGTTTTGAATTATCGTCAAGATTTATTAGAAGATTGTGTGAAACTTGATAATAAGTTAGAGAGTGTTTTTCGTGAATTATCAAGGTATGTACAAATATTTGGTGATAATAGTAGCAAAAATTATGAGTTTTTAAAGCTTTATGAAAATGATATGAATACTAGCAATGTTATTACGCATCTTTTACAATTAGTAAAAGATATCAATAAAGAATTGCGTAATAAAAGTGATATTTCTGTTTATTATCAGGAGTTTAATGATATATTGTTCTTATTAGGTTTGTATTATGAATATCCTACTTTAAGTGAGGATGATAAAGTATTGTATTTAGCTTGGGAAGAAGCAAGAGATGCTAAAAATTATGATTTAGCTGATGAATTACGCAATTCTTTGCAAGAAAAAGAGTTATTATGATGAATATATATGGGAAAAATGTATGTTATGAATATTTATTATCTAATAAAAAGGTAAATTATATTTATGTGGCAAAAAATTTTAAAGATGAGCGTTTTAATAAGTTTTTAAGTAAGTTTTCGGTTGAAGTAAAACAGAAAGATTATCTTGATGAGTTAGTTCAAGATAGTAGTCAAGGGATTGTTATGGGGATTCCTGATTATAATTACTATAGTTTAAATGACGTTTTAAAAAATGATTCCGGCTTACTTGTAATCTTAGATCAGATAACAGATACGCACAATTTTGGTGCAATTATTCGCGTTTGTGAAAGTGCTGGTGTAGATGGATTAATTATCTTAAAAAATAATAGTGTTGCTGTTAATGAAAAGACTTACAAATTATCTGCAGGTGCTTTGGCAAACATTAAAATTGTACAAGTTAATAATTTGGCTAATTTAATTAAAGAATTAAAAAAGCGTAATTATTGGGTTGTTGGTTCTAGTCTTGATGCTCATAATTTTCATTACGATATTGATTATAAGATGAATACAGCTCTAATTATTGGTAATGAGGAAAAAGGGATACGTGCTTTAACTAAAAAGCAGTGTGATTTATTAGTTAAAATACCGATGTTAGGTCATGTTAATAGTTTGAATGCGAGTGTTGCTACAGGGATTATGATTTATGAAATAATTGCTAATAGGAGGAGATAATGCTTGAGAAAGTATGAAGATGATATGTATTTAATTAATATGGTGCGTGAAAAAAGTGATGACGCAGAAGCGTTACTTTATAATATTTATTATGATTTAATTAAATATAAAGCTTATAAATATCTTCATGCAGCTAAGAAAGTAGGTTTAGAAGTAGAAGATTTAATTCAAGAAGGATACATTGGTTTAAGTCAAGCTATTACTGATTTTCGAGAAGATCGTGAGGCAGCTTTTGCTACTTTTGCTAATATTTGTGTTGAACGTGAAATTCAAAGTTGTGTTTTAAGAGGACAACGTAAAAAACACTCTATTTTAAATGAATCATTTTCTATTGATCAACAAGTAGTAGATGGTGGAGATTTGAGTGAAGTTATTGCAACTATTGATTCTTCACCTGATTTAATTGTGATGAGTATGTTGTATGAGAAGGCGGATTTAAGAAGTGTTTTAAATAGTTTGACGTCGATGGAAAAAAAAGTTTTTATTTTAAAGTATAAGGGATTTAATTATCAAGAGATTGCAATTATTATGAATAAAACTTCTAAGTCAATTGATAATGCTATCCAAAGAATTAAGCGTAAGGTTGGAATGTTATAAAATTTGACATTATTTTTATAATAGTGTAAAATTAACGAGAACCTGAAAAAGAGGTGTTTTTATGCGTGAAAAATTGATTCTAGTGTGTAGTGAGTGTTTAAGTAGAAATTATACTACTAAAAAAAATAAGGATACAAATTTAGAAAGATTGAAATTAAAAAAATATTGTCCGCGATGTAAGAAACATACACTACATACGGAAACAAAATAGTGGAGGGACTTATGAAAGTTATAAGAAAAATTACAAGATTTTTTGCTGGAGTTATTTTAGAAATAAAACGTGTTAAATGGCCAACGATGAAAGAACTTGGAAAGTATAGTATGGTAGTTATTCCATTCATGGTTTTTTTTGCAGCGTTTAGTTACGTAATTACGATTATCTTTGCAAAATTCGTGGAGATTATTGGTTAGTATGGAAGATAACCGTAATTGGTATGTTGTAAATACATATTCAGGACATGAAAATAAAGTAAAAGCTAATTTAATGATGCGTAGTGAAACAATGAATATGACTGATTATATTTTCCGCGTTATTGTTCCAGAAAGAACAGAAGTGGAATATAAAGATGGAGAAAAAAAAGAAAAAGTTAAAAAAACTTTTCCAGGTTATGTTTTAGTTGAAATGATTATGACAGATGAATCTTGGTATGTTGTAAGAAATACTCCAGGAGTTACAGGATTTATCGGTTCTAGTGGTGGGGGAGCTAAACCATTACCGTTGTATCCACATGAAATTGAACCAATTTTATCTTCAATGGGAATTAAACTTGATGAAGTAAGTGTTGATATATCTAAGGGAGATCATGTTGTTTTAACAGCAGGTGCTTTTGAAAATATGAAAGGTGTTGTTGAATCAGTTGATCTTGATGATGAAATTATCATTGTTTTAATTGATTTATTTGGGCAAGAAACACCAGTTGAAATTGCTTTAGGTGATGTAAAATTAGATAATGATGCACCAGAAAGACCGAATGTAGACTAATAAAAAAGAATGCAAGCATTCTTTTTTATTTTGTAATTGTCAAATATTGTTGATGTGCTTCAAGCATTTCATCTAAAACAGTTTTGTTAATCAAATCATCTCTTGTAAATGGATTCAAGTTGGTAGCTAAAACAGCTTTAGAATAACTTTGCTCATATACTGCTTCACATACTTTGATTTCATAAGATTTAAATAGCTCATATAAACCTTTAATTTCACGAGGCATTTTCGTGATTGTTTCTAGTGGTATTGCACCATTTCTTGTAATACGACAGCTAATTTCAATTGTATCACTTGCATCAATTCCTTTAACATGGCCATTATTTTTAATATTTACAGCATGGATAACTCCTTCATTATTATAAATAGAAGCGATGACATCACAAGCTACATCAGAGTAAAAAGCTCCACCACGTTCTTCTAATTCAGGAGGTTTAACATTTAAGTTTGGATCTTTGTACTTTTCAAATAAAGTTTTTTCAACTTCGATTACTTGTTCAGCACGTGTTTGATTATCTTTAAACTCTTCTAATTGGTGTTGTAGCATTGTATTATACTTATAAAAGTAGCGGTGATAAGGACAAGGTATCATACGCAATTCTTTTAGAAAGTCATAATCGAAAGGAATATTATGAATATTTTTCATCGAAAAATCACTTTTTGCAAATTTCTCAATAACTTCTTCAGTTCTATTTACATTATCGATATAAACTTCTTTAGCAAAAACTAGATGATTTAAACCTAGAAAATCTATTTCTACACTACTGCGAGGAACATCTAGAAGTTCTGCCACAGCAAATTTCATACCAATAGGTACATTACAAACACCGATAAATCGTTTAAAATCAGTAAAGCGATTAACAGCCTCACTAACAATACCTGCTGGATTAGTGAAATTAATAATAAAAGCATCAGGACATAGTTCTTCAACTTCTTTAATAATATCAAAAATAACAGGAATCGTTCGAAATGCTTTAAACATTCCGCCAAATCCATTTGTTTCTTGTCCTAACAAATTATAGGAGTTAGGAATTCGTTCATCAATTGCTCTTGCTTGTAATTGACCAATACGAAACTGTGTTGTAACAAATGTAGCATCTTTTAAAGCTTCACGTCGATTAGTAGTCAAAAAAACTTTTGTGTCAATATTAGCCTTTGCAAACATGCGACGGGCTAAATTACCTACTATTTCTAGTTTTTCTAGACCTTCATCGATATCTACTAACCATAACTCATCAATTTTAATTCTTGAAACACGTTTAATAAAGCCTTCAATCAATTCGGGAGTATAACTACTTCCTCCACCAATTGTAACAATTTTAACCATTATTTAACCTCCCCATTAGAAGCAATTACTTTTTGATACCAATAGAAGCTATCTTTTTTATAACGTTTTAATTGCTTAGCATTTTCTTCATCACGGTCTATATAGACAAAACCGTACCGTTTTTGATATCCATTTAACCAGCTAAATAAATCTTGAAATGACCATGTGCAATAACCAATAACTTCGACTCCACATGCAATTGCTTTTTCAATCGCTTCAATATGAGAACGTAAAAAATCAATTCGATATTCATCATGAACTTGAAGATTATCTGTTAATGTATCAAATGCTCCTAAACCATTTTCGGTAATCATGATTGGTAAATCGTATCTAGAACTTATTCTTCTTAAAGCGACTTCCAAGCCTTTTGAATCAATAATCCAGTTCCAATCAGTAGTTTTTAAGTATTTATTATCAATTATTTGAAACAATTTATCATAGGGAAGACTTTTAACTTCAAAAGCTACAGTATTTTTAGAAGTTTCAAGCCTTTGACTTTTTTTGTGAAAGCTTTCAACTGTATTACTTTGATAATAATTTAAGCCCATAAAATCAGGTTTAGCTTGTTTTAATAATTCTTGATCACCTTGTTCAAAAGGAATACTATAACCAAGGTTGTGTAGTAAAGAAAGGGCAATTTTAGGATAATGCCCTTTAGCATAAACATCCATCCAAAAGAAATCGGTTAATTCTTGTGCATTTTCCATGGCAATAACATCATCGGGATTTTGTGTACTAGCATATTTAGGTGAATAAGCAAAACTGGCACCAATTTTTCCCTCACTAACATATGTTCGAAAACTTTGAATAGCTTTAGCATTTGCTAAGTTTGCAAAGTGATTCATTTTTAAAAAGCGTTGTACATCACTTATTTTAGGTGGATGGGCCTTTAATAAATATCCTAAGGTTGCAAAAATATTTTGTTCATTTAAAGTAATCCAGAATTTTACCTTTTTCCCGTATTCTTTATATAATATAATACAATATTCATTAAAATGTTCGATTATTTTGCGATTTTCCCATCCTAAGTATTCATCTTGTAAATTTTGTGGTAAATCCCAATGATAAATCGTAATAATAGGCTCAATATTATATTTTAATAATAAATCGATAACTTTATGGTAGAAATTAATACCTTGAGGATTAGGTTCACCATACCCCTTAGCTAAAATGCGTGGCCAAGAAATAGAAAAGCGATAAGCTTTCAAGCCCATTTCTTTCATCAATAAAATATCTTCTTCAAACCGATGATAGAAATCAATTGCTATTTCACCAGTAGTGTTTTTAAAAGTATTACCACGAATACTAGAATAGTTATCCCAAATTGATTTTCCCTTGCCTTCTATGTTAGCTGCTCCTTCAATTTGATAAGCAGCAGATGCACTACCCCATAAAAAATTTTTTTTAAACATTTTGTAATTTTTCATGAAGAACAATTATTTCTTCAGCCATAATTTTGATAGTTTCTGTTGATAGTAATTGATCTTCAGCATGTATTAATAATAAACTAAATGGTAATTGCTCTCCAGCTGCTTCTTTTTGTACTAAATCATGATGAAAATGGTGTGCTTTAGAATAAGATTCATCACCATCTTTCATAAATTCTTGTGCTTTTTGAAAATCTTTTTGCTTGGCGTATTTAATCGCTTCAATATAAAGAGATTTGGCTTCACCTACTTGTGCGATAATTTGAAAAGCTACCATTTGCATTTCTTCAAGTGTAGTAGGCATTATTCTATTAACTCCAATGCTTGTGCTAATGCTTTTTCACCATCTGCTAAACCATAGACGCGCATATCAATGACAGCAGTTGGTATTTCTAAAGCTTTACTTATAGTATCAAAAGCGTATTTAATTTGTGGACCAATTAAACAAACATCCCATTTACCTTTTTGTTTATCAACATTTGTACTAGCATGTGCTTCAATTTTTACATCCATACCTTTTTCATCAGCAACTTTTTGCATACGTGTTACTAATAATGATGTTGACATTCCCGCATTACAAACTAATAAAATTTTTTTCATACTTTTTTCTCCTTTAATTTGTATTCAATATAATTAACTAAATTTTGATATTTCTTATTTATGCTTCGTTTAAAAACAAATGAAACTAAATAATAGTTCAATACTCTAAAAGTTTTTTTAGAGTGATATTCATTAGTATAAACCATTTTAACTTTAGTAGGATCTAACTCTTCAAGCTCAATACTCATCGTATATTCTACCGTAGTTCCATCTTTAATTAAAACATGATAACCATCTTCAAGGTTGCATTTTAAAATGTGATATGTTAACTTGTGGTTGTTTTTTGTTTGTGTATAGACTACATTTTCTAAATCTTGATACTTTTTGTTAGTAGTGCTTTCTACTTCATCTTTTAAAGCAGTTTCAATAACATCAAACAAAAGTTCTTTTTTAGTATAGAAAATATGTTCTTTTTTCATTTAACACCTCCTAAAGTGTAGAAAAAGTTTGTTATACATATAGTATAACAAACTTTTGTTTAATCTGACTTCTCAATGTTAAAGAAAACGCCACCACCGACTTTATTTTTTAAATAATCTTTTAAAACCGAATAAGCTTCATCATATTGTTCATTTTCTTCAACAACAGTAATTTTAAAACCATTAATAGCTAAAACTTTAAATTTATAACTTTTGATTTCTAAATTATCAATATCATTTGCTACATCTTGTGTAGCAATAGGCATGTTTATTATAAATGACATTTTACCCTTCTTTTTCAGCAACTTTATTTGATGCTATAACGAATGGTACATAGATTAAGAATGCTATAAACAAGTTGAATATAGCTAATAGACCAGCAAAAATATCAAAGTTTGATGCCATTAATGCTCCAATTACTGGTGGAGTTGTCCATGGAATAATGTTTACTAATGGATCAACTAAACCAATATATGTTGCCATGTAAGCAATAAAAGTTAAAATTGGTTGTGAAATAATAAATGGAATAGCATAAATTGGATTTAAAACGACTGGTAAACCGAATATCACAGGCTCATTTATTTGGAAAGTACCTGATAATAAACCGAATTTAGCGATTTCGCGTTCTTCTTTTCTCTTACCAACAACAAAGATTGCTGCAATAAGTGCGATTGTTGTACCACTACCACCTAAGAATACATACGCATCCCATGAAGCACGTACCCAAACATAACTTGCTTCTAAGCCATTTGCAAAATTTGAAGCATTTTCTACAGCTAATGGAAGATATATTCCATCAGTTACAGGAGCTAATAAGTTAGCACCATGTAAACCTACTGTCCAGAATAATCCGATAAATAAAGAAATAACTGATGCGATTGAAGCTCCAATAAAGGCACTTGAATTTTCAGATGATAATAAGTTTACAAGCACATTAGAAATATTTTGTTCAATCCAGTTGAAAATAGTATTCGGTGTTTGTACTAATTCTTCACCTAACTGAATAGCTTCTCCTGCTAAGATAGGAGCATTTGCAAAGATGTAATTAATTAATGAGAAAGATAAGATGGCAATAATTCCTGGAATGATTGCTGCAAACGCACGTCCAACGGCTGGTGGTACCATTTCAGGCATTTTAATAACTAAGCCACGTTTAGTTATTTTTACAAAAATTTCCGTAGCTATTAAACCAGTAAATAGCGCTACGAAGATTCCTTGAGCACCAAGATAATTAGCAATCCATCCAGCAGTACCACTAATACGAACTAAAGGACTTAGCGTAAAGAAAGCACCCACGGCAATTAAACCGGCAGATAGAGGGTCCTCATCATAAGATTTAGCTAAGTTATATCCTAAAGCAAAAACTAGTGTTAATGATAAAATAGCAAACGTACCGGCATCAACAGTAACAAAGAACGGAGCAATATGTTCATTTGTCCACGTTGTAAATGCTGATACTTCTCCTTCTGCTAAGTTTTGTACACTTCTAAGAATTCTCTCTAATAAACTCCATGGTACAAAAAATACATTATTCATTAAAGTTGCAAAAGCACCAGCCAAAATTAAAGGCATATTAGCAGCAAAACTATCACGAATAGTTACCATGTGTCTTTGGGAACCAATTTTGGCACCAAATTTTGAAAACGACTCTAACATTAATAATTCTCCTCCTTGCTGAAAATTTTTCAGCACAATATTATAGATTAATGATAGCAAATTTAGTATACAATGTAAAGTTTTGTGATTCTAAAGTTAAGAAAAACCTAGAAGTTTTCAACAAATTTGTGGAAAAAGACATTTTTGAGAATAAAATAATACAAAAATAACATATAATCGTAGTTAGTGTATTTTCAATAGAACAACAAAAAAACACATTTACTGTGTTTTGATTTCATTGGTGACCCGTACGGGATTCGAACCCGTGTATGCATGCGTGAAAGGCATGTGTGTTAAACCGCTTCACCAACGGGCCTTCAAAATATAAATGGTGGGCCTAAATGGACTTGAACCATCGACCTCACGCTTATCAGGCGTGCGCTCTAACCAGCTGAGCTATAGGCCCATTTATAAATGGTATAATAATGGTGGACCCTACTGGACTCGAACCAGTGACCAACCGGTTATGAGCCGGTTGCTCTAACCAACTGAGCTAAGGGTCCCTCTTACGCTTTATCATAATAACAGACTTTAAAAAAAAAAGCAAGTATTTTTTGTTAATTTAATCTTATTTGCTAAAAAAAATTACAAGTGATATAATTTTAGATAATAGTTGAGTGAAAAAAATAGATTAGGAGTTCTAAAATGAGAAAATTATTGAAATTAGTGTTTATACTGTTAATTTATGTAATTTTTATTTTTACTGTATTAAATGTCTTACCGGGCAATGTTAGTGCTTCAGAATATTATTTAATCATCTCATTTGTCAATATTGTCGTAGCTTTTTTTATCATGAATAACAATAGAAGTTATGAAGATAAATCAACATGGTTATTGATGATTCTACTTTTACCAGGACTAGGATTACTTTTTTATTGGTTGTTTGGGCTAGACTATCGTTATACGAATGTTAGTCGCAATACTTTTACAAAAGAGCGTCTAGACAAAGCTTTACAAGAACCAGAATATCCTTTCGGGTTTAAAAGTTTATTAGAAGATGAATTAGATTTTATTCAGTTGATTGCTCACCTTTCGGCAAGTCCAATTTATTTTTATAATGAAACAAAGCTATTAAATAATGGTGATGAAAAATTTCCTGAATTGTTTAAGGATTTATTAAATGCTAAAAATTTTATTCATATGGAATACTTCATTATCAAAAACAGTCAAGTTGCTTCTGAGTTGAAAGAAATTTTAATAAAGAAAGCAGCTGAGGGAGTAGAAGTTAGAATTTTACTAGATGCTTTTGGTGCTATGAAACTCAAAAAGAAATATATTAGAGAATTAAGAAGTCATGGAATTAAAGTTGCTTTCTTTAACAAACTATCATATGATTTCTTACGTGATGGGCTTAACTATCGCAATCATCGAAAAATAGTAGTCATTGATAGCAAAATAGGATATACTGGTGGTATTAATATTAGTGATGAATATTTACATAAAGATAAGTATTATGGATTTTGGCGTGATACGCATTTAAAGATTGTTGGTGATGGGATAGTTGCTTTACATAAAACATTTATTACAGATTGGTATAATGTTACGAAAGAAGATTTGTTAAATGAAAAATATTTAGAAACGCATAGTAATGTTTATAATGCTTCTTTATCAGGAATTCAATTTATAGAAGATGGACCAGATATTCAGCGTACAATTATTAAAGACATTTATTTTAAAGGAATTATGGAAGCTCAAAAGCATATTCGTATTGCAACACCTTATTTAATCCCTAATACTGAAATTGTGCAAGCACTTAAAGTCGCTTCAATGTCAGGGGTAAAAGTTGATATTTTACTTCCTGGTAAACCAGATAAACGATTAGTGTATTGTGCAACTAAGTCCTACATTAGTGAGTTAATAAGTGCAGGTGTAAATATTTATTTTTATCGTGAGAACTTTATGCATTCTAAAATAATGGTTATTGATGATCGTATTGCTTCTCTTGGGACAGTAAATTTTGATTTTCGTAGTTTTAATCTACATTTTGAAAACACTGCTGTATTATACTTAGATAAGACGATAAAAAATATTATTACAACATTTGAAGATGATTTGAGAGTTTCTAGAAAAGTCGATATCGAAATATGGAATAATCGACCTTTCTATAAAAAAATATTGCAAACATTAGCAAGGTTATTTTCACCATTATTCTAGGAGGAAATATGTGGATAGAGAATTATAAAACAAAACTTTTATTTATTTTACAAGCTTTTATATTAATTAGCTTTAATATTGGGTATTCTAATAATGAGAAAACAATTTATTTAAATATCGATGGAAAAATGCATGAGATTAGTACACGAGCTCTACATTTTTATGATTTATTTAATGTGAGTATTATGCCTAATGATGCTAAATCAGTATATGCATTAGAGATGAATGAACTTATTGATTCAGGAGAAACATATTATTTTAGTACGAAAAAAAATTTAGAAGTAATTTATAATAATGAAGTGCATAAAGTAGAGACGGATGCTTATAAAGTAAGTGATCTTTTAAGCAAAGAGTTCGATGTTAATATGTATAGTGAGGCTGAAAGTATTTATATTCCTAATATGACAGGAGATACAATATTAGAAGAAGGTATGCAAGTTGAAGTTATAAATGTTTCTAAAAATATTGTAACAAAAGAAATTACGAATACTGTTGTTGAAGAAGTAAAGACAGATCAGTTAACTAGTGGTTATAAACGCGTTGTTCAAGCAGGAGAACCTTCAATATATAATGAAATATATCAAGAAACTATTTTTGATGGAAAAGTAGTAACTACTTCATATATCGGACGAGAATACGTACAAGAAGGGAAAAAACGCATTATAGAAATTGGGACAGGTAAATCAGGATATGTTGCTGGAAATAGTGTTTGGGACAAGCTTGCTCAATGTGAAAGTGGTGGTCGTTGGAATTTAAATAGCGGTAATGGTTATTATGGTGGTTTGCAATTCCATCCTGCAACATGGAATAAAGCTTCTGCAAAAGTTGGGTTAGATATCGACTATGCCCATCAAGCAACAAGAGAGCAGCAAATTAAGGCAGCGGAGTGGTTAAGACAGAACTCAATTTCTGGTTGGAAACAATGGCCAGCTTGTAGTAGTAAATTAGGATTAGTTAATTAAAGCAATTGTAGATTTTTACAATTGCTTTTTACATGATAGAACTATATTTTTCAGCTTATTTTTGCTATAATGAATTATAGAGGTGATATAATGCATATTGATGTTCTAGTTTGTGAAATTGGTTCTACTACGACAATTGTCAATGCATTCGACTTAAAAAGTATAAAGTTCATCGGACAAGGATTTTACAAAACAACAGTAGAAGATGTAAATATTGGCGTTGAAAGAGCAATTGATAATTTATGTAAGAATTTGAACTGTGATGAAATTACGTATGGTGAAGTTTTTGCTACTTCTTCAGCAGCAGGGGGATTAAAGATGAGTGTTCATGGATTGGTTTATGATATGACTGTTAAAGCAGCATATGAGTCATGTGTTGGTGCAGGAGCAAATATTCAACAAGTAACTAGTGGTTTAATAACAGATTATGAGTTAGAAGAACTTATTAATTCTAAGCCTAATATTATTATGGTCGCTGGTGGGGTTGATTATGGTGAAAAAGCGACTGCTTTAGCAAATGCTAAAGCAATTGCTAAGTTGCAATTAAGTATTCCCGTTATTTATGCCGGAAATATTCAAAATCATCAAGAAGTAAAAGCTTATTTTAAAAAATATCAACAAACTGATTATTTGTATATTGTTGATAATGTTTATCCAAGTATTGATGAATTAAATGTAGAAGAAGCACGTAAAGTCATTCATGCTGCATTTGAAGAACATATTACAAAAGCAAATGGCATGGAAAATATTCATAAAACGTTAACGAGTAAAATACTCCCGACACCAGGAGCGGTAATGAAAGCATTAGAGCTTTTTGCTTTAGAGCATCAAAATGTACTTTGTTTAGATATTGGAGGAGCAACTACTGATGTGCACTCGGTTAGTGAAATAGAAGATGATGATCGTAAATTGCGCTATGAAGTAGAAGTAAAAGCTAAAAGAAGTGTGGAAGGGGATTTAGGAGTTTTTGTTAACCGTCATAATGTGTTTGAAAAGCTCGATAAAAATAAATTATTGCGTTTGTTAGATGAAGATTTAGTTGGACTAGAAACTCGATTAAATAATCTTGTCCCAATTCCTAGTGATCAAGCAGATTTAATTTTAACAAAAAATCTTGGGATGGCTTGTTTAGTACAAGCTATTCAAAGACATGTAGGAAAGTTTGTACGTGTTTATACGACTTCTGGTTTAAAAACGATTATCAAAGGAACTGATTTGACAAAAGTCCAAACGATTATTGCTACTGGAGGTATTTTAACTAAGCATCCTGAAAGAAAAGAAATTGTTGAAGCAATATTTTCAAAAGAATTAGCAGAGTATTTAATTCCTAATGAGAGTGCTAAAATTTATTTTGATAATCATTATTTGATGGCTTCAATAGGTGTTTTGTCGATGCGTTATCCTAAAGAAGCTCTACAATTGTTAAAGGAGTCGTTAAATTATGTATCCTAGATTAATAATAAATGCTAAGAAAATAGCTCATAATATCGATTATATAACTAAACTTTGTCATCAAAAAGATATTAGTGTTATGGGAGTGACAAAAGCGATTTGTGCTCATCCTGATATAATTGAAATTTTTGAAAATTCGCGATTAGATTATATTGCTGATTCACGATTGGAAAATTTAATGTATCCTAGTAAGAAAATGAAAGTTTTATTAAGAGTTTCTATGCCAAGTGAAGCTAGAATGGTTGTTAACTATACTGATATTTCTTTGCAATCTAGTTTAGAGACAATTAAGATTTTACAAAAAGCAGCGTTTTTGCAAAAGAAAAAGCATGCGATTATTTTGATGTTTGATATTGGAGATTTAAGAGAAGGGCTTTATTATACACATCATTATATGCAAATTGTTGAAAAAATTATGAGTTTCAATAATATAGATTTAGTTGGAATTGGAACTAATCTCACTTGTTATGGAGGGGTTTTACCAACACCTGAAATAATGAAGCGTTTGAGTGATATTGCAAAAGCTATTGAAGAAAAATTTGCCTTTAAATTACAAATTATTTCTGGAGGTAATAGTAGTAGTTTTGAAATGTTAAGAAAAGAAGAGTTAGTGGGGATTAATAACTTAAGGTTTGGTGAATTGATTTTTTTAGGGAGAGAAACGGCTTATAGTAATGATGTAGAAGAATTATATCAAGATGCTTTTACTTTAGAAGCAGAAGTAATTGAGCATGCTTTGAAGCCTTCTGTACCAGATGGACAATTAGGTGTAAATGCCTTTGGTGAAAAAGTTGTTTTTGAGGATAAAGGATTAATACATCGTATGATTTTAGGTATTGGACGTCAAGAAGTTCGTAGTGATGATATTGTTCCTCTTGATAATGATTTAGAGATTATTGGTAGTAGTAGTGATCACTTACTCGTAAATGATCTTTTGAATAAATATAAAGTTGGCGATATCATAAGTTTTAAACTTTCATATGGTGGACTTTTAGGAGCAACTACTTCAAAATATGTAAAAAAGGAGCTTGTTTATGAATGAGAGAATAGAAAAAATCATTACTGAAGTTTTTAAGACAAAAGATTTTGAAATAATTAAAAGATTGATTGGTGGAAGAAGTAATTATACATATGTTATTGCGGTTAATGGCTGCAAATACACTTTACGTATAATTGGTAAAAATGGTAACTTTTTTATCAATCGTCAAGAAGAATTATTGAATTTAGAAAAAATTGCTGAATTAGGATTAAACAATCGTACATATTATTTTGATCCAGAAAGCGGTGTGAAAATTTCTGAATACATCGAAGGTATTTCGCTTGATCAATTAAATGTAAGTGATTATTTATCAGGTGTTGCTAATACTTTACGTATTTTGCATAAAACGACACCTTTCCATGCTGATTATGCACCATTAGATCGCTTATTTCGCTATGAAAACCTTTGTTTTGATTTAGGTTATAGTCATGAACCTTTATACTATGAATTGAAGAAAGCTGTTGTTTCTAAAATTGCTAAATTAAAAACCTTACCACTAGTTGCTTGTCATAACGATTCACAACCATCTAATTTTATCGTTTCTGAAGATAAGATTTACTTGACAGATTGGGAATTTAGTGGAAACAACGATTTCCATTATGATATTGCAGCTTTTGCAGAAAGTAATATTGAAAATGCCTACACATTGTTAGATGTTTATTTACAAAGAAAAGCTACTAATGAGGAAAAAAAACGTGTGACAATTTGGCGTGCTTTTCAAACGTTACAATGGCATAATGTTGCAGTTTATAAGGAAATGATCGGTTTAAGTCAAGAGTTAAAAGTTGATTTTGCTGCTGTTGCTAAAAATTACTTACAAATGACAAAGGACTTATTAGCTAAAAGTGACAATTTATGAAAATTAGCAAATCTCAATTTTTAGAATATATTCGATGTCCTAGATATAGTGCACTTGATGATGTTTATTATAATCATAAAGAGTCGTACGTTGAATTTTCTGATATTCAATATGATAGTACTAAGTATTTAGAAATGATAAATGAATTATTAAATGACTATAATGGTGAAGTAGAACAAGAACAATTAAAAGTAATGTTACCATATTTTAATGAAGTAGAACTTTTAGCAGGAACTTTATTAGAAAAGAAATTTGGTCATCCTGTTGTTATGTCGCTTAAAACGAGTGAGCAAAAATATTTTGCGTGTGACTATGATGATTTTAAATTTACTTGTTATGTTGATGCTTTTCAAGCACATGAAAAAGGGTTTAATCTTTGTGAAGTTAAAGCAAAATCCTCAACTAAGTTATGGAAATACGGTGTTTCAAAAAAGGATTATCAAGCTAGTAGTGTCGATGAGTTATCGATTTTTATGAAATGTGATGATGGAATTGTTCGCTTGAAAGAGGAAACTAATTATCAATTTAATGACGTTTTGACAAAAGAGAAATATGCTAAGATAAAGAGTAAATTATTTGATTATCGCGATGACTTTGGTCGTGTCATGTATGATATTGCTTTTCAAAGATTTGTAATTGAGAAAAATATGGCACTTAGTTCGGATGACAAATTTTATTTAGCGATTATTAATAGAGATTATGTTTTTGATGGTACTTATGAAAATCAAAAACCTGTTTATAATGAAAATGGAGAAGAAATAATTTTGTTAATCGATGTTACGCAAATAACAGCTGATTTGCAAGGAAAAATTTTAATGGAAGTAAATAAAGTGATTAAGTATGTTGAAGCAGGAAATGCTAATCCTTATCCGCTAGGAGATTATTGCTTGAGAAAGAAAATTAGGCAATGTAAATTTTATGATATTTGCTTTAAACATGTTCCAGATAAAAATTCTATTTTTACTTACATTAATAACCATTTTGGCTTTAAAAGTGTTCGTAGTTCGATAAAATATTTACCATATGAGTTAATTAATGATGGGTTAGTAGAAATGACAGCGCTTGATGATGAGTATTTGAGTCGAGCTAACAATCTTATTCAAAAACAGTGTGTTATAGAAAATAAAATTCATTTTGATAAGAAGAAAATAAAAAAGGCTTTAAAATGTTTAGAATATCCGATATATCATCTAGATTTTGAATCTTTACCATTACCTTTGCCTAGATATCGAGGAGAGCGAAGCTACGATCAAAGTGTTTTTCAGTTTTCAGTACACGTTGAAAAAGCTCCTAATGTTTGTGATTTTAATAATGATCATTTTGAATATCTTGCAAAAGATCACGGAGATTGTCGAGAAAGCTTGATTCAAAAGATGCTTGAAGTTATCGACCTTAGTGAAGGAGGAACAGTCTTAGTGTATAATCAAGGATTTGAAAAAGCGCGTTTACGTGAATTAGCTAATTTATTTCCTAAGTATGCTAGTCAACTCCAAAAAATAAATGATGCTGTATTTGATTTAATGTATTTATTAAAAGGTAATAAAAAACTGTTTGAAAGTTTTGGATATGATAGTGAGACTGCTAAAATAGTCCCTTATTATCATCCTGATTTAAATGGTTCTTATTCTATTAAAGCCGTATTACCATTATTTACTAACTTAACATATAAAGATTTAGAAGTACAAAATGGTGCACAAGCAATGGTGACTTATGCTAACTATAATAAATATAGTCGAGAAGAATTTGAGTTTTATTATAAAGCGTTAATAAATTATTGTAAACAAGATACTTGGGCAATGGTAGAAATTTTAAGAGGGTTAAGGAGTGATCTAGATGAGCCATCATCATAATCATTCACATGAAAACATTCGTAGAGCTTTTTTTATGAATTTGATTTTCACTATTATTGAACTTATTGGTGGTGTTCTTACTAATAGTAGTGCTATTGTTAGTGATGCTATTCATGATTTAGGCGATACTTTAACACTTGGGATTAGCTATTTACTAGATAAAATTTCAGAAAGAGACCCGAATAAAGATTACACTTTTGGTTATCGATATATGAGTGTTGTGATTTCACTGTTTAATTCAACGATATTAATTCTTAGTTCGTTTTTTGTTTTAATAATTGCTTTTAATCGCTTCAATAACCTTGAAGAAGTTAACTCGCGCTTAATGATATTTTTTGCTTTTTTAGGTATAGTATTCAATGGTTATATTGTGATACGTTTTAAAGGTAGTAAAAAGATTTCTGATCGTGCGGTACTTATTCATATTTTAGAAGATTTATTAGGTTGGATTAGTGTGTTAATAGGTAGTGTTTTAATATTTATTTTTGATTGGCAAATTGTTGATCCGCTATTATCAATGATTTTAGGAATTGTAATTTTAATTACTGCTTCTAGGAATATTTGGCAAACTTTTCAAATTATTTTGCATCGTGTTCCTAAAGGTATTGAAGTAGAAAAAATTTCAACGGAAATTATGGTTATAGATAATGTATTAGAAATAAAAGATTTACATATATGGACAGTAGATAATGAAAGATTATATGCAATTGTTCATATTGTTTATGAAAATAATGAGGAGTTTATTAAAGAAAATATTCGTACTATTTTAAGAAAACAAGGTATTGAGCATACGACTATTGAATTAGAGACCCAAATGGATAGTGACAAAAATAGATTAACGCATTAAAGGAGGATATAGATGAGACAGTCACGAAAAGAAAAAGCGTACTATAAGATTAAATCTGATATCAAAGAGGGCATTCTTAAGGGAAATGAAAAAATTGTGGAAGAGAAGTATGCAAATATTACGGGAGTATCAAGGACACCATTACGTGAAGCAGTAAGACTTTTGGAGATGGAAGGTTTAGTTTATTCAAAGACTAATATTGGGGTCTTTGTTACAGAAATTACGAATAAAGATGTTAATGAGATCTTTGAAATCAAAATAGCAGTTGAGCCACTTATTTATAATAAAGCTTTTGAAAGAATTACATCGAAGGAAATAGTTAATCTAGAAAATATTTTAAATAATGCACAACAGGAGTTTTCAAAGGGTATTTATGCTAATTTAGGAAACCTTGCAGAAGAATTTTATAAGGTTATATATAATGCTTCTAAATCTAATCATTGTGCTAATGTTTTACGTAGATTGAGTAGTATTCAAGAAGTTATTCGTTTTCGTGCTTTAAATTCCAATGAAGTAGAAATAGGTGAGACGATTAAAGAGTATGAAGATATTTTTCAAGCTTTAAAAAAACATGATTTTAATGAATATGAAAAGTCTTATATAAGACATTTAAAAAAGGCACGTGAAAGATATACACGTGCAATTTAGAAAAGAGAGGTAGTATGGAAATTACAAAAAAAATAGTGGATTATTTAAATTCACTTTCATTAGATGTAAAAATGGAAATTATCGAAGTAGCATATGTGGAGGAAGATAAGTTAATAGTTAAAATGTTAATTGATAATCTTGATTATAAAAAAGCTATTTTTGATAGTTTAGTAAAATTTTTAAAAATTGATTTAGAAGTTCCAAAAGTAAAAATTGAAATTGAGAAGAAATTAGTAAATGACTTCAGTGAAACGAAAGTTATTATTGTTGCTAGTGGTAAAGGTGGTGTTGGTAAGTCGAGTGTTAGTGCTAACTTAGCTAATGCTTTAAATAAACGTAGTTATAAAGTAGGTTTAATTGATGCAGATATTTATGGAAGTAGTATCCCGTTATTATTTAATTTAGTAGTTACTCCAGAAGTAGAAGATAATCTTATTAAACCACTGTGTTTTGAAAATATTGAAATGATAGGTTCTTTAGCATTGAATCCTAATGATGAGCCAATTGTTTGGCGAGGGCCGATGCTAGGGCGTTTATTAAACACTTTTTTCAATGAAGTTAAGTGGTCTAGTGACCTTGATTATTTAATAATAGATTTACCGCCAGGAACAGGTGATATTCCTCTAGATATTAAAAATTTAGTACCACACGCAGCAACATTAATTGTCACTACACCGAGTAAAAATGCTTCCAAAGTGGCAATTAAAGCTGGACAAATGGCAATTACTCAAGCACATGAAATTATTGGTGTGATTGAAAATATGAGTTATTATAATCATCATGGTGAAAAATTGCATATTTTTGGAACAGAAGGAGCAAATATTGTTGCAGATGCTTTAAATACAGAAGTTTTAATTCGTCTTCCCTTAGTTAATAACAGTGATGGTAGTATTTATGATCTAAATACAGAAATTGGACACAGTTACTTATCTTTAGTAAATAATATTGAAAATTATTATAAATAAAAATCCTATTTAAGGATTTTTTTAGATGAAATTATAGGATCTATAATTTGTCAAAGTAGTGAATTGATGCAAATTTTTAGATTGTCATTAAATTGTAAAATATGCTATAATAAGGTACAGGTATAAATGGAAATGGGGTATTTTTGTGTATAAACTAGGGTTGGATATAGGCTCTACAACAATCAAAGTTGTATTATTAGATGATAGTAATGAAATCATTATGCATGAGTATTATCGTCATTTTTCAGAAATTGAAAAGCATGTTAAAAGAGCCTTAAAACTAATTTATCAAAAAATGGGGAATATTGATGTTAAAGTACAAGTTTCAGGTTCGAGTGGACTTGGAATTTCAACGTGGTTAAATATAAATTTTATTCAAGAAGTAATTGCGTGTTCAAAGGCTGTTCAAAAATTTATTCCAGAAACAGATGTTGTGATAGAATTAGGTGGTGAAGATGCCAAACTAACTTTTTTTGATGAAGTTGTCGATCAAAGAATGAATGGTAGTTGTGCTGGTGGTACAGGAGCATTTATTGATCAGATGTCAAAACTATTAAATACTGATGCAACAGGATTAAATGAATTAGCAAAATCTTTTGAAAGTATCTATCCTATTGCAGCTAGATGTGGTGTTTTTGCTAAAACAGATATTCAACCTTTAATAAATGAAGGTGTGAAAAAAGAAGATATAGCGGCTTCAATCTATCAAGCAGTTGTTAATCAAACGATTTCAGGACTTAGTGCCGGAAAAACGATTTCAGGTAATATTGCTTTTCTTGGGGGCCCACTAACTTTTTCTTCAGAACTACGTGCACGCTTTGTTGATACTCTTGATTTAAAAGAAGAGCAAATTATTTTTCCTGAAAATTCTTTGTTATATGTTGCTTTAGGAAGTGCTATTGCAACTGAAAATATTGAATGTTTAAAGCTAGAAACGCTGCTTGAGCGTAGTAAAAGTGCGGCTACGCAAAATAAGGCTGATCGACGTTTAGAACCGTTATTTGATAATGAGCAAGAATTAAAAACTTTTAAAGAGCGTCATGCTAAAAATAGTATTCAAGAAGTAAGTGATTATCAAGGTAAAGTATTCGTTGGAATCGATGCTGGTTCAACGACTTCAAAACTCGTTGTGATTAGTAAAGATGGAGAACTTGTATATAATGATTATCAAAATAACCGTGGTAATCCTTTGGAAACAGTCTTAGAGATGTTAAAAAAAATGTATAAAGAAATTGGTGAAAATGTTGAAATTATCGGTAGTGCTTCTACTGGATATGGAGAACTACTCGTAAAAAATGCTTTTCATTTAGATTTAGGAGAAATTGAAACTATTTGTCATTATAAAGCTGCATCTTATTTTAACCCTCAAGTAGATTTTATTCTTGATATTGGCGGTCAAGATATGAAATGTATGCGTGTTGATGATGGCTTGATTTATGATATTATGTTAAATGAAGCTTGTTCTTCTGGATGTGGTTCATTTATCGAATCTTTTGCTAAAGCTTTAGATGTTGAAATTGAAGATTTTGCTGAACAGTCACTACTGGCTAAAGAACCGGCAGATTTAGGTTCAAGATGCACCGTATTTATGAATTCTAAGGTAAAGCAAGTGCAAAAAGAAGGAGCTAGTATCGGTGATATTAGTGCTGGACTAGCTTATTCAGTTATTAAAAATGTTCTTGTGAAAGTTATTAAAGTTAATGATTTTTCAACACTTGGTGATAATTTAGTCGTGAGTGGAGGAACGTTTTATAATAATGGTGTTTTGAGAGCTTTTGAAAAAATTATTGGTAAAAATGTTATTAAACCAAATATTAGTGGTTTGTTAGGTGCTTTTGGAGCAGCTCTTAAAGCTAAAGAAGCAGCACTAGAAGTATCAACTATTTTAACTTATGAGGAATTGAATAACTTTACTTATACAACAACGCCTGCTCGCTGTAAACTTTGTGAAAATAATTGTCCAATTACAATCAATAAATTTAATAATCGTGAAAAATTTATTTCTGGAAATAAGTGTGAACGTGGTGCTGGATCACGTGTTGTAAGTAATTTACCAAATATGTATGAATACAAGTATAAACGTCTTTTTTCATATGAAAGTAAACAAAATGCGAAAAATGGGAAAGTAGGGTTAGTACGTGCTTTAAATACTTATGAACACTACCCTTTCTGGCATACATTTTTTACAGCCCTTGATTTTGAAGTAGTAATTTCTGAGCGTTCTTCTAAAAAACTCTATGAAAAGGGAATGTCTTCTATTACTTCTGATACGATTTGCTATCCTGCTAAGTTAGTGCATGGTCATGTAAAATCATTAATTGAAAAAAATGTAGATATGATTTTTTATCCGTGTGTTCCTTTTGAAAGTAAAGAGCGTAAAACAGCTGCGAAAAATTATAATTGCCCAATTGTGATTTCTTATCCAGAAGTAGTAGCAAATAATATGGATTTAGAGCAAATAGTTTTTAAAAATCCCTTTATCGACATGGCTAATATTGATAATATGCTAAAAGTATTAAAAGAAAATTTACAAGAGTTTTCTTTTACAACAGCAGAGATTAAAAATGCTGTAGAATTAGCTAAAGCGGAGCTATTTAATTATCGTCGAGATATTGCTTTAAAAGGTGAAGAAATTCTTGATTATGCTTTAAAAAACAATCTAGAAGCTATCGTACTTGCCGGAAGGCCGTATCATATTGATCCAGAAATCAATCATGGATTAGAAAAAATAATTAATGAATTAGGGATGGTTACTTTAAGTGAAGATAGTATTGCTCATTTATCTGAAAATAAACCATTATGGGTCCTAGATCAATGGGTCTATCATTCACGTGTTTATAGTGCAGCAGAAGTTGTTACACAATATCCTAATTTACAATTAGTGCAATTAAATTCATTTGGCTGTGGAATAGATGCTATTGTTGGTGAACAAGTGAAAACCATTTTAGAAAATGGTAATAAACATTTTACGATTGTAAAAATAGATGAAGGTAATAACTTAGGTGCTGTAAAAATTAGATTGCGTTCTTTACAAGCAGTTAGTAATTCTAAAAGAATTAGAGAAAAAGATAATTTTACTAATTACAAAACACCAGAGTTTACGAAAAATATGAAAAATCATACTATTTTAATGCCACAAATGTCACCAATACATTTTAATTATATTGAGGCGGGACTTAAAGGTAGTGGATACAATGTAGAAGTTTTAAAAGAAGTTTCTAAAGAAGATATTCACATTGGAGAAGAATATGTTAATAATGATTCGTGTTTTCCAGCAATTATTGTTATTGGTCAGTTAATTAATGCGTTAAAATCAGGTAAATATGATTTAGAGAATACTTCACTACTAATTAGTCAAACTGGTGGTGGATGTCGTGCTTCTAACTATATTGGTCAATTGCGTAAAGCTTTACACGAAGCAAATTTAGGTCATATAAGTGTAATATCGTTCAATTTGGCTGGTACTGAAAAGAGTTCGGGATTTAAAGTATCGCTTGCTATGATAAATCGTGCTTTAATGGCTTTATCTTATGGAGATTTAATGATGCAGTTAACGTATCGTTTAAGGCCATATGAAGTCGTTAAAGGAACAGTTGATAAGTTACAAGCGAAATGGGATGAGAAAATTAAAAATAATATTATTAATGGTAATTTACTTGTCTATCGTAAAATTATTAATGATATGATTGATGAATTTAATAATGTTGAAGTTGAAATGAAAGAAATTCCGCGTGTAACTGTAGTAGGTGAAATCTTAATAAAATATCATCCAGTAGGTAATAATGATTTATTTACTTTTCTAGAAAGTGAAGGTTGTGAAGTAATCGTTCCGGGATTAACAGAATTTGTGTTATATTCTGCATATAATAATATTTTTAATTATGAGAATTATAAAGTTAATAAGCATTTATATGTCGGTTCAAAAGCAGCTATTAAGTTAATAAATACTTATCGTAGTACAATTATCAAAAAATTGCGTAATTCGCCGTTATTTTCAATCCCAACGACAATTCATGAGAAGGTTGAAAATATTAATGGCTTGATTTCAGCGGGGAATCAAACAGGTGAAGGATGGTTATTAAGTGCTGAAATCGTTGAAAGTGTTAAAGAAGGTATTAATAATGTTATTGCTGTTCAACCATTTGCTTGTTTGCCAAATCACATGTTTGCTAAATCAATGATAAAACCGATTAAAAAGCGTTATCCACAAGCTAATATTGTAGCAATTGATTATGATCCAGGAATGAGTAGTGTTAATCAAATTAATCGTATTAAGTTGATGATTGAAGTTGCAAAAGAGAAAATAAAAAAGTAGATTTAATCTACTTTTTTTGGTTCAGGATAATTATGATTAAATGTTTCAACAGTAATAGTTTTAATAGTAGCTGCTTCAACGTTTAAAGGATAATGATCTGCATTAACTTCTATTTTTGATTTTTCCAATAAAACATCTTCTCCAGAAATTAATTTGCCAAATGCTGCATATTGTCCATCAAGGAATGTACTATCGGCATTTGTTATAAAAAATTGACTTCCAGCACTATTAAAATCTTGAGATCTAGCCATAGAAATGACACCAAATTCATGCGATAATGTATTTTTCTCATACCCATTATCACTAAATTCACCAGCTATCGCATAGCCTGGACCACCAGTTCCAATCCCATTAGGATCGCCACCCTGAATCATAAATTCATTGATAATACGATGAAAAATCAAACCATCGTAGAATCCATCATTAGCTAAATAAATAAAATTATTAACAGTATTTTCAGCTACTTCTGGATATAGTTCAAGTTCAATTACACTACCGTCGATAAAAGTGATTGTTGCGACTGGTTTTTTTTCTGGTGCTTTTGTGTTAGTACTACAACCTGTGATAAATATTAACATCGAAAGAGCTAGCATTATTTTTTTCATATATACCTCCAATTCCAAATACTATTATATCAGCATTTAGTAAAAAAAATAAGTAATTTAGTAAATTTCACAAAAATACTTGAAAAATAACGGGTGATATGATATTATAAGTAGGCAATTGGAGGAATACCCAAGTCCGGTTGAAGGGACTGGTCTTGAAAACCAGCAGGTCGTGTGAGCGGCGCGGGGGTTCGAATCCCTCTTCCTCCGCCATTAAAAATTTAATATGTTATCGCGGGGTAGAGCAGTCTGGTAGCTCGTTGGGCTCATAACCCAAAGGTCGTAGGTTCAAATCCTATCCCCGCTACCAAAAAGGTCCAGTGGTGTAGTGGTTAACATGCCGCTCTGTCACAGCGGAGATCGCGGGTTCGAATCCCGTCTGGACCGCCATTTTGGCTCCATAGCTCAGTCGGTAGAGCAGAGGACTGAAAATCCTCGTGTCGGCGGTTCAAGTCCGTCTGGGGCCACCATTTTATCTAATCTCAGTAGAGATTTTTTTTAATGATATGAACTTTACTCATCAAGGTAGATAAAGTATTTGAAGAGTAATATAAATATTAGAGGAGGAAGTTATGGAGTGTCCAAAGTGTGGTTTTAAAGATACATACCAAATTGGTTATATGTGGAACTGTTCTAAGTGTTATCATGAATGGACTAGTGAAAATGAGATAGCATCTAAAATAATTCATCTTGATGCAAATGGTAATATACTTGATGAAAATGACAGTATTACGGTAATTAAAGATTTGAAAGTTAAAGGGAGTTCTTCTATAATTAAGCAAGGAACAAAGATTAAGAATTTTAAGTTGGTAGAAACAAGTGATGATCACAATATCAGTTGTAAAATAAAAGGAATTGGTGCAGTAAATATTACAAGTAAGTTCGTGAAGAAATTGAAATGATTCTAAAAGCAATTTTCTCTAGTTATTATTTGTAAATTAGTTGAATTTAATATAAAATTTAACTAGAGGCATCAACATAAATTTATGCAGTTGGTGAAAAGCATGCCTAATTATTTAGGGATGCTTTTTTATATAATTATGGAGGTAAATATGAAATCTAAATTTATGATAGCATTCACGATTATGCTTTTAGTATCTTTGAGTGTTGATGAAAGATTTTATTCATTAGCAAATACATTGCAAGCAAGTGTTAATAGTGATGTAATTATTAGTAGTAAAGATGTTTATAGTAATGAAGATAAGCTTGTAACAAATACTACTATTAATGTATATGAAACGCCCCTTTTAAAATGGGAAATAGATTTTGAACTACAAAAAGAGCTTAATTCTAGTTTGGTTATTACAGAAAATATTCCTAATTACTTAACGGTTGATGAAAGTAGTATTACGCCAACAGCTAGTATAAAAAATCATCAAGATGGTTCAACAACACTTAAGTGGAATATATTAGCTGCTGAAGCTGTTACGTTACAGCAAGTTTCATATGTGACAAGCTTTAATAAAAATATTATCGGAGAAACAATTGTTTCGACAACTTCAAATATTGAGGTAGAAGAAATAACAAAAGAGCTAAATAGTAGTGTGAATGTTGAAACTAATGGGATAACATTAGCTGCAGAAGAAAGTTTAAGTGATAGCAACAGTATTACTTATAAATTAAATTTAGAAAATACTACTACTAGTACCATTGATTTTGAAATATGGGAAATTATTCCTTACAATAATGAAATTTTTCCTACTTCAGCAGCAAGAAGTAGTACTTTTGAAAATGATTTTATTTTAGAATCAATTGAACATTTACCAAATAATACGACTATTTTATATGCCTTTGAAAAAGATTTGAATTATAGTAATCTTGATGCGGCAAGTTTTAAAAGTAAAGAAGCGTGGAAAGAGCAGTTTAAACAAGAAGAAGTTACTGCAATAAAATTTGTAGTAAATGATTTTACTAGTAATATGAGTGATAATATTGAATTGAGGCTGAAGACAAGTGCAGATAACTTAGTAGGTAAATATACGAATGATTTTAAATTGCTTACTAATTTAGAAACAACTAATTCTGAAGTTTTAACGACTTATAATAGTAAATCGATTAGTAGAGAAGTTTTTTTAATTGAACCACAATTAGATGGAAATGAAATCTTGTTGGAGAAATTTGTGAATAAAACGGATGCTAATGTTGGTGAAACTCTTAATTATACAGTAAAAATTACTAATAGGGGAACAGCAAGTATTAGTGGTTATGAGTTTAGTGATATTTTAGATTTTGTTAATGCTGGATATGCTGAAGTAGTTGAGACATCGCTTAACGCTGATGATGGAAGTAATTTAATTTTTGATGGTGTTAGTAAAATAAGTGGACAACTTAATGATATAGCACCAAATTCCACAGTGACAATAACTTTTGATGTTGTTGTTAAATCACTAGGAGCAGGACAGTTGTTTTCTAATACTGCAGTCATTGAAAATAGTAGTATAGTTGGGAGTGCTCTAAGTAGTAATACTGTTAATACTAATATTTCTCAGTTACGTATTAATAAATCAGCAAATCTTAGTAGTGCTATGATTGGTGATAGGCTAACTTATACTATTGTAATTACAAATGATGGTTTAGGAATTGCTAGTGGTTATGAGTTTAGTGATGTTTTAGACTTTGTTTCAAGTGGTTTTGCAACTGTTGATGAAAATTCACTTACTATAAGTGATGGTAGTAATATTCAATTTGATGGTACTGATACAATTAGTGGTACTTTAAATGATCTTGCTCCCAATTCTTCTATTAGTATTAGTTTTGACGTTACTATTATTAAAAATAGTCAAACTGCTTTTGATAATAAGGCGACTATTGCGCTAGATAATGTTGAGAATAGTACGATTGAATCTAATGTCGTAAGTGTAGTAACTCCCCATTTATCAATAACGAAAGCTGTTAGTGATTTGAATGCAGTTGTCGGGGAAACAATCACGTATACTATTACTGTAAAAAATGATGGCTTAGGTGTAGCAAGTGGCTATATTGTGGAAGATGAACTTGATTTTTTGCCGCATTTTGATCTTGATTTTAATAGTGCAAGTGCCTCTAATGGCGATTTAGTTGATTTAATAGGTGAATCAGTTATAGTAGAATTAAGTGATCTTGCTCCTGGAGAAGAAGTAGTGATTACTTTTAGTGGTGTTGTAAGAAATGGTTCTGAAGGACTTTCATTTACAAATGATGCTAATGTCGGTTTATTAGGTATTTCTAATTCAATTGAAACATCTAATTCTGTAACAACAGATATTCCTAAGCTAACGATTAACAAGATGAATAATACTAATGATGTAGCACATGTTGGTGATACAATTACATATACGATTACTGTTACTAATGACGGTCCTGGTACTGCTGAAGGTTTTGAAGTACAAGATAATCTTTCTAGTATTATTGCTTCAAATTATGCTGAATTTGTTAGTGGTTCAATTACGGTTTCTAATGGAGCAAGTATTGTTTATGATCCTATTTCTTATACATTGAGTGGAGAATTAGGAGACATTGCTTCAGGTACTAGTGTTGTGATTACTTTTCAAGTTAAGGTTTTAGCTGATGGTTTAAACCAAACTTTTCTAAATAAAGCTGTTGTTGAAGTTCCTCTTTATCCAGAGTCAAGTCAAGTTTCTAATACTGATATAATTGCTATTGGGAATGTTTCTATTTTAAAGAGTGTTAGTACAAATGAAGTTAAAATAGGAGAAGTTATTAAATATACTATTAGAATAAAAAATACGGAAAATACAGTTTATGATAATTACTATTTTGAAGATCAGTTAGATTTTGTAACAGCAGGTTATGGAGAATTAATTTTAAGTTCACTTTCTTCAACTAATGGTGATGTTTTAAACTATGATCCTAGTACAGCAACTATTAGTTCCAATATGAATGATATTCCTATTAATACTGAAGTATTTATTACATATGAAGTCAAAATATTAACTGCAGCAAAAGGACAATCTTTTTTCAATGATGCTGAAATTTTTGATATAGATGATGTTAGTAATACATTTGTAACATCTAATAATGTTGGTGTGTATGTAGATAATATCGATATTACTAAAAGTGTTAATAAAGTAGATGCTAGTGTCGGAGAAGTACTAATTTACACGGTAACTGTTACAAATAGTGGTCCAGGTATTTCTAAAAATTATGTTTTTAATGATCAATTAGATGCAGTATTGGCAGGTTATTTAGAGTTTTATGAATGGAGTATAACTACTTCTAGTGGTGATACTTTAACTTATAATCCATTAACAGCAACGATTAGCGGTAATTTACGTACGATGTATTCAGGAGAATCAATTTTTATTCGTTTTAGGGCAAAAGTTCTTTCCCCAGCTAAAGGTAAAACACTTACTAATGTTGCTTCAATTAATGATCCTAATTTTACAAATTCTGAGCATGTTTCTAATTTAGTGGAAACAAGAATTGCTGATTTGCGTACTACAAAAGCAGTAGATAAAACTTATGCTAGTCTTGGAGAAACTATTAAGTATACAGTAACTATTACAAATGATGGTCCAGGAACAGCAATTGGTTATGAATTTGTCGATACGATGGATTTTTTAAGTAATAATTATGCTGAAGTTGTTGGGGTGCCAACAGCAAGTGATGGAAGTGTAATTATTTTTGATGGTGACCATACAATTAGTGGTAGTTTAAATGATATTGTCGCAAATTCAAGTGTAACAATAACTTATGATATAAAAGTTCTTGCAGCAGGAAGAGGTAGAATATTCACTAATACAGCTAGTATTTTTATCGAAGGTGATAGTGATTCGGAAATTATCACTAATGAAGTTGCAACAGAAATAAGTGATGTTAATGCTAGTAAAGCAGTTAATAAAACTAATATTAGTGCAGGAGAAGTAATTGAGTATACGATTACAGTTGTAAACAATGGATCTAATTTAGAAAATGATTATCAAATTAAAGATACGATGGACTTTTTAAGTAGCGGGGAAGCTCAATTAGTTGCTGGTCCACTAGCAAGTGATGGAAGTATAATCACATTTGATGGAACCGATACGATTAGTGGGACGATTAATGAATTAGCTCCTAGTGAAGTTGTGACAATCACATATAGTATTAAAGCTCTAGTAAGTGCTAAAGGAAAATCATTCGTGAATAATGCAACAATTATTAATCCTGCATTTATTGAAACAGAATTAGTAACTAATAATGTGAGGACTAATATTGCAGATGTTAGTCTTAGTAAAAATGTTGATAAAGAAATTTCTGCAGTTGGTGGCATAATTACTTATACGGTGACTATTACAAATGATGGCCCAGGAACGGCAATTGGTTATGAATTTGTTGATACGATGGATTTTTTAACTAATGGATACGGTCAGTTGATTTCTACTCCAATAGCAAGCGATGGGAGTGTGATTAATTTTGATGGAATTGATACAATTTCAGGAACATTAAATAGCATTGCTAGTGGCTCAGCAGTTACTGTGACATATCAAATTAAAGTTTTAGATACGGGTAAACAAAAAACTTTTTTAAATAGTGGAAGTATTTCAAAGCCTGGTTATTTGGAAACAGATGCTAATTCAAATGAAGTAAGTACAGATATTATGGACCTTGAAGCAACTAAAGCAGTTGATATAAGTGATGCTAGTGCTGGAGAAGTGATTACATATACGATTACGATTAAAAATAATGGTCCTATTATAGCTAGTGGTTATGAGTTACAAGATACGATGGATTTTTTAACTAATGGTAAAGCTCAATTAGTTTCAGCTCCAGTTGTAAGTGATGGAAGTGTAATTACATTTGATGGCACAGATACAATTTCAGGAACATTAAATGATATTGGGATAGGAAGTAGTACAATAATCACATATAGTGTTAAAGCTAGTGTACTTAGTAGAGGAGAAGTATTTACTAATAGTGCTAGAGTCATAAATGAGAACTATCTAGAAACAGAAGTTATCACTAATGAAGTTATAACATCAATTGCTGATGTTAAAATAACTAAAGAAGTAAATAAAACTAATGTTAGTGCGGGAGAATTGATTTTGTATACACTTAAAGTTACAAATGTAGGTGCTGGAATAGCAAAAGGTTATGAGTTACAAGATACGATGGATTTTTTAACGAATGGTTATGGACAATTAGTTTCAGATCCAGTTGTAAGTGATGGAAGTGTAATTACATTTGATGGCACAGATACAATTTCAGGAACATTAAATGATATTGCTCCTAATGCAACAATCACGATTACGTATGTTGTTAAAGTATTAGGACTAGGTAAAGGAAAAACTTTTATAAATGATGCAACAGTTAGTCATCCTTTATATCCAGAAGTTACAGAAATTTCTAATGATGTGAGTACGATAGTAATGAATGTAGCTATTAGTAAAGATGTAAGTAGAACATTGATTTCAGCAGAAGGATTAGCAACTTTTACAATAGAAATTAAAAATATTGGTTCTAATATGCTTGTTGGGTATAAATTAGTAGATACAATGGATTTTTTAACCGCTGGCTATGCAGAAATGTTTTTCCATCCAGTAGCAAGTGATGGGAGCGTTATAACTTTTGATGGTGTTGATACGATTAGTGGAACGATTAATGATCTTGCTCCTGGAGATAAAGTAATAGTTAAATTTACTGTAAAAGCAAATGTAAGTGGTAAAGATGAATTTATTTACAATGAAGCTACTATTAAAAACCCTTTATATCCGGAATCACAAGAAGTATCTAATGAAGTAGAAGTACAAATTGCTGCATTTATTATTAATAAGGAAGTTAATAAATCATCTGCTAGTGTTGGTGAAAAGCTTCAATATAAAATTATTGCACGAAATTTATTTAATTATACTATTTATGATGAAGAGCTTACAGATGAAATAAATACTGATTTTGTTACTTTAGTTAATGATTCAGTTAGTATAAGTGGTGGTAGTGATGTTTCTTTTATTTTAGCAGATGATGCTGTAACAATAGTTTTTGGTGAAATTGCTCCTTTAGAAGAAATAATTATTACATTTGAAGTGATAGTCAATGAAGCGGCACGTGGACAAATAATTTGTAATGATGCAGCTATCGCACTTGATACTTATTTTGGAAGGCTTGTTTTTTCAGAAGAGGCTTGTACGGGTATTGCTGATATTGAAATTACAAAAAATGTTGATAAACAAACTGCTCGTGTAGGAGAAGAAATAGAATATGAATTAGTGATTTATAATAAAGGTAAGGGTATTGCACATGGATATGTAGTAACTGATATAGTTAAACCTTTAAGTATGGGACAGGCAATTTTAACTTCTCTACCAACAGCAAGTGATGGGAGTGTTATAACTTTTGATGGGATAGATACGATTAGTGCTACTTTAAATGATATAGATATTGGTGATAGTCTTAGTATTAAATTTAAAATTAAAATAACTGAAAAAGCAGCTAATCAAACTTTTTATAATACTGCTAGTGTTATGAAACCTGACTATATTTTAACAATAGCTAATTCTAATGAAGTACAAACAAAAATTGCTGATGAGTTACCAAAGGGTGGAATTAAAAATGATTTTTTAAAGCTCATTATAATAATTTGTGGCTTACTTTTTCTAAAATTTAATAAACAAAAAAACGTTATTATCAAATAATAACGTCAGACTGTTGACAAAGTAACCTTAGGGTTGCTTTGTTTTTTTGTAATGAGAAGT
>CAZQIG010000003.1:0-88825 GCA_964593055.1 uncultured Erysipelotrichia bacterium
GCTTTAGAACTTAAACAACCTGTACCACCACATATTAACACTTGCGCTCTTTCTAACATAAAATTACCCCTTAATCCACATATTTTTTGATAATTTCTCTAGCTTCTTCAATGTTAGTATTTCCGTATACATCTTCATTAACTGTAAAGACAGGAGCTAAACCACATGCTCCGATACATCTAGTTGCTTCTAAACTAAAAGATAAGTCTTCTGCAGTTTCACCAACACCAACTTTCGTTTCTTCACTTAAAACATCGAGGATGTTTCCCGCACCTTTTACATAGCATGCAGTTCCCATACAGACACGTGCTACGTATTTACCACGTGGAGTTTCTGTAAAATAGGAATAAAATGAAACAACCCCATATACTTTTGCAACAGCTACGTTTAATTTTTCGGCAACAAATGTTTGTACTTCACGTGGTAAGTAACCATACAAGTTTTGTGCGTGGTGCAGCACTTGAATTAATGATGATGCATTTTTTTCTTCAACTGTTGAAATGTAATCTTGTAATGGTTGTAAGTCAATTTCTTGTTTTTTACACATTGATATCCTCCTTAAAATAAAAATTGAAAGAAAATCTTTCAAGCTGTTATTTCTAAAATGTTTTTTCTTTAACAAAATTATAACACTTTTAATAAAATAATTAAAATAGTAAATGAAAAAAAGGTATTTAAACTTAGATTATATAAAAACTAGTTTAGTAATAAAAGATATGTAGATAATAAAACATAGCAATTACTAAAAAGCTTCTAATGATTTACAATTAATTTATAGTCGTATTTAAAAATCAACTATTGATCAACCACTAAATATATTATTTTAATAATTATCAAATGGATCAGTACAGTAACATATAAGACATAAACGAGTGATTTAACGCTTTTTATGTTTAAAATTATTCACTAATTACAAAAACCATCAGCTACTTTAGAAAAATAACTAATGGTTTTCATTGTAAATTTAGATAAAATAAAAAAATAAGACTCTGCTTATTTTTTATTTTATAATGAGTTATACTTAGCAGTTAAACGTGCTTTTGTTCTAGCTGCCTTGTTTTTATGCATTACACCTTTTGATGTAGCTTTATCTAATTTTTTATATGCTAGTGATAAATTTGCTTGCGCCTCTTCTTTATTACCAGCTTCAACAGATTTATCAAAGTTTTTAATAGCAGTCCTTACACTTGATTTAAAAGCAGAATAATACTCATTTTTTTTGTTATTTGTTTTAGCTCTTTTAGCGTTACTTTTTATATTTGGCATCCTTTCACCTCCGATACATGCATTCTATACAATTTTATCAAAGATATTAAATAAAATCAATATTTTATTGTATAATTGTCTAATAAATGCTATAATTTTTACGTTAGAGGTGAAATTATGAAACAGCAAAATATTAGAAACTTTTCAATTATTGCACACATTGATCACGGGAAAAGTACTTTAGCCGATCGAATAATGGAATACTGTGGTGCAATTACCGAGCGTGAAAGTAAAGAACAATTACTTGATACGATGGAATTAGAGCGTGAACGTGGTATCACGATTAAATTAAATGCAATTCAAATTAAATATCGTGCAAAAGATGGAGAAGAATATACTTTACATTTGATAGACACTCCAGGGCACGTTGATTTTACATATGAAGTTTCAAGGTCACTAGCAGCTTGTGAAGGTTGTCTATTAATTGTTGATGCTGCACAAGGAATTGAAGCACAAACACTTGCCAATGTTTATTTAGCGTTTGAAGGTGAGTTAGAAATTTTACCTGTAATTAACAAAATTGATTTACCGAGTGCTGACCCTGAACGTGTAAAAGAAGAAATTGAAAATGTTATCGGGATTGCTGGTGATGAAGCTATTTTGGCTAGTGCTAAAAGTGGTATTGGAATTGCAGAAATTTTAGAAAATATTGTAGAAAAAATCCCAGCACCGCAAGGTAGTGTTGATGCACCATTAGAAGCTCTTATTTTTGACAGTTATTTTGATCCTTACCGTGGGGTTGTTGTTTCTATTAGAATTATGAATGGAAAAGTAAAAAAAGGTGATAAGATAAAAATGATGGCTACTAATGCTACTTATGAAGTTGTCAGTCTTGGTGTAAATACGCCTTTTGAAGTTGAAAAATCTGAACTTGTCTGTGGAGAAGTAGGATTTTTATGTGCAAGTATTAAAAAAATTGTGGATACTAGAGTAGGAGATACAATTACACTTGTTAATAATCCTACTTTAAATGCTTTACCAGGTTATAAGCAGTTAAATCCAATGGTTTTTTCAGGAATCTATCCAATAAATTCTGATGATTATAATGATTTACGTGAGGCACTTGAAAAACTTGCTTTAAACGATGCTTCTTTACAATATGAACCTGAAACATCACAAGCACTTGGATTTGGATATCGTTGTGGCTTTTTAGGACTTTTACATATGGAAATTATTCAAGAGCGTATTGAACGTGAATTTAATATTTCTATCATCACAACAGCACCTAGTGTAGTTTATAAAGTTGCGATGACTAGTGGAGAGGTTTTAGAAATTGAAAATCCAGCTGATATGCCAGAACCGCAAAAAATATCATTTATTGAAGAACCGATGGTGAATGCTACAATTATGGTACCTAATGATTATGTCGGAAGTGTTATGGAACTATGTCAAAAAAAACGTGGAACTTTCCAAACAATGAACTATTTAGATACGAATCGTGTAGAAATTCTATATGAAATGCCTTTAGCAGAAATCGTTTACGATTTCTTTGATAAATTAAAATCTTCAACTAAAGGATATGCATCATTTGATTATACTTTAGGAAAGTATAATCAAAACAAACTTGTTAAAATGGATATTTTATTAAATGGAGAAGTAGTAGATGCACTTAGTACGATCGTTTATCGTGAATTTGCTTATAATCGTGGTAAGATAATTACAGAAAAGTTAAAGGAAATGATTCCACGTCAGCAATTTGAAGTGCCAATTCAAGCGGCAATAGGTAATAAAATTGTTGCGCGTAGTACGATAAAAGCTTTACGAAAAAATGTTATAGCTAAATGTTATGGTGGAGATGTTTCACGTAAACGCAAGTTATTAGAAAAACAAAAAGAAGGAAAAAAGCGTATGAAAGCGGTTGGTAGTGTCGAAGTACCACAAGAAGCATTTTTAGCGGTTTTAAGTGTAGATGACTAAACATGTTTATATTCATATTCCATTTTGTGATCAACTGTGCAGTTATTGTGATTTTGTAAAAGTACTTAATTACAAAACTTTTGTAAAAAGCTATTTAGAGGTACTATTTACTGAAATAAAGCAAGAGTATCGTGGTGAGAAATTAGAAACTATCTATTTTGGTGGTGGAACTCCTTCAGCACTAGCTGCTGAAGATTTGCGTTTGTTTTTACAACGATTAAGTATTTTTCAAAGGAGTGCTAGTTGTGAAATTACTTTTGAAGCAAATGTTGAAAGTTTAACGCAAGAAAAATTAGAAATTTTACAAGAATTTGGTGTAAATCGTTTAAGTATCGGTGTACAAACTTTTGAAAAAAAATTGTTAAAAGACATGCATCGTTCACATAGTTTAAATGATGTTGAAAATGTTTTAACGCGAGCAAGAAAAGTTGGCTTTAAAAACATCAATCTTGATTTAATGTTTGCTTTGCCTAATCAAACAATAGAAATGTTGAAAGAAGATTTGCGCATTTTGGCTACATTAAATGTTGAGCATATTTCGATATACAATTTAATTATTGAAGAAAAATCTATTTTTGGTTTTAACAAGTTAAAAGGATTAGATCAAGACCTTGAAGCAAATATGTACAAAAAAATTGTTCAAGAGCTTTTAAAACAAGGATTTAGACGTTATGAAATCAGTAATTTTTCTAAAACAGGGTTTGAATCAAGACATAATTTAGCATACTGGCATTATCATGATTATTATGGATTTGGATTAGGTGCTCATCAATATATTAAAGGATTTCGTAGTTTTAATACTCATAGTATTACGAGTTATTTAAAGGGAAGTAAAAAAACTTCATATGATAATAGTACGTATGATATGAGTGAATACATTTTTTTGCATTTAAGGACTAAAGATGGGATAGATAAAGAATTATTTTTTAAAAAATTCCAAGTTTCCTTAAAAGATGTTTATAATATTGAGAAAGTGCTTGCTAATGGTTGGTTAATTGAAACAGAAAAAGCTTTATTTTTAAGTGAAGCGGGTATTCTTGTAGCAAATGAAGTTTTTGAAATTTTTGTATAGTCTTGTTATAATAAAGGAGGGTTTAGATGCGCCAACTAAAACATATTGCTTTTATTTGTGATGGAAATGGAAGATGGGCTAAAAGTAGAGGAATGATTAGAACGAAAGGTCATAGTCGTGGGGCAGAAGTAATTAAAGAAGTTGTTGAATTACTCCACCACAATTATGAAGTTGAAAGAGCTACTTTTTACGTTTTTTCAACGGAAAACTGGTCTCGTCCGCAAAAAGAAGTTGATTATATTATGAAAGCTTTGGATTTTTATTTGAATAAATGGGTAAAATCTTTTTTAGAAAATGGGTTTCGTATTAAATTTGTCGGTGATACTACTTCACTAAACGCAAAGGTTATGAAAACGATTAATAAATATGAAGAGTTAACAAAAGATTGCGCTAATTTTACAATTCAATTAGCTTTTAATTACGGTGGTCGTGAAGAAATTTTAACAGCGATTAGAAAAATGATTGATGATGGTGTGACTGACATTTCTGAAGAAACTCTTAATGAGTATTTGTATGTTAAAGATGAACCTGATTTAATTGTTAGAACAAGTGGAGAAATGCGATTATCAAATTTCTTGCTATGGCAAGCAGCTTATAGTGAATTGTATTTTACTGATGTTATGTGGCCTGATTTTGATGAAAAACAGTTAGAGTTAGCAATTGAATCGTATGTAAGACGAGATCGAAGATTTGGAAGTATTAAGGAGGAAAGTTATGAAAATAAGAGTGATTAGTGGAGTAGTATTATCTTTAGTAGCAACGTTGTTTTTATTTTTTGTTAATGATTTTGTTTTTTTAGTAGCCTTAATTTTACTAGGAATCATCGCCTCTAGTGAAATAACAAAGTTAATTGTTATGCCTTATAGTGTACAGTTAACTTTTTATATTAGTATGGTGGCAACACAAATCTATACTTATGTATCTGGACCATTGAATATAGAAGTTATATCGATTATCTTTTTAGCATTCATTGTTATTGCTATTTTAAACAAAAGAGCTTATGGATTTGAATTTGATAGTTTAGCAACGAGTTTTATGATGTTTTTATATGTTTGTTTAACATTTAATGCTTTATTATTTATTCAAATGACATATGGGGTAAAATATACATTATTTGTGATTTTAGTTTCTTTAGTTTGTGATACGATGGGCTATTTTGGCGGAATGTTTTTTGGACGTCGCAAATTGATTGAAACGATTAGTCCGAAAAAAACGATTGAAGGAGCAATTAGTACGACTGTATTTGGTGTTTCCTTTGCCATTATTTATTTAATTACGGTTTTAGATACAAATGTTTTAGCAGCTATCTTTGTTGCTTTAGCAATGGTTATGCTATCACAATTTGGTGATCTATTTGCAAGTTTAATCAAAAGAACATATCGTATTAAAGACTTTTCTCATTTAATACCAGGTCATGGAGGAATCTTAGATCGTTTAGATGCAATACTTTTTAACATGTTAGCATTTCAATTAGTGTTAGTGATGTTTTTATGAAAAAGATTACTATTATAGGATGTACTGGTTCTATTGGAACACAAACACTAAATATTATTCGTAAAAATAGAGCACTTTTTGAAGTAGTTGCACTTAGTGGGGGATTTCATGATGAATTAGAGCAAATGTTGTTGTTAGTTGAAGAATTTCAACCACAACTTGTCTATATGATAGAAGAAAAAACTGCTAAGGTTATTATGGAAAAAACAGGTATAAAATGTATTTATGGCGATTTAGAAAAAATTAGTGAAGTTTGTTGTGATTTGTTTATCAATAGTGTTGTAGGAAGTGTTGGGTTAAAACCAACAGTATCCGCTATTAAAAAAGGGTATGATATAGGTTTAGCAAATAAAGAAACACTCGTGATAGCAGGTAAAATTATCATGGAGTTAGCTAAAAAACATGATGTAAAAATTTTGCCAATCGATTCAGAACACAGTGCTATTTATCAGTGTTTAAATGGTGAAGATTTACATTCTGTCAATAAAATAATCTTGACTGCTAGTGGTGGTTCTTTTCGTGATAAGACACGTTTAGAGTTAAGTGAAGTTACTTTAGAAGATGCCTTAAATCATCCAAATTGGTCGATGGGAGCTAAAATTACTATTGATTCAGCTACAATGATGAATAAGGGCTTAGAAGTCATTGAGGCACACTATTTATTTGATGTCCCCTATGAAAATATCGAAGTTATCTTACATCAAGAAAGCGTTATTCATTCTTTAGTCGAATTTCATGATAAAAGCATAATTGCACAACTTGGAACACCAAATATGGAGCATCCAATTTCTTACGTACTAAATTATCCTAACCGTCTAGCTAATGATGATAAGCGTTTATCGCTTAGTGATATTGGTACTCTACATTTTTTAAAACCTTCTTTTGAAAGATATGAAGCTTTAAAAATTGCTTATGAATGTGGTGAATACGGAGGAACGAAGCTAGTTGTAATGAATGCCAGTAATGAAGCTGCAGTTAAACTATTTTTAGAAAATAAAATTCACTTTTTAGATATTGAAAAGCTTATTAAAAAAGCATTAATGAATTTTAAACACAAAAAAGATATCTCATTAAATGAAATTATTTCAATTGATTTATTGATAAAAGAACAAGTAACAAAGGAGTATAAAAAATGGGTATAGTATATTTTATCTTAGTTTTTACAGTAATTGTTTTCGTACATGAAATGGGGCACTTTTTATTTGCTAAAAAGTTTGGCGTACATTGCAGTGAATTTGCTATCGGTTTTGGACCTAAACTTGTTAGCTTTGAAAAAAACAATACACTATTTTCTATTAGAGCAATTCCTTTAGGAGGTTTTGTCAATATTGCTCATGAAGAATTTAGTGAAGATTATGAATTAGCACCAGGAGAAAAATTTTTCGAGCAAATTAGTGCTTGGCGTCGTGTAATCGTTCTAGGAGCAGGAGTAGTTTTCAATTTAATCTTTGCTTTAGTAGTGATAACTATTTCTTTTTCGATTATGGGAACATTGACTAATGAAATTGAAGTCATCGACAAAGAAAGTATTTTAGAAAATGTAAATACTGGTGATAAAATTGTTGCAGTTAATGATATAGAGATCGTAGAAATTGAACAAACTTCAAAAATTTTGAGTGAACAAAAAGCAACGGGATCTTTAACACTTGTTTTTGATAGTGGGTATGAACAAACAATAGCTAATACTACTGCTGATACGAAACTTGGAATAAAATTGAAAACAAAAACGGATGTTTTATCTTCGTTTGTTAATGGAGTTACGACAACATTTATGATTCTTTATCAAACAATTGTTGGAATAATTCCTGCTATTTTAGGAATTTTTATCGGTAATACTAGTGGTGCAACCGGTCCAATTGGCTTATACAGTTATGTGAATGCTGCTGCATCATCAGGTTTAATTAATCTTTTATTTTTAACAGGATTATTATCAATTAGTATTGCCGTTTTTAATTTATTACCTCTTCCAGCACTTGATGGTGGTAAAATTTTAATTATTGCATTAGAAAAGCTTTTTAAAAAAGAGTTCGATAAAAAGGTTATTTATAAAATTACAGCAGTATCTTTTGGTATATTGCTATTATTAATGATAATCGTTTCAATTTCTGATATATTAAGGTTGGTGAATTTATGAAACAAACAAATTTATACTTTTATTCTAAGAAAAATGATGCTGCAGACGCTGAAGTTTATTCACATAAATTTTTGATTCGTGGCAATTATATTAAGCAGATAGGTAGTGGAATATATACTTATATGCCATTAGGGCTAAAGATTATCCAAAACATTTCAGACATTATTCGTGAAGAACTTGATAATTTAGGTTACAATGAAATTTTAATGCCTGTTCTCCACCCTAAAACGCTTTGGGATGAGACGGGACGTTGGGAAGAGTATGGAGAAAATCTTTTTAAAGTTTATGATCGTCATGATAAACCATATGCTTTAGGTCCCACACATGAAGAAGTAATTACTTCAATTGTAAGAGGAGAAGTAAGCTCTTATAAAAGATTACCTTTTGGATTATATCAAATTCAAACAAAATTTCGTGATGAATTTCGACCGAGATTTGGTTTGATGCGTACAAGAGAATTTGCGATGAAAGATTTATATACGTTTCATTTAGATAGTGACTCTTTAAAACAACATTATAATCGAATTTCAGATGCCTATGAACGTATTTTTGCGCGTATGGGATTAAATGTTATTCGTGTTGACGCTGATAATGGGGATATTGGTGGAGACTCAAGTCATGAATTTATGGCTCTTAGTGATATAGGTGAAGATACTTTAACTGTTTGTGAAGAATGTGGCTATAATGCTAATGAAGAAAAATCAAGTTTACAAGCAGGTGAAAATTGTCCTAATTGTAAAGGTGTTATTAGTGAACGCAAAGGAATTGAATTAGGTCATATTTTTGCATTAGGTACGAAGTATTCAATAGCGATGAATGCGTATGTAAATGATCAAGATGGGAAAAGAGTACCATTATTAATGGGGTGTTATGGAATAGGTATTTCACGTATTTTAATGGCTCTTGTTGAACAAGCAGGTGAACGTCTTATTTGGCATGAAGCAGTAGCACCATATACACATCATGTTATTATTGGTAATACTAAAGATGAAGAGCTTGTTGAGGCTGCTAATAATTTGTATCATAAATTACTTCAAGATGGATATCGTGTTTTATTAGATGATCGACAAGAAAGTTTAGGAAGCAAGCTTAAAGATGCTGATTTAATTGGTGCGAATAAAAAATATATTTTTGGAAGAGATTTTAAAAATGGTCAAATTGAATATTTGGAGGGAGTTAAAGATGCTGTATTAATTGATTACAGTAAGCTTTAACTTTTTTAGCAATGTTAGTTGATGTTTTAGTGGAAGTGAATAGTTTAGATCGTGTTTTTACGTATGAATATAATTTAGAACAACCAGTCTTGTTAGGAAGTAAAGTTGCCGTACCTTTTGGTAGAGGTAATCGCTTTGTAGAAGGTTTTGTTGTCAATGTAAATAGTACTAGAAAAAATCATATCAAGTATAAAGAAGTCACTACTAATTTGAATTTTTGTTTAGGTGTAGTAGAACGTAGAATAATTGATTATCTTTACAAACGAAACTTAACTTCTAAAATTGCGATTATTAATATGATTTTACCCCCTTATCAACGTGCTAATTTTCAGAAGAAGACGCATGTAAAACAAGCTTTATATATTAGAGCAACGACTAATTGTCAAGATTTAAGTAAAAAAGAACAGGCTATTATTGAAGAATTATTTGAACCGATGTTAAATAAAGATGCTGTTGAAAAATACGGTCAATATTTAATAACAAAACTCGTAAAAAAAGGGTGTTTGCATAAAGAAAAGCAAGCAGTTTATCGTTTTAGTTTAAACATTAAACATGAGCCATTTATTTATAATCTAAATTTAGAGCAGCGTTTAGCAATCGATAAATTGGAGCAAGAAGATTTTAATTTACTTCACGGTGTAACGGGTAGTGGTAAAACGATTATTTATTTAGAGATGGTTAAAAAGGCTTTAAGTAAAGGAAAAACTGCATTAGTTTTAGTGCCTGAAATTGTTTTGTCAACACAGTTAATTAATAATTTTATAAATTGTTTTGGTGATATAGTAGCTTTATATCATTCTGCTCTTTCAGTAAATGAAAGGAATGATCAACACCTTCGCATTATGAATGGTGAAGCAAAAATTGTGATTGCAACACGTAGTGGTATTTTTATTTCGATGCCTAAATTAGGTCTAATTATCGTTGATGAAGAACATGAAGCTTCTTATAAACAAAATTTTTCACCGAGTTATGATGCTAGAGAGATTGCTTATTTAAAGGCAAAGCTTGAAAATGCTAAATTAATTTTTGGAAGTGCTACTCCAAGTGTTAATACTTATTATCAAGCAAAGCAAGGACTTTATCAGTTAGTGGAGTTGAAAAATTCTTTTTTTAAGCGAAATGTTTCTTTACAAGTTGAAGATATGAGTAATAATTTAGACTATATTTTTTCTAGTGCTATGAAAAATAAAATTAATTATTGTTTAGAAGAAAACAAACAATTTATTATTTTTATTAATCGACGTGGTTATGCTAATTATTTGAAATGTAAAGCTTGTAATGAAATTATTTATTGCCCTAACTGTAGTAAACCGATGACAAAGCATCTTAAACACTTTGAATGTCATTTATGTCACTTTCAAACTGATACACTGCTTTGTAGGTGTGGTTCATCTGATTTTATCGAGTTTGGATTTGGTACACAACAAGTAATTCAGCGTTTACAGCAATTATATCCAGATATTAGAGCTGTACGAGTTGATCAAGATGTAAAAAGTCATTTAAAATTAGCGGATGCATTTTATGATTTTAAACATCATAAAGTAGATTGCCTTGTAGGAACGACGATGATTGCAAAAGGAATTGATATTGCTAATGTAGTTTTTGTTGGAATAATTAATGCAGATTTTACGTTAAAATTAAATCGCTTAAATTCACGTGAAAGTACTTTTAATTATTTAGCTCAAGCAAGTGGAAGAACTGGAAGAAGCAATGAAAAATCATTTATTGTAGCACAAGTTTTTGACTGTGATGATTCTGTTATTAATTCGGGCTGTTTAGAAGATTATAAAAGTTTTTATGAAAGTGAGATTGTGATCAGAAAAACTGTTGAAGCACTCCCTTTTTATAAATATTGTCAAATTACTATTAGTGATGTAGAAGAAAATACTCTTTTTTTAAAAGTTAAAGAAGTGCAGAGCATTTTAAAGAAAGCTTCATTAAGTGTTTTTGATTTTCAAGAACATTATCATTATAAACAGGGAAACAAATATTTTATGTGCATAATTATTAAATACCAAAAAATATCGATGCTATTTCCTTTAATAGATCAGTTACGCGCTTTTTCAGAAATTACAATCGATGTTAATACGATGGATATTTAAGGAGGATTTATGAAAATTGTTTTTATGGGAACACCAGAATTTAGCGTACCAATTTTAAAACAATTAGCAAGTGCTTTTGAAGTTAGTTTAGTTGTTAGTCAACCTGATAAAAAGCGTGGTAGAGGACAAAAAGTACTTGTTACACCAGTTAAAAAAGCTGCACTAGATTTAGGGCTTAATGTAGCTACACCGACAAATATTAATGATTTAAGACAACAAATAGTTGATATTGCTCCAGACTTTATTATTACAGCCGCGTATGGACAGTTTCTACCAAAGACTATTTTAATGATTCCTAAAATAAAAGCTCTAAATATTCATGCTTCACTCCTTCCTAAATACCGTGGAGGTTCACCGATGCATAAAGCAATTTATAATGGAGATTTAAAGACAGGTATTTCATTAATTGAAATGGTTTCTAAAATGGATGCTGGTGATATTTATTTACAAGAAGTAATTGATATTAAAGAAACTGATACTTTAAAAGAAGTTCATGACAAACTCTCTTATTGTGCTAGTAATTTAATAATACAAGCTTTAAAAGACATTTCTTTACAAAAACTAAAGCCTTTTAAGCAAGTTGAAACAGAAGTTACTTTTGCTAAAAATATCAGTAAAGAAGAATGTTTTTTAGATTTCACTCGCACTAGTAAAGAATTATATGACCATATACGTGCTTTTAATCCTGTCCCAATAGCAAAAACTTTTTACAACGGGGAGCTTTTAAAAATATATCACTCTGAATATAAAGTTTTTGATAATCAAGAAGAATGTGGTAAAATAATAGATATCGATAAGAACTATCTTGAAATAAGTGTTAAAGATGGCTCTTTACGAATATATGAATTACAAATTCCTAATAAAAAACGTACAAAATTTATAGATTTTTATAATGGGAATAAAAACTATTTTAAAGTTGGTGAAAAAATTGGATAATATTTATAATTACACTTATGATAAATTAACTAACTATTTTTTAGATAATGGTGAAAAAAAGTTTCGTGCAGAACAAGTTTTTAAAGAAATATATCGAAAAACATTTATAGACTTTTCAGAAATATCGACAATCTCAAAAAAGGTTCGTCAAACGATGAGTGAAACTTTTACAATTAAGACAATTGAATTAATTGAGCTTAAAGAAAGTGAAAATACAAAAAAAGCACTATTTAAGTTAAAAGATGGACATTGTATAGAAACCGTTTTAATGAAACAGCATTATGGATATTCTGTTTGTGTAACAACACAAGTAGGATGTAATATGAGTTGTGATTTTTGTGCATCAGGATTAGAAAAAAAGCTTCGTAATTTAGAAGTACATGAAATGGTAGAGCAAGTTTTATATTTTCATCGTAGTTTTGAAGAACGTATTAGTCATTTAGTAGTAATGGGTATTGGTGAGCCTTTTGATAACTATGAAAACGTGATGAAGTTTTTAAGTATTGTTAATGATGATCGAGGATTAGGAATTGGAGCACGTCATATTACAATTTCTACTTCTGGTTTAGTAGACAAAATTATGCGTTTTAGTGAATTGAAAACACAATATAATTTAGCCATTAGTTTACATGCTGCTGATGATAAATTGCGCACGAAATTGATGCCAATTAATAAAAAATATGATTTAAAAGCTTTAAAAGATGCTTTGATTTATTATAATAATGAGACATCTAGAAGATTGACAATTGAATATGTTTTAATTGAAGGTGTTAATGATAGTAAAATTGATGCACTGAATTTGGTGAAGTATTTACGTGGAATTCATTGTTATGTAAATCTAATCCCTTTAAATCCGGTATCACAATTAAAATACAAACGTCCATCAGAAAAGAAAATTCAAGAATTTGCAACATTATTAGAAAAACAAAATGTTAATGTGAGAATTAGAAAAGAATTCGGAGAAGAAATTAATGCAGCTTGTGGACAGTTAAAAATAAAGGGGTGACGTATGATAAAATCTGTTTATTTAACACATTCTGGTAAAGTTCGTGAGAGTAATGAAGATAGTATACTTGTAACTACTAATATTGTAGGAGATACGATTGCAGTTGTAGCTGATGGAATGGGTGGCCATAATGCAGGAGATATAGCTTCAGCTATTATCGTTAAAGAAATTTGTCAAGCTTTTGTCAACCTAACGGAGTCTTATCCGATAAATAAAATGAAGAAGTGGTTACAAAAAGAAGTAATTCGAGTAAATGATAAGATTTTAAGATTATCAAGAAATAATGAAAATTTGACTGGTATGGGAAGTACTGCTGTCATTGCAATTGTTACAGAAGATTATACATTAGTTAGCAATGTAGGTGATTCAAGATGCTATATACTAAAGAAAAATAAGCTTTTTCAAGTAACAAGAGATCATTCATTAGTTAATCAAATGATTGATAATGGAAAAATTAGTGAAGAGGATGCGCTTTATTATCCACATAAAAATGTTATTATGCAAGCAATTGGGACAAATGAATCATTTCAATTAGATATGTTTGAAATTAATAATTCATACCAAAAATTAATTTTATGTAGTGATGGAGTAACCGATTATGTTACTGATTCAAAATTAGAAAAAGCTTTAAAAGAAAAGACAAACATTAAAAAAATTGCTGATAAAATTATTGAAATGTCATTACACTATGGAGGACTAGATAATATTTCAGTTAGCATTTTAGAAATGGAAGTGAAAAAATGATATCAAAGAATACTTTATTAAGTGAACGCTATCGAATAATTCGTTCGATTGGTGAAGGTGGAATGGCCGATGTTTACTTAGCTGAGGATATGATTTTAGAAAGACAAGTCGCTTTAAAAGTTTTACGTGGTGATTTAAGTGAAGATGATACTTTTATTCGTCGTTTTAAGCGTGAAGCTTTAGCTGCTACTTCACTTAATCATCCTAATATTGTACAAATTTACGATATTGGTGAAGATGGTGATACTTATTTTATCGTGATGGAGTATATTAGTGGTAATAATTTGAAGCAACTTTTGTCTAAGAGAAAACATCTTACACTATCAGAAGTGATTGATATTTGTAAACAGCTAGCTTTAGCTTTATCACATGCCCATTCTAAAACGATTGTTCATCGAGATATTAAACCTCACAATGTTATTATTCAAGAAGATGGGACAGTAAAAATAACTGATTTTGGAATTGCAGTTACGATGAATGCTACTATTTTAACACAGACTAATTCAGTAATGGGAAGTGTACATTATTTAGCTCCTGAGCAAATTGGCGGTGATGTTGTAGATTTGCGTAGTGATATTTACTCTTTTGGAATTGTGATGTATGAATTAATTACTGGTCAAGTTCCTTTTAATTCTGATACACCAGTAACCATTGCTTTAAAGCATGTTAATGATGATTTTCCATCAATTATTGAAAAAGATGCAACTGTTCCACAATCAGTTGAAAATATTATTTTTAAGTGTTGTGCGAAAAATCCTGAAAACCGTTATCAAGATGCAATGGAATTATTTAATGATTTACAACGTTGTTTAGATGTTGAAGATGCTGAAAAAATTGTTATTGATGAAGTTAAGGAAGATACAGCTAAAAAATATTTGATTAATGGAAAAAAATCTTCAACAGTAGTTGGTCCAAATAAAATAAATCGAAAAAAACGTTATTTGATTATGTCTGCTATCATTGTCCCTTTTTTGATTGCTGTTTTAATAGCAGTATTTCTACTTGCAAATCGTGAAGTAGTAATACCTGATGTTAGTAATATGGAAATTTCTAAAGCAATTGATAAATTAGAAGATGTAGGTTTAAAAGTTTCTGATGAATATGTTGAAGTTTACAATGAAAATATTGCAGAAGGATTAGTAGTTAATACGCAACCACGTATTGGTAAGAAGACGACTAAAGATATCAAAATAATTTTAGAAGTTTCAATTGGTAAAGAATATATTATCGTGAAAAACTATCTTGGAAAAGATGCGGTTGAAGTTCAAAAAGAGTTAGAAAGTGAAGGAGTTATCGCCAAAATTGTAACTAAAGGTGTTTCTACACCACCAGAAGAAGGTAAAGAAAACTTAATTGTTGAGCAATCTATTAAAGAAGGAGAGCAACTTAAAATAGGTGAAGAAATTATTTTATATACACCTGTTCTAGAAGCTACGTATCCTAATTTTGTCGGAGATAAATCAACGACTGAAACAATTCAATCATTTTGTAATACTTATAAAATATCTTGTTTAATTCGTGAAGAGTATAATGATGAGATTCCTGCAGGACAAGTTATTTCTCAATCAACTAAAGCGGGACAAAAGTTGAATGTAGGTGATTCTCTAACAGTAGTAGTTTCACGTGGACCTGATCCAAATAGCGATAAAGATAAAGATGGATTAACATATCGTGAAGAAATAGAATTAGGCACAGATCCTAATGTTTTTGATACTGATGGTGATGGTGATGGTGATGGGTTAGAAGTTTCTAATGGTACGGACCCTCTTGATAAAGAATCACATTCACGAACATTAAGTTTTTTTAGATAAATGAATTACGGAAGAATAGTTAAACTAAGTGGAGGAAATTATTACGTTTTTTGTGATGGACAAACTTATAAGTGCCGTGCTAGAGGTAAATTTCGCTTTGAAGATACTTCACCGCTTGTAGGTGATGTAGTTGAATTTAAAATTACAGAAAATTTAGAAGGATATTTATTGCGTGTTTTAGAACGTAAAAATGTTTTAAAACGTCCTAGTGTTGCTAATGTTGATTGTGGAATTATCGTCAATAGTATTGTTGAACCCTTCTATTCAACGTATTTAGTAGATAAGATGATAGTAGCTGTTAAGATGACAGGAATTGAGCCGATTATTCTTTTTACTAAAAGTGATTTAGTTAGTGATAATCATGAAATTTACGCTTTAGCTGATTATTATAATTCAATTAATATTCAAACTTTAGTTGTTAATAATTTAAGAGATAATAGTGAATTAAAAAAAATATTTATAAATAAAGTGGGAATTTTAATAGGTCAAAGTGGTAGTGGTAAATCATCTTTTATCAATTCTTTATCACAAGAGTTTCAAATTGATGTTCAACCAATTTCTAAAGCTTTAGGGCGTGGAAAACACACGACAAGGCATACAGAACTTTATCAAATTAGTGAAGATTTCTTTTTAGTAGATGCGCCGGGATTTTCAGCTTTTGAGTTTGAAGATTTATCAAGTGAAGAAGTGAAAGATTATTTTGATGATTTTCAAGAATTATCTACTAAATGCAAATTTAGAAGTTGTACACATTTACACGAACCTAATTGTGCAGTTAGAGCGCATGCACAAGAAGATAAGCTATTTTTAGGTAGATATCAAAATTATGTAAAATATATTGAAGAAATCAATTCTCAAAAAAGGAAGTGGTAAAATGATTATTTCCCCAAGTGTTTTAGCAGCGGATTTTAGTAATTTGGAAAGTGAATTAAAAAAGATTGCTGAAGCTACATGTGAGTTTGTACATTTAGATGTAATGGATGGACATTTTGTTACTAATTTAACATTTGGTGCTCCTATTATTAAAGCTTTACGTGCAAAATCACAACTTGTATTTGATGTACATTTAATGATGGATAATCCTATTGATTATTTAGATGATTTTGTAGAAGCTGGTAGTGATTATATTACAATTCATATTGAATCACCACAAGTTCAAAAAATAGGTGTTATTAAAGCTTTAGAAAAAATCAAGGCAAAAAATGTTAAGGCGGGAATTGCTATTCAACCTAATAGTGAATTTAAAGATTTTGCTGATTATTTAGCTTACTGCGATATTGTTTTAGTAATGAGTGTGTATGCAGGTTATGGTGGACAAGGATTTATTGAAGATAGTCTACTTAAGATAAAAGCTATCAAACAAAAACTAGCTGAATTAAATCATGATTGTATTTTAAGTGTTGACGGCGGAATTAATAATCAAACGGCTCAGCTATGTCGAGAAGCAGGAGCTAACTGCCTTGTTTCTGGAAGTTATTTATTTAGTGGTGACTTTAATGAAAAGGTAGCTTCTTTAAAATGAAGGTTCATATTGTTTTAACTAAGTTGCCTTTTGTTTATGATGTAGATGATATTTTAATCGGTGTAGATGTTAATGCTATACACCTTTTTAATTTGAATGCAAATAAGAAAATTGCGATTGGTGATTTTGATAGTTGTAGTAGTGAAGAGTTGATACAAATACAAAAAAACATTCCTACTTTTATTAAAGCTTCGTCTAATAAAGATGAGAGTGATCTAGAATTAGCTCTTCAAGAGGCGTTGAAATATGATTGCCCGATTTATGTTTATGGATTTTCTAAGGGAAATCGCGTTGATCAATATTTAAATAATTTATTATTATTTTACAAATATGCAAATTTAGCTGAAGTGCATTTTATAGATGAAAAAAATCATCTTCTTCTGTTAAAAGATGGAAATCATATTTTAACTAAAGAAAAAGATTATCTTTCTTTTTTTAGCTTTGAAAATGCCCAAATTTCTATCCAAAAAGGCTTTAAATATCAAGGAGAGTTTAATATTTCTTTAAACTCAAATAAATTTATTTCCAATGAATTTTTAGAAACTACGGCTATCATAAACGTTAAAGGCAAAGTCATAGCTATTTATGCAAGTGATTAGGACAGTTGTGTTTGTCCATTTTAATTTTTAATTTACTATAAGTCTTTCATGAAATATGGTATAATTAATTGAATAGGAAAAATGTTTGGAGTGATAAAATGAAATATCTAACTAAGCTAAGTGATTTTAAAACATTAATTGATAATAGAAGAGCTAATTATTTACAGAAAGTTTTAAATGCAGGCTTTTTTGTATGCGAAGGATTTGTATTAAATAAAGAGGCTTATAAAGATTTTAAACTTAATAAAAATGAGTTGACAAATGAATTAAGTTTGGAATTAACAACATCAATTCAAGAATTGGAAAATAAATTAGGAAGAACATTTGGTGGGAGTGCACAACCGCTTTTATTAAGTATTGAAAATAATAATTTCAAGATTGATAATATTGGTTTAAATAAGCAAATTGTTTATGAAGTAAAAATTGACTATCACAAGTACTATAAAACATTTTATAAGTATATTGCTGATTATGCTTGTTTAGTACACGGTGTTTCTAGCACTGTCTTTACTGAGTTAGAAGAAAAGTTTCTAAACGCTTCTTATCTTGAAAATGTTGATGAATGTGATAAAGAAAATTTGAATACGCTTTTGAAAAATTATTTAGAAGCTTACAATAATACTTGTCATGAAAGTTTTCCTGAAAATGCAGGTGTCCAAATAATAGAAATTATTCGCGCTATTTATACGAAGTTTCACGATAAAATCGAATTATTTGTTAGTGTTAGTAATTTGAATATTCAGAAATTCGATGAAAATACAAAAGATAAAAGAATTTTAAAAATACATGATCAATTAATAAAGCTATTTTTAGTACCTACGACGTTTGAATACGTTTTGAAAGGGTCAGATATAACTATTTACGATGTTAATAAAAAAGATAGTAGCAGTAAAGCAAATATTGATTGTTTATTAGCATTATATGATGATGGTAAAATTGATGACACGACATTTATTGAAAATATTTCGTTAAAAGATTATGAAAATATAGCTCATGGCTATGTTGAAGATGGTGAACTATTAGGGAGTTTGCGTTCTCCTGGAATAGGCGTTATTACAGGAAAGATTGTCATTGATGAAAAGATTGATGATGATTATATTTATGTAACGACTAGTGATGATTTTGAACTTGAAATAGCCTTACAAGCAAATGCTGTGCTTTTTACTGATGAGATTGTTGAAACGTTTGGAGTGATTAGTACTTTAGCTAATGATGCGATAATTGATTTCAAAAGTCGTGTGATTGCTTTTAACCAACACGTAAAAGAAGGAGAAGTAATTACTTTAGATTTAAGTAATGAAAAAATCTTTTTAGGTGCTCCAGAAATTGTGAAATATCACGAAAAAATCATTAAGCGTTTAAATGAATTTTTCTTAGATAATAGTGATGTAGAAGTTTATTCATATGATAAGTATTATATCCGTGAAAAGATGACAAAATATTTAGATTTAGATGTTTTGATTGATAATGAATTACAAAATGAAATAGTTAAATTCATTGTTTTTAATGAACTTGATTTAAATTATGATATTTATAATTTAGCAGAAATTTTTTATAAGAAATACTGCCAATATCAATCATTATTAGAAGCAGATTATTTGTATGTAAAGTTATTTGATTTTGATGTTTATGATTTGTTGCCGCATGTGAAAAAAGATGCTTTAGAGTTAGCACTTTCTTTAGATATTCCTTATGATAAGCTTAAAGATGTCATTGTAAAATATCGTGATAATAGAATGCAAGGTGCTAAGATGTGTATTCATTATCCAGTATTTTATCAGGCAGTTATGGAAGCAATTGTCAAAAAGCAAATTGCAGACTTTTACAGTTCTAAAAAATGCAATGTTACAATTTTATTTCCAGATGTTGTTTTTGAAAAAGAGTTATTGTATTTATTGCAGTTATTAAAAGCAGTAGAAAATTCTTTACTAAAAGCAGAAGATTTTGAAATTGTTGTTAAACCTGGTCTACTATTAAATAAACCTCGCTTATTAGTTCTTTCAGAAACAGTTTCAAGTAAGCTAGGAGCTATTATTTATGACCCTAAATCACTATCGATGTTTTTAGCCGATTACGATGAAAATTTAGTATATCATGATGAATATGCAAAATTAGAGATTGTGGCTAAAGATGCAAGAAACAATTTTGATCGTGCTGGTCTTGGAAAATTAATAGCTATTTCTAATCAGTTTGCAAAACAAAGTAATATAAAAATTAAAACAGGTATTTTAGGTAATGATTACGATACAAAAGAAATTACGAGTTTTAGTCATAATTCTGGTTTAGACTTTATAGTTAATTATTCGCATAAATATGAAGCGACGATTGTAGGATGTTTAAAAGCAAAAAAATTAGGAGGGCAATAAAATGGCAAATTCACGTTATCAAAGAAATTCTAAAAAATATGCTAAAATTAAAGAAATGGATTTAGATATTTATAATGAAACTATTGATTCAATAGAAGAAATTGGAGATGGATTAGAGCTTGATACTTCTCGTGCAGAATATCAAAAGCAAAAGCGCTATGATATGTATTTTAAGGGCTTAAAAAGAAATATTGAAACTGCTAATGATCAGTTACAAAATATACCTAAAAAAGAAAATGCAATGGAGTTGCGTAAGGAAGTAGATTTAAAAACTTTGATTGCACAAGCGAAAGCACGTGGTCGTAATCAAAAAAGTATGTTTAGTAATACGCAATATGAAATTTTAAAAAACATCAAACTTGATGAAGGTCTTGAAGAACGCGAAGAAGATGCTGTAACTTTAGAGATGCTTGTTGGAGAGCCAACAGAAGAAATAAAGTTAGATGATATTGAACGTGCTAGAAAATATAGTGAATTAGAAATTAAAGAAGTGTTTGATAATGAAGTAGAAGAGCCAGCAGTTGTAGAAAAAATACAATTTAAAGAAGAAAATATAAATATTCCAGAATCACAACCTGCAGAGGAATTTTTAGAAAAACCAAAACAAAGTTATATTAGTGGTGTTCAAAATGTGACAGGTAATTTTAGTGATGAGTTAACAGAAGATTCAAAAGTAGTACATGAGGAAGATAATAATGATATTGAAGGGTTAAAAAATGAACTTCAAGATTTTAAAGATAATTTTGAAAAAGATCAAGAAAAAAAATCTAATAGTGAGTTTTTAAGCTTTGATGATTTTTCTAAAACTAAAAAACAAACTCCTAAAAGAGATAATAAACAAGAAGGTAATAAATTTAATACTATAGATGCACAAAATGTTAATAAGAGTGTTAATAAAAGTGCGAATAAAAAAGCAATTTCGAAGGCGGAAGCAAAAAGAACGTTGATTGGTGATATTGTCTTTATAGTTGTCGTAATCATTTTATTAGCAGCAATAGCTGCTGGATGGTATTTTATTTTAGTGAAATCAGGTTAGGTGAAAAAATGAATGTAATCGCAATTGATGGACCAACTAGTAGTGGTAAGAGTACGGTAGCTAAGCTCGTTGCTGAAAATTTAGGTTTTAAGTATGTCAATACTGGAGCCATTTATCGTGTAGCAACAGTTGCTTTTTTAGAAAGTAAGCTAGAATATGATGTTGAAGAGATTTGTAAACTTATTAAAACTAATAAGATTGTTTTTGATGATGGCAAAATTTACTATAATAATCATGATTTTTCTTTGAAAGTTCGCGATGAAAATATTATTACTACTTTAACAAAAATGTCTGCTGAACCTAAAATTCGCGATGAAATTAACAAGATTATTCGTAATCATGCTAATGTTGATAATCTTGTTCTAGATGGAAGAGATATTGGAAGTGTTGTTTTTCCCGATGCTACATTGAAAATTTTTCTCGATGCTTCAGTAGAAGTACGTGCTAAAAGAAGACACCAAGAAAATTTGCATTTAGATTATCAAAGTATTTATGATAAATTAGTAGATCGTGACTATTTAGATAGTAATCGTGCAATAGCGCCTTTAAAAAGAACAAGTGATGCTTTTTATTTAGATGCGACATCGAAAACTATTGAAGAAGTTGTAAATTTAATTGTATCTTTATATAATGAGGTGAAATAATGGCTTTACCAGTAATTGCAGTAGTAGGTAAACCTAATGTAGGAAAATCAACGCTATTTAATCGAATATTAGGCGAACGTAAATCGATTGTTGATGATAGTAGAGGTGTGACAAGAGACCGTATTTACTCTAAAAGTATTTGGGGTGGTAAAGAATTCATCTTAATTGATACAGGAGGGATTGATGTTTCTGATACAACGTTTGCTTCAGAAGTTAGTACTCAAGCAAAAATAGCTATTACTGAAGCAGATATTATTGTTTTTGTAGTTGATGGACGTAGTGATTTAACTGCTGAAGATTTAGAAGTAGCTGAAATTTTACATCGCTCTAATAAACCAGTTTTAGTTGCGGTTAATAAAATTGATGATGTTATATATAGAGATAATGTTTATAATTTTTATGAATTAGGATTTAGTGATTGTTATGCTGTTAGTAGTATTCATGGAATAGGTGTCGGTGAAATTTTAGAAAAGGCTGTTAATTTATTTGCTCCTAAAACAGGTTTTGAAGATGATTCAATTAAATTTGCATTAATAGGTCGACCAAATGTTGGGAAAAGCTCTATTTTAAATGCACTTTTAAATGAAAATCGTACAATTGTTTCTGATATTGCTGGCACGACAAGAGATTCAATACATACAAAATTTAAATATAATGGTGAGTATTTTACAGCGATTGATACGGCAGGTATTAGGCGTAAAGGTAAAGTATTTGAGAGAGTGGAAAAATATAGTGTTATTCGTTCTAAAAATGCTTTAAATGAGTGTGATGTAGCAGTTTTAGTAATTGATGCAAGTATGGGTATTGTAGAGCATGATAAAAACATTTTAGGTTATGCTATTGATGCTGGATGTGCAGTTTTAATTGTAGTAAATAAATGGGATTTAGTTGAAAAAGATCATCGAACGATGAAAGAATGGGAAGATAACTTGAAAAGTCACTTTATTTACGCTTCTTATGCAAAGATCATTTTTACATCAGCGACTAATAAGCAACGTTTACACAATATTTTAGAAGAAGTACAAGTTTGTGCACAAAATCATGTTAGACGTGTTCAAACTAGTCATTTGAATAATATCTTAATGAATGCTACGGCACTTCATCAAGCTCCTAAACATCACGGAGGGAGATTGAAAGTTTATTACGGTTCACAAGTTAGCGTAGGACCACCAACTTTTGCGTTATTTGTAAATGATGCAAACTATGCGCATTTTTCGTATATGCGATACCTTGAAAATCGCGTACGCGAGGTATATGATTTTAGTGGAACACCAATAAAATTTGTATTACGCAATAGAAAGTAGGTATATTTATGAAAGTATCAGTTATTGGGATGGGAAGTTGGGCTTGTGCCTTAGCACAAGTTTTAGATGATAATGGACATAGTGTATTAATGTGGAGTAAATTTAGTGAAGAAGTCGAAGAGATGAATTCTAAACATACTGCTAAAGTGTATTTAGATGATCATGTTTTTGCAAGTTCAATTAAAGCAACTAATAGCTTGAGTGAAGTTATGGACTTTGCTAACTATGTTATTTTTGCTTTACCTACTAAATTTTCACGTACAGTTATTAGTGAAATTGCTGAATTAAATTATGAAAACAAAATTTTTATAAATGTTAGTAAAGGAATTGAACCAAAGACTAATTTATTAATTAGTGATGTTTTTCAAGAAGTACTAACTAAGAATTTTAAATATGCTGTTTTAAGTGGGCCAACACATGCTGAAGAAGTTGTTTTACGCATTATTTCTTCGATTGTCAGCGCTAGTGAAGATGAAGAGGTTGCTAAAGCTGTGCAAGGATTATTTAATAATAGTTATTTTAGAGTTTATACATCTAATGATATAATTGGTGTCCAGATAGCCGGAGCTTTGAAAAACATTATTGCTATTGCTAGCGGAATATGTGCGGGATTAGGCTATGGTGATAATACTCGTGCTAGTTTAATTACACGTGGATTAGCTGAAATAGTAAAATATGCAGTTTCTCATGGTGCAAACAAAGAAACAATGTATGGCTTAGCAGGTGTTGGTGATTTAATCGTAACGACGAGTAGTCATCATTCACGTAATTTTAAAACAGGATTAGCTGTTGGAAAAGGTGAAGACCCTCAAAAAGCAATTGAAAATTCCATTATGATTGTAGAAGGGATTAGAAGTTGTCTTGCTGTTCACGAAGAGTTACCTGATTTAGATTTTGAAATGCCAATTTCTTTAGGTGTTTATAAGGTTTTTTATGAAGGTGTATCACCAGAAGAAGTAATTGAAGAATTAATGAGTCGTGCCGTTCGTGCAGAAAGGGTAGAAGTATGAAAAATGATATAGCAATTATTGGTATTGGCTCTTTTGGAACAAATGTTGCACAGGAATTGTTAAAAAATGGAACAGAATTATTACTGATTGATCTAAAAGAAAGTACTTTAAATAAATTTGGTCAAAGTACTGCAACAACTGCTGTTTGTGATTCGACAAATTTACAAACATTAATTGATTTGGGGATTACAAATTATGACTATGTTGTTGTAGCAATAGGGCAAGATTTAACAGCTAGCATTTTAACTACTTTAAATCTAAAAGAGTTAGGTGTAAAAAATATTATTGTAAAGGTAAGTGATGCTGATCATTCTAAAATCATTGAAAAGTTAGGTGTGAGTCAAACTGTATATCCTGACCTTGAAATGGGAAGTAATTTAGCGACAAAACTTTTACATCGTACATTAATAGATTTTGTAGATTTAAGTGAATCACATCGTATTGTCCAAGTAGAGGTTAAGAAAGAAAAGTTTACAGATATTGCTTTATCAGCTATGAAAACAACTTCTGTGTATAATGTTATGATTATTTATATTAAAAGAAATGGTGTAATGATTATGCCAAGTGCTTCAGAAGTATTACAAGTTGGTGATTTAGTCTTTATTACAGGGGCTAAGGAAGATGTTGATAAATTTGTTAAGGTGCTTTCGTGAATGAAATAAATCTTTTTGGAGAAGTAGCTTATCATAATGAATTGCTAATTCTCGTAAATCAAATGCTAAACTTATTAGAATTAGATCATCAAGTGATGTCTATTTCATTGCTTTCTAAAGAGGAAATGCATAAGTTTAACAAGCAATATCGCCAAAAAGATTACCCTACTGATGTAATTAGTTTCCCTTTTTTAAGAGAGTTTGAAGAAGAAGAGGAATTAGGTGACTTGTTCATCTGTGAAGAAGTAGTACGTGAAAATGCTCGAAAATACGGACATAGCTTTAATCGCGAGTATTGTTTTGTCATTGTACATGGAATTTTACATCTACTAGGGTATAATCATCAAACAGAAGAAGAAGAAGCAGAAATGTTTTGTTTGCAAGAAAAGATAATTGTTGAGTTGACAAAATTGGAGTTGATAAAATGAAAGAAATATTAACGATGTGTAAAGCTCTATTAGAAAATTGTTATGCTCCGTATTCTAAATTTAAAGTTAGTGCAGTTTTATTATTAAAAGATGGGAAGACTATCGGTGGCGTTAATGTTGAAAATGCTTCTTATGGGGCAACGATTTGTGCAGAAAGAAATGCTATCAATGCTGCTTTAACAAAAGGTTATAAAAAAGAAGATTTTGCTTCATTGACAATTATGGCTAATAGTGACAATATTGTTAGACCGTGTTCAATTTGTCGACAAACTTTTGTTGAATTTTTTAATGAAGATTTTATTATACATATGTCTAATCAAAATCTTGAATATGAGTCATTAACACTAAAAGATTTAGTGCCTTTTCCATTTATGGAGGTAAAGTAATGTTTAAATCTGGTTTTGTTGGTCTTGTTGGAAGACCAAATGTTGGTAAATCTACTTTATTAAACAGTATAATGAATGAAAAAATAGCAATTGTTTCGGCAACTGCGCAAACTACTAGAAATGCTATTAGGGGTATTTATACAACTGATGAAGAACAAATTGTTTTTGTTGATACGCCTGGTATTCATAAAGCTAATCATAAATTAGGTAAGTTTATGACAGATTTAAGTTTGAGTATTTTTCAAGACATGGATGCTGTTTTAATGTTAGTTGAAGCTGATAGTCAATTTGGTAAAGGAGATAAATTTATTTTAGATAAATTGACGAAGGCTTGTAGTAATGTAATAGTAGTTATTAATAAAATTGATAAAATAACAGATGAAGAATTAATAACTAAAATCAAAATGATAGATGAGATGTATGATATTAGTGAAATCGTACCGATCAGTGCTTTAAATAATCAAAATATTGAAAGATTATTAATGGTTTTAAAAAAGTATTTAATGCCTGGTCCAAAATATTATGATGATAATAATAAAACTGATTTTTCTCAAAGATTCATGTTTCAAGAAATAATTCGAGAAAAAGTTTTATATCATACTCGTGAAGAAATTCCTCATAGTGTAGCTGTAGTTATTGAAGATTTTTATATCGAAGATAATCGTGCTGCTATTTTAGGAACTATTATTGTGGAACGTGATTCACAAAAAGGTATTTTAATTGGTAAAAAAGGAAGTATGATTAAGCAAATTAGCAGTGAGGCTCGTGCTGAAATCAAGAAGAATTTAAAGATGAGTGTCTTTTTAGAAATGCAAGTAAGAGTCGAAAAAAATTGGCGTAATAATCCAGATTCACTTGCTAAATACGGTTATCATAATAGGTAGTCAAATGGAAAAAATAACTGGTATTATCATTAAAGTAGTTAATTATCGTGATCATGATCGCATCGTAACTATTTTATGTAGTGATAATAGTCATAAAAGTGTTTTAGTAAGAGGGGTACGAAACCTTAAAAGTAAGCGTGCTAGTGCAGTTCAACTTTTTAATCAAGTTAGTTGTGAAGTAAAAAGAACGAGTAATACGATGTACTCATTAGTTAATATTAAAGTTATCGATTATTATCAAGATTTTAAAAATGATTATCAAACATTTGTTTTTTATAATTATTTTTTTGAGCTTATTTTTAAAACGCATTTTAATACAGATGAATTTTATAAATTTTATGACTACTTAATGTTGATTATTAAAAAAAATCGTACTGGTACTAAAACAGTTTATTTACGCTTTTTATTTGATTTAGAAGTTTTAAAGTGTTTAGGATTAGCTCCTCAAATAAAGCATTGTGCTTGTTGTGCAAATACTGAAATTGTAACATTAGATGCTAAAAGTGGGGGCTATATTTGCCAAGCTTGTTTGACAACTCAGATGAGATTTTTTTCTAAGAAAACATTAGTTGTTTTAAGAAGACTTGTTGATTGTAATCTCAATGAGTTAAATAGCATTAAAATTAGTTCTGAAACCGAGCAGGAGTTAACGCTTTTTTTTAATGAATATATGTTATATAACATTGACTTTAAAATAAATTCGTTGCGTTTCATTAATTAAACGGTTTACTTGAATATTTATAATGATTAAGATATAATATAAAAGGAATGGAGGTACATATATGTCAAATTGGAAATTAAATGAAAATAGTACAGGAACATTAACAATGGAGTTTAAAGGTGATGTATGGAAAGATGCAATTGATAAAGCATTTGATAAGAAAAAAGAAACATTAAAGATGGATGGATTTCGAGAAGGAAATGTTCCTCGTGAGGTTTTTAATAAAAAAATCGGTGAAGAATCTTTATATACAGATGCAATTGATATTTTGTTACAAGCTGAGTATGGTAAACAATTAGAAAAACATGATATTCATGCTGTAGGGTATCCACAATTATCAATTGAAAATGTAGATCAAGATGGTGTTGTTTTAAAAGCAGAAGTGCCTGTAAAGCCTGAAGTAACTTTAGGTGAATATAAAAACTTGGAAGTAGAAAGTCTAAACTTAACAGTAACAGATGAAGAAGTAAATGCTGAAGTTGATCGTTTGCTAGATGGTATGGCTGAAATGATTATTAAGGATACTGCAATTGAAAGTGGCGATACTGCTGTTATTGATTTTGTTGGTAGTGTAGATGGTGAAAAATTTGAAGGTGGTAGTGCTGAAAACCATTCACTAGTTGTAGGGAGTAATTCATTTATACCTGGTTTTGAAGAGCAGTTATTAGGAAAAAAAGCGGGAGAGAAAGTTGATGTAGAAGTAACTTTTCCTGAAGAGTATCATGCTGAGAATTTGAAAGGGAAACCAGCTTTATTTGAAGTTACAGTTCATGAAGTTAAGTATAAGCAAGTGCCAGAGTTAGATGAAAATTTTGTAAAAGATTTAGATCGTGACGGTGTAGAAAGTGTTGATGATTTAAAAGCTGATATTAAAAAGCATTTAGAAAGTAGTAAAGCGTCACAAAATGATAATCATATTTATGATCAATTATTAGAAAAAGCTTGCGAAAATAGTAATGTAGATATTCCAGAAGTAATGGTGGAAACTGAAATAAATAGAATGTTGAATGAATATGCACAGCAATTACAAATGCAAGGAATGAATTTAGAAACGTATTATGAAATGACTAATACTAATGAAGAAACATTACGCACGCAAATGAATGATTCTGCTAAACAAAGAGTTAAACAAATGCTAGTTTTAGAATCAGTAATTGCTGAAGAGAATTTTGAAGTAACTGCAGATGATGTTAATAAAGAATTAGATACTTTGGCAAAAATGTATAATATGGAAGTTGCACAAATTGAACAAGCAATTGGTGGAACAGACAACTTAAAAGAATCATTAAAATCTAGAAAAGCATTAGAGTATATGAAAGAAAATGCTGTAATTACTGTACAAGACAAATAATTTTTTATTTGTCTTCGTAGTATAAATGGAGGTATAAAATGGAAGATACTAAAAAAAATATTCCGATACTTGTCATGAGAGGGCTAGTTTTACTTCCTTCTAATATTTTAAAATTAGAAGTTGGAAGAGATTTTAGTAAAAATGCGGTCGATGTAGCTTTTTCACAAGATAGCTACCTTTTCGTAACAACACAAGTTAATCCTTTTGTAGAGAAAACTGATATTGATAATGTTTATAAAGATGGTGTTTATGCTAAAATCATTAATAATGTCAAGCTACCAAATGGTAATTTTCGTGTGACTTTACAAGGAATTGAAAGAGCGCATTTAGATAATGTTGTCGATGTAGAACCTTATTTAGAAGGTGATATTTCGTTAAAAGCTTCTTTTGTAGAAGATGATGTCAAAGAAGTAGCTTTGATGCGTAGATTAGCATCTTATGTTGAAGAATATCTTCCAAAAATAAATTTGAATAATGATGATGTAATAGCTAAAATAGCTCATTCTTCATCTTCAAGTGTTTCAACTGATGTGATTGCTTTTTATTTACCAATGACTTTAGAACGTAAGCAAGAATATGTTTTAACTTTATCATCTACAAAACGCTTAATGATGATTGTAGAAGATTTAGAACTAGAAAAACAGATTAATGATGTTGAAGAATCAATCGAAGCTCAGTTGCGTCATAATATGGAAAAAGCGCAAAAAGAGTACTATTTGCGAGAAAAAATGCGTGTTATTAAAGAAGAACTAGGTGATACTAATGTTGAATCTGGTGATGAGTTATTAGATAGTATTAATGAGTTGAAATTACCTGAAAAAATTCACGAAAAAGCCATTGCGGAACTAAAAAGATATAATACGATGCCTTCTAATTCACAAGAGGCGAGTATTATTAGAACATATTTAGAATGGGTTATGTCGATTCCTTGGAATGAGGAAAGTGAAGATAATCATAATTTAATCGAAGTAGAAAAAGTATTAAATGATAGCCATTACGGTTTAGTGAAAGTTAAAGAGCGTATTTTAGATTATTTAGCAGTAAAAGAAATGACTGATTCTCTAGACTCACCAATTATTTGTTTAGTTGGACCTCCAGGTACAGGGAAAACATCATTAGCAGAAAGTATTGCTAAAGCTTTAAACCGCAGTTTTGTAAAAATTTCTTTAGGTGGTGTGCGTGATGAATCTGAAGTTCGTGGACATCGTCGTACATATCTTGGTTCTATGCCCGGAAGAATTATTCAAGGAATGAAAAAGGCTAAAACGATTAACCCTGTTTTCTTGCTAGATGAAATTGATAAAATGTCATCTGATTTTCGTGGTGATCCAGCTTCAGCAATGCTAGAAGTATTAGATCCAAGTCAAAATAAATACTTTAGTGATAACTATCTAGAAGAAGAATACGATTTGAGTAAAGTTCTATTTATTGCAACTGCTAACTATTATGAACAAATTCCACATCCACTACTAGATCGTATGGAAATAATTGATTTAAGCAGCTATACAGAAATTGAAAAAGTTAATATTGCTAAAGAGCATTTATATTATCGTCAAATCAAAAAACACGGGTTAAAACCAGAGCAGTTAACATTTGCTGATGGTATTTATTTAGAAATTATTAGATGTTATACTCGTGAAGCGGGTGTTAGACAAGTTGAACGCGAAATTTCTAAGATTTGTCGAAAAGTTGTACGTGATATTTTAACTGGTAAATTTGAGTCAATTGAAATAACAACAGATAATTTAAGTACTTATTTAGGGAAAAAACGTTTTGATTTTCAAAAGAAATATGAAGAATCTGTCCCAGGAGTTGTTACAGGTCTTGCATATACTTCTTATGGTGGAGATATTTTACCGATTGAAGTTACTTTCTATAAAGGTAGTGGAAAAATTAAACTTACTGGATCTCTTGGAGATATTATGAAGGAAAGTGCACATATTGCTTTGAGTTACATTAAATCTCATCATGATGCATTCGGTGTGGATTTACAAGAATTAGAAAATATTGATATTCATATCCATGTTCCTGAAGGAGCAACTCCTAAAGATGGACCTAGTGCAGGTATTACTCTAACAACAGCGTTAATTTCTGCTTTAACAAATAAAAAAGTAGATAATAAAGTAGGTATGACAGGAGAAATTACTTTGCAAGGAAGAGTTTTACCAATTGGGGGATTACGTGAAAAAAGTATTAGTGCCCACCGAAGTGGTTTAGAAAAGATTTTAATACCGTATGAGAATTTAAAAGACTTAGAAGATATTCCAAAAGAAGTTACGGATGCTCTAAAAATTGTGCCAATAAAAAACTATATGGAAGTACATAAGGAAATGTTCAATGGATGATATAACAGCCATTGGAATAGTAATTCTGTTTGGAGTTATTTTAGGACATTTAGCAACACGTCTTAAAATTCCTTCAATTGCAGGATATGTTATTGCAGGTCTTATTATCGGTCCTTCAGGATTTGATATTATCCCTGCTGAAAATCTTGAATCATGGAATGATATCCTTGTTTTAGCCCTAGCTTTTTTAGCATTTAGTGTTGGAACAGAGCTTTTTATAAAATACATAAAAAAAATTGGTCATGGATTATTAACTATTACTATTTCAGAAGTTCTATTTACATGTCTTGTTGTAACTGTTTTTATGTATTTAGCTAGCTTTCCCTTAGAAGTAGCATTTATTTTAGGGTCGTTAGCGGCCTCAACTTCACCAGCACCAATTTTAATGATTAAAAAGCAATATAATCTTAAAAATTCTTTTGTTGAAAATGCTCTGGCAATTACAGCATTGGATGATGCTATTGGAATTATCTTATTTGGAGTAGCTTTTAGTGTTGTTACAACAGTTAATGATGCTACACAACAATTAACTTTGTTGGGAATTTTACTACCATCAATTAAAGAACTTGCATTATCTGTAGTAGGTGGATTAGCTATAGGGACTATTCTAGCTTTTACTATTAATTTATTGACAAGAAATATAAATACTGAAAGAACGAAAAAATTCTATTTAGAAGTTACATTAGTAGCAGTTTTAGCAACACTTTCTTTTGCTATTTATTTTGAGGCTTCAGAAATTTTGACACCTTTGGTAGGTGGTTTTGCATTTACTAATTTCGTAAATAAAGATGTTTTTGAATTAGAAACGAAAGTAGTAGATTTATTTGCAATTCCTTTTTTAATCTTTTTCTTTACTGTAGCAGGTATTCAAATTGATTTATCAAGTATTTTCGGTATTGTAGGAATTGCAATTTTATACATTATTGCTAGAACAATTGGAAAATATTTTGGAACTTACTTTGGAGCAAAAATTTCAAAACATTCAGATAGTTTTAATAATAACATGGGATTTTTATTACTACCTTTAGGAGGAGTAGAAATCGGTTTAGTTTTAATGGCATATAAAGTTTTACCACCAGAGTATGGTGATATGGTTAAAGTTATTGTTTTAATGGGGACGCTTGTTTTTTCAACAATTGCACCTGCTTTAGCTGGAACAGTATTATTAAAATTAGAAAAAAAGAAATAAGCATTTTATCACTAATAATATATTGGTGATGTGATGTTTAGCTTTTTTTTATTTATTAATAATTACCAATATCTCTTTGATGATTATTTATTAGCATTTCAAAATATGAATTTGAAAACATCATTGAAATATAAGAGATGTTATAAATATGTTTTATTTAATTATGAAAAGCCACAGATTAACTTTATTTTATTTAGAAGAAATAGTATTTTGTATACTATAAATTTAAGTACAAAAAAGTTACAGAAATTAGAAATAAAACAGATGTGTATTTACATTAAAAGTTTTAAATTCTTTATTAAATATATTATTATGTTAAGTTGCTTATACTTGATGATATTTTTAAATTTAGATTATAATATTTTATTAATTTTAATAGCTTGTTATTTACTAGTAATATTTTTTTTAATAGACTTAAAATTAAGCAATGACAGATTAGTACATATAAATATTCTCAATACTTATCAATATAATTGTATTTTTTTAAAAATAAATGGTCATATTAAATTTTTAAAACCGTATAACTACTATGTTGATTTTAGTACAATTGATTGGAATTATTTTTATGCTCTAAGTAAAGGACATTACTTTAAATTAGATTTTGCTAGAAGTGTCTCATTAAATAGCTATGAGAAACAAATATGTTTGTTTAATGAGCTTAAACCGATAAAACAACACAATAAATTTATTTTGATACATAAGGAGAAAAAAAATGGAATATAAAAGAATAGTAAATGGAATATTAAGAAATAATACGTATCTTATTATTGAGGATAGTAGTTGTATAATTATTGATCCTTCTACTGATTTTGAACTAATTGATAGTTTTTTACAAGGATTAATACCTAAAGCAATTATTTTAACTCACGGACATCATGATCATATTGCTTCATGTGATTATTTTGCCAAGAAATATAATATTGATATTTATGTTCATGAAAAAGCGTACGATTTTTTATATTCATCGAAGTTAAACCTTAGTCATAATTCAAATTTTTCTCAAGAGTTTGTTCTTAAAACAAAAGCTAGAACATTTACTACAGAACTAAAGATAGAAAATTTTGATTTTACTGTCATTTTAACACCAGGACATACTTCTGGTTGCTGTTCGTTTATCGTTGAAAACTATCTATTGACGGGTGATTTTCTTTTTAAAGGAACAATTGGTAGAACTGATTTTATCACTTCTGATTTTAAGGAAATGGAAAAAAGTTTGAAAAAGCTGAAAAATTTATCAGCTGAATTAATTATTTTACCTGGACATGGAGAAATTTCAACTCTAAAAGCTGAATTAGTTAGTAACCCTTTTCTAAATTAAATACGATTTTACACAATTTTTACGCTAATATCGCTTTCTTTTTACAGATACATAATATACTTGTTACATAAGACAAAAAAGATTTTTGTTTTAATAGGGAATAGTTTATAAAGTATTTGTGCATAAGAGGGTGATAAGTTGAAAAGGGTAATTGTTTTTGATGAAAGTAATGTCGAGCATTCTTTACTGCATTATGATTTAACACAGCTAAAATATAATGTGATTTTTTGTGACTGTGAAAATGAAATTACAAATATTTTAAATACAGAAGATGTTCATGTTTTATTACTGAATTATGATTGGGAAAAAATAGATAGTTTTAATTTTTGCAAGCTACTTAGAGAGAATAATAAAGATATTTATATTATTGCAATTTCTAATAGAAATGATGTTTTGTCCAAATTAGAAGCATTTAAAGCAGGAGTTGATGACTATATTATTGCTCCGTATGCTGTAAGAGAAGTAATAGCGCGTATTAATGTCTTTTTTAGAAGAAACACATGTGTTGAAGAAGGTATATCATTAGATTATAAACATTTGAAAATGTATCCTGGAAAACGTGAGATGTACTGTGATAATAAACTTATCCATTTAACTTATAAAGAGTTTGAGTTAGCTCGTTATTTAATTGAAAATCGAAATATCGTAGTTTCGAGGGAAATGATTTTACTTAAAGTTTGGAAATATGAATATTCAGGAGAAACTAGAGTGATTGATATGTATATTTCAAAAATAAGAGAAAAACTAAAGCTTGAAAATTATTTAAAAACGGTAAGAAGTGTTGGTTATATGTTAGTAGATTGAATAGATGTTATTACATCTATTTTATTTTGTAAAATAATATGTAAGTTAACTTATGCATCTGATGCTAATGGGAACAGTATTAGTGAAAACTTAGCGAATAATACATGAGTACGATGGTAATTAAAACTTAATTAAATGATTTTACTATCAAAATAATGAAGTATCACTTACTTTAAGTTATTAGTATGATAATAGTGAAGAAGTCATTTATGAATATTCTTATGATAAAATTTATAATCGTGATCAAATCAAAGTTACAAGAGATGGTGAAACAGAAGTTATTAAAGAAATGACAAGTAAAGATGGATAAATTGTTGTTAGAGTTGATGATAGTGGTAATATTGCATGTGTTATGAATTATTTGGAAGAACTAGATGAAGGAAGAGTTTAAGGAATGGATTAGTAGTAAATGGGAAATGCATTGGTTTCAAGGGATTTATAGAAATTCTGGAATGTAATATGAAACTCAAATATCATCATTTACAATATATGATAACTGGGTTTGTGTAATAGTAAGATGAATAATAACTACACAGAATTTTATGTAATTAATTATAATAAGAATTAACATAAAGCTAATTTTGAAATTTCTTTCAAGCATGCTATAATATGTTTAATAAGTATATTATCAAAATATTATTCGAAAATGAGTGGTATGATACTTTAACTGGAGCATACTGGGAAAGTTAAAACGGTAGAATCACTTCTTTAGGAAAGCCTACGTATTCTTTCTACACAAATTTTGATTCAATATTTAGTGTAGATATTTATAATATTTCAACAGGTGCTATTAATGTAAGTGGTGGTGCTCGCTTTTATGGTAGCTACTCTATGAAAGCTACACAAGAATATAAAAATCCAGATAGAACATATTATTTTAAATCTTATTCAAGTAGCAAAACTGTGAGATAAGGGGGAGTTATACATGCCAGAAATTGTTAATTTACCAGATACATATAGTATTTTTCCTACTATAATTAGTATAATATTTTTATCATATGTAGTAGTAATTAGAATATTAAAAAAAGAAATGAACTTATTTATTGGAACATTTATAACTATAAATTTGATGTATTTAGTAATATTTTGCATTGCTAGATTCACTTTTACTACACCTATAACCGATGAAGATACAGTTCAGATATTTATAGTGAAATCTTTAGACTATGTAGCAAGTTTATCAAATTTAATATTACTTGTTATAGCGTTTGACTACTTATATAGGAAGATAGTAAATAAAAATCAGTAATAATAATTAATGATTGTTACTAAGAGTGATAGTAAGAGCTAGCACTCTTTTTGTTTGCGGTAATATGCACAGTATGTAGATTTTTTTTAAATATTGTGAGCAAAATAAACGTATTCAGATAATCGCTTGTTGGAAGACAAATGAATTGATATTATCATCAATTTTAATGTCATCTTCCTTAATGATGTTTAAAATCTTTTTCGCATAAATATAGTTCAAAACGAGAAAAGAGATGTAGTAACGACATTAACAAAAAACTTATAAAGAAAAAAACAATCTAATATCGCTATTACAATTATATAGAAATAGAGATATAAAGGCGGTATAATATAAATGAGTGTTAAACACCTCGCTCATCTATATTATAGAAAGGAGAAAGATTCATACAACAATTACAAAAGATAATTCATATTATTAGGATATGATGAAAGAGGAAAGAGAGTTCAAAATTAAAAAGTTTACTGATAATGATTTTATGTTAAGTTTTAGTGAAAAAACAGCTTGATGTAAAAACTACAGTTGGAGTATATGGTCACATATATTCAAGTACACATAATGAAGTAGTAAAAAATAAGTAAATTTGATTACAATATAAAAATTGTAATTTCAAAAATGGTAAGTACTTAAAGACTAATAATAGAGGGAAATATGGTGAATTAAAACTTATTATGTTATAATATAGCTAATAGAAAGTAGGTATTTATATGAAAAAAATCAAAGATTTATCATTTGAAGAGTGTGTTAAGCATGCTAATGAATTTATTACTAAGCATGAAACTGTGACAGTTGAAATGTGTGATGATGTAAGTTGCCGTTTTGTTGCAAATATTAAAAGTGTTGATTCAGTCATACATATGCTAGAGTTTGGTACTAAAATTAAGTTAAAAACAATGGATGATGAATGTGCATATGCAATGACTATTTGGCCTCCGACAACTGGTTGTGTAATGGTAGATAGTGTTTGTAAAGTAAAATAGTGAGGGAGTGTTTTTAGATGGCAAAAAATAATGAAAAAAACAAGACAAAAAATACTAAAGCAAAAGATGCTAAAGCAAAAGATGCTAAAGCAAAAGATGCTAAAGCAAAAGATACTAAAGCAAAAGATGTTGAAGTAAAAGATGCTGAAGCAAAAGATACTGAAGCAAAAGATGTTGAAGTAAAAGATGCTGAAGTAAAAGATACTAAAGCAAAAGATACTAAAGCAAAAGATGTTGAAGTAAAAGATGCTGAAGTAAAAGATACTGAAGTAAAAGATGTTGAAGTAAAAGATGTTGAAGTAAAAGATGTTGAAGTAAAAGATGCTGAAGTAAAAGATGTTGAAGTAAAAGATGTTGAAGTAAAAGATGTTGAAGTAAAAGATGCTGAAGTAAAAGATGTTGAAGTAAAAGATGTTGAAGTAAAAGATACTGAAGTAAAAAATGTTGATAAGAAACGTAATTTAAAAATTAATGCTGGATTTGTTGTAGCAATAGTATTAGTTATTGCCGCATTAATTGCAATTTATTTTTATTTTAGTAATTTAACTACTGCTGCTGATAGAATTGATGAAATGAAATCTACAATTGCTAATAAAGAAGAGTTTTATATTGAATTAGATGCTTCATTTTTAGGTGGAGCTACTTATCAACAGTATGATGAAAATACATATGGTTTCTATTTAGAAGTAACTACTCAACCTATGACAGGATTTGTTTGTCAAAATGGTAATATTATTGCTGCTCGTGGAGAGTATGCTAAATATGTTTGTAATTTAGGAGTTGAAATAATTTCTAATCAATTAGATCTTAATAAATATATTGATAAAATTTCAACAGAAGATTTAAAATTTGTAAAAGATGGTGAAAGCTACATAAGTGAAGAAGAGGGACGCATTTTTACTATTACAGTTACTCCAGAGCAAATTATTATTAGTGATAATGTACCAATATTAGGGGAAATAAAAATTACTTTTGAAGATAATCAGAAGTATTCATTAGAAGTGTTTAAAAGTCTATTTAATTAAACTGTAAGAAATCTTACAGTTTAATTTATGTGTTGAGAAATATTGTAAAATCTATTATAATTTAATATAAGAGGTGAAAATATGAAGAAAGCTGTAATACCACCATTCAAAATTAAAATGGTTGAACCTATCAAGATGACTACTAAAGAGTATCGTATGAAAAAGCTAGCAGAGGCAGGATATAACCCTTTTTCTTTGCGTAGTGAAGATGTTTATATTGATTTAATAACTGATTCTGGAACTGGAGCTATGAGTGATTCGCAGTGGAGTGCACTAATGTTAGGTGATGAAGCATATGCAGGATCTAAATCTTTTTATAAGTTTGAAAGCGCAGTAAAAGATATTACAGGTTACAATTATGTCATTCCTACTCACCAAGGAAGAGGGGCAGAACAAATTATTTTACCACTATTAATTGATAAGAATGAGGATATGATTTTTATTTCTAATATGCATTTTGATACAACAAGAGCACATGTTGAACTAGCTGGTGCTAGAGCTATCGACACGGTTATTGCTGAATGTATGGATACATCAACTTATCATCCTTTTAAAGGAAATTTTGATTTAGAGTTATTAGAACAAACGATTATTGAAAAAACTCCTGAAAAAATTGCTGGAATTATTATGACAATTACTAATAATTCTGCTGGAGGACAGCCAGTATCGATGGAAAATTTACGAGCAGTAAAGCAAATTGCTGATAAATATAAGTTAATAACTATTATCGATGGTGCTAGATATGCAGAAAATGCTTATTTTGTAAAACAACGTGAGGAAGGTTATGCTAATAAAACACTTTCTGAAATTGCAACTGAAGCGTTTGATTTAGCAGATATTTTCTTGATGAGTGCTAAAAAAGATGCATTAGTTAATATGGGAGGAATCATTGCTATTAAAGATGATTTTGAATTATTTCAAAAAGCGAGAACACTAGGTGTTGCCTTGGAAGGATTTCCAACATATGGTGGATTAAGCGGAAGAGATATGGAAGCTTTAGCAGTTGGTTTATATGAAGGTTTAGAAGAAGACTATTTAGCATATCGTATTGATCAAGTTCGTTATTTAGGTGACTTGCTTTTAGAAGGTGGTGTACCTATTCAATATCCTACTGGTGGTCATGCTGTTTTTGTAGATTGTAAGAAGATTGCCCCACATTTGAATTATGATGAATTTCCTGCACAAGCTGTTACTAACGCTTTGTATATTAATTCAGGTGTTCGTGGTGTAGAAATAGGTTCATTTTTATTAGGAAGAAATCCTGATACAAATGAAAATTTAAAAAGTCCCTTAGAGCTATTACGATTAACTATACCACGTCGTGTTTATACAAATGAACATATAGAATATATTGCAGAATCTCTAATTGAAGTATATCATGACCGTAAAAATTTAAAAGGTTTGGAATTTGAATATGAATCTCCAGTATTGCGTCATTTTACATCACGTTTAATTCCTAAAAAAGGGTGATTTTGTATGAATACAGAAGCGTGTGCATATCCTTTCTTATATGAAGATGAACATTTAGCTGATTATGAAATTGAAACAGACTTACTTTGTAGTTATTTAGGAATGTGTTATTCACTTAAAAATGATAAAATATTTTATGATTTAATGACAATTGCTTATGAACTAAATGGTTCAGTTCGTGGTAAGAATACAATTGATGATAAAAAACTTGAAAAATGGTTAAATATTTATGAGGATTTAAAAAAATATGAAGTTAAATTTTTTATATATCCTCAAGGAACAGAAATTTCTTCAATGTTGCATATTTGTCGTAGTCATTGTAAAAAATGCATTAGAACTTTATTTTTTGTTAGTAAAGAAATTGAGGTCGATAAAAATATTTTTGAGTTGTTAAATATTTTATCTAATTTATTATTTTTACTAGCATTAAAATATAATAGAGAGCAAAATATAGCTGAAATTGAATTTATTTCTAACAATTATTAAGAGGTGAAAATATGAAAACAAAAATTATTATCATTATTAGTTCGCTAATAATGATTGGGATATTACTAGTAGGGTATCGCATGTATAATGATTCAAAAAAGGTTGAAGGAGAAAAAGAAGTTACATTAGTTATTGAAGATAAAACATATAAGTATCAAACAGATGCTGAGACATTAGGAGAATTATTAGATGAAATAGAAGATATTGATTTTGTTTTGAGTGGGAAAAAAACTGATCAATATGGTAGATACTTATTAGAAATAGATGAAAAAGGATCAGATTTTGATAATGGAGTTTATTGGCTATACGAATCATCAACAAATTCAGAGTGTTTAAAAGCTGGGTATTGTCCAGGGGTTGATTTAATAGCAATTTTTGATAAAGATAAGTTTGAATTCAATTATATAGGTGAACTTTCTGAATAGTAAAAGTTTAGCAGTAATCGCAATTTTTAGTGCGATGATTTTTGCAATGCAAATTGTGCTTAGTTCTATACCAAATGTTGAAGTTGTAACTTTACTTTTTGTAATTTATAGCAATTTTTTAGATTTAAAGCATAATTTTTTAGTTGCGATAATTTTTGTTATCGCAATGGGGTTATTTTGGGGAACAGGTACTTGGATTATCTTTTATGCCATAATATGGCCTTTGCTTGTTGTTTTATGTCATCTTTTAAAACTAAGAACACGTAGCTTATTATTTACTACTGTTTTTATTGCTTTTTTTTCAATATTATTTGGTATAGTAGCCTCAATTGAAGCAATTGTTTTTTGGGGTTTAGATTTAGGAATTGCTTATTATTTGAGAGGGCTTCTTTTTGATTTTATACACATGTTTAGTAATATTATTATTTTTGTTTTACTATATGAACCTGTTGTAAAGACATTAAAGAAAAATCGTTTTTTACAAACATCTATACATTAAAAAATGACTTTAAGTCATTTTTTTTGTAGTATTTTCATTTGTGAAATTTCAAAGTCAGGATATTGATGAGTGGATTTATCAGATAATGATAATTGTTCTAAATATGAAATAATATAAGCAGTTAATTCTGGTGGGGTAGAAGCACCTGAACTAACAGCAATAGTTTCAACGTTTTCTAAATCACTTAATTTAATATCAGAAATATTACTAATTAGTTTTGCTTCAACACCGACATCAGTTTTAGCTCTTTCTACTAATTTATTAGAATTATTACTATTCATATCACCAACTATATAAAAGAAGTCAACATCTTTTATCGTACTAACAGCATTTTGACGTGAACTTGTTGCATCACAAATAGAATTATGATGAACATATATGTGATTAACTAGCTTTTGTTCTAGCACTTCAGTAATGCGAATAACTTCTAAAATATTCAAAGTTGATTGATAAGTGATAAAGTATTTTTTATCTTCTATTTCTAAGTTATTTGCTTCTTCTATTGAAGTTATTAAGTCAATATTTTTACTATCAAGTTGGCTACACGCTTCTGCTTCAGGATGATTTTTTTTCCCAATAAAAATAATATGATAATTTTGAGCAATCATTTGTTTAATAATTTCTTGAGTTTCAGCTACTTCTGGACAAGTTGCATCAATAATATTTAAGTTTTTACTTAATGCTTTTTGACGGACTTTGTCACTGACACCATGTGCAGTAAAAATAACTGTTCCTGAATCGATATTATCTAATAATTCTAGTCGGGATTGATTTTTATTTTCTATTGTTTGGAGATTAATTTCTTTTAAAGCATTACTTACGAATTCATTATGTACAATATCACCTAAGATATAAATATTTTCATTTGTATTACTAGCGGCCTTTCTAGCTATGTTAATAGCACGTACTACACCATAACAATAACCTTGGGGAGTCACTTTAACTACTTTCATTTTTATCACCTTCTATTCTAGTACTAATTGTATCATAAAACTTGTTCATAATATAAGTAAAAAGAAATGCTAATATAATTCTTGAAATAATAATTACTAATGGATTTGCTCCTATACGCATAAAAAGTAATGTGTCTTCAATCATGGCATGACAAAACATTAAGAATGTTGCTACTAAAATAATATCTTTTTTTGATAATTTACCTTCTTTAGCAGTATACATAATAGAACCAGCACCATAAGATATGCCAATTAAAATTCCAATTATTAAGGGGATATTTGCTTCTGGAGTAATCCCTAAGTGTTTAGTTACTTTATAGACAGTATGATTTATTTTATTTACAATATTAAAATAGTTTAAAATTTCTAAAATAAGCATGACAATCCAAATAATTATAGTAATTTCTATAAGTGTAGAGCTGATATTTTTTAAAAATAAACTTAATGTATTTAACCAGAAATTTATATCGATAATGCTTTCTAAAAAAGTTTCTAGAGGAAAGCTTGAACTAATGAATTCTACTTTAAATGATCTAAGATAAATTATATTTAGTAAGATACCGATTAATATCATTCCTGTTAAACGTAAACATATTTGATAACTTCTTTTAACTTTTAAGCTTGCCAAAACAGCTACTTCTACAAAAAGACTGTGTGAAATTAACATCATGATAGAAATAATCGTAATTTGTTCACTTGTTAAGATAATTTCTTGTAATGCAACAATCCCAGCATATAGATTCAACATATTTGCTAAAATTAGTGCAATACTTGCTTCACCAGGCAAGCCGAAAATAGCCATTAGCGGACTTAAATATGCTCCTAAATAGCTAACAATTCCTAACTCGCTTAAAATAGTAGTGAATAGTAAAATAGGAATCATGATTTTAGCAATGAATATGCATGTAACTATTGTTTTAGAAGAGCTTGTTTTTAAAATAAATAATGTTTTTTTCATCTTATCACCTATTACATTATACACTAAATAGAAAAGTTTTTAACAAAAATTTAAAATAAAGTAGCTAATAGATATAAAAGTACTGTTAATCAAAAGATGATAGGGGTGTTGTAGTTTTTTTATTGTATTTTATGTTATAATGAATATGTTTTATAGGGAGGATTATATGAAAGAGAGTTTTTATTCGAAAGTTTTAAAGTCAGAATTATTAGTGGCAGTAGGTTGTACTGAACCAATTGCAGTTGCTTATGCTAGTGCAAAGGCTAGAACGATTTTAGAATGTTTTCCTGAAAAGATAACTGTTCGATGTAGTGGAAATATTATAAAAAATGTAAAAGCTGTTATCGTGCCAGGGACAAAAAATATGACTGGTATAGAAACAAGCGCAGTTCTTGGAGCTATTTGTGCCAATCCAGATTTAGAACTTGCATTATTAAATGATGTTAGTGATGAACAAATTAGAAAGCTGAAGGAAGTTTTAGATCAAAAGATTTGTAAGGTAGAGTTAGTAGAAGATAAACCTACTTTATATATAGAAGTAATTATGGAAGCAAATGGAAATAAATCGAGTGTAGAAATTGTTGAAAGCCATAATAATATTACAAAAATTACAAAAAATAATCAGATTGTTTTTGAACAAGATATTGCAAGTAATGAGAGTGCAGTTTTTAGTGCTAATGACTTCTTTTTTAAAGATATATTTGATTATATTACGACAGTAGAATACGAAAAACTGTACGAGCTTTTAAATAAGCAAGTAGAGTATAATATCAATATTGGAGAGTATGGATTAAAAAAGCCTTACGGGTCAAATGTAGGAAAAACTATTAAGAATAGTAGTATACAATCACCATATAAAATGCCTAAAGCATTAGCGACTGCAGGTAGTGATGCAAGGATGAATGGATGTGCTATGCCTGTTGTAATTAATTCAGGAAGTGGAAACCAAGGAATGGCCGCTAGTATTCCTGTTATTACATACGCTAAAGAGCATCATATGGATAGTGAAAAAATGTATCGCGCTTTAGCATTTAGTAATTTAATTTCTACTTACATAAAAATTGGTATCGGTAAATTGTCAGCATTTTGCGGAGCTGTAAATGGTGCATGTGCTACAGGAGCAGCCATAGCTTATTTAAATGATGAACCAATTAAAGTAATTGAAAATACTATTACAAATTGTTTAGCAAATGTAGGTGGTATTGCTTGTGATGGTGCTAAATCAAGCTGTGCTGCTAAGATAGCTTCTTCACTAGATAGTGCTTTTTTAGCCTATGAAATGGCAAAAACAAATAATTCATTTAAAGCTGGCGAAGGATTAGTAGAAGAAAATATTGATGATACTATTCGTAACTTCTGGAGATTAGGAAGAGATGGTATGAAATCGACTGATATCGAAATTTTAAAAATTATGATTGGAAAATAGATGCAACCTAAAATGATTTCAAGTGATTCTTTTGAAATCATTTTTTATGTTTATAATTAAGTATCTTATTAGTATTTGTCTAATTTTTTATATGTTATAACATATGTTTTTTAGTTAAATGTTTAAAACATTATTACTAGATGAATTATTAATGACGAATATTGGAAATTTATCATATTTATGCTATAATATTAGTGTTAATTTAGGAGGAAATATGAGTTTTGAAGAAGGAAAATTATTAATTACTGGAGTTTTAACGCTCTTATATATATGCCTTGTTATTTTTTTGATTTTAAAACACAAATTAGTGAAAATTCAAGTACATTTACTGTTATTTACCGTTTTATTTTGGTCTATTATTAAAATAGTTCGTCCATTCGTCAAAGTTGTAGGTAATGAGTTATCAATTGTAAATATTGCTTTTATTTTATCAAGTTATGGTTTAATCTCAATCTTTATTCGTTATCCTCTAGGAATTATGTTTGATAGAATGAAAAATAAAATGCTTTTGCCCATAGTTGGTGTAGTTATTTTAGCCACAACATCACTACTTTTTTTTATTGAATCTTCGGCATTAACACTTTTACTATCAAACTTGGCTTTAGGAATTGGTGCATCTATTTGGGCAGTTATCAATGTTTTATATAGTCAAACTTTTTCTAAAATTAAAGTTTTTCAATCAATAGCAATTCTTTCTGTAGCACCATTAATTGCTGATGGTCTTACAGCACCTTTACAATTTTTTGCTCGTGAAAATGGTAATACTGAAATATTATGGCTTTTTTCAAGTATTATTGCTGTTGTAACGTTTTGTTATGCAATGATTTTTTTACGTAGTTTTAAAGGTGAAGAAATTTTGGAAAAAAATAATGTTTTATACACTTTTAAAAAATACTTTGATAATAAAAATTTAGTTATCTATACATTGATTGGTATTTTGATTTTAATGATTCGCTTTGCTGTTACAGGAGCAAATGCTCAAAGTTATGCTGTAGAATTAGGCATGAGTCCATTTTTTGAAGGATACTTGTCAGTTGTATTTTCAACAGCAATGCTTTTTGGAGGATTATTATCTGGAACATTTTTAAAAAGTAAATTTGGTGTTAAAGTGACTTTAATTTTAGGTTTTGTCGCTTTTGTAATTTACAGTTTAGGAAATATTTTAATGGTGAATCCACAAGTGATGTTTTATTTATATAGTTTTAGTGGTTTTGGATATGGAATTGTTTATACACTGCTTTTAGCAATGATTTTAGATGCTTCTAATAGTAATAATGCAGGACAAAATATGGGAATATATCAAAGTTTTATTGCTATTGGTATTTTTTATGGAAGTTACATTAGTGCTAAAGTTTCGAGTATTTTTGGGAGTTATCAAGTAGTAATGCAAGTTACTACAGTTGTTATTATAATTATGATAGTTTTAATAACATTGTTTTTAAAAAAAGATGCTGCGCAAGGAGGAATTAAAAATGGATAATTTAGAAGAATTAGTGAATTATGCTAAGAATTATGGGTTTGTTTTTCAAGGTAGTGAAATTTACGGTGGACTTGCTAATACATGGGATTATGGTCCATTAGGTGTGGAGTTAAAAAATAATTTAAAGAAATATTGGTGGGAAGAATTTGTTAGTAAAAGTATTTACAATGTTGGTTTAGATAGTTCGATCTTAATGAATTCACGTGTTTGGAAAGCTAGTGGGCATTTAGATGGTTTTAGTGATCCTTTGATTGATTGTAAAAGTTGTAATACGCGCTATCGTGCAGATCAATTAGTAGAAGAGCAAACTAGTGTTAGTGGTGATGGACTTGATAATGATGAATTAATGGTAATTATTAAAGAAAACAAACTTACTTGTAATAAGTGTGGAGCAAGTAATTTTACGAATATTAGAAATTTTAATTTAATGTTTGAAACACAACAAGGTGTTGTAGAAGGTAGTACTAACTCTATTTACTTACGTCCAGAAACAGCACAAGGTATTTTTACGAACTTTCGTAATATTCAAAGATCAATGCGCTTAAAATTACCATTTGGAGTAGGGCAAATCGGTAAAAGCTTTCGTAATGAAATAACACCAGGAAACTTTACTTTTAGAACGCGTGAGTTTGAGCAAATGGAATTAGAGTTTTTTTGCAAGCCAGGTGAAGAGCACCAATGGTTTGATTATTGGAGTAAAAAAGCACAACAATTTTTAAAAGATGTTGGCGTAGATGAAAATAAAATTCACTTACGTGAGCATTCAAGTGAAGAGCTTAGTCACTATTCAAATGCAACCACTGACATTGAGTTTGATTTTCCGTTTGGTCAAAAAGAGTTGTGGGGAATTGCTTCACGCACGGATTATGATTTAAAAGCACATATGAATGAATCAAAAGAAAATTTAGAATATTTTGATGAAGTTAGCAACACACGTTATATCCCTTATGTTATTGAGCCATCACTTGGTGTAGAACGCTTATTTTTAGCTGTTTTAACAAGTTGTTATACAATAGATGATGAACGTTTAATAATGAAATTTCCTACTAAAATAGCACCATATAAGGCAGCGGTTTTTCCATTAGTAAAAAAATATCATCTTGAAACAGCAGAAAAAATCTATCAACAATTTATAGAAGCATTTCCAACAGCATTTGATATGAGTGGCTCAATTGGAAAAAGATATGCACGTCAAGATGCAATTGGGACACCTTATTGTATTACAGTAGATGATAATAGTGTAGATGAAGGATTAGTTACTTTAAGAACTAGAGATACTAAAGAACAGTTTACGATGACAATTGATGAAGCTATTACTTTTATTAAGAAGGAATTATAGAATGACAAATTATCGTAAAGTTGTTAGAGTATTAAGTTTGATTTTAGTTTTAAACTTAATAGTTACTTTTTCTAAAATAATAATTGGATATAATTTAAATGCTAATGCAATTATATCTGATGGAATTCATTCATTATCAGATTCACTTTCTAATGTAGTAGGAATTATTGCTCTAACATTTGCTCAAAAGCCTGAAGATCATAATCATTTATATGGTCATCAAAAAATAGAAACACTGGCAAGTTTATTTGTTTCAGGACTTTTATTTTTTACGGGAGGAAATGTTTTATATAAGTCATTAATAGCTTTTAATGATAAGACGGAAATTGAATTTACTAAATTTAGTTTCGTAGTTATGATTACAACTATGATAATTAATATTTTTGTTGTCATATACGAAAAGAAAATGGCTAAGAAATTAAATAATAGTTTTTTAGCAGCTGATGCTACGCATACGCTAAGCGATGTTTTTATAACACTAGCTGTTATTTTAGGTATGATTTTAATTTCTTTAGGAGCACCGATTTGGATTGATAAGCTATTATCGATATTCATCGCGTTTTTAGTTATAAAAGCAGGATATACGATTTTTAAAAACGCTTCTTATATTTTAACTGATTCATCAGCGATTAATAATGAAGAAATAGCAAAAATTATTACACAATTTTCCAGCGTCAAAGAGTATCACGATCTTAAAAATCGTGGTAATGAGATAAATATTTATATTGAAGGACACCTTTTATTTTCACCGGAAATTACAGTATATGATGCACATGAAGAAATTGAGAAAATTGAAAAAGCAATTCGTGATTACTTTGATAATTACAATTTAACTTTCACGTTCCATGCAGAACCTTATATAGAAAAATATAGTTTAAAAAAGGAAATGTAAAGGTTTTGTAGAATGTTATATTGGGGAATGTGAGGTGTAAAATGAGTGTAGCAGATGAAATTCTAAATATAATAGATATCGTTGATATCATAAGTGCTGATGTTGACTTAAAAAGGAAGGGGAAGAACTATTTTGGTATTTGCCCTTTTCATGATGATAACTCTCCAAGTATGAGTGTTTCACCACAAAAGCAAATATTTAAGTGCTTTTCTTGTGGGGCAAGTGGTAATGCTATTACGTTTGTACGAGATTATCATAAAATATCTTATGCAGAAGCTTTGAGTAGGTTAGGAAAACAAGTAGGGATACGTGTAGATGTTAGTAAAAGAATTGAAAAACAACATTCGATATACGATGATGTTACTAAATTTTACAATCTTAGTTTACTGCACGGTCAAAATAATCATGCTAAAAAATATTTGCAACAACGCTCAATTAATGAAGAACTTATAAAAAAATATCATTTAGGATATTCTTCACGAGATAATGGTAGTTTAAGGGAGTATTTAGAATCTAAGTATTCTCGTGAACAAATTATTTTTACAAATTTATTTGATGAAAACTTGACTAGAGAATTTTTCGATGAGCGTTTGATTTTTCCAATTGCTAACCATAAAGCTGAAATTGTTGGATACTCAGGAAGGGCATTGAACAATTCTACAAATAAGTATATTAACAGTCCTCAAAGTGATGTCTTTAAAAAGAGTGAATTACTCTATAATTATCATAATTTGGATTTTTCTAAAGAGTACTTAATTATTACAGAAGGATTTTTTGATGTGATTCGATTAGATTCTGCGGGATTTAGCAATAGTGTTGGAACGATGGGAACTGCTTTTACGAAAGAACACGTACAAATGGTAAAAAAATTCAAAAAAGTATATTTATGTTTTGATGGAGATCAAGCTGGTTTAACGGCTTCTTTAGAGACATTTAAATTACTACGTAATCATAGTATGATTTACAATATTAAAATTCCTTCATCAGAAGACGTAGACTCGTACTTATTAAAGGAGGGGCACGAAAAATTTCTCTATTTATTACAAACTGCTAAAATATATGAATTGTATCTTCTTGAAAACATGATTGAAAGATATTTAAAAGAGCAAAAAGAAGAGCAAAAACAACATATAATAAAGTTTTATGAAACGATTAAAGATACTGACTTACAGATTGAAGCTAGACTATTGCTTGAAAATAATACAAATTTACGCTTAAAGTCAGTCTCAATGCCTAAGCGTAATTATACTTCTAGTGTTAATCAGCTCGTTTTTGATAAAAGCATTGAGAGTAGCAAATTTTTGTTGAAGTTGGAACGTGATGTTATCAGTGCGATGTACTGCTCATTAGATAATACGAATTTTTTTACTGAGCATATTCAGTTTTTATCAAATAACAGCCTCAATTTATTAGCAGAGTTAATTATTACTTATTACGAGAATAACAAGAATATTACTTTAGAAGAGCTAATAGTTGATAATCGCTATACTAAAGAAGAACAAAAACTGCTTTTAAAAGAAGTTACTTTAATGAAAGAAACAGTAATTGAACACAATAGTCAAGGAGCAATGCGTGATTATCTCTTTAAAATACTAGATTACCGAATGAATGTGCAAATTGATCGATTAAATAAGCAGTTGACTTTAACAGATAATCTTGATGAAAAAAGACAAATTTTGCATGATTTAAATAAATTGATAGCACAAAGAAATAATAATAAATCACAAAGGAGAGAGCTTGATGGTAGAAATAAAAACGTTGGAAGAAAGAATTGAAAAATTACTAGTACTTGGAAAAAAAGAGGGTCGTATATCACATGATGCTATAATGAATGAAATAAAAAACATTGAAATAGATGATGAAATTCTAGAAAATATTCTTGATATTTTAACAAATGAAGGTATTGAAGTTTTTAGAGGAGATACTCTTACAGAAAAAATTATTGAGGAACGAGAAATCGGAAAAGATATTGATGTTCCTAAAACTGTTAAAATGAATGATCCAGTAAGAATGTATTTAAAAGAAATTGGGAAAGTTGATTTATTAACTGCTGATGAAGAAATTGAACTATCTTTATTAATTAAAGCGGGAGATGAGCAAGCTAAAGCTAAACTAGCCGAAGCTAATTTGCGTTTAGTTGTTTCAATTGCTAAAAGATATGTTGGAAGAGGAATGTTATTTTTAGATTTAATTCAAGAAGGTAATATTGGTCTTATGAAAGCTGTTGATAAATTTGATCACACACGTGGGTTTAAATTTTCTACATATGCGACATGGTGGATTCGTCAAGCAATTACAAGAGCAATAGCAGATCAAGCACGTACTATTCGTATTCCAGTACATATGGTGGAAACTATTAATCGCCTTTCACGTATTCAAAGACAGTTAGTACAGGAATTAGGATATGAACCTTCTGATGAACAGTTGGCAGAAAAAATGGGTTTTACAGTAGAAAAAGTTCGTGAAATTTTGAAAATAGCTCAAGAACCTGTCTCACTAGAAACACCAATAGGTGAAGAAGATGATTCACATTTAGGTGATTTTATTGAAGATAAGCAAGCAGTTAGTCCGACTGATTATGCTTCTAATGAAATTTTAAAAAATGTTTTAGATGATGTTTTGCTAGAATTAACCGACCGCGAAGAAAAAGTTTTGCGTTTTAGATTCGGTCTAATTGACGGAAGACAAAGAACTTTAGAAGAAGTTGGAAAAGAATTTGGTGTTACTCGTGAAAGAATTAGACAAATTGAAGCTAAAGCACTACGTAAATTAAAACATCCTTCTAGATCACGTAAACTTAAAGATTTTATGGATTTTGAGTAATGAAGCTTTCCAAACGACTTATGGAAATTGTCACATTTGTTGAAGATGAAACTACAATTTGTGATGTAGGATGTGATCACGGCTTAACAGCAATATATTGTTTGCTAGAAAAAGATATACGATATGCTATTTTTCTTGATGTAAATGAAGAACCTCTAAAGTATGCTGAAAATAATTTAAAAAAATATAATCTTGATGCACGAGTTTATGACCTACGATTAGGTAATGGGTTACAAGAACTAACTTTTAGTGAAGTGGAAACGGTTATTATTAGTGGAATCGGCAGTGGATTAATTCAAGAAATTTTGTGTTACAATTTAAATAAAACGCATTCTTTCAAAAAATTTCTTCTACAGCCAACTAATAATCCACGTCAACTGCGTTATTGGTTAGCAAATAATGGATTTAATGTTATTGAAGAAACAATTTGTTTGGAAAAAAACAATTTTTATCATACACTTTGTGTAGAAGTTGGCAATTCAAAATTAACTTCTAAGCAATTATTTTTAGGACCAATTAAAACTAATATTGACCTTTTATTTCAAGAATTGCAAATAGAAAAAACTAAATTAGAAAATCTTTTAAAAATCGTACCTATTACTGAATTAGAATCAAGAAAACAGTGGGAAAGTACTTTAAAACAAATTTTGTTAATACTGGAGGAAGAAAATGAAAATTAGAGAGTTTTTAAAAATTATTGATACATACGCACCTTTTGATAATGCATACGCTGAAGATAATATAGGGTTAATAATTGGGAATGAGAATAGTGAAATAGAAAAAGTTTATATTGCGCTTGATGTTAATTTGCAAATAGCAAAAAAAGCCGTTGAAAATAAATGTAAAACTATTATTGTCCATCATCCATTATTTTTTAATAAAATACAAAAAATTACTAATACAAATTATGATTTAATACAGTATTTAATGCAAAACAACTTAAATGTAATCGCTTTACACACTAATATTGATTTTAAGAATAGTATTATTTCTAAGCTAATTTTTAAAAAAACAGGCTTAAAAGCATTAGAAGTAAGTAATGATATTGAAGGTTGTGCAATTTATGAATTGAACAAGGAAATATCTTCAAGAAAATTATTTGAAATTTTAAAAATAAAACTTGATTTAGAATATATTCGCTTTAATAATCATAAAGAAGAGCTTAAAAAAATTGCTGTAATAGGTGGAGCAGGAATGTATGCCTTAGAAGAACTTAAAAAATATGAGATTGATTGCTTTTTAACAGGTGATGTTAAGTTTAACTATTTTACTGAAACAAATAATATGTTAATTGCTGATATTGGTCATGAAGCAGAAGTTGTCTTCGTTGATTTAATTAAGCGTATTTGTACAAATTATCACATTGATTGTTCTACTGATTACGAGAAGTTTGTAAAAATCTTTTAAGGGGGATTAATATGAAAAAACTTACTATATTAATGAGTTTAATGCTCATTTTAAGTGCTTGTTCAATCAAATCTAACTCAATAATTGAATCAGAACCTATAATTGAAGAGATGAACGAATTAGTTACATCAGAAGTTTTAACATATGAGATTTCTTATCAAAATGTACAAGTAGGTATCTATGTAGATGAATTAGAAAATATTTATCAACTAAATATAGAAAAAGATGGCATTAAGCAAACATTTATTATTGCAAAAAACACGATGTATTATTCTTTAGGAGAAAACTTATTTTTAGAGTTATTAAAAATAAAAGATCAAGAATATCAATTTTTAGAAAAAATAAATGATTTTTTAAGTTATGACTTTTTGAATAAAGAGCATGTACATCTTGAACAAGAAAATAATAAGTATATTTTTACGCAATTTTCACCGCGCTACTTATATCTTTATCAACAACTTTATGATTTAGTAGAATATTTTGCTAATGTTTCATTACCTAGATTGATTGATCCAGAATCTTATTCACTCCAAATAATATTTGATGAAGAAAATATTACACACATAATAATGACTAAAGGAGCATTAATTAAATTTTCTATTACAAAACCTAGTGAAAAAACTATTACTAGTAATCGAACTTTGATTAATGAATAACTAGCTTTAATTATCTATATATTTTATTCTAGAAGTTAGTTAATTTCCTTTTTAAATAAATAAAAAATTAGAAAGAGGTAAAAAATATGCTTAAAAGTATTCATACAGAAAATGCTCCAAAAGCTGTGGGTCCTTATTCACAAGCAATTGAAGCGAATAATTTATTATTTGTTTCAGGACAATTACCAATTGATCCATCAACTATGAAAGCACCGGATTGTATTGAAGAACAGACACATCAATGCTTTAAAAATGCTCAAGCTATTATTAAGGAAGCTAACTATAATTTTAGTAATGTTGTTAAAGTTACAGTGTTATTAGATGATATTCAAAATTTTCAAGCAATGAATAGTGTGTATGAACAATATTTTCAAGCACCTTTTCCTGCGCGAATTGCATATGAAGTAGCTAAACTTCCTTTAGGAGTAAAAGTAGAAATTGACTTTATTGTAGCAAAATAAAAATTGAGGATATTCTCAATTTTTTATATTTTATTAATTTTATGGGCAATACGTTTAATTTCATGATAACTTTTTTTAATTGATTCATAATTTCCTAATGAAAATGTATGGATAGTTTTAGCATTAAAATGTGTAAACATTGTTTTAGCAATAGATAAAACACTTTTACCACCAGCAGGTCCTGGTGTAACACAGACTAAGACTATATCTTTATCGTGATATAATTCAATGTTTTTAATCGTTAAAATATCAATAATATTTTTAAAGAAAGATGAGTAATTTCCATTATATTCAGGAATAACAAAAACTATTTTTTTAGCGTTTTCAATTAGGTTAAATAACGTATCTAGTTCACTGCTAATTACATCATCTCTGCAAAATACAGGAATATTTATTTGACGAGTATCATAATAATTATATTTTAAGATTTCTGTTAACTCTTGGCTGACTCTTTGATTAATAGATTTTTGGGAATTACTTCCAGCAATTATTAAATTCATTGTAGCCCTCCTTCTTAACATAACTATAATATTTATAACAAAATTTTGCAAATAATTTACATTTTTAATATTTAACATGCTATAATACTATGTAGTAGGAAGGTGAAATTTATGAAAAAAATACTTGTAATCAATGGAAGTCCACGAACTAAAGAAATTTCTACAAGCTTTAGAATGTTTGAAGCTTTAAAAAAGCATCAAGGGTGGAGTGATGAAATAATTGAAATACTTGATTTAAACAATATTGAAGTTCCATATTTAACACAGGAGATGCTAAATGAAAATCCTTATGAGTTAAGTGGCTTACGAAAGCAATATGTTGAACAATTTGAAAATTTTGATATTTATGTTTTTATTTATCCAACTTGGAATTTTTCAACACCTGCGTTGTTAAAAGCTTATTTAGATTTAATTACGGTATCTGGTAGAATGTTTGAAGCAAAAAGCAATCGTTTAGTTGGAAAACTTCATAACAAGAAAGCATTTTTAGTTAATTCTACTGGTGGACCACTGTTAGGAAAGTTTTTAAACCGTTTTATTAATGTTGTTGATCCTTACTATATGATGAAAGCAACTTTGAATATGATAGGTATTAAAGATATTACTAATTTAAGTCTTTCTTCAGTTGATATTAAATATCGTAGTCAAACGGGTTTAGATTATCATAAATTAGATTTAGCAATAACTAAAAAGTTATCTAAAGTAAAAAAATATGGAGTTTTATAATGATAGGTATTATTGGTGCTATGCAACTTGAAATAGAGCCATTTTTAAAAGAAATGACTACTGTTGACATAAAACATCATGCGGGAATTACGTTTAATTATGGCCATATAAATGGAATAGAAATCGTAATTGTTAAAAGTGGGGTAGGTAAAGTAAATGCAGCTTTAACAACACAAGCCCTAATAGATTTATATAATTGTGATTTAATAATCAATACAGGAATTGCTGGCACTTTATCAAAACAAAATCCTTTAGGATCATGTTATATTGCTTCTGAAGTTTCTCAACACGATTTTTCAATACCATTAATAAATGAGTCATATGAAATGTATTTGTATGCTAAAAAAGCTCATTTAAGTTTAGCAAGTAAATTAGGAATTAAAAGTGTTGCTATTACAACAGGTGATCAATTTATTACTAGTCAAACTGAAGTAAAAAAAATTATTAACAATACAAATGCTACTGTATGTGATATGGAAAGCGCTTCAATTGCCTATGTTGCAAAACAAAATAATTGTGATTGGCTTGTAATTAGAGCAATTTCTGATAGTTGTTGTGAAGAAGAATATGAAAGATATGAAAAAAAAGCTGCTATTTTAGCAGCTAATAAAGTTATTGCTTTAATTGATTTATTAGTAAGAAAATAAATAACTTCCTATAATCTATATTATGTCAACTTTTAAACTTTGTAATAAAAAAGAAAGAATATTAGTTTCTTTCTTTTTTTATTGCTTCAATATCAGTTTCTAATAACTCATCATCTCTTTTTACTTTTTTTAATAACGCTGCATGCATATAAATCGTTGCTCCAAGACCAGTAAAAATTTGTAAAATAATAAATATAATAGCTGAATCACGTCCATTATAAGTTTTAACAATACGATACATTACTATATAAATTACAACATTTACTATCAATGAAGAAACTAATGCTAATATATATAAAATAAGTAGTATAGAGAAAAAGAAAAATGACTCTGTAAGAATAGTAATTGTAAAAAATGGTAACCATATTAGTAGAATAACTGCACTGGCAATTGATAAATACAACCACCCATTAGACATTTTGGCAATTTTTAGTTTTTCGTGCAATGATGCAAATGGAACTAAAACTTTCCAAGGTTTTTTACTACCGATTTTTTCAAAATACTTATATTGAATTACTAAACTATAAATAAATATTGCAAGTAAAAACAAAAGCATTATGAAGTAAAAAACCAAGATAAAACCTAATATAAATAATGCAGCGAATTCTTCTTCTGGTTCAACTGTATAAGAAATACTCGTTGGTGTAACTGGTGATGTTAATAAACTAATTAACAAAAATTTCAACATAATATTTTCCTCCTCTTACTCTTTTCGAGTACGCACTTCTGCCATTTTTTTTAAAACTTCATCTATATTACTAGTTGTAACATCTTCATAGCCTAATTCACGTAGAGCAATCACTTTAGCTAAATTCAAGGTATTAGTTTCTTGACTAAGAGCCAAATTCTTTAGCTTTTGATCTTCACGGAACTGTTCATGTAGTAAATTTATTTTCTTTTTTGAATATTGATCAGAGCGATACAGTTGAAAAGCAGAATAAATGATTGCTTCAAAAGCCATTTGCTCTTTTTCGTTATAAACAAACTCTTGTAAATCCTTTTTCGAAATACATTTAGCTAAATATTCAATTAAATAAGCAAATTCAGTACTTAATTGTGCAGTTTCAATAAAAGCTAGCATTGTTTCAAAGTTACCTTTTAACATTGATTCATCGCTTCTTAACATCGAAAGAACATCTAAAAGAATATGTTCTTCTTTTTTACTTAAATCTTCTAATTTAATTGCAATCGTTTCATCGCTAATATTATTCAATTTTTTTGATATATGATGTAATAACTCATTAGTAATCTTTAAATCATCTAACTCTTCAGTATTATTGACATCAAATAAATCCATAATTTTAATTCTTTTATCAACTGGCCAATAGTCAATACTATCATAAGACAAATAATTGTAAATCATTTGTCGTGAAACTCCTAAGTAATTCGCTAGTGAAACTTTCGAAATATTTAATTTATCAATCAGTAATAAAACTTGGCTCATCATTAGTACCTCCAATGTAAACTAATTTATTATCATTGTTATAAACACTTTCAATAATTCCTGCAGCCACACATACATCATTATCGTATATTACACAAGCTTGTCCAGGAGTAACTGCACTAACATAATCATTGTAAAGAACTTCTACCTTATTCATATGCTTACGAATTGAAACAATATTATCTTTTTGACGATATCTAAATTTTGCTTGATAAACTTTTTCTTCTTCTAAATTTATAAAAATGTTTAAATCAGTTAAAAAACATCTATTAGATAATAAGTGTGGTGACTTTTCATCACTACTTACATATAAACAATTCGCCTTAAGATCTTTAGCAACAACGTATAAAGCAGAGCTATATCCACCAATATTTAAACCTTTTCTTTGTCCAATAGTATAATTTATTAATCCTTGATGTTCACCGATAACTTCTTGTTTATCAATATCGATTACTTTTCCTTTTTGAGGTTGAAAATAATTTTGTAAAAAAATTGGAAAATTTCGTTCACCGATAAAACAAATACCTGTTGAATCTTTTTTACTAGCATTATTTAAATGATATTTCTCAGCTAATAAGCGAACTTCTTCTTTTTTTAAATCTCCCAAAGGAAAAATAACATCACTTAATTGTTCTTGATTAACCATGGCTAAAAAATAAGTTTGATCTTTATTTTTGTCAACAGCTCGATATAATAAGTTAGGATGATGTGTTATTTTAGCATAGTGCCCAAAAGCAATTAAATCAGCACCAAGCTTTTTAGCTTCTCTAATGAAAGCATCAAATTTAATGAATTTATTACACATTAAGTCAGGATTTGGTGTCCTTCCACGTTTGATTTCCGTTAAAAAATACTCAAAAACATAATTCCAATATTCTTCGACAAAATTAATTCGATGAAGAGGAATCTTTAAAATTTCACAAGATTTTTTAGCATCTAAGTAATCTTTTTCTTGTGGACAAATATCATCTTCAGCAAGTTTTACACCTAAATGTTCATTATTTACACTGCTATCCCAATTACGCATAAATAATCCTACTACATCGTAGCCTTCTTCTTTTAAAATAGCGGCAGCTACGCTAGAATCAACGCCTCCACTCATGCCAACAACAACTTTTTTCATTTGTATCACCTCTTACATTATATCATTAATGTACATAAAATGTAAATAATATCTATTCTTCACTTGCAGTAAAAACAACTATTTCAGGAAGATTTAAAAATCTTAAAGGTAAAATACTTGTCCCAATACCACTTGTAACATAAAGCTGTGTCTTTTTTCCTAAACTGTAGAAACCATTTTGATAATTTTTTGCCCCTCTTGGAAGAGCAACTTTATTTAAAAAAGGTACGAAAATTTGTCCACCATGACTATGACCAGAAAAAACATAGTTAATATTTGTTAGATCAAGCTCATCGACATAATCAGGTTCATGAACTAGTAAGATATTATCTGATTGATTAGAAGTATTAGTCACTAAATCATTATTAGGATTTCCATAAAGAATATCATCTAAACCAATTATATTAAGTGATAGTTCATTAATTGTTATTGTATCATTTATTAATAATTGAAAATCACCATCGCTAAAAATAGTGTTTAATTTATTAATATTAAAGCGATAATCGTGGTTTCCCAAAATGGCATACTTTCCATATTTTGCATGCATTTTTCCTAAACTATTACTTAAATAATTACTACTTTCATCACTAAGTTTAAAAGATGAATCGAGAAAATCTCCCAAAAATAAAATAATATCGGGATTTTGTTCATTAATTTTAGTAGTAATTTTATCAATGTTTTTATAACTATAATTATTACTAAAATGTGTATCAGAAAAAATCACAATCTTAGAATTAAGAGTATGATTTTGTTTTCTAACTATTAACTGATTAGGTTCTATTTTATAGCTATAAGTAATAACTAAAGAAATTATCAATACACTAATTAAACTAAATTTTATTAATCTCATCATTATCCTCATCATTTTTTCTAGAAAGAATGTTTCTAAATATTTCTTTTATCATTTCTACATCTAAATTTTTTACAATATTAATTTCATTCATTGCATGATTTTCTAATAACTCCCCTCTTCTTTCTTCTGTTGTAAAAATATCTAACTTCAAATTCTCTGTTGTAAATAAAGTAGGATTATTAACATAAATCGATACGAGAATATCATGCAATATTATTTGTTCTTCTGAATCTATCATTTGTGAAATAACATTGTAAAACTCATTTAAGCTTGCATCGTTAGTAACAAGTGATTTGAAAAAACTTTTCTCAACAACTATTTTACTAGTTATTTCTAAAGGAATAAGCGTTTTTTTACAATTACTCTCCAAAACAATTTTAACAGCATCAGGATCATGATAAAAATTGAACTCCGCTTTTTCACTAATATTACCTTGGCAAAGAGTTCCCCCCATAATAATAATCTCACTAATTTTATTTTCTAACGCAGGATATTTTAACAAAGCATTTGCAATATTAGTTAATGGAGCATTACAAAGAATTTTGACATCATCATGTGTACTTAAAATTTTTTGATAAAAATCTTCCACAGCAATATCTAATAACGAAAGTTTTTCTTCACTTTCAAAATTAAAATTTACTGCTAACCATTTTGAAGTACGATCATCTTTTGATAGCGGCTTACCCCATCCTTTTACGACTGGAAAATCAAAATTAAAATAATTATACACCTCTTTAAAATTAGCAACATTATGTTCTAAAGACTCATTACCACAAACAATACTAACTCCTAATATTTGTATTTCTGGAGTATATTTAGCAATCAATACTGCTAAAATGTCATCAATTCCTGAATCAATATCTATAATAACATTTTTAGTCATTTCCCCTCCTAATTTAAAATACTGATAACTTCGGCTAATAATTGTCTGTAATTTAAAAGATTTTTTGGATAAATTTCGATATAATGTGCATCGATATATTCTAAAGCCATTGTAAAATAACTAGGATTGAATCGATAATGTTCTTGTAATTTTTCCCGTAAGTCTTTATAACTGTCATATGTTGTAAACCACTCCATATTAGATGGATTAACAGTATAAATTTCTCCTTTGTTTACAATAAAATCTTGATTAACAGCTTGTTCTTGTAGTAATAGTAGTAGTAATGTCATTTCAAAATATTCATTACTATTAGCTAAATAATAGTCGATTTCTGTTAAAAAATTACGTAAATTAACTTTGTGTAAATGAGCAAGTACATTTTTTAAGCAAAGATTATTTAAGTGATATGCTACATCTATGTTAATTTGCTTTTCTTCGTGAACAGTATATTTTTTTCGTAAGTTTAATAATTCATGTTCTACTTCTAAAGGTACATATGGTTGAGAAAGCTCTTCATTAATTAAGTCTAGAGCTTTTTTAACTTCATCAGTATCTAATAGAAGATGAATTTTTTGTAGTAATTCTTTATAGTACATAATAAGTTTTAAAAACTACTTACAAGAAGAAATAAGTAATTTGCAAAAATACCTGCAAAGATACCACCAAAAGTATGAGCGATAATTGCATATTTAGTTAAAACACGTGTTCCAAGAGAATCCATCATCGCAATATGTGTTGCTAAATAACCACTCCATGTCATTCCCATTGCTACAAATACAGCAATATCATTTTGAGAGATTAAGTCAGCTACTAAAAATCCTTCAACTAAACCTAAAGCAGCTCCTGTAGAACCTAGGGCTGTTATTGGAAAAGCAATTGCTTCTGGCGAAGAAAAACCAAATAAAGGTGTTAAAATAAAAGAAATTTTATTTCCTAAATACGGTAGTAAACCAATTCCTTGTTGTAATCCCCCATCATAACCTGTTACTGGTTCACCAAAAGTTAAAAGCATGATTAAAGTTGAGATCACAAGCACACCCGGAATAATTTCTAAACCGATTTGGACACCGTTTTTACCACCATCAAGCATCGCATTGATAATTCGTTCAAATAAATTTTCGACATGTGTTTCTTCTTGATGCTCTTCTTCTATATTAAGAGCAATATCATAATCACGTCTTTTAGTAAAGTAATTCATAATACGTACACTAACAATACTACCGATGACAGCACAAATATTTCCAATAATTACCGCCGTAAAAAAACTTTTGTCATAACCGATCATTGTTGTTGAAACAATTAATCCCATTCCAAACGAAGTTCCTAAATTACAAAGTGCAGGTAGCTGTTGCTTATTGAAATTTTTGCGGAATTTCTTATCACTTACTAAAGAAATAATTGCTGGATTATCACTTAAATACGTAGTAATAATACCAAGTGAAGCTACCCCAGGTAATTTATATAAAATATGCATAAATGGTGATAATACTTTATTAAAAATATCAATTACTTTAAACTCCGATAGTAATCCTGCTAAAGCACTTGTTAAAACAGCAATCGCCATTATATACCAGACTACTTCGATTAATAAGTAATATGCAGTGCTTGTCAAAGTTGAAAAAAAGTTTGACAAACCCATAATCATCGTAAAAACAGCAAAAATAGTTCCAAAAATAACTAAAAAGATGTATCCTTCAAATTTAATAAGTTTTTTCATGTTCTCTACCTCTTTAATAATATTGGAATAAGAAATGCTCCAATATAAAATCCTAAGCAATTTAAAATAATGTCGTTTATATCAAAAACACCTAAATTATAGTAGAGCTGTAACAACTCTACAACTAGAAAGATTAAAATGGGGAAAATCAATCTAATTACCCAATCTAATTCTCGATAAACATAACCTAATGGAATTATATAAATTACATTCATCATTAAAAATGCAATTCCTAAGCTAGTATTAAGACTATTAGAAATGTAACGAACATTTAAATTAAAGTAAATGTAATTACTCGTAAAAAAGTCTTTGGAAAAAAACAAGATAATTAGCGTAATGATGTATAGTAAAAACATCGTACTACGGTCTCCACGTAAAATCTTTTTACCTGTTATAAATTTATAAAAAATATAAACATAAAAAGAAGTAATCATAATAATAATTAAGTGAATTGAAAAATTTGATGTAATTGTTTGATCAAGTAAATCTTTTAAGAATAAAAAATAAGCTACAAAAGTAATTGCTAATGCATAATATATTACTTTATTTTTCATTACGAACTTCTTCAATTAAATTAGGGTTGAACTTCTTTTTCTTAATCATTATTATTTCATGTTTATATGGAGGGTACTCTCTTTTCTTAGTAGCTAAATTTTCAATATAAGGTGTCTCTAAAATCATTGGTAGATTTTTAACTCTTTCATTATAAATAACATTGATAAGATTATCGAATCCTATATGGCCAAATCCGAAATTTTCATGACGGTCTTTAGCCGCACCACGTTCATTCTTACTATCATTGATATGTAAAAGTAATAGACGATTTAAACCAATAATACGCTCAAACTCATCAAGAATTTCATCAAAATTACTTAAGTCATATCCCCCATCATGAATGTGACAAGTATCTAAACAAATACCTAATTTATCATTATATTTAACACCATCAATAATCATTTTTAATTCTTCAAATACTCTACCACATTCACTTCCTTTACCAGCCATTGTTTCTAGAGCAATTTTTACAGTTTGCGTATCAGTCAAAACTTCATTTAAACCTTTAATAATAGTTTTTATGCCAACTTCACTACCTTCACCAACATGAGCACCAGGATGTAAAACAATTTTAGTTATTCCTAAAGCTTCACAGCGATCAATTTCTTCTTTAAGAAAATCAACAGCAATTTCATATGTAGAAGTTTTAATACTATTAGCTAAATTAATTATGTAAGGTGCATGAACAATAACATTTTGATAATCGATATTATTTTCTTTCATCAAAGCTAAAGCTTCATCTAATCTAAATTCTTCAATGGGCTTTCTTTTAGTATTTTGCGGAGCACCAGTATAGAACATAAACGTATTAGCACCATAACTCAAAGCTTCTTTTACAGAGCCAAGTAACATTTCTTTTCCACCGCACTTAACATGACTACCTATTATCATTTTGACCTCCTTTTAAACTTACGAACTTTTTTCTTATAATTAGGTGTAACATTCTTTTTTTTACGAATAATCACTTCATCTTTTGTATTCTTTTGATGACGAAACTTACTTCTAACACGCTCTAAATATTCACCACCTCGAATACTGTATTCATGAATATCTATATTTAAATTATCTAAGCGATATAAAGATTTAGTTTCTGTATCATCATATAATATAATACTCATACCATCTTTATCAAATCTACCCGCACGACCACTTCGATGAATATAATAATTAATATCACTAGGCAAGTCATAATGGATAACATGAGTAACCATTTCTATATCTAAACCTCGAGCTGCAATGTCACTTGCAATAATATATTGATATTTATCATCATAAATTTCTTTGACAATTCTTTTACGTTTGCGATTATCAAGATTAGCATGCAGCATAACACACTTATACTGATTTTGATTCATTAAATGATATATTTTATCTACAGTCTGCTTTTTACTAGCAAAAATCAACATTTTATAAGGATTAATAGTTTTTAATAGTTTTAATAACATTTCGTCTTTACGATCAATCTTACAATAACATTTAGTGTGCAAAACATTGTCAGTTAACCCACGATTTGTTGTTAAATCCATAATTTCTAAATCTTTTAAATATTTTTTTATAAAAGAACTTAGTTGTTTACTAATTGTTGCAGAAAAAACTAAATATTGAGGATTAGTATTAATTTTTGAAATTATTTTATCAATCGTCAGTAAGAAATCTCCTTCAAAGCTCATATCAGCTTCATCAAATACAATTGTGTGTGCATTACTAATATTAAGTGAGTTTTCTTTTAAAAACAAATCATTTAATCGACCTGGAGTACCAATGACAATGTGTGATTCATTATACTTTTCATGTACATTACTAGATTTTTGAACACCACCAATGAATTTATTGACAGTAATTAGAGGATTATAGTGTTTAATAAGTTCATGACAAACTTTGAAAAGCTGTGTTGCAAGTTCACGTGTCGGACTAATTATTACAACTTGAATTCTTTTGTCATCAACTTGTATTTTTTCTAATATTGGGATTAAAAAGGAATGCGTTTTACCACTCCCTGTTGAACTAATTCCAATAACACTTTTATTTTTTAAAGCACGTGGAATTACTGACTGTTGAATTGGAGTTGCTTCAAAAAAGTCAATTTTTTTTAGTGCCATATTCATTTCATTTGATAAATCAAAACTTGAAAATTTCATAAATCCTCCTTATAATAAATTTTTTCTAAAAACAACCCTTGTGGTTGAGCAGTTTGTGCTGCACGACTTCGATCTTTACTATGAAGAATTTGTAAAAATTCAGCGATAGTTATTTTATTAGTACCTACTTCTAACAAAGTAGCAACGATAATACGAATCATATTATATAAAAATCCATCAGCATTAATACTAAATACTAATTGCTCTTCTTCAAAAGCAAAACTGGCTTCATTTACTGTTCTAATTGTAGTTGTAGATGTCGCTTTTGCACTACAAAAACTTTGAAAATCATGAGTGCCTAGTAAATGTTTTGCAGCCTTATTCATTAATTTTACATTAACTTTAGGTATTTGTACACTATAATTTCTAATAAAAATATTTTTTTCAAAATGCATATAATACTTATATGTTTTGTTAATTACATCATAGCGGACGTGAAAGTCACTATTTTTTAAAGCAATTTTAGATATCAAAATATCTGCTGGCAAATATTGTTGCAATTCATTTTTAAAAGAATTCATTTGTAATTGAGATGGTATTTTAAACATAACGTGTTGATCTTTGGCATGTACTTTAGCATCTGTACGTGATGCTTCGATTGTTTTTACATGAAAGCCTAAAACTTTATCAAGTGCATCTTCTAAATTATTTTGAATTGTATTACGATGTTTTTGTTTACTATAACCACCATAACGTGATCCATCATACATTAAAACTAATTCATAAACAAAATAATTTGTCTCAAAATCTTTTTTCAGCACTTTTTGTTGTTTCTTTTTCTCTAATGATAGCTTTCTTTTTTGTTCTCTAATTTTCATCTAGACGTCCTTTAATTTTTAACAATGCTGGATGTAAAAGATAAAAAACCGTACTAATTGATGCTGCTTTTAATAAATTAAAGGGAATATAAGTTATGATAATAAAATACAAATATGATGTATACGTATATTCAGTGTTTTCAATTAATGACAAAAAGCTAAAATGCCCGAAATAAATAGGCGTAATAAACAAGAAATTTGCAACAGTTAAAATAAGTGTTGCAATTAACGAAACAGTTATTAATTTTCTCATAATTTGAGTATCTTTTATAAAATAAAAAGAAAATCCATAAGCAAGAGCAGCTATTAGTGCTGTAATTTCGCCTATATAATAAGGTCCTGAAGGACCATTTAACATATGAACAATAGATTTGAAAAACGATACAAAAATAATTGCTGGGACATTAAAAAATAGAGCAGTTACTAAAACTATCGTTTCACTTAAATCAAATTCTAAATAAGGTACTAATGGGTAGGAAATTTTTAATAACGCTAAAATTGCTGCAATTGCAGCTAAGTTGCTAATCATTAGTTTTTTTCGCAATTTACGATTTCTCATTTTAATCACCTCTTATAAAACTTTATCTAAAAATATTTTCAAACGCTCTGTATGAGGATTATTTAACTGTTCAATATCACCATGTTCATAAATTTTTCCATTATCAATAAAGATGAAATAATCAGCAACAGATTTTATAAAATTAATTTCATGTGTCACAATAATAAATTCTTTACTTAAATCTCGCAGTTTTTTGATTGATTCTAAAACATCATACGTTAAAACTGGATCAAGTGAAGCAGTTGGTTCATCAAGATAAACTAAGCGTGGATTAGTGGCAAGTGCACGTGCAATAGCAACACGCTGTTTTTGACCACCAGATATGTTATTTGGTAACTGATTTTTTATATCACTAATACTCAATTGTTGTAAAAGTTTTTCAATAATTTTTTTAGCTTCATGCGTAGGTATTTTTAAAACCTTTTCTAAAATAATGTTTATGTTATCATAAACGCTCAAATGAGGAAAAAGATTATGTGTTTGAAAAACAAAACTTAAATCTCGATAATCAATATTTTCATCAACAACTTTATCATTAATAATTATTTCACCACTATCAATTTCTTCAATACCGCTTAACTGTCTAATTAAAGTTGATTTTCCTCCACCACTAGGACCAATTACGGCTAGCACTTTAATGTCATCAATAAAAAACGAAATATTATCTAAAACTATTTCATCATATTTTTTTACAACGTTTTTCAACTCAATTTTCATATTTAATCCTACTTTCAAGGTAATGAGAAAAAATCATTAAAGGTACTGTTAAAGTTAAATAGACAAGCCATAAAATCAAGTATCCTTCTGTATATGAAAATATTTTGGATTGAATAATTACAGTTACATAGTAAATTTCTGAAATAGCAATTACGTTTAAAAGTGAAGTTCCTTTAATAATTTGTGAAATATTATTCATCATCGGCGGTAAAATTTGGCGAAAAATTTGTGGAATAATCACATAGCGATACTTTTGCCAAATATTAAAATTATATAATTTCATTACAATATATTGTTCCTTACTAATTGAAGAAATCGCTCCTTCAAAAGCATTAGCAATATATGGTCCCATATATAAAGACATAGCTAATATCCCTATTAAAAGCTTGTTGCGAATACCAAAGCTTGCGCCGACAAAATAAGTAGAAATAATGATAAATACTAAAAGTGGTGTACCCATCATCACTTCAATAAAAATTTTACTAATATATTTTAAATAATAACTACTACTTTTTTTAAATAATACGAGTAAGAATCCGACAAGTAAACTTATAAAAAAAACAATAGCGCTAATTAAAATTGTATAAACTATTCCTTTTAGATACATATTTCGATAATCAAAAATAAAACTGAAATTTAATTTAGTAGCAGTTGAAGTAAACACTACAAAAACAATAAATGAAATATAAGTACTAATTGCTAATAGAAAAGCAAGTTTTTTTCTATTCATCATTTAAATAAAACTCCAATCCACGATTTTCACCTAAAAGTTCATGCATTTGTACTTCGTATTTTGTAATTAATTCTGGATAAACATCAGTTGCCATTGTGGCAATAAAAGCATTTAATTCATCTAGTAATTCCTGATTACCGTTATTTACCGCCATGCCAATTGAATTTATAGAAGATGGATCCCAAATAATCGTTGTTGTTTGGAGATTAGCATTGTGTGCACGTACAATTGGTGAAGGGCTCATTAAAAAAAGATCGGCATTACCTTGCGTTAATTCTAAAATTGCTCCAGCTGGATCAGGCATTTCTAAAACAGAAAAACCTTTTGACTCAGGAATTGTTGCAGAAACTTGTGAAGCAATACCGACAAATTTAGTATTTTTAACTTGAAAAATATCTTCCATTAAAGAATCTTTTGTTAAATTATTAGTAGTTAAATAATCGTTGTTTGCTAACCCAATAATTTTAAAATACATGTATGGATTAGTAAAATCGACAAATTGTTCACGTTCATTAGTAATTGACATTGAACCGATAACAACATCAATATCTTCAGTTTGTAAAGCAGGGATTAGCGAAGCAAAACTCGTATTTACAATAATTACTTCCCTATTTAAATATTCACCTAAAGCATTAGCAATATCAACACTAATTCCGGCTGCTTCACCGTCAATTAATGTTTCAAATGGCGGATATGATAAATCCATGCCAACACGTAAAGCTTCTTCTTTTTTAGCACAACTACTGAATAAAAATAGACTACAGCAAATAACAAGCAATTTTTTCATAAAAATCTCCTAATCAATTATTTCAATGATAATATTATTTTTTACACTTTCTTTACTAATCTTAACACAATTTTCAAGAATTGTCTTAGCTGTTGCATAATTATCTTGATAAAATAATGTGAATAAAACTTCGTTTTTATAAACATAGTCACCAATTTTTTTATGCACTTTCACTCCAGCATTAAAATCTATTTTATCATCTTTAAAGTATCGACCCGCTTTTAGACTCAAACTAGCTTGAGCAACACTCAAAGCATCTACTTGTGTCAAATATCCTTCTTGAAGACTTTTAATTTCATACCGATTATTTAAAAAGGTTGTTTCACTATTTGGAATACTATCGTAATCTCCTCCTTGAGCTGTAATAAATTCTTGAAACTTTTCTAGAGCCTTATTATTTTCTAAATTAGTAATTACTTCTCTACTAGCCACATCATAACTACAATCTTTAGCTAACATTACCATTTTACTAGCTAATGTTATTACTAAATCATAAAGATTTTTTTCATAATTTCCTTTTAAAAACTGATTTGCTTCATAAACTTCGACTAAATTTCCGACATAGTGACCTAAAGGTTCATCCATTCTTGATAATATAACGACTAATTCACGTTCATAATGAAGACAAATTTGTTTCATAGCATGAGCTAATTTTTTCCCTTCACTAAGTGTTTTCATAAAAGCTCCTTGACCAACCTTTAAGTCAATTACTATTTTACTAGCTCCACCAGCAATCTTTTTACTAATAATACTAGCAGCAATTAAAGGAATAGAAGCAACTGTTCCTGTAACATCACGTAAAGCATAAATCAACTTATCAGCAGGTACGATAGATTGTGTTTGACCGATAATTGCTAGTTGGTGACTCTTAACTAACTTAATAAAGTTTTCAAGCGATTGTTCAGTTTGAAATCCTTTAATACTTTCTAGTTTATCAATTGTTCCTCCAGAAAAGCCTAACCCTCTTCCACTCATTTTAGCAACACTAACGCCGCAAGAAGCAACAATGGGTGCAACGATCAAAGTCGTTTTATCACCAACACCCCCTGTTGAATGTTTATCAACTACTACTCCAAAATCAGCACTAAAATCATTAACATGCCCACTCAATACATAAGCTTTCGTTAATTCATACATTTCTTTTTCGGTCATGGAATTAATACAAATAGCCATTAATAGCGCTGACATTTGATAGTCTTTAACTTTACCTGCTACATAACCATTAACAATGAAATGAATTTCTTCAGCACTTAGCTCTTCCCCATAACGTTTCTTTTCAATTAAAGATATAACATCCATCTTTCCACCTCACTAATAATCATCTAAAAAATAATGTTTCACACCATCTTTTTCATATCCTATAACAGCATCTAAACTAATATTATAAGCTGATTTAAAAATTGATTTATCAACATCAGGAAAAATTTCTCTTAAATTAGCAATCATTTTTTTAATTTCACTTCTTTTACTACTAGTTTTACCAGCAGCTACAATACATCCACAATTCATAAAAGGTAACCCCGTATATTTAGCAAATTTAACAATATTTTCTTCTTTAACATAATATAGTGGTCTAATAAGCTCCATATTATCATAATTCTTAGCCTTTAATCTCGGCATCATCGTTTTATAATTACCAGCATACATCACATTCAACATAATTGTCTCGATGACATCATCAAAATGATGTCCAAGTGCAATTTTATTACATCCTAATTCTTGTGCTTTGCTATATAAAAAACCTCTTCTCATTTTAGCACACATATAGCAAGGATAATCTTTAGCAATTGTTTCAACTACTTCAAAAATAGCTGAGTCATAAATTTTGATAGGAATATTTAAATACTCACAGTTTTTTTCTAATAATTCTCGGTTAACTTTATTAAATCCTGGATCCATAGCAAGAAATTCTATATCAAACGATAAGTGCCCATGCTTTTGCAGTTCTTGAAAACACTTTGCTAAAAGTAAACTATCTTTCCCACCACTAATACAAATACCTATTTTATCACCATTTTGTACTAAATCATATTCTTTTAAGGCTTTAATAAATTTAGTCCAAATTTCTTTACGAAACTTTTTTATAAGTGCTCTTTCAATCACTGTTAAATCTTCAAAAAAACCACCATCAAAATTATATATGGTATTACAATTTTCTTTCATATTCACTAACTCTTTCTTGTAATGCTTCAATTATACTACTATAAGCAAATTTTAAATCTAATCTTATTCCACTAGCAAAGATATGCCCACCACCGCCAAACTTTTCAGCAATATCGTTAATTACCGGACCTCTTGAGCGAATATTTACTCTAATTTGCTTGTTTTTTTTATCTTCAATAAAGAAGACCCACACTAAATAATCATTGATATTACCAAAAGAACCGATTAAATTAGAGGCTGATGATAAATCGAACTTTTTATTAAGACTATTATCTAGATAAACGTAGCCGACTTTTTTTTCGATTTGAAAATGATTAATAATATAGCCAAATAACTTTAATTCTGCAAAATTTCGACTATATAAATTATCATAAACAGTTGTAAAATCAGTATGATTTTTTTTCATATCTAAAGCAATAGCAATTGTTTTTTGAGAAGTTGCAGGATATAAAAAACGATTTGTATCAGCAACTATTCCATATAATAAAGTTTGTCTAATATCTTCATTCATCTTTAAAGATGTAGCTAAAGCAAACTCATAAATCATTTCACACGTTGAAGCATAATTACTATCAACCCATTCATAATTACCGTATTTGTCATCAACTGGATGATGATCTATCTTGATTAAATAACTACCTTTGTTATAACGTTTATCATCAATTCGTAACTCATTAGCTGTATCAACGACAATTACTAATGCATCACTGTATAATTCTAAATCAATTTCATCACTTTCACCAATATAACTTAAAGCCTCAGGAACATTTCCAACACAAAAAACATCCTTAAATGGAAAATTATTCAATATTAATTTCTTTAACCCAAACTGTGCTCCTAAAGCATCAGGATCAGGAGACATGTGACGATGAATAATAATCGTTTCATATTCAGATACTGTCTCATAAATTGTTTTTAACATTTTTTACCTCTTTACAATAACAAAAAGCCCAATGGGCTTTTTACATTAATGAATAAACATCTCGAGCAATCATTAGCTCTTCATTAGTTGGAATAACAAATACTTTAATTGCTGAATCTTCTGAAGAAATCAACTTTTCTTCACCACGCATATTATTAGCAACAGCATCAATTTTAGCACCAGTCGAGCGACCTAACTCTTTAATGATTAAACCTCTTGTTAATTTAGAATTTTCACCAATACCAGCAGTAAAGACAATTGAATCACATCCACCTAACTGTACAATATATTGTCCAATATAATCGATAATTCTTCTAACATAAAGTTTGATTGCAAATTCCGCATTTTTACTACCACTCAAGAAAGCTTCTTCAACATCACGGCTATCAGAAGAAATTTTACTAACTCCTAGCATACCTGATTTTTTATTTAAATAAGTCATTACTTCATCAACAGAAATATTTTCTTTTTCCATAATATATGGAATAACTGCTGGATCAACATCACCACTTCTAGTACCCATCATAATTCCTGCTAAAGGCGTTAATCCCATTGAAGTATTAATTGATTTACCATTCTTAACAGCACATAATGACGCACCATTTCCTAAATGACAAACGATAATTCTTGAATCAGCAGGATTTCCTAACAAATCAATTGCTCTTTCAGAAACATATTTATGACTTGTTCCATGGAACCCATAACGTCTAATACCATATTTTTCATATAAGTCATAATCAATTGGATAAATATATGACTCTTTTGGCATTGTTTGATGAAAAGCAGTATCGAAAACAGCAACATGTACAACGCTATCACTTAATTTATTTTTAAAAGCACGATAACCTATTAAATTAGCTGGATTATGTAATGGAGCAAGATCTGAAACTTCTTCAATTGTTTTTTCAACATCATCATCAATAACAACAGATTGTGAAAATTTTTCTCCACCGTGTACAACACGATGTCCAACTCCTACAATTTCATCAATTGAATTAACAACATTTAATTCAATTAATTTATCAATTAAGAAATTAACTGCTTCTTCATGATCGTTAATTTCAACTTCTAACTTAACTTTTTCACCACTTTTTTTCATTTGAAAAATCGAATTTTCCAAACCAATTCTTTCAATCATCCCTTCACAAATAAGTGTCTCATCAGGCATATTTAATAATTGATATTTTAATGATGAACTACCGGCATTAACCGCAAAAATTTTAGACATAACAATTCCTCCAATATTATTATTTAAATGTAATCTCTTTTACTGTATCTTCATTTAATTTTTTAACAACTTTTGTCAATAACACAATTGCATTTTCAATATCATCATAATGAATGATTCCTACATTAGAATGAATATATCTAGTTGCTAGACCTATTGCAATTGAAGGAGCACCATTATGAGCTTTGTGCATCTCTCCTGCATCAGTTCCACCTGCTTTTAAACCTGCAAATTGAAATTTAATATCATTTTCTTTTGCAACATCAACAATAAAATCACGTAAATCACGATGTCCTATCATTGAACTATCAAATAATGTAATTAGTGGACCATCCCCTAATTTACCTTTGAATACTTCTGATTCCAATCCTGGCATATCAGCAGCTAATCCGACATCTAAAGAAATTCCGATATCAGGATTAATCATATGAGCAGCTGTTTTAGCACCTCTTAACCCAACTTCTTCTTGCACTGTTCCTACAGCATAAACTTGATTTTCTAACGCTTCATCTTTTAAACGTAAAATAACTTCACTTGCAATATAACAACCTACACGGTTATCCCATGCTTTAGCTAACATATATTTTTCATTACCCATTGTTTGAAACTCACAATAAGGTACAACGTAATCACCTATACTGATATTTAACGCTTCTACTTCTTCTTTTGAAGAAACTCCTAAATCTAAAAACATTTTGTCAATTGCAACTGGTTTAGCTCTTTCTTCAACACTTAGCATATGTGGTGGTTTAGCACCGATAATCGCACGATGTCTTTTACCATCACGAGTTACAACATCCATTTGTTGAGCAAGCATAACTTGTCCCCACCATCCACCTAGTGGAGTAAATGAAATATAACCGTTATCATCAATTTTTGTTACCATAAAACCTATTTCATCTAAATGCCCAGCAAGCATAATTTTTGGTCCATGATCACCAATTTTAGCAATTAAGCTTCCTAAATTATCTTGCTCACAAGGAATATCTTTTTGACTTAAATGCTCTTTCATAACTATTCTTGCCTCTTTTTCGTATCCACTAGGTGCAGCAGCATCAACATACTTCTTTAACAATTCTAAGTTTTTCATGATTCCTCCTAATAATTTTCATCTTGTCGATGATGATTTTGTTTATTTTTCGCAAAATATGCTTCTGTGATTTCATCATCGCTAAATTTTAAAAGCTCAGCGATATAATAATACAAATTGTAAACACCATTAATTGAATGGGAGTGATAAGCTTGCGTAATAATTAACTCATTGAGTTTTAAAAACGCTGTTGTCAAATCATAGGCATGCGCTACTTGTTCAAGCACTAACACTTCATCAAAAGTAATTGAAAGCGATAAGATAAAGTGTAATCCATCAACATACTCTTCTAAAATAACTTCTTTGCTAGAAGCACTTTTAGTAGACCAATATTTAAAACAACGCACTTCATTTGCTAATTCAGACACTTCTACTAAGAGAGCTAAAATCCGCTTCTCAAGCGTATCACTATCTTCTAACTTAAAAGAGTCCATAATTCGTGCATCTAAAATCTTTTGATTTTCTAACATCTTACTTAAATCTAACATGTATTATCACCTTTTGTAATTATATCAAAAAAGATTGTTTAGTGCAATCAGTATTTCAATAATACTTTTTAAATTTAGTTAACAAAAGTTTTTATATCATTAAAAAAGACTGCACGAGTCTTTTATTAGATTAATTTATTTAAGACAATTTCTAAGCGCTCTAAAGCTGCTTCTTCTAAATCAAGTGTTTTATTAAAAATACTCTTTAATTGTTGAAGCTTAAAATACGTTCCTTGCTTAGAAATAGAAATCACTTTTAATAAACTTAAAATCTTTTTCCAATTTTTAATTATATTATTATAATCATCAGCAATAATAGATAGTTCAATTAAATTATATTTTTTACTAACGTATTTTAATGACTTAGCAAATTCAAAACGGTAACAACTAGTTGTTCCAAAAAACAAGTTATTTCTTAAAAAACTACTAACTAATTTCACGTAATTTTCTTCAATCACACTACTACTACTAAGACTAATCAACTCACATATCGCTTCACTAAACAGTTGCATACCGTGAATACCAACTGCAACAGTCCACGTACCTAAATTACCAAAATCAAAATCATTCACATATTTAGTATGTAACATTTCATCAACAGTCTTTTGTAAGCTTTGTAAAATTAATGTCTTTAAATCTAAATGATACTTAAACTCATTTTCATTATCTAAATAATAGCAAGTACCTGCTGGACTGTATGGAGTACAAGGTAAATTACGAAATGTTTGAAAATCAAAGTAGCTCATCCTTAACGGTGTTTGTTGTTCATCATCATTGACTAAAATAACTAACACTTCTTTTTTATCTTCATCATAACCGACAAGTAACAGTGTAGAAAGACAATAAAACATCGTTTCTTGCGCTAAACTCAATTTATCATCGTTAAGCATAAAAAGCGTATGAAACTTAAATAAAACAGGTTTATCTTCATTAACTAAAGATTTTAAGTTTTCTAAAGCTTCTTGACTATCACCATAATTAACTTTTTGATAGGGTAAAGCCATTTTTTCCAAAACAAATTGCTCAAGATGATTATGCCTAACACCAATATATGGAATAGCAATTAAATTAGTTTGTGGAATATCGATATTAGTATAAAAAAAACAGTATAATTCACTAAGAAGAAAAATTTCATATGAACTTATCTCAATTTTATAAAAAAGACAAAATTCTTGTAAAGATTTTAAACTACTATCAAGTAATTCACGACGTGAAAATTGTTCAAATTTACGTATTAAATACATTTTTTCACCATCTTCCACTTATTAAGGATAAACTTAAAGCTAAAAATGATAATTTTGATAATAAAAACAAAAGTGAATAAAACAATTAAATTATTGATGATAAATTCAGTAATTAAATACCAATCAGGCTCTAAATAACTTGTTTTATTCCTATAAAGCTCTATCCCGTTATTATAAAATTGCTTTAAACAAGCATAGGCTAATAATAAACTTAAACGTGTAAAAATAGCGATAAAAAGTGTAGTTAAAACAGAGCTAATATAAATAAAAAGCTTTGTTGAACTACGAAAATTATTCTTACTACGTTCTTGAAATAGAATATATAACAAGAAATCTTCCCAAACTTTTAGTGCTGCTTCAAAAACATTTTTTACACCGAGAAAATGTGAAAGTATTAAGTATTCATCAAATTTGATAAATGAATAAAACCTTTTAACTAATAACAAAGAAGAAATAATAATTGCAATATCTAAATAAACATTTTGTAAAAATAAAACATTAAATAGAAAAGCGAGTATTAAAGCAAATCCTTGAAAGTATATTCCAGTAAAATTAATGAAAAAGCGCTTACCTTTTCTCAATTTCCAAACATTAGTTGAATCCGTAAATAAGATAGGTATTATGTAATAAAAACCTAGACAGATACGACCAGGAAGAACTTTGAATTTCGTTGTTGCTAGAGCATAGCCTAATTCGTGGAACAAATTAAAAATTATAATTAATAAAATAGTTATTAAACTACCTACAATTCCTAAATTAAAGAAGTTTTTAATCAATGAAAAATCAATGTAAAACCATAAAATGTAAGTAGTAAAAAACAGTGAAGCTATACTAACAGCTAAGATTAATTTAAAATTTAATAGAAATTCAAACAAGCTGAAGTAGTTTAAAACTTTTGTTGGGATTAAAGGCAATTTTGTAAAAACTATTTTACCTTTTTTCGTAAAAAATTTTGACTTATAACCTTCTAATAAACCATGTTTTTTAAAAAAATCTTCTATTATTAAATATAAATCATTTATTGTAATAGAGAGTCCATATTTATTTTCTAATTGACTTTGAAGTACTTCTAATGTACTTCCTTTATTTTTAATACATTCAAAAATATAAAAAAACAACTTATCTACTTTCCAATTTCGCTGATCAAAACTAAGAATATATGTTTCATTACTAGAATCATCATACAAAGAAATAGTAACAGTATGTTTGATTTTAGAAATAAATCGATTATCTTCAACTATCTTTTTAATATACTATACCCCCTTTTTTTCACTACTCTTAAAGCTAATTTACAAAAGCATAATAATTTCTACGCTCATTTAAAATTCATAGTGAAAATAACATATATATCAAAAAAATCTTATATATATAATTGTATTTATAAAAATAATTATACTAGCTATAAACAACTATTTAGCAAAATTTAACTTATTGTTTTAATTTTTTTTGAATTTTATCGTTTTAATATAGACAAAAGAACAAATAAAAATAGATGATATATCACCTATTTTTTAGTTACTTACGTTGAATAAAAATCTTTGATGTGCTTTTCTAAATTAAAAATTTTATTTTGAATATCAGCACTTTCTAAAATATCACTCACAAGACAAACACACTTAGCATGATGTTTTAACACTAAATTGAGATTATGCTCTTTAATACCCCCAATTGCAACAAAAGGAAGCTTAATATTTTCAACAACATAATCAAGATACTCTAAACCAACAGGTTCTCGATCCTTAGTAGTCGTTTTAAATATTGGACCTACACCTATATAATCTGCCCCTGCTTTGACAGCCTTTTGGGCTTGCTCTGGACAATGTGTTGACACCCCAATAATTTTATTACCGATTAATTCTCTAACATCTTGAATATCTAAATCATCTTGTCCAATATGTACTCCATCTGCATCTACTAATAATGCTATTTCAACATGGTCATTAACAATAAAACAAACACCAGCTTCTTTACACATTCGACTAATAACACGAGCCTCTAGAACTTTTTCACGATAACTTAAAGTCTTCTCACGATATTGAATAATTTTTGCTCCTGCTTTTATCATCTCTTTTACACAGTAAATATTTCCACGCTGATTAGTTAAATCACTTCCTGTAATATAATATAATCCTTGTAAATCAATCATAATACCTCCAAATACTCAATAGCAAGATTAGCCATTATGCTCGCAACATAACTCACTTTTGAAGAATATGTTTTATAAGTGTCAATATCAGTTGTAAAGTCACCAACAACATATAAATTATCAGCAAATCTTTTTACTTTTACATTAGCTAAACTAAGACCAGCAATTCCACTAGCACTAATAATAAGTTTTTTTGTAGTAAAGAGCTGTTCTACTAAAAAGCGCTTAGAACTCTTATTATCGAAAGCTTCTATAATAATATCACAATCTTGAAAATGTTCAACAATATTTTCTTCTGTTAAAAGAGTATTAATGATTTCTAAATTTAGTTGTGGATTAATCCGCTCCATATTGATTTTTAAAGCTTCAACTTTAGAAGTATTAAGTTGATCATAAAAGTAGTATTGGCGATTTAGATTACTACGCTCTAAAATATCAAAATCAACGATCTTAAGGTTGCTGATATTCGTGCGAATTAAATGGTTACAAACATTAGAACCTATTCCTCCTGCCCCAGCAATCCCAATTTTTAATTTATTCATCAAGTAAGATCCTCCCAATCTTTATAAATAGGATCAAAACCTTTTTTTCTAATCGCCAAATCAATTTCTTCGACACTACGATTATCAACAATTTCAAATTGCTCTGTTGAAGTAGATCCTTTTTGATATCCCCCAACGCTAGTTTTAGAACCAGCAGATATTTTAGTAACTCCTAATCCGAGTAAATTATCGCGTAAAAAACTACTTTCGCGTGTTGAAAGATTAATACCTACTTTTGGTAAAAACAAGCGAAATGCTAAAATAAATTGGAGAAGTTTAGCATCATCGAGTTCTTTAAAAGCATTAAAACTACCTTCAGCATTACGTATACGTGGAAATGAAACGCTAATTTCTGTAGTAGGATACTTATTCATAAGATAATTAGCATGGAGAGCATTTAAAAATGCTTCTTTTTCCAAACTTGATAGACCGTATAAAGCTCCAATACTAACTTGTCGAAAGTCTGCTAAACATCCCCTTTCTGCAGCATCTAAACGATAAGTGAAATTCTTTTTCTCACCTGCTAAATGTACCTTATCATAAACATTTTCATCATAAGTTTCTTGATAAATTGTTAAACCATCAACACCTTCTTTTTTTAAAAGTTTATACTCTATTTCAGTCAAAGGATAAATCTCTATTGAAATAGAAGAAAAGTATTTTTTTAAAATTCGCACACTTCGTGCTATATAATCAAAATTAGCGATATGTTTTGCTTCTCCAGTTAAGATTAACACATGTTCAATTTGCATTTCAGCGAGCTTTTGAGCTTCTATTTCTATTTCTTCAAAAGTTAACTGTTTTCTAATAATGCGATTATTTTTACTAAATCCACAATAAATACAAGCACTACTACAATAATTTGAAAGATATATTGGACTATATAAATGAATCTTTTTACCAAAATGCATTTTCGTTAATCGCTGTGCTTTTTCAGCCATTTCCTCTAAATAATACGCTGCTTTTGGAGAAAGTAAATTCAATAAATCTTTTAAATTTAAGTTTTCCTTTTCTAAAGTACTACGTAGATCTTCATCTGTAACGCTTTTAAAATATTTTTGCAAATCAAAATTTTCATATTCAATAATAATATTTTTGAATCCCACTACGAATCATTCCTTAAAAATCCAGTTAAGGGTGAAGAAGCATCAGCATAACGCTTTTTAGTTGCTAAACCGGCTAAATAAGCCTTTCTTCCTGCAATTACAGCTTGTTTAAAAGCCATTGCCATAGAAACAGGGTCATCACTACAAGCTATCGCTGTATTTACTAAAACTGCTGCTGCACCCATTTCCATTGCTTCACAAGCGTGTGAAGGCTTACCAATTCCAGCATCGACAATAACTGGTAAAGAAGTCGTTTCAATAATCATTTCGATGATTGCTTTTGCTTCTAAACCACGATTACTACCAATAGGTGAACCTAAAGGCATAATAGCTGCTGCACCTGCTTTTGCTAACTTTTGAGCAGCGACAACATCACCTAACATGTAAGGAAGAACAATAAAGCCTTCAGCAGCTAAAATTTGCGTAGCTTTAATCGTTTCTTCATTATCGGGCATTAAATACTTTTGATCATTAATAATTTCAATTTTAATGAAATTTCCACACCCAGCTTCTCTTGCAATACGAGCAATTTTAACAGCTTCTTCACAGTTTCTCGCACCAGATGTATTTGGTAATAATGTAATATCTTTAGGAATGTAATTTAAAACATTATCACGAGGGTTTTTAAAATTAACTCTACGTAAAGCCATTGTAATAATTTCACTTTCACTTGCTAACAGCATTGGAGCTATTAACTGTTTAGAAGCAAATTTACCTGTACCTGTTAGTAGTCTACTTGAAAAAGTAACTCCACCTAACACTAACTTATCATCCATATTATCCTCCCGAAACAAAATTTAAAATTTCTATCTTATCATTTTCTTTTAAATAAATATCTTTCCAAGTACTACTCTTAATTATTTTATCATTTATTAAAATAACAATACTTGTTGTTTCAACATCAACATCTAAATTATTATTCATTAAATAAGTATAAATAGTCATTAAAGAAACTTGCTCTTTTTTACCATTAACAATAATTTCTATCATTACTCATTCAACCTCACTTCTTCACCATTTAAAATTTTATTAGTAGTATTCATCGCACATTGTTTACCACACATCGAGCAACTATTTTCATCATCAGTTTTCACACTTTCATAATAATTACGCGCTTTTTCAGGATCAATTGCATGACTAAACATCTCTTCCCAAGCAATTCTTCTTCGAGCATCGCTCATCTTATTATCAATTAGACGTGCATTAGGTAAACCTTTAGCAATATCACCAGCATGTGCTGCAATTTTACTAGCGATGATTCCTTCTTTTACATCATTAAGATCAGGTAACCTTAAATGCTCTGCTGGTGTAACATAACATAAAAAATCTGCTCCATGTGTTGCGGCAATAGCTCCACCAATTGCTGAAGTAATATGATCATATCCTGGAGCAATATCTGTTACAATTGGCCCTAGTACATAAAATGGAGCATTATGACAAAGACGCTTTTGTAAAACCATGTTAGCTTCAATCTCATTAATCGCCATATGTCCTGGACCTTCTACTAAAACTTGAACATTTTTTTGCCAAGCACGTTTAGTTAAAATACCTAACTCAATTAATTCACTAATTTGACTAGCATCACTACTGTCGTGAATACTCCCAGGCCTTAGTGCATCACCTAAGCTAATTGTTACATCATATTTATTTAAAATATCTAAAATTTCATCATAATATTCATAGAAAGGATTTTCATTACCAGTCATTTCCATCCAAGCAAAAATTAGTGATCCTCCACGTGAAACAATATTAGTCAAACGCTTACTCTTTTTAAAAGCATTAATAGCACTTCGATTAACACCAGCGTGAATTGTCATGAAATCAACACCTTGTTTAGCATGATATTCAATAACTTCTAAGAAATCTTCAGCCGTAATTTCAGCCAACTCTTTTTCTAAATAACCAATTGCATCATACATTGGAACAGTTCCAATCATCGCTTTTGAAAATGCTATTAATTCTTCACGAAACTTATTAGTTTTACCGTAATTACTTAAATCCATAATTGACTCTACTCCATACTGATGAGCTAATTTAACTTTTTCCATTTCTTCTGTATAATCAAGACAATCACTAGAAACACCTAAATTAACATTTACTTTTGTTTTTAAATATGTACCAATTCCTTCTGGATCAAGTGACGTATGATTAACGTTAGCAGGAATTACTACTTCTCCTTTAGCCATTAAAGCACGCAAATTTTCAACATCCATTTGCTCTTTTTCTGCAACAATCTTCATTTCTCTTGTAATAATGTTTTTCTTTGCCGCTTCCATTTGAGTATTATATTTCATCTTTTTCTCCTTAAAAATAAATTTAGAAGTTTTTATTTACATTTACCCTCTTTTAGCCAAAAGAAAACTTACCCAAAATAGATAAGTTTAAACAAAGAAAACTCCCTACGTTGGCATTATCCAAATCAGGTACGGTCGAAATAAACAATTTCCTCTCAGCCTGTAAATTCAAGCTCCCATATATTTAATTACAAACAAATCATAGCACAAACTTAATTAATTGTCTAGAGCAGAAGAGACTTAATTTAAAGCTTGGATGAGCTTTTCTAAATTATCATACATTAATGAAAAATAATCAGCATGTTCTTTTAACTCCTGCTCAGTTAAAACACTCAAGTTATGTAAAATTAATTTATCAGCACCTAATTCCTTTTTTATTACATCTAATGGTAAACAAGGAATATTTTGCTCATAAAAAACATATTTTAAATGCTTATCTTGACCAATTGTAATAATTTCATTAATTTCTTTTTGCGTTGGGTCTTTTGAATGAGCCTCATCTTTAACTGCAATTGAAGTAACTCCATATTTTTGCCAATAAGCAAAGGCATCATGACTAACAATAAAAGCATCTTTATTAACATTTTTTAGCTTTTCATCGAAAACGTTATCTAAAGTGTACAAACGCTTTACTAAAGCTTGCTTGTTTTTTACAATAACTTCTTCAATTTCAGGATAATTATTAATTAACTCTGTTTCAATAACATTAGCAATATCAATCATATAGAGTGGATCAATCCAAATATGATGATTACGATGCTCTGTTTCATCATGAAGGTGTTCATCATCATTTAACTGCAAAGCTTTTCCAACCTCTACAACTTTAACATCCTCACTGCGTACTGCATGAGCCATCTCTTCAGCCGCCTCTTCTAGTCCTAGTCCAAAGTAAAAAAACATTTCAGAGTTAGCAATTCCGTTCAAATCTTTTTGGGTAGGTTCATATGTATGAGCATCACCACCTTTTGGAATAACACTTACTACATGGATTTCATCTTCAACTAGCGTTTTGATGATAAATTCTACTGGATAAATAGTCGTATAAATAGTACGTTTTTCATCATCTTTTTGTGTTGAACAGCTTGTAAGTAATAATATCATTACTAGTAAAATTTTTTTCATAAAAAACTCCTTTTGACTTTACCATATATTACGGTAGATAGAAAAATAATAATATTTGCAAAAACAATAGTTGCTCCACTAGGAATATTTAAATAATAAGAAGATACTAATCCGATAATAACGGAAAATTCACTAAAAATAATTGCTAGTATAATCGTTATTTTAAGACTATTACAGATTTTACTAGCACTAGAAATAGGAATAATAATTAAAGCCCCTACTAAAAGCATTCCAACTACTTTAATTGCCAAAACTGTAAAAATTGCTAATAATATATTAAAAATAACTTTATAAATACGCACATTTATTCCTGAAAATTTAGCATATTCAGCATCAATTGCAAAAACGACTAACTGTGAATGAAATTTGTATAACAGTAAAACCGTTATAAAAGTTGCAATAATCATCACTATTACATCAGCAGATGTAGTCGTTAAAATACTACCAAATAAGTAGGACATAATATCTTTATTAAATCCATCAGCAAGGCTACTAAATAAAATTACTAATGCCGTACTAAAGCTTATCATGATAGGAATCGCAATTTCTTTATAAGTTTTAAAACTATTACCAATACGTTCAATTAAAATTAATCCTAATGACGAAAAAGTAAAAGCAAAATAAAAAGGAGAAATTGATAATATACCGTATTTATCTAAAGCAAAACTTAAAGTAATTCCTGCCATGGCTATATGAGAAATTGCTTCTACAACTAATGCTAGTTTCTTTAAAATGATGTATGCTCCCAATAAAGGTGCTAGAAAGCCTATTAAAAGACCAATTGCATAAGCATTTTGTAAATATTCATATTTAATAAGATTTTCAATTATTTCCATTAAACCACCTTTAAATAATCGTGATAATTTGTCTTTGACCCTGAAAAAACAACAGTTTTTTCTAAAACAATTACGTTATTAGCAATTTCTGCTAACGCATTATAATTATGAGTTACGATGATAATACTAATTTTTTTACTAGCAATACGCTTTAAAAGATCTTTGATAAGTTTAATATTTTCATCATCAACTGCCGCTAGTGGTTCATCAAGAATTAATAACTCAACCTCATTTAACAAAGCTCTTGCTAAATAAACGCGTTTACGTTCACCACCACTTAAACTACTTATATTGCGATGAGCTAAATATTCAATACCTACATCACGTAAAATAGTTGTAACGCGATTAAGATTTCTGTTACTAAAAGCATTCAAAAATTCTCTAACGGTAATTGGAAAACCGAGAATAGCTAAATCTTGAGGAATATAGCCTATTTTTTGCCATTCAGTATAATCGTTAATCTCAATTTTATCATAAGTTATTTTCCCGCGAGAAGTTTTTAATTCACCAAGTAAACACTTAATTAAAGTTGTTTTACCTGCACCATTAGGACCTAGCAAAAGCGTTACATCACCACTTTTTAAAAATAAATCAATATTTTTTAAAACATCTACTTGTTCATAAGCAAAGCTTAGTTCATTGAGCTTAATCTCCATTTCTTCGCTCCTTTCGCTTTAAAAAGAAAATAATTAAAATCGGTATAAATAATAAAAAACCTGTAATTGCATGTCTTAAAGAAATAATTGGTGGTTCTTTAACATTTAGAAATTGATCATTCTTTTCATTAAAAGTTTCTTTTTCATATAAAAACATGTATTCAGACTTAATACCATACCCTTTTTCTAATTCACTATCTAAAAAAAGTGCATTGGAATGATTAGTATTTTGATGTAATGAATCAATTTCTAAAACCGTGCCGTCATTAAATGTCACTACAACTGTTGTCAAATTTTTAGGACTTTGATTAATAGCAGTTATTGCTTCACCATCTAAAGCATAAACACCCGAAATATCTTGTAATAATGTTTCTACATATATAAAATCAGTTGTCTGAATTATATAAAGATAATTTTCATCAGTTGTCAAACTATTCATAACCTCACTATCAGTAGTTGGTAACTCATAATAATAACTATCAATAAATTTATCAGTAGAAATTTCAGGAATTGCTTCATGAAATTGACATGCTTTGATATTTCTAGATAATATTAGTATAAAAACAATGCTAATTAAAATTTTTTTCATACAAAATCTCGTAAACATTCAGAACATGTTCCATATAAAACAGTCTTAATATTATTAACAATCATATTATGTTTAGTATTAACATGTTCGACAAATTGACTATAATTTGCGCAATCAAGATGAATAAGTTTATCACATGAATCACATTTAAAATGAACTTGTTCTTCATGTTTAGTATCGATTAGCTTATAACATGTCAATTCATTTTTATTGCTACGATATGCTTGAATAACTCCTTCTTCAAGTAAAAACTTAAAAAAACGATAAATTGTTGTTCTACCAACACTAATTCCTCGTTCTTGCAAATACAGCAAAGTTTCATCTATTGTAAAATATTTTTCACTATTCTCAAGTAAATAATTATATATCGCTTGCTTTTGAGCAGTTTTATATTTACCAACATTCATATTATCACTCCTAATTTGAAATTGAAATTCTATTTCATATTATAACTCATCAATACATAAAAGTAAATTTCTACGAAAAAAAACTGTGCTAAACACAATTTTCACTTTGTAAATTATTTTTTTGAACAATCATTTTTATCATAAAATGGACAACCAATACATTTAGCACCTTTTTTCTTTTCTTTGACAATTTTTAAAATCGCCAAGCTGAAAATAACGATGATAATGATAATTAGAAACAGTGTTTCCATCATATCACTTCCTTATTAACTAACTGAGCACCTTTTTTCATTAAATAAGTAATATAAATAGCAATGGCTAAAATGAAAATTAATCCTGGAAAAAACCCACTACCAAATGATTTTGTACTAATTAATGTTCCTGTTTGATAGACAATAAAAGCTAACGTATAACCCATGGCTAGCTGAAAGCCGATTGCTCCCCAAGTCCATTTTGCAGAGTTTACTTCTGCACGTATTGCACCAATACAAGCAAAGCAAGGTGGCGTAAATAGATTAAATATCAAATATGATAATGCTGCAATTGAACTAATGGCAAAAGTAGCTTCTACCCCAGAAGCATTAGTAGTTAAAGCTAATGATTCAACATCAATAAAATTAGAAATTCCAAAACATACTGCTAATGTTCCTACAACATTTTCTTTAGCAATAAAACCCGTGATAGCTGCTGCTGCAAATTGCCAAATTCCAAAACCTAAAGGAATAAATAATATAGCTACAGGTGAAGCAATTGATGCTAAAATACTATCGGCTGGAGTTGTTGCAACATCAAAACTCCAAGTAAATGTTTGCATTAATTGTACAATAGCATTAGAAAGTAAAATAATAGTCGTTGCTTTAATAAGAAAAGCTTTAGCGCGCGAAAACATCGAAACTGCGGCTCTTTTTATACTTGGTATACGATATTCTGGTAATTCCATAATAAAATAGTCATGTGAAGTATCACCAGTAATTTTTCTAATAAGTGTAGCACTAATAATAATTACAAAAATTGCTAAAAAATACATCGACGTTCCAACTAGTGCAGAGCCTGAGAAAAACACTCCCGAAAACAAAGCAATTATCGGCAATTTAGCCCCACATGGCATAAATGGTGTCAACATAGCAGTTGTTCTTCTTTGACGTTCATTTTTTATCGTACGTGAAGCCATTACACCAGGAATACCACATGCTGTTCCAATTACCATTGGAATCACGCTTCTACCCGATAAACCAATTTTTTTAAAAAAGCGATCCATTACAACAGCAACTCGTGCCATATAACCACAATCTTCAAATAAAGCCATTAAAAAAAACATTGTCATAATTAGTGGTAAAAAACCTATTACTGCAATTACACCACCAATAATTCCATCAATTAGTAAAGAGGCTACAAGCGGATTAGCATTAACAAAAAATTCGGCAATCTTTGTTTGAATTACTTCTAAAAAACCTACGAGAAGATCTGCAATAGCAGGTCCAAGCCAAGCTTGTGAAACATAAAATATAAAAAATATAATAGCTGCAAAAATAGGAATTCCTAACCATTTATGGGCAATAACACGATCAACTTTATCTTGCATAGTTTGTGAAGAAGCACTTACTTTTTTTCGCTCAACAGCTAAAACTACTTCTTTTACAAAAGAAAAACGTTTACGATCTGCTACTCTAAACTGCCTTTCACTCTTAGCATCTTTTAATCCATCAATTCGCGGTGGTAATTGTGGATGAGGATTCTCAAGATGACGAACACACTCCAAAATCAAATGTTTTAAACCGTTATTACTAGATGCTGCTGCACTAGTTTCTACAACTGGACAATTTAAAAATTGACTTAACATTCCCGTATTAATATGATTACCCTTTTTATCTGTGACATCGTATTTGTTTAAAGCAACAACTACTGGTATACCTAATTCTAAAACTTGAGTTGTTAAAAATAAACTACGACTCAAATTAGTTGAATCAACGATATTAATAATAATATCAGGATTTTCTTGCTCAATAAAATCTTTAGTAATATTTTCTTCACTAGTGTAAGGATTCATAGAATATGCACCAGGTAAATCAACAACAATTAAATCTTTTACTTTAGGATTGAGCGCACTTTTTATACGTCCTTCTTTTTTAGCAACTGTAACACCTGGCCAATTTCCAACGTGTTCTATCTTTCCTGTAATTGCGTTAAATAAAGTTGTTTTTCCACAATTAGGATTTCCAATTAAAGCAATTTTCATGACATCCTCCTAAATGTTAGCTAGAGCTAACAAATAAATAAAAAATATATCCCTACCGTTTATTTCTAGTGAATTAAAATAGCACTTGCTAATCTTTCATCAATTGAATAACGTGCATCTTTTATATTAACTATATAATTAGAAGCAAGTTTAGAAATAATAGTAATATTTTCTCCTGGATAACAACCAAGCGAAAATAAAAATTCCTTCATAGCTTCATCAGCAGTTAAAATATCATCAATAATATATGTAGTATTTAATTTTCCTTCTGAAAGTTTCATCATTAAGCATCTCCTCAAGTAATGCTTTAGCTAATGTAATGTTAGCACACCCTAACTTCAAAGTCAATACTTCATTTTATTTTAATAATAAAACCTTGAATATAAAAAACAAGTTAGTTATTAACTTGCTTTTTTGTAAAAAATTACTTCTTTTCTGCATTAGCGAAAGCTTCTGCAAAATATTCAAGCTTAATTGTTGCCCCACTAACTGCATCAAGATCACTAAACTCACAAGCTTGCTTTTCTACTAAGTTTTCTTCAAGCACTTGTAACTGTTCATGCATGGAAGAAATAGCTTCACTGCCCAAATCGTAATCGCCATTTTTAGATAAAAAACTCTTATACGCCTGCAAACCATCTTTTTCAATTAGTGAATCAAAGTGTGCTGCAACAATAATACCATTATAAACGTAGTAAGCAACTTGATCAACTCCACCAAATTCTTCTACAGAACTAACTCCAAAGTAATAACCATCTTCATACTTATCACTCTTGTTAATTACGCCACTTTTCAAAGCTAAGTCGTATAGTTCAACTACTTGTTCATACTTAATAGTCGCTGTGCTAATTGCATCAGATTTACCACTATCATCAAATGTTATCTCATGTAGATCTTTACCACTTAAAATATAATCTGAAATTGCTTTTAATTGGTCTTGTATTGGTGCAATAGCATCACTACCTAAATTATAATCACCATCTACACCACGCTTGCTTTTAGTTCGTTTATCACCATCTAACATATTAAGTCCATCGTATTCAACATCAACAACTACACCATCTTTTACTTCCATAGCTAAGTAATACATCCAACCATTTTCAGCAACGTCACTACTTGCAAAATATTTTCCATCTTCTATTAATGAGTCATCATCAAACATACTGCATGCGCTTAAAATAAAAATTAACGAAAAAAGTGCTAAAACAAGTTTTTTCATAAGATCTCCTTTACATAAATAATATTAAAATCATCGTAACACATTTTTCTAGATTCCTCAAATATAAAAAGATCTATTTGTAATGTAAAAATAAAGATTATTTTTTTTTATGAAAAAAAGTATCTTAGTTTAAACTCTTTGCTCTTATAAATACTTAGGCAGTGAGCTATTAACATGACAAGCCCTTTAAAAATAGCTGTCAATGAAATTGTTAACCAAACACCATTTATTCCATAAAGGCTGGCTAAATAATACATAATTGGAATTCTAGTAATATTGGCAATAATAGTAATTACAGAAGGTAAAACAGTCATTGAACGTCCATTAAACATTCCTGAAGTAACAAGATCAAGCATCATAAAGGCTTGTGAAAAAGCAACAATATATAAATAAGTAGCTCCTAATTTAGCTGTTTCACTTTCATTAGGTAGAAAAAACAAATATAGTTCTTCACCAAAATAAATAAAAAAGAGACTAATTAATAAACTATAACTAACCATTATCGCTAAAACAATTGTATAACCACGTGCACTACGTAAATATTTTTTAGCACCAATATTTTGTCCAACAAAAACCGTAATCGCTGTTGCAGCAGCACCGCCAATAATCCAAGTAAGTGCTTCTACTTGAGTTCCTATACGATTTACAGCAATATTAGCATCACCAAATTGAATAATAAATTCACTTACAATAATACTAATAAACGTAAATATAACATTAGTTAGCATCGGAAAAACTCCTAATTTTATTAAAATTTTCAATTTATGTAGAGAAAAGTTTCTGCGAAAATTTTTTAGTAACGTCGTTTTATATCTTGAATGCATAACAAATAGTAATAAAGAAGTAGCTGAGGCAATTAAGGTTGCAATAGCTGCTCCTTTTGTACCTAAATCCCAGTGAAGAATCAGTATAGGATCTAATATCATATTTAAGGCTAATCCCATTGCTGAAATATAAAAGACAATTTTTGTATTACCAATACCATTATAAATAGCTATAAAAACTTGTGAAATAATTAAAATAAACATCGCAAGATTAGCAATTTCTAAATAGTCTAAACTCATTTTAACTAATTCATAACTTGAAAAATTAAAATAGGCAATTATTTCATTTTTAAAAAGATAAATCATTAAAGCATATATAGTAGCAACAGTCATTCCTAAAACAAGCCCATTGCTACTATATTGATTGACTTTTGAAAAAGCTTTTTCTCCATATAGTTGTGAAATTTTAATTTCTGTACTCGTTCTAGCAAGCATGGAAAAACTTTGTGCTAACCACATAAAAAGACCGATTGTCCCTACTGCACTCAAAGCATTTTGATTAACTTGACCAAGCCAAAACATATCAGTTAAGTTATAAGCCATATTTATTAAGTTTGTAACTACTATCGGTAATGATACTCTAAAAATTTTTTTTATAATTGAACCTGTTGTCATATCAATCCCAATCATGATTAAGACCTACTTTCTATGTACTCCAATTCTATATTAAATATTATCACTATTTTACTGTTTAAGCAACTATTAGTTTACATGCTGTAAAAAGCTTTATT
>CAZQIG010000003.1:88925-122190 GCA_964593055.1 uncultured Erysipelotrichia bacterium
TCACTATTTTACTGTTTAAGCAACTATTAGTTTACATGCTGTAAAAAGCTTTATTGTTGCTTTTAAGATTGTATTTCTATGAAGTTTAATTATCACTATTTCACTATTTCACTGTTTAAGCAACTATTAGTTTACATGCTGTAAAAAGCTTTATTATTGCTTTTAAGATTGTACTTCTATATAATTTAATTATCATGTTATCATTCGGAGGTAAGGTATGAATAATATTTTAGGAGAAAAAATTGCTCAACTCAGAAAAAATAATAATCTTTCTCAAGAAGAATTAGCAGAAAAATTATTTGTTTCACGTCAAGCAATTTCAAAATGGGAACGAGGAGAATCTTTCCCAGAACTATATAACTTAATTGCTCTTTCAAAGTTATTTAATGTTAGTGTTGATTACTTAACAAATGAAGAAGCTATATATGAGGGAAAAAACATTACTAAAGGAAATACCAATGTTTTATCAAATTTATTGATTAGTATAGGAATTGCATTAATCATATTAGGAACTTTCTCTTTTCCTTTAATAGAAGAAATTTTAAAAAATTACTACCCTAGTTTAGCTGAAGGTATCACTATTTTAATTTATGGCTTACTTATCAGCATTTCTGTCTTCTTAATACTGATTGCTATTAATATCAAAAAAAATTATAAGCTTACGCAAATTAATGAGCAAATTGATCAAACTAGTTTAAAAAAATTTAATTTTTTCTCTATTATTGCTATAAGCGGTATCAGTTTAGCTACTTTTACATCAATGCCTTATATTTTACTAGCAAAAATTAATGAAAATTTCGCTATTTTAATATTTGCTATCTTGCTAACATTTAGTGTTATTTTAATTATTTTTGGTTTTATGCAAGCAAATCATTATTTTAAATTAATGGGTCTTAAAAAAGCAGAAAATAAGGAAGAACATAAAAAAAAGCGCTTTGTCACAGATTTAACTACTAGTGCTTGTTTGCTTATTTTTTTAATAATAGGCTTTAGTACAAATACTTGGCATCCAACATGGCTTATTTTCTTAATTATACCAATTATTGAAATTATTAATAACTATTATTTAAAAAAATAAAAACTCTTGCTTATTTTTTAAAAAATTATGATATGATATTTATAAAATAATCATTTTATAGGAGGAATTATGAATATCATACAAAAATGGAATAAAATTAGCTTAATAAAAAGAATAGTTATTGGACTTATTATAGGAATTGCTCTAGCATTGATTGCTCCAGAAAAATTGTCAGGTATTTCAATTTTTGGAACAGTTTTTGTTGGTGCTTTAAAATCAGTTGCTCCACTACTAGTATTTTTCTTAGTAATTGATTCACTTTTAAAACATAAAAAAGGGCAAAAAACGAATATGAAACTAATTATTGTTTTATATTTAGTAGGAACTTTTCTAGCAGCAACTACTGCCGTACTATTTAGTTTCATTAAACCAACGATGTTAGAGCTACAAGCAGCACCAGAAGGATTTGAACCACCCGTAGGAATTCTTGAAATATTTAGAGGCCTTCTATTAGGAATTGTCCAAAATCCTCTAGGATCTATTATTGACGCAAACTATATCAGCGTTTTAGCATGGGCTGTTGTGATTGCACTTGCTTTAAAGCACGTTGGTTTAAAACAAGCCACACAATCTGTTGTTGAAAATATTTCTGAAGCTTTAGGTGTTGTTGTTCGCTGGGTCATTAATTTAGCTCCTCTTGGTATTATGGGACTTGTTTTTGACTCTATTGCTACTAGTGGAATAGATGGCTTACAACAATATGGTCAATTAGTAATCGTTTTAATTTCCACAATGCTTTTTGTAGCTTTAGTAGTTAATCCGATTATTGCTTTTATCGCAATGAGAAAAAATCCGTATCCTCTTGTTTTTAAATGCTTAAAAGATAGTGGTATTACCGCTTTTTTTACAAGAAGTTCAGCTGCTAATATTCCTGTCAATATGGAATTATGTGAAGAGTTAGGACTTGAAGAAGACACTTACTCTATTTCTATTCCTTTAGGTGCTACTATTAATATGGGTGGTGCAGCAATAACAATTAATATTTTAACACTAGCTGCTGCATATACTTATGGAATAGATGTTTCAATTCCGCAAGCAATTCTTTTATCATTTATTGCAGCTATTAGTGCTTGTGGTGCAAGTGGGGTTGCAGGTGGATCACTACTATTAATACCACTCGCTTGTAGTTTGTTTAATATTCCTAATGATGTAGCGATGCAAGTTGTTGGGATTGGCTTTGTCGTAGGTGTTGTACAAGATTCTTGTGAAACAGCACTTAATTCATCAACAGATGTTTTATTCACAGCAATTGCTGAATACAGTAATAAACGTCGAAAAAAAGTGTCTTAAAAATATAAAATTAAAAGAGCTGCATTTCAAATATGCAACTCTTTTTTAATGTGAGAAGAATAAATTCAAAAGGATTTACTAATGAAGTAATACTTTTTTTGTTTTAACTCTTCAAATAATCTTCATTCCTTCCATCTTTTAAGTTTAGGAAAATATGTTAACATCATCTTTCTTGCCATTTCTTCATCTACACTATCATTACTTTTAATCACATGTGGAACACATACTTCAATCATTTCTTCCATGGATAAATCAGAAGTAAATTTTCCCTCTTCAAAACAATATTTGCAATAATCTTCATTAATACTTCCATTGGAATTTGTTCCATAAAGCTCCTTGTTATCTCCAAGAGGCATACTACAACTTTGACAATAATTTGTATCCATTTCTATTCCTCCTTCATGTATCTTTAAAACAATTATACAACAGTATATATGACACCATTTGTCATATTATATATTTTTCTAGCATTTTGTTTACTTTTTCTTTAATTTGCCTTCGTATTTCAATTGGTGCTAAAACTTCAACGTCATTTCCAAACGAAAAGATATAATTATACAAATTGTAATCGTTTGGTATTTTTATATCTGTGTACAAGTTACCTTCATCATCTTCAGTAATCTCTCCACTTAATTCATCATATACTCTAAATGCAACTCTACGATTAAACTTCACTTTTAAATGTACACTATCTTCATACTTCATTTCCTTTTTTAATATTACATCATCAAAATCGTCATCGAAATTCCTAGACAATACTTTTAATTTTTTTATTCGTGAAAGCTTAAAATATCTGAAATCATTTCGTAGCAAACAAAAAGCATACAAATACCAATTTTGCCCTTTAAATAATAATCGTATTGGCTTTACACTACGACTTGTTTCTTCCTCATTACTATTAAAATATGAAAAACTAATTGTATTTTTACTCAAAATCGCAAACTTTATTTTCTCAAAATACTCTTCATGTTTCTTGTTGCTTCGCCAATAATTAAAATCAACTTCTATCCACTTTGTATTTTTAATTTTAAACAAGACTGATAACTTTGTTAAAAGTTCATTATCATACAACTTATTCGTACTAGCTAGTCCATTAAGAGCAGCTATTATCTGTTCTTTTTCATTTTTGGAGAGTAAAGATTTACTTAAAACAAACTCTTCAGCAATTTGGATGCCCCCTCCTTTTCCTTGAGTAGTATAAATTGGAACACCAGCACTACTTATAGAGTCTATATCTCTATAAATTGTCCTCACAGATACCTCGAATTTATTTGCTAGTTCACTAGCAGTAACTTTTCCTTTTTCTAAAATATAATATATTTCTCTAAATAATCTATTATTTTTCATATACTTAACATCTCCTTTTATACCGTAACAACTTAACATATAATATTTAAGGTAATAAGGATAGAAGTGCACTAAATTTTTAGTGCTTACTCTTTATATTATTGCTAGTTTTTTGATTCAAAATGAAGCTTAATGTAAAGAATAATGAAAAGAAAATAAGCATATGTAAGATAGTATGGTATAAATCAGGATAATATCTATCTTGACTTGTAAATATCTTGATTGAGTCTTTAAAGTATTTACTTTTATTTTCTCCCCCACCTACAATAGTTAAATATTCATGAGCAAAAAATTGTGCAATTAGCCAAATTGTTAACCATATGCTTAAGATATACTTTCCAACTTTATCATAAAAGATAAACAACAAAAATGCTAATAAGTATATTAGAAAAAATATGCCATCTTCTTTCCAAGCTCTTGAAACAAGATAACAATTTTCAAAATAAATTCCAATCATATCAAGAAAGAACCACAATAATAGTATAAAGTTTGTGTAAATACATCTTTTTTTCATAGTTATGCTCCTACATCCGTTCTCATTTTTAGAATCAAACTCTGATTTTTTATACATACTAACCTATTTAGCATTACATCTGTCACGTGTGATCTGTTTTATTAAGTATGCAAACTAGTTCTCAAAAGTGCATGTTCAGTTTGTCAAGAGTTTTTAATTACCTTTATTATAACATGACTTCCTAATTATAAATATAAAGTACTTTTACTAATTAAAAAACTGTAAATAAAATAGATGATACAAAAATGTATCATCTATCATCTATGCCATCAAAACAAATTACACGCACTCTGCAGAAATAGAAACTCCCTTTAGATTCCACTCCCAGTTAAAAGTAAATCTCTTATTATGATAAGTTAAACACCATATTACTAATGCAGCAGATATAGTAAACGCTATCGCTAAAAGTACTGCTAAGAACACTAAAAACCACCCATCATATTTTAAAATCATGTTGTCAAATTTTGATTTAGCTTTACTAAAAATATAGTTCTTTCTAGCTAGTAAAGTATTCATTAATTAAACACCTCCTTCTTAAGGCACATAAGAATTATTTTTCCATCACCAAAAAATGGCAATAGATTTAATGTAGTAACAATATGTAATAGTGAAATGTACTTGATGATATCAATTTTGGTGAAGAAGTAAATAGACATACTAAACAAACCCAAACATAATATCAGTACATTAGGCATAGCGGCAATAAAGATACTTTTCCTATTACTTATTTGACCATTTACAATTTGAATTGAAATAAATAACGTTTTGCTCTGAATTTTAATAAGCGCTTCTTGGTCAAATTTTTTAATGCTTAAGACATGGATGTATTCATGTAGACTGTAAACCCATATGAGTGTTACACATAAAACAATAAATGTTGTTGCCAATCTCAAGAAGATGATTTCATGAAAAAATACAGCGGTTCCAACAACAAATAATACAATGATTATATAAGCAATTTTAAGTAGTATTGGAATGCTGTTTACGATTTGTTTTACAATATCTAGAAATGTTATATCACATATTTTCATTTTGATTGTCAATCAACTTAGCTTTATAGGATACTAGCCATTTGTGGAAACCACTCATAAAAAGAATCAAAATAAAAATCAGACCGGTACCAATTAATATAACAAGTAAAAAATTATCATATATGCCAAAGTTCATTAAAAGGTTACCGTTTTTTAATGTCTGACTTTCAAAATAAATAGCTCCAAACATTGTAGTCCTCAACCCATCACTACCAGATGAGAATAGCATAAACAAGAATGCTATTGTCAAAATTATCATCATTGTTGTAAAACTTAGTACTAGATAACCAAATTTCTTCATTTTCTTCCCTCCAACATAATTTTTTTTAGTCCAAAATTGCTAATGAGTACTATGAAAATAATTGTGATAAAAGTAGCAATGTAAAGCTCAAAAGTTGTTAATTGCAATATTGATATAAACAATATAATAAATAGTGTGAGTAATATTAGCACAGTAAATGATAACAGTGGTGTCAAGGGGTTCTCTTCTTTAGATGGGAACAATATACCCAGCATCAGCATTATCATTACTGAGCACAAATAAATAACGATCATGACACCTATTCCACTAAAATTCCTATAAACTAAGTAGTATAAAAAGCTAGGTGCCAACATGATAAATCCATAGATGACTTGACTTGTAAATAGATAAATGTACTCTCTTAGTGTCGAGTTTGAAACACTAAATTTATATTGTCTTAGTGAGGTTGTATTTGAAAAGGCGTACAGTGAAGAAATGGCTATTAATGGTACTAAAGCTACGCTACTATACCCTACAAATACAAAGCTAATAAATAGCAAGTAATAGATAATGATGTTAATAATATTACTTGTTTTTCTAATCAATTGTTTTACTAAACAAAAAAGATAATTGTATTTTGGCACCTTGATGTTTAGATAGTGATAATTGACTAACACTTTATTAGATGTCGTTTTCATTATGAGGTAAGTTGTAAAAATACAGTACGCTATAAAAATAAGTAGCGTTATAAAAATGTTAGTAATGATGTTCAAGTTTTTCCAAAGTAGAAACATGTAGGCTTTTTCAATATTATTTAAAAAATTAATTGACATATCCATGATAATCTTGGAATTGTAATTTGTTAGGAGTATCATGGAAGTAATGGCAACTATGACAAAGAATATAGGAAAAAACTGCTTCGTTTTCTGCTCCTTAAAAGGCAATTGCAAAACATTGTACAACAAGTGAAGGCTCAAATACATAGAGAATGAATTCATAATAACATTTGTTATGTAAGGTATTAATATACTGAATTGATATGATATGAACATCGGCAGTACCATTATCAAGCTAATAAGGCTTATCCCAATTGTAAAAATTAGTGTTTCTAACATAAAAGATGATATTTTCACCTCTCGGTTTGTCACAGGAAAAATTCGCATTTTTTGCTCAATACCGGTGTTTAACAGAAAAAAGTATTTTATGATAATGAAGATTAGAACAGTATATGATATGATTGTCAGAGCATATGAATCAAGTAAAAAGTGAACGTGCTCTACTTTCATACCACTATTTGTAATAAAAAAATGTACTGCTAAGATAAGTGAAAAATAAGTGATTGTACCCATAAAAAATAAGTAGAGTTTGATGACTTTATCCTTGATGATAGACATACCTATCACTTCTCTTACAAAGTAGTAGTAATAAATTTTAATGATTATAAATATTTCAAAGAGTCTCATATGTCTTTTTCACTTTATCTTGTATAATGTTTTCTAATGTCAATCCTGGATAAATCTTTTTCAAATCTTCATGTAGACCATTATAAAAGATATTGCCATTTAGAATAAGTAATAATTGCTCTTTCAACTCTTCCACAAGATTTAAGTCATGCGTTGCAAATATAACTAATTTACCATCGTTAATCATTTTATAGAGCATTTCTTTTGCGATAATTTTAGCTTCAATATCTATCCCATTCAATGTTTCATCGAGGATGAGTATCTTAGGCTCAATCATCGCAGCAACAATAAGTAGTGTTTTTTTCTTCATTCCATGTGAGTACTCTTCAATGAGCTTTCTGTGAAAATTTTCCATCTTGTATTTTTTGATAATTAACTCGTATTTTTTCAAATTGAATTCAACACCGTAAAGCTTACACATAAACTTATTAAACTCATAACAAGTTAAAAAAGTTGGAATCATTTCTGTACCACTTCCCATATACAGTAAATTTTTTTTAACCTTTACATCACTTGGAAAACTATTATCAATTTGTATGCTACCACTCTGTATTTCAAGCTCATCTGTTATCAATTTCAACAATGTAGTCTTTCCGCTACCATTTGGACCCACGAGAAAAACTAAATTTCCAGAATCGACATCTAACTTGGAAATCTTTAAGGAAAAGTCATCATCGTATTTATACGTTAAATCTTTAATTTTAAGCATATATCCCCCTAAATATTTTTATAAATTTAGCACAGATTATTATCCCCAAAATAAGAACTAAAAGTAAGTATTTTAAATATGAATCAAATTATAACATTATGTATTTTAAGAAGTCAACATATGTTGGTCTTAGATGAGATACAATGTTTTATTTATCACTATTATGTAACAAATGACTACATATCCCTTACTCTAAATATCGTATATTTTAATGTTTTTGTAAACAACACTTTTGAAAGAAGAACATCTAAAATACAAAAATAAATTTTATATTTAGATATATCAAAAATTTTTACGACATAGCAAATTTTGTGAATTTTTAAAAAAATCAATTTCTTAATACTAAAAGTGAATTTGCTTGAATGAATAACTGTCGTAAAGAAAAACTAAACAACTTTCTGTATCTAGCCATCATATTTTGATACTCCTTTTTTACTCCGTTGAATAAGAAGTATTCTAAGTATTACTACGATAATGACGTACTCACTCTTCCATTCCCATCTATAAGTTGGTGTATGGTTATTAATTTAATTTGTAAAATTACATATTTTTTAAAGATACTTAACAAGAATCATCATCTAACAAGCTCCACAAATCAAATAACTTATCTAGTTAACTTAACTTTTTTGATGCAACAGCATTGGGTCAATATACGAAAAATCGAGCTATCCTGCAAAACAATTACTATTTGTATATATGCTCATTTCTTCATTTTTGCCCATATGAAAATACTTATCATAACAATGAATAAAATAAATGTAATTACAAATCTCATATAATATTTCCTCCTTTAACGTATTGACTAATATCAAGCAATATTTTTTTCAATTACTATATTTCGTGTAGCAATTTTTTTGAATTCATCAATATGTGTCACCATCAAAATAGTTTTATTATCACATATAGCATTTTTAATATTAGAGATAAAAAAATCTTGAGAGTGAGAATCTAAAGCTGTAAATGGTTCATCAAGTATTATTAACTTTGAATTTCTAGCTAATTGTATAATCAAATAAAGTTTATTTCTTGTTCCTTGTGATAAATTCTTAACTAAATATGTATCGTATTGTTTCAAATTTAGTTCATTTTTCATAACATCTATTTTTTTTAAGTATTCTTCATTTTCATCAAACAATTTATGAAAAAAACTAATATTTTCTTCCATTGTCATATATTCATATAATGTATCTTCACTCATTATATATGTAAATTCTCTAATAATATTTCTGACATATTAGCACCGCCTTTATATGTATATTTTATCACAAAAGACATATATAATACACTACACCTATTGCATTAGTAATTTAATGTTGTTTTTAATTTAATTGCATGTTATTTAACACTGCTTGTAAAATTACGGTGCCGTGCGGAGCGTAAGGCACCTTGTAATTTTGCATATAGCCCCCTCCTTCTAACAGGGGGGCGCAAATCTGACAATAAACAAAATAAAATATTCAGTTTATACCGTAGAGAAGCAAAAAATTGGCATGTATACAAAAGAGGCACTTTCATCTAAAAGTTCCCCTTTTATAAACCATCTCATATATTGTTATATTTTGACACAAAATAACTGTTATTATTCCATTAATACTTATGTTCTTGATCTCATTGACTCTATTATTTCTTTAAACATAACATTCTTTAAAGCTTCCATATATTCTTCATCATTAATCATTCTCTTAAATAGTTTTTCATTTTGATGAAGTCGTGTAATTACTACATTTATAAATTCCTCGTCATACACTTTCTTCATATCAGTATCGTTATTATTCTTCGCCAATTCAACAAGTGAGTCATTGTCAATAAAATCCTGCTTTATAATATCCATTACCTTATCAACATTAGTGAACTCAGCGCCATATTTATCATTAATTCTTTCAATTAAAACGCTCAGAGGCTCTTCTTCCTCCTCTACTAACTTACCTATGTTTCCAGATGCAGGATCAAGTCTTCCCTCTTCTTCTTTTAGTTCAATAGAACCCTCAAACTGTTTTTCAAGTTTATAATACTCTAGCTCTATCTCCCCATCTATGTTAGCAAAGTCTTCAAAGTTCTTTGGCAATACAGAATTTAAATATTTACAATAAACGTAGTTAGCTTGCATATCCTCATCCATCATTCTCTCCACCTGAACAATAAATGCGTATGCTCTAAGGAACGACTGTACTATTGACTTAAATTCCTTTTTATCATCCTTATCAAGTTCATTATATTTTTTAATTGATGGATGTAAATAGTAGTTCAACTGCTCCATGTTCTCTTCATCATTGTAATATAGTTCAGTAAATAACCTGATGTCATTATTATTAATTACGTTGTATGCATCAACTCTTTCGAATATTGAATATATGTCATTTGGGTCAATACCTTCAGTTAGCCTCGTGCAATTATAATAAGGTTGAAAAGCATTTTGAATGTCTTGAGCTTCATTTACAAAATCTAGAATAAAAGTATCTGATTTTCCATATGTTGTTCTATTAAGTCTTGATAAGGTTTGCACTGCTTTTACACCTGATAATGGTTTATCAACAAACATTGTGTGAAGTAATGGTTCATCAAATCCTGTTTGATACTTTTCCGCAACAATAAGTACATTAAAATTATTTTTGAATTCATTAGGTAAAGATTTTTCACTTATTCTACTTCCTGATTCATCAATATTAATACCAGATTCAGTATACGTTACTCCTCCATCAAGTACTTCACCTGAGAATGCAACTAACACCTTTGTATCAGTAATGTTATTGTCTTTAATATATTTCTTAAACTCATTAACGTACCTTACAGCGTGAAGCCTTGATGAGGTAACAACCATTGCTTTTGCTTTGCCGTTTAACTTCTTACACGTAGTATTTCTAAAATGTTCTATCATAATAGCAGTTTTTTGAGAAATATTATAAGGATGTAGGGATTGATACCTAGCAATAGCCTTGACACCTTTTGATGCTTTAACTTCAGGATCTTCACTAGCAGTCTTAGCTATTTTATAAAATGTTTTATACGTCATATAGTTTTGAAGAACATCAAGGATAAAACCTTCTTCAATTGCTTGTTGCATCGAATAAACATGAAATGGCGCATAACTTCCATCTTTCTGTTTTTCACCAAATAACTGTAGTGTCTTTTCTTTAGGAGTGGCTGTAAATGCATAAAAAGATATGTTTTTTTGAATTCCATGCGCTGCCAATTCAGCTAACATCTTATCCTCAGCTGATAGTATATTCATTTCATTTTTCAATTCAATATCAGCATATTCTTTTAGAATATCTTCCGTGTTACCCAAACCTTCTTTTAGTTTACTTGCTGCTTGTCCTGTTTGAGAAGAATGAGCTTCGTCAATAATAACTGCATACTTCTTACCAGAGCTGTCAAGATCTTTGTATACTACAGGAAATTTCTGCAATGTTGTAATAATAATCTTTTTACCACTATTTATTGCATCACGTAAATCTTTTGAACTTTTTTTATCATCAATCTTCTCAACTACACCATCTACATGATCAAACTGATAGATTGTATCTTGAAGTTGATTGTCTAAAACTTTTCTATCTGTTATTACAATAACTGAGTCATAAACTTTGTCATTATTTTGATCGTGCAAGCTAGATAATCTGTAAGATAGCCAAGCAATTGAATTCGACTTCCCACTTCCTGCACTATGTTGAATTAAGTAATTTTTCCCTGCTCTATTAACAACAGAAGAGGTAACCAATTTAGTAACTACATCTAATTGATGGTACCTTGGAAAAATTAATTTCCCCAACTTATAAGATTTACCATTTTCACAATCTAAATGTATGTATTTTTGAACAATATCAAATAACTTATCTTTTCTTAGTACATTTTTCCATAAATATGATGTTGAGAATTCCCCTTCCGTATTTGGGTTCCCAGAACCTCCTATATTACCTGCTCCATTGCTACCTTGATTGAAAGGTAAAAAGAATGTCTTAGATCCATCTAATTTTGTAGTCATCATACATTCAAATAAATCTACTGCAAAATGTACTAAACTTCTATTATTAAATTTAAAAATAGGTTCAGTACTATTTCTATCAAATTTATATTGATTAACAGCATGATTAACGTTTTGTCCAGTATACTGGTTCTTTAATTCAAGTGTAACAAGAGGAAACCCATTAACAAAAAGTACCATATCTAAACTATTTCGATTACTCTGAGAATAATGTAACTGTCTTACACACTCACAAATATTAGCGCCATATAAAATAGAGGACTTATCATTTAATTCTGTCTCAGGTTTAAAATATATTAGTCTAAATGAAATACCATTTAGTTTAATACCATCACGCAGAGTCTTAAGTAATCCAAACTCTTTAATTTTATCTTCAACCTTCTTTAAAAAATAATTTTCACTATCCAAACCATGGGTTCTTACAAATCTATCCCACGACACTTCTTGACTTAACTTAATAAACTTAATCAAAACATTCGGCTTATAGCCTTTAGTTGAATCGTATTCACTTTCATCTCCTATTGTATATCCACCTTTATTTATCAGATATTGCTCAATATGACTTTCAAAATTAATCTCTCTAGTATTCATGTTACACCTCTATTTTCCCTGTTACCGCTTCATATATAAGTGATTTTTTATATTCTTCAAGTTTTGATACAACTAAATATTTATTATCTATAATTCCATCAATTTTACTGCAGACACTATTTAAATAAGCATATATTTCCTTTTGTGTATCATAAGATGGTATTGAGAAAGCAAAGTTATAAAATTGTCCCTGATATAGGTGTTTTATCGTTGAATTTCCTCTTTGATTAATATTATACCAATCCCAGAATATTTTAGACTTTAATATATAGTAAATAAACCCTACATAGTAAAGTTTTTCCTTTTTAGGTCTAATTAACATTACCCCACTATTTAGTGATACCTTATCTGGACAATTTTCTACTATTGCTACTTTTCCAATTGTACCATCTTTTGTTATAAGTAAATCTTCATCTTTTATATGAATATCTGGAGCTTCATAAAATCTTCTCTCAGAAATTCTAACACATTTTTCCCAATCAATTTTACCATCCACAAAGTCAGTTCCAGTAATAAGATACGATCCTTCACTCAAATATTCGTTTGATGTTAGACCTTGCCATCCTATTCTGCCTTTTAATTTACATATATGTTTGATTTTAACATCCTTCCAGTCCGCTTGTGGAGAGACCATGCAATTTATTAAACTTTCTTTATACTCCCCCCACAACTGAATAGACTTCTTATTAACTCTAATCTCGTCGTCAATTATTTTGCATTTTTTATTTAAAAAAGTAGAGATTTTTATTTGGTTATCAATTGGTGGACAAGGTAAAAGTGTTTGTTTAAGATCGGTAGGTGATATTTTCTCCCTTATCTCCAAAATCCCTTTTCCAAAACTACCAATATACTTCTGATACTCTCTTGTTTCAAAGATATAGCCTAAATATGAAATATTGAAATTCTCTCTAGGAGAAAGTACATAATATACTGGACTAACACATCCATCAAAACTAGAAATACCTACAGATCCAATTTTAGCATTCATACTATTAACTACAATTGTGTCTTTATAAGCCAACTTATATTTAGTCAAGTCTTCTTTCTTATTGTTTCCAACTGCACCCTTGTCTTCATACCTAACAACACCTTTATCTTTAATAAGTGATAATATATTTGAGAATTTTACTGGATTATTTATTTCATTAATAAAAGACATCCCTCTTCTAAGAGGTATAGTTTGCCATTCTTCAGGAATTTCTTTTATCCAACTAACACCACTATCCTTCATTTTTCTACTCATCATCAAACAACTCCTTAAGTGAATTGTCAAGTTGCTTATTTATTTCAAGTATTTCTTTTTTTATTTCTTCAGTTCTACGAGGTGAATCAAACTTGTAAAAGTATTTTGTAAATGATATTTCGTACCCTATTTTAGTTTTCTTTTCATCAATATAGGCATTTGGTGAAAATGGTAATACCTCACTTTTCATGTATTTTTCAACGTCTTCTAATAACGGTACATTCTCACTATCTGACAAATTCTTATCAGATTGGATTTTTCCTTTCTTATCTTTTACCACTTCTCCATTTTCATCTAGAAGTGGTTGAAGAACGGTTAGTTTTGTATATCCAAAATATTCATTATTAAATATCTTAGAGTATTCTGATTCTTCAAAATCAGCATATATCTTTGTTATTTCTTTTATATGCTCGTCTAACATCTCATTGCGCTTCTCACCCAAAGATTTTCTCATTTTCTCATAGAAAGCTTTACCATTCGCATTAATTAACTGAACTTTACCTTTTCTTTTATCATCTTTGTTATTATCAAGAATCCAAATATAAGTAGCTATTCCCGTGTTGTAAAATATGTCATTAGGTAGTTGTATAATACAATCAAGTAAATCATTCTCTATAATACTTCTTCTTATTTCACTTTCCCCACTTCCAGCATCTCCTTTAAATAAAGCAGACCCATTGTGAATTATTGCAACTTTTGAATTTCCTTCTTTCATTTTAGAAACAGCATTTTGTAGGAATAGAAGTTGGCTATCACTTACTGCAGGAGTCCCGGCTGAAAATCTTCCGTTTTTTCCCAACTTAGCTTCATCTTTCACTTTGTCTTGAAAAGACTTCCACTCTCTACCAAAAGGTGGGTTCATTAAGATATAATCAAATTTCTCATTTTCAAACCTATCTTCAGATAGTGTATTACCTTTTCTTATATTATTAGCATTTAAACCTTTTATTAAAATATCTGCCTTACATATTGCATATGTTTGAGCATTTATCTCTTGTCCATATGCATATATTTTTGATGATGAATTCAACTTGTTTAAGTACTCCATACTAGCAGATAGCATTCCTCCTGTACCGCACGCACCATCATAAATATCAATTATTTTTGAAGCAGAAGCAAGTTGTTTCTCGTTACTAAACAAAACATTAACCATTAAATCAACTACTTCTCTCGGAGTGTAATGTTGCCCTGCTTCTTCGTTATGAGCTTCTGAAAATCTTCTGATTATTTCTTCAAATATATATCCCATTTCGATATTAGAAATTTCATCTGGATGTAAGTTTCCATTTACATTTGAAAATTCTTGTATAACAGAATAAAGCAGATTATTCTCTGCCATTCTCTCTATATGTCTGTCCAATTCAAAATTTTTCATTATTTCTTGAACTTCTTCTGAATATCCATTAATATAGTTATTAAAGTTTTCTACAATATTAGCTGGATCATCTAACAATTTTTTGAAATTGTATAAACTTGTATTATAAAACTGGTTTCCTGATGCTTGTTTTAAAATATTATCTCTCTTAGCCACAGTTTTATCAAACTTCTTAGACATCTCCAATACTGCTTCTTTACTGTCTTCTAAAACAGAATCGAACCTTTTTAAAACTGTTAATGGTAAAATTACATCACCATATTCGTGAGGCTTATATACCTGCTGTAATTTGTTAGCTATCCCCCATATTAAATTAACTTTATCATTGACTTTTCTACTTGAATTTTGCATTTTCATACTCCTATTCACATTACATATTTATATTGCAGTAATATACCATTATAATTATATCATTTTAGTAGTCAAAATTCACTAGTTTACAGTAAATCTTATTGGTGTACATATATAATCAGCTATTTATTTCAAATCTAGAGATAATTTTTATTTTACATTCAAAATAAATAACAAATTTTTCAAAATCTTTGGCAAAATTTCATTTTCAAACGTTATAGTAGTAGAGGGAGAAATAATTCCATGCTATAATTATTTTAAGCATTAAAACCAACTTCAAACACTCCCTCTATGAAAGGAGTGAATATCTTGGCAAAAGAACCTATTAAAAAAGCTAAGAATGGAACTTATTACTTTAGAGCTAACCTTGGTTATGATTCTAATGGTAAGCAAATACAGAAGTATATGAGTGGTTTTAAAACAAAGAAGGAGGCACTAGGAGAATATTCAAAATTAATTTTATATGAGGAAGATGATATTAAAAATGTAGAGATGAATTTTAAGAACTATATTGATACTATCTTTATTTATTGGTATAAGTCTCAAGTTACAGAAAGAACGTTTCTTCAACGTTTGAATTTAGTTACAAAGCATTTTGGTTACTTTGATAAATTTCTTGTAAGTGAGATTCAACCTATACATGTTCAAAGGTGGCAGTTAAAATTACTTAACAAGTATAGTGCTTCCTATGTTCGTGGTATACAAGGATTATTATCAATGGCTATGAGTCGTGCAGTAGTACTTGGAATCTGTAAAGATAATCCATCAAAGATTGTAGGTAACGTTAAGAAACAGAAGATACGAATTGATTTCTGGACTAAAGAAGAGTTTGAGAGAGTTGTTTCAGTTATGTATCTTGATGACTATTTCCAGCATTACGCTTTTATAACTATCACTTTATTATTTATGACTAGTATGCGTATAGGTGAACTTACTGCTCTACAATGGGATGATTTAGATATTAATACTAGTGTAATTAAAGTTACTAAATCATTATATTATCGTAGTTTAGAAAACTTTCAATTTTTTAAATCTAAAAAAGCATGTATTAGAAATATAGTTCTCGATGAGAATACAGTACAATACCTACTTAAATAGAAAAATTGTCAACAAAATATCTTTGGTAACAAATTTTATTATATCTGCTAATGGACTACCTACTAATAAATGAGCTATAGTTAGAATGATTGATAGATTTTCTGATTTTGCTAATGCTAAATATTGTCAAATTTGTAATATAATGTTTGTATTTATGTAGCAAGCACAGTAAGTTTACGAACACTTACGAAAAAATTAAAAAGCAATTCCTTTGTGAGACTGCTTTTTTTATTCAATTTATCCTATTAAAGAAGCATTAATAACTCTTTAGTAAATTTGAATTCATAACAAATAGTATAAAAATTACACCTTATTATCATAAAGAACAATATCTTTTACAACATTACCAATTTTTTATTGTTATTTATGTAATTCATTAGATTAACAGCTAAGTAATATGCTACATCTACCGTCACTGCATTTCCAAACTGCTTGTATGCTTGAGTATCTGAAACAACTTTCTTCCAGTCAATTGGAAATTCTCGTATAAATCTAGACTAATTATGAGTAAATTTTCTTAAATCCCTTTTTAACTTGTCAAAATATTTTTTATGATTTTTTTCAGGAAACTCAAAATCTTTTTCAAAGAAATACTATCTTTTAAATGTAACAATATAAACCTGATTTCTTCTTTGCAGTATACCAAAATCAGCAGTATTTAAAATTTCTTTATAACATGAGTAACCTAATTCATTTAAGTCATAACCAGTTTTTCAAAGATTTTTCCATTATTATGATTGATTAAATTTTTAACATTTTCAAGTACTAAATGACTGATAAAGAAATCCAACGATTAGAATATCATGACTAGGAATATTGTCCATTTCTTCTCTACTTACCTACATTCTCTCTATAAGTATGAAAAGCATACTTATCAAAATCATTTGCCCATATTACATTAAACCCTGCAAAATCTAGATCGATTCCTCATATTCCAGAAAAAAGTGATACTACTTTATATTCAATTTTTCTATTCCTAAATTATTTTACAATATCTTACTTGTGAGAAAACTTGACAAAAATATTATTTAATAATATGCTGATTCTAAGATAACAACTAACTAATAATAATTGATACTAAAAATAATTTGAAAATTTGGATTATTATTATCCATTTCTGTAATAATATTCTGATATCATTATTTTAAATCATTTGTTTTCAAGATTTTGCTCTACTCACGTGTAATAATTATTTGTTTTAAAACAGAAAAAACTGATGTAAAATAACAGTTATGAACAAAAATATTATAGGAGGGATAAAATGAAAAAGATGGTTAAGAAAAGTTTAGTGTTAGTAATATCATTATGTTTAACAATTGGACTATCATTTAAAACAGATATGATTAATGCTTCTGCAGGATCTTCATCATGTTCTTACGATTTAACATGGGACTTTGTAGACTCAGGTAAGCACATGGATTGGGATGGGAATACAAAGTACAGTGACTTATGGAATAAAGCTGTTAAAACTTGGAACAGTTACAAATCAGGTGTTATAAGAAAGGATACTATTTCAACCATTAATGATGTTAATATCGGAGATTATTATGATAACTCTACAACAACAATTGCATATGCAAGCACTTATGGATTTGATAAAATTAGATTTAATAAGTATAAAATGGATAAGATGACAACGACTCAAAAACAAGCAACCATACAACATGAAATTGGACATGGTTTAGGACTAAATCATTCATATAGTGGAAATATAATGGTACAAGGATATAAGAATTATACTGCGCTAGGATGGCGAGATAAAAATACATACGACTGTGTATATAAAAATAAGTATTAAAAGGAGGAATTAAAATGAAAAAAATAATTATTTGTGGATGCTTGGCAATTATCTTAATTGCTACATCAGGATATTTTCTACATAATTACTTTCAAAATGAGTCAAATACCTCATCTAATACAGCTGCACAATATTCAATAGATTCTAATAATCCATATGAAGTTGTAGGTAGTGTTGACTATGTATTTGTAGCAAAGGTTAATAAACTTCTTGATACTAGACAGCTTGAACCTGGCATAGTTATTACAACTTATGAGATAGATGTAATTGATAATATCAAAGGTAAACTTAAAAAGAATACTGATTTAAAGTTGACAAAATTTGGTGGAAAAATTGATGGAGAAACATTTATACTTGAAAATGATGTTCTTCCAATAGTAGGTAAATATTATGTATTCAATGCATTTACAAATGCAAATGACTGGGGAGAGTTTGAGCCATATCTCTCAGGTGCAAATTCTAATATTTTAATTGAAGGTGCAATTGATAAGCACGATGTTGTAAGTTCAAAAGAATATAATGATTATAAAAAATATGTTAAAAACCAAATAAAAAGTGGAAATCGAAACTGTAAAAGTATGTATGATGTTGATTATGATCCAGATGATGAGTGTATTTTAAATTAACTTGTGTACAAATTCAATAATATATAGTGCCTATAATAGTATTGAATATTTTTGAAATAAGTGGTGTAATTTTTTAATATTTTAACCATTTAAAATATAGTTGGAATGGTTATAATAAGGTAAATGCTGAATACTACAATTATAGTAGACATTTATGATAAAAACATATCATATTCAGCATTGTCATTTAGAGTTACTTGATCACAAGCCAGCTCTTATGTAAAAGGTGCTCAAACAGTGTGGAGACGGAACTACACTGTTTGTCATGATACTGAGGATACACATTTACAAGTCATTGGCATGATGATAGTCATTATTATCCATACAATTTAGAAAGACAAGTAATAAGATTTGGAATATAGCTATCCAAATCTTATTAGTTTAAGAAGAAAACATATAAAATTATTACTACTAAAATTGATGAGTTTCTTGAAGAATATGAAGCAATATCATATTTAGAACAAACTGAAGAATCAGTTGATTTAAAATGTTACGGAGATACCAAAAATTTGTATTGGTGGTTTTTACTTAACAAATCCTAAGATAGCTATTTCATATAATTTATCTTGTCAAAGTGTTGTCACGTAGCATTTTTAATAATTAAATTCCTTTTAAACAAGTTAAAAATCAAACTTTGCGACTACTCCCACTCGCTGAAAAGGATGAGACTTATTAGTGATTTTTCAATAAAACAAAGGGATTTCGAAGACTATAAAACATGAAAAAATTGCATTATTTAAGAAAATAATGCAATAACAATGCAATTTATTGGTGTGTTTGAATTGGTTTTAATGCTTAAATATTAGTTGTTAATGTGCTTATAATTTATGTGAAAGTAAGAGAAATATTCTTTTATTAAGATCTATAGCCATATACATATAACAAAAAGATGTGGTCCACATTATTTAAGACATATCTAAAATATTTACACTAAACCTAGTTTTCTTCAGTAAAGTATATAACAACTTGATCACTCTGTTTTAGAAAACAGTGTTTTAACTTCTACAAATTCATCACCTTCAATAACACTTGTTATTTCGTTATTCAAATCATCAATGTATAATTTACAAACGTCATGCGCTAATTTGTTTTCTACAGAATTGTCGTTAACAACAAGTTCCAACTTAAATGTATCTTTTAGCAGGTCCTTGATTAATATATTAAAAATTTTCTTTAGCTGTGTTGTGTCATTTTTATACAAATCAACCTGAACAACCTCGGATAAACCAAACTCTAGAATACCACCTATTCTCTTCCGATAAAAGTTTTACTTTTATAATATTATCTTCCATATATTTCACCTCTTTCCTCAAATGCTTCTTCTCCACCTTCTAAAATCTTTTGACTCTCATCTATCCAATTAATAACATTCTCAGAATTATTAATTTCTTTTAATTGATTAATAAATGGATTTCCTATGTATGTTTCGTATACTCCATTGTTGTATTTTTTCAGTATAGATGTATAAGGCAATGTTCTAACAGCTATGTTTGCATTGTGTGTTGCCACAACAACAGTCTTCTTACTTTTTGCTAACTCATTAATTCTTTCTACAATTACTTCGTTAACATAGTCATTTCCTAAACTTTTTTCTGGTTCGTCAAGTATGTACACATCTGCTTCAGCATCTAAAATTTCATCGAGATATATCATTGTCCCTTCCCCGGTTGATGGAATGTACTTGTTGCAACCATCAATGGAAAAATGCTTCTCTATCCCTAAAAATATATCACACGATTTGTAAGTTTCATTTTCTTGGAACAATGTCTTAATATCAGACATTGTCTGAACAATTTCACTTTCAAATATTTTTTCCTTTGCAGTCAATAGTAAATTCTTTAATTTTTTTAAATCATTAATTCCATTTTCAAATTCTCTTGTTGTACTATCTCTACACAACATCCTAACGTTTGTAACGACAGACAAATTTTTATCGTCTGCAAGTTTCCCTATAGGCTCATCCTTACTTTGAAAAGCACATTCAAAAGAACTTGTTATAGAAAAAATAGATTTACTTAATTTTAATTTATCTATTGCATATTTATAAAAACCTGTATCATTTGGCTTGCTCTTTGTTTCTGTTTTACGTTCAATCTCTTTCTTACACGATTTAATAAAGTTGTTTATAAAATTGATTTCCATAGTTTCTATCCACTCATCAGCATATTGATTTCCAATTCCTTTAACTAATTTTTGATTAGTTCTGTTAAGTTCTACAATTTCAGCAGGTAATAAATATTTATCTAAATCAAATTCATTGTACTTTACCATAATTTCTCTTATGCTTTTCAAATCATTGTATGTTTTAGTTTGCTTAGAGTCATTACTATATATTTCTCTTGAGTCAAATAAAACCATTTTCTTTTTGTTTTCGTTGATATCCCTTGTTTTAATATAATCAATATAGTTTTTTATTTGTGGCAATCCTTGTTCTGTCCAATTACTGACAAGTTTAAATTCTTCGCTAAAGTCATCCTTAGAATAATGTTTCAAACTTCTTTCATCTGTATCAACACTTAATTTTGATTGTAAACTTGAGTCAACATCGTTAAAATTATAAGACGACAAAATCAATGACTTAGATTTATAATATTCGGAAATCTTTCCTAATACGAATGTTTTTCCTGTGCCTTTGCCGCCAAATATGACATTAACATCATCATATATTGGAACACTATAATCATCCTCACCATCATCACTAATATTAATTAAAACTTTACTCTTTTTCTTCAGTAATGTATCTACTACTGAAACATATTTTTTCGATAACATTTCAAACTGTTCAAATGAATCAACACGCAGTTTTAGTTCAATAAAGTTGTTTTCACTGTAGTCTGTCCAATTTTTATTGTCTGAACCTGACAAAGCTTTCATATCATGATTTTGCATAATACCAAGGCTTCTGTAATTAGATGGTTCATAAAAAACATATGCTCTTTTTCAATATAATTTAACTTGTTAGCTAAATTCGCCACATCGTCAACAGTAATTTTCACATCATCTGGACACAATCCTTTCGTCGGTAAAAGCACTTCTTTGTTGAATTCATTTACTTGTATTGGGTTACAAATCAAGATAACATGACCAATAATTGTATTACCATCAATAATATTTCCCTCAACATCAAACTCTATTCCAGGACAAATATCAAATTTTTTATTACTATGTTTTTTTATTTCATTATATTGATTAATATCAAATTCATTGTGATTTGTGATACCCAAAATTTCAACTTTGGCAGCGACTACACTTTTTACAAAATCATGAACGCTCGGTATATTTCTACCTTCTGAATCACCATATTTACTTTTTTTGTATGACAATGCAAATCTATCCTCATTTATACTCCTCCATATTAATATTCACTATCTAGTGTATTAACACATCAACGTGAAAGTTATGTCTTAATTTATGCATTTTAATTCTTACTAGTCAGCATATGATTAAATATTTCTATTCTTTTACACAACCACCCTAACTAAGATTACCATAAAAAACATAAACATAAAATTACTTAACTTATATTTAAATCAGTTAAATTTCTGATATAAACCTTTATAGAATAACCTTGTATTTTAATTGTACATTTTTTTGTTGTCCAAGACAAGTCGTATATAAATCAATATTGTATTATAGTAGAGTTCTTGATGTATCATTGTAAAATTAATGAAATTGAAAAATTTGGTGCAATTTGCACCATGCTAAATAGAACTATCAATTCTCTTAATATTCAAGGCAGTGACTATCAAACTAGTTACTGCCTCTCAAACTATTTTACCATAATCTTCTTACCAAATTATGTAATTAGTATCTGTAAAATATCTATGTCCCAGATGCTACATCAATTGGTACTTTTATTCTATCGCGTGCTACTACAATTCCTTCATGGACGGCATAACATTCCACATAGTGATTACCATTGAAATTTGTATTTTCAGTTTGTGTTTTTTTTCCTTTGAAAATTTGACCACGCTCTTTACCAATTGCCTCCCTCCCAACATTTCTAACTTTCCAATAATAATTCACTTTCAAGTTAGATGGTATATCACTATCAGCAATAACAAATTCTAAAGTTTTTCCAAGTCCAAGTTTGATTTTCTTAGCTAGGTATTCAATAAGAGTTTTCCCTCTGAATCCATTTTGGAACACATTACAATCTAACGTTAAATTATATTGTATATCAACCATGAATTTATCCTCAATAAACTCTTCGTTACTTGCCTTACTTTCAGTCTGTTTATATCCAAACAATTCTTTCAAGACTTCTTCTTCAGTTAAATCTTCAAATTTTTTCAATGCTTTTTTTGCTTTATTCACAAATTTACCATTATCAGTATTAGATATCTGTTGATTACTACCTAAAGCATACCAATACGATTGTTCTCTATTCTCATTTGATAAAAATACAAAACAATCTTCTAAAAGCTCCATCTCTGTTTTACTTTCATAATTTTCAATATCAAGATACTTAGCTATCAAGGTATCAATAAGGAGACCTTTAAATGAAAACCCAGTATGATTTTTCCACTGACGCATCAGATAACATAAATAATTGAATAACTGAGAAGTATTTCCAGACTGTTTGGCTGACTCTTCAATTTCAGAAATAGGCTTAGTTATTTTCCAACTTCCTCCGTTACTACTGTCTGGATATTTAAAACTACCATTGTCTTGCTCAAAGGATGGAACTAACTCAATAATTCCATCTGTATATTCAATAGAAACAACTTGTCCGTCTCCTTTAATTTTTGTTTTTGGATGTAATGATTTAATAATATCTTTAATTTCTTGAAGTAACTGTGATTGCCCATTAGATTCATAAGTATTAAACCTATCATAAACTGATTGTGGAAGTTTAAAAATAACATCATAGTCGCTAGTTTTAGTTATAGCAGTGCCTCTCCCCACAGAACCAACTGTTATTGAATAATTACCTCTTGATGTATAATATTCATCACAAAGTTTATTATTGATTTTAACTAATCTTGATTCCCATTTCTCTAATTCTTCATCTGAGTGTAAAAGTGTTTTAGCATAGTCTATAATCATATTTAGTCCTCTACACTTCTTAAAATTTCTGGTATAAAGTATTTATAATCATTAGAGTAATCATTATCGCAATTTTCTTTTAATTTTTTTTTAGCAACTGCAACAGATTTTTCGGAAGTATACGGTAATTCGTGATTAACTTGAAGTCGCATTTTTTTTAACTCTAAAAACTCATCTCGTATAGCTACAATATCATAATCTGTTTTCAATTTAAAAAGAAGCTCCAACGCTTTTTCTCTTAACTCCCAGCACTTATCCGAAGCTATTTTATTATTGCTTGATAATTTCTCATAGTCATTTTCTTTATCTAAGGCAACAACTATAGTCAAAGTTAAAGATAGAATAAATATGATTATTATAGCAATATATTGATAATCTGGTAAAAGTTTCAATACAAAACTTCCTAAGCCAACAGATGTAAATGAGGTTAAAATGATTTTTGCAATTTTAATTTTTTTACTACTTTCAATATAAATTTCTGATTGACATATTTGTATTTTATGTGTCCATCCTACATTGACTAAAAAATGCTTTATTTCTTTATCTAAATAGTTCTTCTCCATATATAACCTCCATGAGTATTTTAATCTTACAAATATATTATACCATTTCCTTGTATATAAATCACTAATACAAGGACAAAGAAAGGAATTGATAAAATGTATAATATCAAAAACAAAATAACAATCATCTTAACACTGCTTATAACCCTAAGTAGTGTTTTTATTTCAACCTCACCTATCCATGCTTCAAGTAATCTAAAACTTGAAGCTACAGGATACAGTTATACTGGAACAAGCTCAAATACTGTAACTGTTATTAACCATAAGATATTCAAAATGAATATGGATGGTAAGTACGTATTCTGTAGCGAATCAGGAATTTATACTTCTGAAGGTGACGGATATATTCCTGAAAATTTTAATTCATCAAAGAAAGATTTACTGTCAAAGATTGCATATTATGGTTATACCATGACTAGTAAACCCGATTATGACTATGCAGTAACTCAAATTATGATATGGACTGAATTAGGTGATGAATTTATCACCACTAACGTGCCAAATTATCAACAACGCAAATCAGAAATCATGGCACTTGTTAATGCTCATAATACCCTCTCCTCTTGGAATAGTAAAGAGTTCACTATTGAAGCTGGTAAAAGCATTACAATTACGGATTCAAACAATATTATTGGTAAAATGTATTTAACAAGCAATTCAACAAACACTACCTTAACCCTGTCTGGAAATAAATTAACGATTAAAGCAGATAAAAATTCAACTTCAGGTACTATCACTTATCAAAAAGTAAATGATAGTGAAGTTGGTGCATCAATCGTTTACAAAAAACCATCACAACAATCATTAGTTGAGTTTCACTTAGATAATTCTCTTCAATCAAGTTTTAAAATCAATGTTCATCATTTTGGTGATTTATAAGTCCAAAAAATTGATGAATTAACAAATAAGCCATTACCTAATACTACTTTAAGATTTGAATACAACGGAACAACTGAAGATATCATCACAGATAAAATAACAAATATTCAAGTTGGGACAACTGTTAAGATAACTGAAGTACAAGCACCTGATGGTTATTTTAATCAAGGCGAAATCAAACAAGTTGTTATTAAGGCTAATAAAACAATCGAAGTAATACTAAATAATAAGCCTCAACAAGGAAGCTTAAATTTGACTAAACTTGGAAAAGTTTTATTAGATGTTAAATCTGTTGAATCAGAGTATGTATTGCTCAATCAATTTATATTTGATTACAAACCATTGGAGGGCGTTACTTATAAAATCATTGCTGATGAGGATATCATTGTTGGTGGTACGACACATTATATAAAAGGAGATGCTGTTGCTACTGTTACAACTGGAGCAGATGGGAGATTAAACAACTCTCCTAATTTCTGTTATCCAGTCATATAACTATGGTGGTGGATTCATTGACTATGTATCTAGAAATGGTAGTAAATATACTTTTAACCTAGCTCAAGACTTTGCAATGGATAAATCAGATGGCGTAAAAGTTGACTATAACAACCCCATTGCAATTCCAATTAATGGTGGCTGGCGTTATAACTATGGAAATATGTTCTATAAATTACTTGTTGAACAATACCTTACAACTGCTCATTTTGATGATGAAACAGTTCAAAAAATAATGAATGAGGCACTAAAATATCAAGGATGGAAATATGTATTTGGTGGTGCTAGTCCAACTACATCATTTGATTGTAGTGGATTAACTCAATGGAGTTATGGCATTGCTGGAATAAATATTCCAAGAACTGCACAACAACAATATGATGCATCTCAACATATTTCACTAGCAGATGCTAAAGCTGGGGACTTAGTGTTTTTTCATTAAACATACAATGCTGGAACATATATTACTCATGTGGCATTTATCTTGGCAATAACCAAATGTACCACGCAGGTGATCCGATTGGTTATGCAGACCTCACAAATTCTTATTGGCAACAACATCTAGTTGGTGCAGGTAGAATCATCAACAAATAGAAAGGAAGATTTTATGAAATCAAATAAAATAAAAACACCAGTACTAAGACTTGGTGTTAAAAACAAAGTAACAAAACTATTATGGTCACTTTTAGTATTTAGCTTAGCATTTGCAATATTTAAAAACTTCACTGCTATTGATAAACACACTATTCATGAAAAGGAAGTAATTGAACAAAAAGTTGTGGATACAAATAATATTGAAAGTTTTGTACAAAGCTTTGCAAAGATATACTATTCATGGGAACAATCACAACCATCTTTGGATAATAGAATCGAACAATTAAAATATTATTTAACTGATGAATTAATAACCTTAAATTTAGACATGGTCAGAAGTGACATTCCCACTACGTCAACACTAATTTCATTTCGAGTATGGGAAGTTACAAACGCAAGTGACAATGAATTTAATGTACTCTACTCCATTCAACAATTAATAACTGAAAATGAAAACTCAACCACAATTAGCTCATCCTTTGAGGTTAAGGTACATGTTGAAGAGAATGGAAACATGGTCATCATAAAAAATCCAACAGTTAAAAGTACACCCACTAAATCATCATTTGTCCCAAAGTTGTAGAATCAGATGGAACAGTTGATGCAATAGCGACAGAAGAAATTAATGACTTTCTAACAACATTTTTTAAATTATATCCTACTGTCACTGAAAATGAATTAACATATTATGTTTCAAACAATGCACTTGCTCCAATAAATAAGGATTATATATTTATTGAGTTAGTAAATCCAGTGTATATTAAAACTAATAATCAAATATCAGTAAGTGTATCTGTCAAGTATCTTGATAATGAAACTAAAACACTTCAAATATCACAATTTGAGCTAATGATTCAAAAAAGTGAAAACTGGCATATTATTCAGTCAAAATAAAGTCACATAAAAACTGCTCAATAAAGGGCAGTTTTACATATTCTTTAAAAGGCGTCTAATCAATTTTAATTCTTGTAATTTCATATATGTGTTCATGTATTGCCAATGAGGTTCTGATTTTTTATCTATAGGTAACATAATCTTTTGTCTTTTCATTCTAGTTGCATTGAATTTATACCCATAAGTATACTTTGTCTCTTGCTGAAGAATTACTTGTTTTAAAAATAAGTAACTATATTTGTTACGATATGATGGATTTTTGATTTCTAATTGCTTTACATCATCTGAAAAAATACATTCGTATTCATGATAGAAACTCTTAACAACACTTCCATTATAATTAACACCTAAAACATTTGAGTTTATACTTGCATTTGTATTGTCAACGAAATTAGTAATCCCATTGTCATTTTCTGTTGCACCAATAAACGGGCGATTTCCTAATCTCATATTCGCTTTTGTTAAACGAACTCCCGATTTAATTTCACAAATATCTTCAATCCAAAATTCCTTCCAATCAACATCTTCAAGAGTAAGATTTTCTTCAGAAAGTTTCGTCATCTTTTCACTATAATATTTTTTTATTTTTTCTGATTGCTTGTTTTGTTCTTGTTTAATATAGTTTTCCATGAATTCCCAATTTGGATTACCTTTTGAATCAGTAGGAAGTAATAACTTACATTCTAGTAATCGCTCACTTGAGCACATTACATTATACGAGAATTTATTTTTCACACTGAGATTTATAGAATTAATAATAAATTGATTAATCAATCCATTGGTATTAAATTTTGGAAGCAAAATATTTATTCTACCATGTGACACAGCGTAAAACTCGTATGAATGAGTAAATGCTTGCCCAAACATATCAACAGATATGAGGTTCTTTTTGAAAAGTTGAGACTTACCATCACCATTTTTTATAAACCCAGTAACTCCATTATTATTTATTCCTGCAGAAATAAGTGGAGTAGCTCCATTTTCTAACTTTTTTAGTTGATTATCACCAGCTGATAATGTTACATCAAATAACTCTTGAACTTTAAAATCCTTCCACTCTAAATTTTCAAGTTTCCACTTACTCATCACACTCACCATCTTCAATCCCAAATAAATATCCTCGTCCATGAGTTATCATATTAACTTCAAAAGTAAGATAATCAGCTATTGTTTTAGCAAAGTATTCTTCTGTTGGTATCTCATCATTAAAGTAGTAAAATGAATGCAACCATTCATCATTCTTTTCAATTGTTGTTTCAACACAAAACTTTGTTTCCGCTTCTGTTCTATCAAACCAAACATCAAGTAAATGTTGTTTCTTGTCTTTTGCATACGCAGTTTCAACAAGTCCTATATGTTTTGCGACTTCAAATCCATCATTTTCAAAGTTTATAAATTTACACAGTTTATCTTTATAGTGTGGTTCTCCAGCTGTAAACACAGCAATACATGGATTTGTACCTACTCCATAGAAAGTACTCTTATTTAATGTTATAACACCTTCTAACGTATGATGTTTTAATATGTTTTCTTTTATGCTTTGTTCTTCTTTTGTTTTACCTGTCATCGAACTTTGTGGAACGATCACAACTACTTTACCGCCTACTGTAATTGAATTTAAAAGATGCTCTGTAAAATTTATTTCGTATAAACTAGGATTAGCTTTTGAACCCATTGAATAAGGAGGATTCATCATCCCTATGGTACATCCCTTTAATTGCAATTTACTTGGATTTTGACGTAAGAAATCTTGATTCTCTAAATTACTCTTCCCATCACCACGTAAAATCATATTTGTAGTGGCAATAGTAAACATATATGATTGCTCTTCAATCCCAAACAATTGATTCTTTTTAATATTATCTTTTTGTCTATCATCTACTGCATCAGCTAACATATGATGCATAGATGCAATTAAAAACCCCGCTGTTCCACATGTTGGGTCAAATACTTTATCAGTAGGTTTGATATCAACTAATTCACAAAATAATTCCGTGATATGTCTTGGTGTTAATACTATCCCGAGACTCTGTCCATCCCCACCAGTATAAGACATAAATTCTCCATAAAATCGTCCGAGATAATCTTCCGGAGAGCTATTAAATCTAATACTCTGGTAAATACTTTTAAACAAAAACTCAGTAAAGTGTTTGACCGGAGTTTTACCTAAATCAGGATTCACTTCATTAATTTTGCTATCGTCTTTAATAATTGAAAACTGACTTAACAATTTATCTTTCTTTACTTCAGGAGAAACATTAGCACGTCTTAGATTATCTTCAATCGCCTTATATATTTTTTGACCATCAGTTGTGATTTTATCACCAATTAAATTTTCAATAGAAAAATTCTTATGCTCAATTTCTCTTAATGCTAGTAAGATACCCGAAACAATAAGAGGCTTATTTTTTTCTTCTATATTTCCATAGTTTCTCAATGCATTATGCAATACTGAGGCATCCTTCAGTATTTCAGCTGTTTCTTTTTCAATATTCGTGTCTTCTTGTAATATTTCTTTTGTATAATATTCATCTATGTTAGTACTACTAAATGAAATTAATGTTTCGACATCAGGTAATTGAGTATAATCACCACGTTCATTAATAAATACAGGTGTAATTCTATGTTTTTTTTCTGTACCGCTAATTCCAATAGCAATTATTTTTTTGTATGTAACTTTATCTGATAGATGTTTACCATAAAATACAGCTCCATTAACTGCATAATCTGTATTTGATTTTGTATCTTCTGCAATAAGTTCAGTATCAGTATATTTAATATGTTTATCTAAACTAGCTTTGTCTTCAATAACAATCAAAAAATCTTTCACAACTCCAACATATTCAGGAAACCCACTATTTCCAGTTCCCTTTTTGGAGGCTGTTTTTAATGCATCATTTATTTCTTTAATTGAACTTCCTTGTGGAGAGAAATCATCTCTGATTTCTGCATCTTTTAAAAGTTCATGAACCCATAAATCAGTTACCACTTCTTTTTTTGCCATAATATTATTCCTCACTCACTAGTATTTCAATACTTATGTTTTATTTTGTTCTAACACTAAATCATTTTAATAATTAGTATAAAGCAATATTGTTTCTCAATTGTATCATATATTAAAATCTAAGTACGATATCATTTGATTAGCCAATAAATCATAGTTTAGATTAAAATTCTTACAACAATATTATTATACTTTATTTTATGTGATTGTTCAATTTCCATTTATGATATCTAAGCAGTTTTGAAGATATACTTCTAACACTTTCAATTAAACAATACTTTTTTTGTATATTATATGAATATTTTGAATTTCTTTGGCAAAAAATCATTTTCAATCGTGATAGTAGTGAAGAGGAAAATACTACACAAAATTGGAGGTGTACTAAATGGATAAAAATAATGAAAAGACTACGCAACATAATTTTGATAGCTTTTGTAAAAAAGTATTAAAGAATGAAGCACGTGATTATTTCAAACATCTTAAATCTAGAAGAAAGTATGAAGTGTCATTGGATGATTTATCACCTAGTGAACTTGAAAGGTTATCTGTTCTACCCCACTATAATTGCTCTGACACTGTTTTTGAAGTATTAGGACTAGTTATTGATGTAAGTGACTTAGACCTTGTAGAAGCGCTTAAAAAGCTTCCTAGCGATAAAAGAGATATCATTCTACTTTATTACTTTCTTGAGATGAACGATCAAGAGATAGCAAATCATTTAGATTTGCTACGACAAACCGTTCAGTATAGAAGAAGTATTACATTAAAAATGTTAAAACAAATTCTGGAGGATATTAATAATGAATGAAACTAACCAATTAAATAATAATTTAGTACCCTATCCGATTATTGTCTCTGCAACTGTTGGTGATGTTGATGCAATAAATGCGATTTTAAATCACTTTGGTGGATATATTACCACCTTATCTACAAGACAACTTAAAGATGAGGTTGGTAATTCAATCATCTGTGTTGATGAAGAGATGAAACGTAAACTTGAAACAAAGCTAATTATAAAAATGTTATCATTCTCACTTGCTTAGTCAATTATGATAATAGTATTTTCCCTTTCATTAGTATGCTTTATTACTTTTCAAAGTATGTCATGTTGGTGTACTTTGAAAACTGATAAAACAGTTTGTAGTTCTTTGATAATTGAATAACACATGATTAGATACTTTAAGTATACAGCAAGCCACGTAAAAAGTTACGCCATGACCTAAATGCGAGCGATAAATAACTTGATTACATTTCTTATGTTGGAAGTAAGAAATGCGATAACCTGTGTACTTGATAATGATACTCCTACCTTGAACGCTTCACCGCATTGGGTAGTCACTCCAAGTCTGAGCGAACGTGAAATTCGTGTGTGTTGTCCTACAACAATCTAACATGTCTAAATATTTATTACAAACTAAAGTAACATTTAAAAAAATTTGATATAATTATAGGTGAATATTGGAGTAATCCTAGCCTATAAGGAAAGGAGTTTAAATGGTCACAGTTACAAAACAAGACTTAGTTAAGCTAGGATATGGAAATTCTTTTTCAGCAGATATCATTAAGCAAGCAAAGCTTTTAATGATTAAACGTGGTCATACTTATTATGAGTCAAAGAAATTAAGTAGGGTTCCTACATCTGTAGTTGAAGAAATTCTTGGTATTAAAATTAATGATGATAGGTCTGATTAGTAATTATTGCACTTATAAAAATATAAGGAGGAATAATTATGGCAAAAGACGTTATTAAGAAAGCAAAGAATGGAACATATTATTTTAGAGATAATATTGGTCATGATGTTAATGGTAAGAAAATTCAAAAGTATTGTAGTGGTTTTAAGACGATAAAGGAAGCAAAAGCTGAATATTCAAAACTAATTTTAACTAGTCCTGAAGAATTTATTGTTGAAGAGGAAAAGAAAAAACCAACATCATTCAAATCATTTGTTGATGATATATTTATTGATTGGTATAAGTCACAAGTTAAAATTAGAACATTTGAAACAATGCTTCCAGCAATTAGAAAACATTTTAAATACTTTGATAAGTTCGCCATCAATGAAATTGAGCCAATTCATGTTCAGAAATGGCAACTTAAACTTGCAAAGGAATATTCACCATCGTATGTGAGAAGTATTCATGGCTTATTTTCAATTGCTATGGATAGAGCAATTGTTCTAGGACTTACTGAAACTAATACAGGTCGTGTTGTTGGTAATGTTAAAAAGCGTAAAGTTAAAATTGATTTTTGGACTAAAGAAGAATTTGAACAAGTGCTATCTGTTATCTACAAGGATGATTATTATCAACATTTTATCTTTATGTCATTTTGGTTATTGTTTATGACTGGAATGAGAATTGGTGAAGCAACTGCATTGCAGTGGGATGACATCAACTTTGATACTGGTGTCATTAGAATAACAAAGACACTCTATTATAAGAACATTAATGATTATCAGTTTGTTGAGCCAAAAACAAGAGCTAGTATTAGAGATATTGTTTTGGACAGTGATACATTAGAATTACTAAAAGAATGGCAAGAGCGCCAACAAGCAATTTTAGATACAGGATTTATTATGAGTTATAATGGATTCCCTACTCAAAAATCTTGTATGTCTCATGCAATTACTCGCTTTTCTAAACTTGCTGGTATTCATCGCATTAAGACACATGCGCTTAGACACTCACACGCTTCACTATTAATTAGTATGGGAGAAAACCCTCTAATCATTAAAGATAGATTAGGTCATGAAGATATTGAAACGACACTTGGAACATATGGTCATTTATACCCAAATTGTAACTTTGAAGTTGCAAGTAAATTAAAGGGAATTATTGCTCAAAATACAGCTCAAGAAAACGTTGATATTCATGCTTCAAAAAATCAATTTACTGCTAACTATTAAAATGTTTTCAAGAAATTTGGTGCAATTTTGGTGCAATGGCAAAGAAAAAAGAGCTAAAAGCCTGTATTTATGGACTTTTATGCTCTCCTGAAACTACTCCCACTCAATTGTTGCAGGTGGCTTAGAAGTAATATCATAAACAACCCT
>CAZQIG010000004.1:0-119914 GCA_964593055.1 uncultured Erysipelotrichia bacterium
TAGTAACACATGATAAAGAATTTCTTAATCATGCAAGCAAAGTTGTTGAGCTTTAAATAGCTAATAGAGTTCTGATTAGAACTCTTTTTTAGTACTTTCGTTTCCCAAAACACAAGAAGAATTTATTCTAAAATATTTCTTTTATGGTGTAATCTAAGACTTTATCAAAGGTTACAATTTTATTTTTGTGGTATGCCTAGAAAATTGGTAAATATATTCTTCGACAGTAGGTATTTTAGTTTAGAAAGGGTTCCTATATAGTTTTTGTAATTTAGGGTCACTAGATGTTCTGACACATTCAATAATTTTCTCAAATTCTGCTTTCAATTCGGTGATAGAAATACTTTTTTGTTTTGCAAATTGCTTCAACGTATTTTTGACACATTATTTTTAACATTTCTAAACATAATTAACACTCCATTTCAAATATAAAACATATTTAATCTCTAAGGTTTGTTTTTGAATATTCTATTCTGATACTATTATATAATTTAATCATAATCAATATGTGATGTTTATAAACCAAAACAGATTATTTATTTCAAGACTAGGCAAATTAAAGAGAAGATTAGCCGTAATAATTGACAAAAGTAAAGTACATGATTTATTTATGTTATTTTTGAAACGTGCATGCTTAATGATATACTTTAAATAGAAAATTTATTGTTCGGTTGAAAGAAAAGAGAAATGAGAATTGATTTTAATATACATATTATGAAGCAAAGTTGATAGTACGTAAAAGTATCGAAAAACGAGAAAGGTAGGTAATAATATGTTTAAGAAAAAGTTATTAGTATCTCTTGTGATAACAGCTATGCTTTGTGTTATTCCAACATCTTTTGTATTTGCTTCTGATGTTAATGAACCTGTTATCACACAAGAAGAATTAAAAAATGCAACTGTTGCAGATACACTAGATGAAGATTTTCAAAATGCACCTATGCCAAGAAAGAAGTAATTATGCAACTAATCGATATTATTATTACATTGATAACTATTTTTTGTAACTAAAATTTAAGGATTTGATCTAGATAATAGTTACATTGCAATTAAATTATAGCTATTTTGCAAATGCAATAATCAATATAAAACCGCAAGAAGTTTCTTGCAGTTTCCTTTTTAAGATTTTACCTTTTCACATCACTATGTATGAGGGATGTGAGTGTTACCATTCACTCGATTTATATTTATAAATGTTAGAATATTTTCACACTTTTCTAATAGTTCAGTACATTTGTAATATATAGATTGTCTTTTTATATATCCATAACTATTGTATTGATTATTTTATCATCAATATAAGATATATCATGATATCCATTATATATGTCTACAATATCTTTAATGATTAGTATACCAAGTCCATTTTTATTTTTTACTGAAGCTCGTATTTTATTCTTAGTATTTTGTTGTTCTAAAATATTGTTTTCGACTTCAATATATAATTTATCTTTTGAAGTGTATATACTACATTTAAGTTCTTTATCATTTAGTTTTGTTTGTTCATTTATAGCATTATCTAGTAAATTGAAAATTATTGCACAAAGATGTGAATTACTTATATTTTTAATACTAGTGTTTAATGACACTTTAAAATCTGTTTTGATTTGCTTGTTAATGCATTCATACAATTTATTATTTAGTAGGGCATTAAGTGGTGCATTATCACTATTAATGACATTTGGAATACTTTTACTGTAAGTTACAATGTCGCTTATATATGTTTCTAGTTCTTGATACTGCTTATCTTGTAATAAACTGTTTATAATGATTAAGTTATTATTTAAATCATGTTTAAATTTTCTTGTGTTTAAATTATTTTTATCACTATTAGTATTTGAATTTTGTTGTTCTGTACTAAATATGGATAAACTATTTATTGTATAAAAATATTTGAGTGATAATAAATAAAATATGAAATTACTAATAAGTAGTAAAAATGTTAGTACTAGTAATATTGAAGTTATTGTTAAATTTGATATTAAATTATTATTTAATATCAGACTGAATGTACAAAACACCATTATTAAAGAAGTTATAAAGGTTATATAAAATGTAAGTTGGAACTTAAGTGGAGGAAATACTATTTTACTATTAACTAGTTTAGCTAAGAAATGTAGTGATATATATATAAGTATTCTACTGACAAGTAAAATATTAAAATCAATTAATAATGATGATATTTCTATTGTATTAAATACTGTCTTAAATCCTAATATAATAGATGTTTCAACAACTATTATTACAGTTACATATGTAGTAAAAGCAAATAATTTCAATGAATTTTCTGCCTTGTATAATAATAATAACAGTATTAAAAAAATTAGAATAGTTAAACTACGTATTATTGGTATTGAATAAGGGATTGATAATCCAAAGAATAAAATTAAAATTGAAAATGCTTTAAATACTTTAACACTATTTTTAGATACAAAATAATTTTGAGAAAGTACATTATCAAAGAAAAAGAAAAATGTGAGAATATCTATTATTGAGAACAATAAGGTTTGTAAGTAATTAATCATACGACTTTCTCCAGCGATTTAATGCGTCGTATTAGATCTTTTTTTCTGTATCTAGAAATATATAGTATATCATTATTGGACATAATCATCTTGTTTTCACTTATATTAAATTTTAAGTAGTTGTTCAAATTTACAATTGTACTGCGATCAATAATAAAAAAAACGTTGTTATTTAAATATTCTTTTAGTTTAGAAATTGTCAGTCCTACTAAAATATCACTTTTATCACTGTAATGTATTTCAATGTTTCGATTATTAATTGTAAAATATAATATATCGTTTGCAGCAACACTAACTATTCCATTTTTTGTCTTAAATGTATACTTGTGATGTTTAGTTTCTATTTTCTGTATTGCACTATTTAAAGCTTCTAAAAGCTCTTCTTGGTAGTTTTCTTTTTTTATGTACCTGAATATATTTAATTGAAATGATTTAAAAACATATTCACTATTACTTGTAAAAAATATTATAAGGTGATCTTTACATATTGAGTTAATATATTTGGCAAGTTCTATGCCGCTGATATTTGGCATGCATATATCTAATATATATATATCAAATTTTATTGAACTTAAATCTTTTTTAAGTTCTAATGAATCATTGTAAGATTTTATTTTTACATCGTATTTTGCAGTTATTTTTTTAACTTCGTCTTCTAATAATTTAGTAAATTCAATTCTGTCATCACACAAACATATATTAATCATTTAATCACCTCAATATAACGGTAATTATAGCATATTAGAACTATTTAAACAATATTTTCGACCTTTCACACGTAGTATATTGATATTTAATATAGAATGCTTTAGAGTCAATATTAAATTATACAAACTAGAAAAGAAGGAGGTTTAAAAACATGAACAAAAAATTATTTTTTTTGTTATGTGGGCAATTAGTATCGATACTAGGTGGGAATATTATAAGATTTATTTTTTCATTATATGTATTAAAAGAAACCGGATCTGCAGCATTATTTTCTGTAGTATTAAGTTTAAGTATTTTACCTAATATTTTATTCATGCCGATTAGTGGTTATATAGCTGATAGATTTGACAAAAAGAAAATGATTGTTGGCTTAGATTTTGTTACGCTTTTGTTGATTTTATTTACAAGTGTCATTGTTAAACTTAATTTGTTGAGTGTTAGTATCGTATTATTGATGACAGTTATACTTTCAGTTATAACTTCATTTATGACACCTGTTGTACAAACAACTATACCAAGAATTGTAGATGAACATGAGTTGTTTCAAGCAAATGGTATGTCAGCTATGATTAATGGTATATCAAACTTTTTAGGGCCAGTAATCGCAGGAATTTTTTTCACAACATTAGATTTGTTCAGTATTATGATAAGTATAGTAATTATTTATGTTATTGCTACATTTATTGAGTTGCTATTAAAATTTGATAGTGAAGCAAGATGTGTTGATAATGATTTCATCTCTAGTATGCAAGGTGTAATTAAGTATACTAAACGAAATGGTTTTATTTTAATTATCGTTAGGATGGCATCGATGATTAATTTGCTTATAGCTCCGTTATTATTAGTTGGATTACCTATATTAATTATTCAATTCCTCAAGCTAAATGAGATTTATTATGCTTTTAGTCAAGGAGCAATTGCTTTTTCAATGTTATTGGCTGGAGGGCTATCTGGAGTTGTTTTACGTAACAAAAAACCATTAAAAGTAACTTGCAACAATTTAATGTCAATATCAATATCACTAATATTATTAGCAGTTATTGGGTTTATTATAAAAGATAATATAAGCATATATGTTGTAACTACGCTAGTGTGTTCTTACATAATGTATAAAATAACATTAATTTCTATTAGATTAATAACATACATTCAAGAAAGAGTCGATGATGAATATATGGGTAAAATTATGTCTTTTCTGTACGTTGTTTCAACAGTATTTATCCCTATTGGACAAGTTTTATACGGTATAGTTTTTGACTCATATATTGAATTAATATTTTATATAATATTAATTATAGGATTACTAGTGATGGGAAGTGCTATATATTATAGGAAAATCAATATGTAGTGAAAATTTATTCATTAGCATACCAAGACTTAAGAACATTATGGTAATTATTTTTAGCAGTAGATGTTGAGTATTTGCGAAAGTTAGATGAATCAGTAGTTAATATATTTAGAAGCAAAAATGATGTGAAATTAAGTTCAATCATTTTATATACAAGAAAAAGAGGATAAAATTTTTTTATAAATTTAGATAGAGGAGATAATAATGGATATAAAAATAAAAAATGTAAATTTAGTCATAGATAAGACAGAAATTTTAAGCAATATTAATCTAGATATAGATAAACCGTCGATCTATGGATTAGTAGGAAGAAATGGTGCAGGGAAAACTTCGCTTCTAAAAGCAATTGTTGGTTTATATGAAATATCAAGTGGAGAAATATTTATTAATGGTCTGGATTTAAACACAAGTAGAAACACGATTTTAAAGAATCTTGGGAGTGTAATAGAATATCCAGTGTTTTATGAGAATTTAACTGCGGAAGAGAATATGGAAATACATTATAAGTATATGATGTATAATCAATCTTGTGATTATTCAAAATATATTACATTTTTAGGTTTGAAATTAAATACAAACAAAAAAGTAGAAGAATTTTCACTTGGGATGAAACAACGTTTAGGTATAGCAAGAGCATTATCAACTGAACCAGATATTTTATTGCTAGATGAGCCATTTAACGGACTTGACCCTATAGGTCTTGCAGAGTTGAGTGATAAATTAATTGAATTAAAGCAGGATAAGATTATTCTAATTTCTTCTCATTCACTTGATGAACTGATTAAAATTAGTGATAGAATTGGAATTGTTGCTAACAATACGCTACAAGAGTTGGATGCTAATTCTGTTAATGTAGAAGAAAAAGCTATAAAGATAATGAAGGGAGATTTATAAATGAATTTACTTAAAACTAAAATGTCAATTTACTTTGTAAAAGATACAATTATAATAACTTCTGTAATATCGCTAATATTATTAGTGTTTAGTTCATTTTTCATTTTTGTTGGAAAGTCTACAGGAGATAAAGTCCTTTCTAGTATAGATGATTTGATAGGAATGATTAGAATGTTTTGGATTGTATGTTTATCAGTTTGTATAGCACATTTATGCAATAAACATATTGTATATGATTTCATCACAAAGAAAATTAATTTGATATATACATACCCGTACAAGAAAAAAGATCATTTAAATTCAAATGTTCAGTTAATTATAATTGAGATGTTTGTTATAGGAATTGTTAGTTTTGTTATATATTCAACATTTACATTTATTCTATATCATCTAATGTATCAAAAACTAAATTACGATATTTTTTCATATGTTTTATTCAATTTAATTACATTAGTTACAATACTTGTTTCGATATCAACATTTATATATATTGCGTATAAGTTTAAAACAAGTAGCATACTTTTTATTGTGTCACTTGGATATGCAGTATTTCAAACTTTGTCAATTTCAGGGTTTGATATTAATTACACATTTGAGATTACAAAGTTATTGTTTACTGCTTTAGTAAGTGTAATGCTATATTTTAATATACAGAGGCATTTATAAAATAAGTAGTTGAGTTTTGAAAGATATGTAAGATTTTAAATATTTAATTTTTAAGTAATAGCATTGAAAATAAATAGAATTGGGAATATATGTTCTAGGCAAGAAAAATTATAATACCAAAACCAGAAAATTAGAAGTCAGATGTAATAGGCTGATACCTATTGTTGTAGGAATGAGGTCTGATGTTCTTGTACCATCCATAAACAAATTCATTGTTGTAATATCAATCATATTCAGATTATTAAAGTATCGCTCCTTGACTGCATTGTCGTATGGACAACCAACGAAGATCAAAATGTTTGTGATATTTTTTAGTGAATTTATATTATTTTATTCTAATTTTTGTGCGATATTCTTTTAACTAGTACAATTAGTGTTCCTTTGTCTAGGTAATATTCTTCTGTTAAAATAGATGGAAGTAAATTTATGATTTAAAATATAAAATCATTTAGAACATCATGTTGCTAGAGATGAAAATTAGTCATCAAAAATTAACGTGTTACCAAAAGTAGTAAATATTTTAATGAAAATAAAGCTTTTTATCATAAAATAAAACTATTTATTACTTTGTAAACAAAAAATAGTATACAATAATATTTTTTGTTATAATTCTTATTAAAATTACATTGTCTAATGGCTATACATGTTACAATATTTCATGAAGTATTCTTTTGTTAAAAGTACTTCATTTTAATTATTTAAAATGATATAATCACGTTGTACACCATTACATGTTTAAAACTCATATTTAAGGTGTTGTGATAATCAGCGATAATAAATAAGAGGGAGGTAATGTAGGGTAGCTTAATAATTAAATAGTATAAAACACATATGAAAAATAGAGATGTTAGAGTTAAATTCTATATTATGATAGTATTTATTAGTACTTGATACAAATATAAGTTCTAAATTTTGATTGCTTGTTATATTAAAATCAAATTGGAACTTCGGTTTAGGTAAATTAGAAATGATTTTTAAAATTTCAACTTCTATATCTTTATGATTAAGATTAAATAGTTAAAGAAGAAATGAGTATTAATAAAACACTGATAACTAAATCGAGAGAATTCAGTGATAATAATAAGAGGGAGGTACTATGAAAAATAGTAAAAATGAAGTAGTAAATGCTTTGTATGAAAGAATAGAAGAAGCAAATTTAAGTGCAGAAGACAAAGATGTTTTACATGCTAGTATTGATCAAAAATTGATGGAAATATATGAAAAACCAGGATTTGATGACTTAACACATGATGAACAAATGGAAGCTGTAGGGTCAGGTCTGTTAGAAGCAGTTGCAGGTGGGGTAGCTTCAGGAGTTTCAGGTGCTATCGCGGTTAGTATGATTCCAGGACCAGGAGTACCTGGATAGAAAACAATTAAACAAGCAATAAACAAATCGCTGATTATCAAATAAAAGAATATTACTGATAATAAGGGGTAATATGAAAAATAACGGTAATGAATTAGTAAAAATTTGTATGTAAGTTAACTAATTAATATTTATTCCAAATTAACGAAAACATACGAATTACTAAGATTTGATAACTTAATATGTGAATAGTAAATAGAAACTGTAGGTTCAAGTGTTACCGCAGTTATATTTGGGAAAATTTCTGGAGTTGCAGTTAGTAGAATAGTTCAAGGAGTAAGAATACTATGTTAAAAATATGTAGCTAATAAATCATGATTATAAATTTAAAAGGAGATAACTATGTCATATTTCATAGTTAAAAGATGTGCTAGCTGGGCACAAAGGAATGATGGATTGGTAGAGATTTTAACTACATCTGGAGAGATTATTTATTTAAATTATTTTCTTTCTTATATTTGGTTTAATATGGATGATAAAATCCAATATGATGTTTTAAAGGAGCGTGTTATTAGCATTTGTGATAATAATGAATTGGATGTAATATTAGACAGTATGAATAAAAAAAAAATTATTGAATATCAAAATGATGATACAATACTAAATTCCATGTTTTTATAGGCTGAAATAATTGAGTGGATTTAAATGTAAGAACTAAAATATCTATGATAAAGTAAATGATTGTAAGAAAATTTTAGAGAAAGGGGGAAATATTTCTAAAGTTTATAGAGGTATCATATATTATATGAATGTATTGTTAATTAATCTTCCAACAGGTGTTTGGTATAAAGATGAATTTTCTAAATCGAACTCTATGCCGCCATTAGGATTACTTTATCTTCATGCTGTATTAGAAGAAAACGGCCATAAGTGTGAGGTGATAGATTTAGCAGTTGAAAAAATGAATAAAGATACTTTCATAGAAAACCTAAAGACCTTTAATCCTAAAATTGTTGGATTTAGTACATACAATGAATCTTGGAATGAATTAAAGGTATTGTCAAATCTTGTATCACAAACTATAAAAGATGTTGATATAGTTTGTGGAGGAGCATTTGCAACATTTTGTTTTGAAGATATACTTAATGAAACATCATCCAAATATGTTATTAGAGGAGAAGGTGAAGTACCATTACTTAAACTATGTAATATGCTTGAGAATTCAAGTTACACGATTGATTCATTAAAAAATATAAATGGATTGTGTTTCAAAGTAGCTGGAGAGATAATAGATGGTAATATTTCTGACAGGATTAAAGATTTAAATATGTTACCAATTGTCGATCGAACTGCTATTGATGTTGATAAATATACTTTACCGTATACGATAAGTACTTCTAGAGGATGTCCGGGGGATTGTATATTTTGTTCATCAAAGGCTTTTTGGGGACAGAGTGTTAAGTTTAGAAGTGCGGAAAATATTTTTAAAGAAGTACTTTATTTAGAAAAAGAATTTAATATTAGTATGTTTTATATTACCGATGATACTTTTACTATTTCGACAAAGAACTGTTTGAGTTTTTGTGAAATGTTGAAAAAGAGCAATAAAAAATTTATCTGGGGGTGCGAATCAAGAGCAGATGTTGTCAACGAATACTTAATTAAAACGATGTATGAAGCAGGTTGTCGAAAAATACAGTTTGGGTTCGAAAGTGCAGATAACAGTATTCTTAAAAAACTTAAAAAATATGTGACAATTGAACAAATTGAAGAAGCTACGAAAATAGCTCAAAAATACAATATGCATATTCAACTATCATATATTATTGGACATGCATTTGATACAGAAGAAACGATTCAAAAAACAATTGAGTATGCTAATTACTTTCATGATAAATATGGAGCACATGTTGTATGTAGTGTTAATACCCCATTTCCTGGGACAGAGCAATATGAAAGAGCAGAAGAGCTGGGCATAAAAATTCATGCACAAGATTGGTCACAATTTGTGTTAGGATCACCAATCATTAATACAAATTATCTAAGTAGACAAGAAATCCATAATTTTTATAACAGTATCCAGACGAAAAGAATGGGGGTAAAATCGTGATTTCTTTAAGCGATAGATATATGTTTGCAATGAATGATTATAAATTGATCAAAAAAGAAAATTATAATTACTTGATTGATAATGAAAAATTTATATTTTTAAGAACTAATGACACAGGTATAGAAATTTTAGAGAAATTAAACGGTGACAAAGAAGTGATAGAAGTAATTGAAGAGATGTCACATAAGTATGGTATTCCTACTAGATTATTAGAAAGTGATATTTTAAATTTTATAGATGGAATTGATAAAAATATAGTAACTAATAAAAAAGATTTTCGCGATATATTAAAAAGAGTATATGTTGATCTTATCAATGAGCGTGAGGAAATGCCCTTTGAGAAATTAGAAGAATATTTAGATAACGTAAAAAAACTTTCTCAAAAAGAAGCGATATTTTATCTCAAGGAGTATTCAATTTCGCACTCAAAAATCGAACTAATTTTAGAAAAAGTTAAGAGATGTAGTTCACACGTAATTTTGTATTTAGATAGTTATGAAGATGTGAAGGACAAGATTGGATTGATATCAAAATACATTGATATAGTTTTTATCAACACTTCTGATATTAGAAGTGAAAACTTGTTTCAATTGAATAATAATCAGAAATATACAAACTTTATAGATAAAATCGAGTTATTTAAAATGCATGATATAAATGTTTTTTTTAATATATATCCAAATGAAAATAATATAGATAATATGATTAATATTCAAAATATTGCCTATGAATTAGGAGTTTCTGGTATCAATATTGAAAGTATTTTTAATTATGAAAATATTAATACAAATGTTATTAATGAATTTGATGATAAAAAAGAAGAAATGATAAAGAAAAATATTTATTTAAATAGCTGGAAGAACAATTCACTAAAAAAGAATAAATCAAATTATTTGATATTATCTTTTAGTGAAGATAGATGCATAAATTCAATGGGAAATATAGCAATTAGAAATAATTGTGGCATGGGCGTAAATGAAATAAAAATTGATATTAATGGTCAAATATCTATGTGTCATATTTCAAATTGCTGTGTGAAAAAAGTTTCGGATTTTGAAGCTTATAATAAAGTTAGAAAAACTATAATTGAAAATACTGACAAAAGTGATCATTGTAAAGATTGTCTATACTGGATGTTTTGCCTTAGTGGGTGTAAAGTTAGAAATATTGTAGAAGCAAATGATGAGTATTACTCTAAAAAGTTTTGTAAAATGAAATTAAAAAAACTTGATGATTTTTTTGAATCAAGGGCGTTGAAGTAATGAAAATCAATTACAATTCAGAAGTTTTACTTTTATCTATACCGGTAGAATTAAATAAAGAAAGCCAAAAGTTAATTGGTGAATATAATTCTATGCCACCATTAGGGTTATTGTATATTTATTCATTTCTCAGTGAACATAGTTATGTTTCGAGTTTTATAGATTTGACAGTTGAGAAAATAACAATGGAAGCTTTTACCGAGTTATTGAAAAGAATTAATCCAAAAGTCATAGGTATGACTAGTTATGTTGAAGCTTGGAATGTACAGTTGAAGTTTTGTGAATATTTAAAAAGCGTTTTAAAAGATGTAAAAATAGTTTTAGGAGGACATTTAGCGACATTTTCTTATGAAGAGCTTTTTAAATATGATTTTATAGATTATGTAATATGTCGTGAAGGTGAATTTTCAATGGTAAAGCTTTGTGATTACTTAATAAATAACAAAGGAAATATCAATGATATAGAAAATTTAATATACAAAAAAGGTGATTCAATTTTTAAAAATAAGCTTGCAAGAAGAATTGAGAATTTAGATGCATTACCAGTTCCAGATAGAACAATTTTAGATCAAAGCAAATATGCCTATCCTCTTACTATTTCAACTGCTAGAGGATGTCCGGGGAAGTGTATATTTTGTTCATCAGCTCAATATTTAGGTAATAAGGTAGTTTTAAGAAGTGCAGAAAATATTGTCGAAGAGATTATTCAAGAATATGAACGAACAGGTGAAAAGACTTTTTTTATAGTAGATGATACATTTACGGTTAATAAAAGTAGAGTTAAAGAGTTTTGTAATTTATTAAATAACTATGCTAGAAAAGAAAATATAAAGTTTGAATGGGGTTGTGAGTCGAGGGTTGATGTAGTTGATGAAGAATTGTTATTTTATTTGCATGAATCTGGATGTCTGATGATGCAGTTTGGTATGGAAAGTGGCAATGATGAAGTGCTAATGAAAATAAATAAAAATATCACTTTTGAGCAAGTTTATAATGCAGTTAAGTTAGCTACTGCTGTTAAAATTAGAGCTAAAGTTTCTATTATTATAGGACATTATTGTGACACAATTAAAACTGTTGAAGAGACATTTGAAAAAGCACTATTTTTAAAGAGAGAATTTAATTCACAAATTGTATTTTCGATTAATACACTGTTTCCTGGTACAGAGCAGTTTGAGAAGATGACAGAGCTACAGATGGAATTTATTAATAATCCTTTAGATAATGTAAGTGTGAACAAGGCAAATATTAATACAAAAAATTTTCAACATACAGAATTAGATGAATTATTTCATTATATTCAAATAAAAATAAAATAGGATTGTAGGAGATTTGATGGAAAACGTTATTATAAAACTAAATCAAATAAAGAAAAGTTTTGGATCAAATATTGTTTTAAAAGGCTTAGATTTAGATATCAGTAAGGGAGAGATTTTTGGCTTACTTGGTCATAATGGTGCGGGGAAGACAACGATACTTAGAATTATTTTAGGTCTACATAGAATTGATGAGGGAAGCGTTACAGTTTTTAATTCTAATCCTTATGAAACTCAAGAAAATGCGCGAAGATTATCAGGTGTGTTATCTGAGGATAATGGGTTATATGAATCAATGACTGTTTATGATAATTTATTGTTTTTTGCAAGAGCATATAATAAACATAATAGTGAAGTAGAAAAAAGAATGGATGAATTACTTGATAGATTTGAAATACTTGATAAAAAGCATGAGGTTATAAAAAATTTTTCACTTGGAATGAAAAAAAAGGTTGCACTAGTAAGAACATTGTTTTTAAATCATAAATTAATTTTGTTAGATGAACCAACTAATGGTCTTGATCCTGTAAGTGTAAATACACTAGCGAATATTTTGAAAGAAATGTCAAAGGAGGAAGGTATTACATTTGTTTTAACAACGCATAATTTAGATATTGTGAGTAGAATATGTGATAGGGTAGCAATTGTTAAAGATGGTAAGAATGTTTATGATAGATATTTACAAGATGATAATTCTGATCTTACAAAAACAATCATAAAATGTACAAATCTTAATAAAGATAAAGTATCTACTATTATGATGGATTCTTATAGTAATCTAAAATTTGAAATAGATAGTGAAGCTGATGAAATTAGTTTATACACTAAGAATATTGAAATTATTTCTAGAGTGGTCAAAGAACTGGTATTTACGGATGCAGGTGTTTATGAAATAGATAGAGATAGTTTTGATTTGACAAGGGTGTATTTAGATAAGGATAGTGAATAAAGTATGAAGAGCATATTTTTAAGACAAATAAAAGAATACAAAGTTGATAAGGCAAGTTTTTTAATTCTTTTTGTTATCATTGCACTTTGTATGTGCATGCTTTTTATAGGAAATATGGATGTTCCAGTCGTTGCTTTATTATCTGTTGTTTTATATTTAAGTCAGATTTCTGGGAAAATTTTTGCTGTTGAAAGAACTGATAGGACTATTGAAACTCTAATTTCATTACCCTTGAAATTTAAGGATATTTTTGTTGGTAAAGCACTATTTCTTTTAGCTGTATCGTTTCTGCCAGTTTTAATTATTTATCTTAGTGGTACAATGAGAACAATTATTAGTGGTCAATCAAATACTGAATATTTTCAAATAATGTTTCAAGAAATGATTTTACTACTTTTTTCAATTATAAATATTGCATTTTTAAGTACATTGATTTCACTAAAATCATATTCAATTATCGATTGTGGGATGAAATCACCATTTATTCTGTCGATATTGATAATTCCATTTAATATCTTGAATGTATTATATGCTGATAGTAATTTAAGTGATTACAGTCTCTATATTGATATCGGATATTTTATGTTGAATCTTTTCATTTTTGCGATAATCTTTATAATAACGAGAAAATATTTTTTTAAACCAAATGTACTTGAATTAGTTACTAAAGGAGATTCATAATAATGAAAACGATTAATTTGATTTTTGTAAAAGAAGTTAAAAACTTTTTAAAGAGAAAACATATGATTAAGTGGTTTGTAATTTTAGTTTCAATGACATTGTTACTTCAATTTACATTAATTCCAGATTTTGTAGAAAAATATGTTGATAAGCACACGTTTGTGATATTAGGAATCGTTTTTTTATCTAATTTGATGCCGATTAATATGGCGCTGGATTTAGTGACAGGAGAAAAATTTCATAAAACATTAGAGACATTAATTACATTGCCGCTTAGCGTTGGTGATATCTTTTTAGGAAAAATACTATTTGGTGTATGTGTTAGTATTTCAGGATTTATATTGATGTTATTAATAAATAACATAACAATAGATTTAGTTACAGGTAGCTCTTTTATAGAATATTTTGGATCTGAAACTGTTTTAATTACATTTATAACAGTTGTATTACTGCACTTTTTAATTGAACTAATAGCATCAGTTTTATCTTTGATTTATGTGAATTACAAGATTATTGGATATATTGTTACATTGATAGAAATTCTTTTTGTAGTAATATATGCTAAAATTATGATTGATGATATATTATGGGTACAATTGTTCTACATAGCTTTTCTAGCTTCTGCAGTTTTTACATTAATTTATTCATTATACAAAAAAATTGATAAACATTTGATATTAAAATATATTAAGTAACAATTATTAGTTGTAAAGGAGGAAATCATATGGACATAGTAGAAATAGTTATAATTGCAGCTTTTTTGATAATCGGTATGGGTGTCGGTATCTTGCTGCGTAAAAAAAGGGATAAAGAGTAAAAGTAAAAAAGGGAGGGTTTTTAAATGAAGAAAAATAAAGCAGTAAAATTAGTTCAGAAAAGTGAAGATAACACAAGGATTTTAGTAGAAATCGATGCAGAAGAACTAAAAGCAATATCAAAAGTTGGCGGTTCTGAATTAGGTATGCAAGGTGTTGATAATGTAGAAGAAGCTTCTATTTTGTTTTCAAAGTTATTTACTTGTCAAGGATTTTGTTAAGCTTGTAATAGTGACATAATTCTCTACGTTGTTGAGCAGTAAATATAATGAAAGGAGGGAATTATGTTTAACAAGGTAAAGCTTGTTATGCAATCAAATAATAATGAATGTGGACTGTGTTGTATTTCCATGATAGCATCATGGTATAAATTTAGAAAACCTATATCATTTTATAGACGCCTTCATGATGTTGGACGAGATGGATTATCAGTAAAAGCAATGATAGAAGTAATGAAAGAAATAAAACTTGATGCTAAAGCTTATAAAGTTGAGAATATCAGTAAATTAGAAAATGGTAATTTTCTTCCTAAAATATTATATTTTGAAGGTCATTATGTCGTATTAATTAAAAAAAATAGGAAAAGGGCTATCATATATGATCCAGCTGTTGGAAAAGTAAAATTAAGTATTAAAGAATTGCAAGAGAAGTTTTCAGGAATATTAATTATTGCAGTAAAAGGCGAAAATTTCAAACGTTCGAATGAGGATATTGGTGAATTTCGCTATATTTTAAATATTGTGAAAAAAATAAGATTTCGATTAACGACAATCCTGTTTTTCACGGCAATAATATATTTAATAACAATTTATATTCCTAAATATATTGAATATATTATTGATAAAATTTCTAGGGATAATCAAGTATATGCTTTACCAATAATCTTCGAACTTGGTGCTGTTATTATAATATTTTTTATAGCATCCTTGTATATTAATTTGAAAACAATCAATTTACAACAACATGTTTTTAAAATTATTAAAAATGATGCAATAGATAAATTACTAAAAGTGCCATTTTCTTATTTTGATTCACGAACACCAGGTAATATTATTTATAAGCTTGGTTTACAAACACAAATACAAAATCTTATTTCGGTGTACCTACCTAATTTAATCATTAATTTTTCAAGTATTTTTGTTATTATTTTATATTTCATATTTTTTGAGTTTCAATTGGTTCCAATTCTATTTCTACTCACGGTTGTCGTAGGGTTGTATGTAAGCTTGTCCAATAGAATTATTCTAGCAAATCAGAAAAGATATTTAAATGATATGAGTAGTATTACAAATATTGAAACTGAAGTAGTCAATAATATTTATTCAATAAAATGCATGTTTTTAGATGATTTTTATGATAATCAGTTTAAAGAGAAGGTTAGTAAATCTTTAAATACATATTTTCATTCTCAATTTCACCAATCTTTGTTTATTCTAGTTATAACTATGATTTCTAGATTTTTGCCAATAATAGTTCTAATTTTTCTAACGTTAGAATTTGTTAAGTCCAATTCGAGTGTTGGAGAATTAATAGCAATTTATACTTTTGTTACAATGTATACGAATTACTGTATCCAATTCTTTTCTTCTTTTTCTCAAATGTATTTAATAAAATCATCACTTTTCTATGTTAATGATTTGGTTGATGAACCACTTTTAGTAGAAAATAGAACAGTCAAAGTTGATGATTTTGAAAGTTTGGAGATTAAGAACGTTTCATTTGCGTATAATGAGACGCAGGGAGAAGTTTTGCGAAATATTAATTTAAAAATTGATAAAAAAGATAAAGTAATTATAGTAGGATTATCAGGCTGTGGTAAGAGTACATTAATTAAGTTATTTGCAAATCTGTATAGTAACTATGAAGGTGAAATTTTGTTGAACGAGCGAGATTACAGAAAAGTAGATAAAGAATTAATTAAAAAAATGATTTCTATTGTTCCCCAAATTCCGTTGATACTTTCTAGAACTTTAAAAGATAATATTACTATGGGAGATAATAGTTTTACTACAGAAGAAATTAATGAAGCACTAAGAATTGCTGAATTTGAAGATGAAGTGAAAAAAATGCCAATGGGATTATATACAGTTCTCTCTAACAATGGGAACTTATCTGGAGGGCAAATTCAAAGAATTATGATTGCTAGATCTATCCTTCAAAAACCGCAGGTTATTATACTTGATGAGGCGACAAGTGCTTTGGATACAATTACTGAAAAGAAAATATATGAAAATTTTAGAAAGATTAATATCACATCGATTATAGTCACACACAGGTTATCAATAATTAATAAATCCGATAAAGTAGTAGTAATGAAAGATGGAGAAATGATAGGAATAGACAATCATGAAAATTTATTGAATAATAAAGATTTTATTGGTGAGAGAAATTAAGCTGATAAATTGTATAAAAATCAAGAATAGAGGTAAATATGAAAAATACTTTTAAAGTAAATGATGATTTTTATATGTTGTTTCTCAGAGACATTGTAGATGTGGAATTCTGTTCAATATTTTATGAACAGAATTTGAATACATATTCAAGTTCTGTTCTGTGCGATTTGATTAAAGTGATTAAATATAACTATATTTATATTTTAGTAAACGAATACAATGAAATGCTTGACTGTGGAAAGTTGAAGGGGAAATCACGAGAAAATTTGGTTAAAGAATTTAATGATTTTATCACTTCTAAAGCCTATGTTGAATATCTTAAAAATAGTTTTCCAATTTTTTATGACCGCGTACATAAAATTGTTAATAATTATCTAAGGTATATACAAGAAATAATATATAATTATGAAGAAAATTCAAAACAAATTGAAAATGTTTTCTGCAAGAGTTTTGGCAATATAGTGAAATTAGAGGGATTTCAGGGAGATATGCACAATTTCAAAACAGTAGTAAAGGTAATTTTTGAAAATGGGACACTTTTTTATAAACCTCAGGTAGGTAGTAATTGTATCATTTTTGAAAAAATAGTTATGCGTATTTGTGAATATAATAAAAGTCAAATCCGCTTTAAATTTCCTAAATGTGTATTGACTAGAAAAGGCTTTTGGCAAGAGGAAATTGAATTTATTAAATGGAAAAACTCTGAAGATGAGATCATGTTCTATAAAAGATGTGGTTTAATAATGGCTGTATGTTATATTCTGAATACGAATGATTTTCATTATGAAAATATTATTTATAATGGGAGTTTTCCAGTCATAATTGATTTTGAAACAATAAGTAGAGCACTAACAAGTAATACTTTTAAATTTATGGATAGTAGGTTTAGTGCACATAATGTTTATAATACGCATTTAATTCCTTTTCGTAGTAGGGAAGCATATATTAAAGCTCAAGTTAATGCACTTTTTTTAACAACTAATAATACAAATATGAAAATGATAGAAGAACTTGTAGAAATTGATGGCTTTAAGTATAGATTTAAAAAAAGTGAAGTTAAAATACGTAGTCAAAACAAGTGTAAGAGTTTTTTAAGTGCAAATGAAAGTATAAATATTTTTGTTCGAAGTTTTGAAGATAATTTAAAAGCTATTCATAAAAACAAATATGATTTGTTCATTTTTTGTAGTGAATTATTAAATGAAACACCAAATTATATTAGGCAAATTTTGAGACCAACCTTTGTTTATAAGTATTTTATTGATAACTCTAGAAAATATTCTATCATTAATAGTTCTAAGAACTATAGTGAATTTTTTGAAGCTTTGAAAGATAATTTTGTTGCTAATAATAAGAATAGATATTCAAGGGTTCAAGATGAAATTAGAATTCTTAAACTAGGAAATATCCCCATTTTTTTTAGTAAAACAAGTGATAAAAACTTGTATAATGCAAGAGGAGATATTGTCTGTGAAAACTATTTTATTAATACATTAGTAGAAGAAATAAAAATCACTTTAAATTTATTGTCAGAAGATGTGATAAAATATCAAGCTGAATTAATAAGAATGTCCGAAGCTTCTATACATAATAGTTCCGAATTGTTAAAAAATAATTATTGCTTATATGATATGAATTCTACTTTTGATAAAAACTTTGCAATATCACAAATTATAGAATTGATGGAGAGAATTAATTTTTTAACGATTAGATTAGATAATGATAGAAGTAATCTCTTTATTCCGCAGTTTGATGAAGAGGGAGCATATCTTGGGTTCATTAATTCTGGACTTTACCAAGGCTTAGGGATAGTCATGTTTATGTGTATCTCTAGTAATGTTTTTAATGATGCGGAAAAATTAAATACTTCTAAAGAAATTCTCAATGAACATTATCGAAAGTTTCAAAACAGTTTAGCTGATAAGGAAAAAGTTAATTATTCTGTATTCGGTGGATATGGTGGATTGATGTATTTGTTGTACACGATATTTATAATAACTAATAATAAAAAATATTTAAATAACTTTCGAAAAATTTTAGAAGCTTTTATAGAAAAATATGATGTAGTAGAATTAAAAGAGGAAGATTGTGATTATAAAAATGGTATAATAGGAACATTATATATGCTTCTGAATATTTATTCCAAGCATCATGATATGATACCTTTTGATAAAATTGAAAATATTACTAAAAAAGTATTAGTATTTTTAAAACAAAAATATGATAAACAAGAATATGGAATTGCTCATGGGCTCTCAGGAGATGCAATTTTATTTGCTAAATTTTATATGTTATCAAAGAAAAGTATCTATAAAGAAACAGCAATGAAGCTTATAAAAAAGGAAGATAAACTGATTTTTGATAATTTAGAAAACATAGAATATGCTTGGTGTAATGGATGGAGCGGATTATTACAGGCTAGGGCTTTGGTAAAAAAACATCTAGGATTAAAGAATGATGATTTTGACAAATTTGAAAAAAATATTTCATATAAAAAATTTTTTCAAATTACCAACTTGAGTTTGTGTCATGGCATATATGGTAATATTTCTGCTTTACATCATCTAAGAAAACAAAATTTATTTAATTATAAATTTGAAAAAGAGCAATATTTTGAAACAAGGTATTTTGAAAAGATATTAGATATCAAAATTATGAAAAATACTAACTATACATATGAAACTTTTATGCTTGGTAACACCGGAATAGCTTATGCACTTTTAGAATTATATTTTGATGTTCCTAATGTTTTAACTTTAGAAGCTATATAGACCCATTAACTCAAGTAAGTTTTGCTTATTTGAGTTAATGAGTTAGAATATTGCAATTGGTTTGATTGTAAGTGTATATATTAAAATATTATTGATGCTTGATTTCTATTTTTTATTTTATTTCAAATAAAGAGTAGATGAAGAGTAAAATTACACATCATGTCATATTTTAAACTATAGTGAAATTACAAAGTACTGGCTGTAAAAGCTACTATATATTATTTCATCGATAATTTTTAAGTTATCGGCGATTACTAAAGAGAGAACTTGAATTTCAACTCTCTTTTTAAATGGTCTCATTGAAGAAAGGCTAAAATATTATGAATCAAAAAATGATAGTAACTAACATTTATATGAAAGTGTTGAAGTTACAAATCCGTGTATATAATATTAAGTAAAGTAGAAAAACAAATAAGAAAATATATAGAATAAGTTTCTTTGTAGGAGAAATGTTTTGAGATGTAAAAATAATTTATATCAATATTGTGACACTCGTGGTTATACTTTGAATCAAGATTTAACCAAATGTGTTATTTTTAAAATAATTGTTTGAATTTGCTCTATCATTACAACTTAATTTTACTGATTATGGTGGAATTGATAAATATCAAGATAATTAAATTAGAATAAGAGACTGTATTTTAAATATAAAAAAATTTAATTGACATAATCAACATAATAAACATAAAGTTATGGTACAATTAAGTTATTAAAAGTTAAAAATTATGATATTTCGTAAATATAAATTGTTTAAAGCATCCCTGTAAAACATAGTTATTAATTTTATTTTTAATGAATATCTTATTTAAGGGGATAGGTGATGTAAATGATGAAATCAAAATTTTTAAAATGCATGGTAGTTTTTAGTGTGCTCTTTAGTACTTTTATACCAATATCAGAAATGGTAGTAAACGCATTTGCTGAGGATAGTAAAGAAGGTTTAAAACCGGATATGAAACTTGCTAATCCAGGAGATTATTTGTATGATCCATCACAAATTGATAGAACTCAAGATGGTTATGCATATGCTAAGCCTAACAAAATTACTGATCCAACAACAGGGGAAACTATGTACCAAATGTGGGCTTATGCTTATGGACATACTGATAGGGGATGGACAGGTTATGTAGGCGAAAATTCTAGAACTTTACTTATGGTTGGAGATATAAATAATCATTTAACATTAGGGGTAGGTTTTACAGGAGCGTCTACGAATTATACTTATAAAGCAGCGGTTTTTGATAATACGGGATATAAAGGAAATATTTTATCAGTTCAAGGAGCAGAAACTGGTAGTGCACTTTTAACTTCGACTGGTGAAATTTGGTATACAGGAAGTAATGTAGATAATAGGTTTGGATCAGAAGCAAATAACCGTACGGGAATACAAAATAATATTTGGATGAAAATGGATTTATCTAATCTAGATGGAAAAGTTGTTGATATGGCCTTAATGGGTGATGCTATGACAGTCGTGACTGATACTGGTAAGCTTTATTTTCAAGGTAGACAAGCTTTTAGTGATCCTGCGGCAAGTAATCCTGTTTATAATTATTATGATGGTTATTTTGTTGCTGGAAAGGGGTTTGATAAAGCTGTTGAAAATGATTTTCGCGCTTATCCTTTACCTAATGGTGAAACAGCAACAAGATTATTCTCTCAAGAATTAACAGAAGATAATATTAACCATGAAAGATGGTTTATCGTTGAAACTTCTGGTGGATATTATGGTGCAGCTTATCGTGTCCAAGAAAGAAAAGCAGCTGGTACAGGTACAGATGGTTTAGATACGAATCCTGCTAGAGGATTAAACCCTGTTATGATGCAAGCTAAAGGTGGAAATGTAGTGAAAGTTCCAGCCGGTTTTGCAAAAGATATTGTGGCAATTGGTGAAGAATTTGTTGCACACCTTATAGGAACTGACGGTAAGATATATACTTCAGGATATTCTTTGTATGGGAATGTTGCAGGGACTCAATACACTTACTTTAGAGGATGGGATAACTGGGCATCAAATCTTTCAATACCTAGTATTCTTGATACTCAAGTAATTACAAGTGCTATTTTAAATAGATGGAATACGAATCATTTTGCTGAAAATGATATTTGGGGCTCTGATAATAAAGAAGTTTATCCAGGAGTTTTAACGACCTATGTGCGAAAAAATGATGGAACTTTATATCATGTTTCAGAGTTTGGTGCAGCAGGTGGTTCTGTACCTTCTGAAGATTCAAGTAGTGGGGGATTAGATGGGTATGCATGTTTAAATTCAACAGCATGGTGTTATCATAATTCGCCAAAAGATTATGAAAATTTTGATTCTTATTATTTTAATTCAACAACGTGGGATAAATCAGAAATAATGAAAAGAGATTATATTATTGGACTATGGAATGGTGCTTTTGCAGTAGATCAAGATGGTTTTTTACGATCTGCACCAAGAACTAGAAATTATGAAGAGTTAGCTGTTAGTCAAGCAATTTTTCCACAAGTAATTGATGGTGTTTCTACAATTAGAACAACAGAATCATACCCTAATGTTTCTAATATCGATTATATTAGTAGATATTCTGATAATAGAAATGAGTCTTATCGAACAAATGCAAGAGTTGTTGGAGAGTTTTTATTGTATGGTAGTATTAATGTTGTAGCACCAACATTTTCATTTGATGGAGATGGAACGACTGCTGATTATGAAAATTCAGTGATGCCTGGTCGAGTTGCTGGAACTGATAATCCTTTTAATTTAGAAATTGGGCCTACTTATAGTAGAAGTTATACAACAAATAGTGATGGAAGTAATAGTGTGAACGCAAAATTTTATGTGAATTATGATATTAGTACTTATGATGTAAATACTGGCGAAATTGGAACTTATCCTGTTATATCAGGAGATGATGTTGATATAACAGATAGTAATGTTAATGTAGATTTGAGTGCTTTAAATCCTGGATGGTATGAAATACATGCTACAAGAGAAACATCTGATGAAAAAGGAGTAGTATATGAATCTAGTACATCTTATGAATATTTTTATGTTTCTGATGAATTGACTATGGAAGTTGATACACCGTTATTCATTGATGAAAATGATACTTTTCCTATAAATATTGCGAGTAATAATACGGCGGTTATTAGACCTAATACAAATTTAAAAGATAGTATGTATATTATAAATACTTCAGATAATTTTGCTAATTTAGGGACAGTTATTACTAAATCGGTTCCCGTTGAAGGTGGTAGTGAAACTAAACCTGTTGATGTTAGTGTAGCAGGTGTAACAAATGATAATGTCGGTGTCTATATGGTAGAGTATGCTGTTTATTACAATGGGGTGACAACAACTGAAAAACAAGTTGTCGTCGTTGATGATTCAACACTTGTAATCAATAATAATGCAGTTTTAAAAGCCGATAATTTTATGATAGATATTAGTGAATTAAATTCATTTAATCCTATTACTAAAGCAAATAGTAGTGGTTGGGATTTAAGCGATGGTAGTGAAGTGACACCTGTTGTTAATGCTACGCAGCTAAATACGATTCGCACTAGTGGAGAAGTAGGAACATATGCATTGAAATATACGGTAAGTGTTGGTGCAGATACTGCTGAAAAAACTATTTATGTAACAGTGACTGATAGTGATACAATAATGAATGGAAATGTTGCTTTAAAAGCAAGTAATTTTACGATAGATGTAGCAGATGTAAGCACAGTTGATGTAAAATCTGAGGCAAGTGCTAAAGCATGGAAATTAAGTGATGGAAGCAGTTTGAATATTACTTTAAATAGTGCTCATGTAGCAGTCTTACAAGCAGCAACAGAAGCAGGTGTATATCCAGTAGAATTAAGCACAACAGATGGAATTACTCCTGTTACAAAAACGATTTATGTAACAGTAACTGATAGTGATACAGCAATAAATTCTGATGTAGCTTTAAGAGCAAGTAATTTTACGATAGATGTAGCAGATGTAAGTACAGTTGATGTAAAATCTAAAGCTAATGCTAAAGCATGGAAATTGAGTGATGGAAGTACATTGAATTTGATTGTAGATAGTACGCATGAAACAGCGTTAAAGTCAGCAACAGAAGCAGGAGTATACCCAGTAGCTTTAAGTACTACTGATTCAATTACAGTAGCAACAAGAACAATTTATGCTTCTGTTATAGATAGCGATACAGTAATAAAAGATGATGTAGCTTTAAGTGCGAATAATTTTACAATTGATTTAGCAAATGTGAGCACAGTTGACGTAAAAGCTAAGTCAAATGCTAAATCATGGAAGTTGAGTGATGGAAGTAGTTTGACTGTTACCCCAAAAACAAGTGAAGTTAATGCACTTAAAGGGGCTACATCTGTCGGTGTTTATCCAATAAGTTTAAGTTCAACTGATTCAACAACTACAGTTGAAAAAATAGTTTATGCGAGTGTTGTTGATGAAAACACTGTAATAAATGGGAATGTTGCTATAAGTGCGAATAATTTTACAGTTGATGTAGCAAATGTAAGTACGGTTAATGTCATAATTGAATCGAGTGCTAAAGCATGGAAACTAAATGATATTTTAGATTTGACAATAACATATTCTGATACATCAGAAGTTGATATTTTAAAAGCAGCAACAGAAGCTGGTGTATATGCTATTAGACTTAAGGCTTCTGATGGTAATGATATTGCCGAAAAAACAATCTATGTAACAGTAATTGATAGTAATACGGTTACTGAAGGAGATATAGCTTTAAAAGCGAATAGTTTTGCAATTAGTGTAAGTGAAGTTTCAACAGTTAATGTGTTAAATGAAACTAATGCCGAAGCATGGAAGCTAAGTGATGGAAGTAGTTTAATAATTACTTTAAATAATGGTCAAGTAGATACTCTAAAAGCAGCAACTAAAGCAGGAGTGTATCCAGTAGCTTTAAGCACAACTGATTCAACCAGTACAGTGACAAAAACGATTTATGCTACAGTAACAGATACTACAACAGTTGTTAATGGTGATGCTGTATTAAGTGCAGAGAGTTTTACAATTGATGTAGGTAGTGTTAGTACAGTAGATGTTATCGCAAGTTCGAATGCAGCAGCATGGAAGTTAAGTGATGGAAGCAGTTTGACTGTTTTAGCTAATACTAATCAAGTAGATGTGTTAAAAGCCGCAACAAAGGCAGGTATATATCCCGTAGCTTTAAGTGCTACTGCAAATGGAGATACGGCGTTAAAAACAATTTATGTTACTGTAACTGATTCAAATACTGTTATTAATGGAAATGTTGTATTAGTTGCAAATAATTTTGCTATTAATATAAATGATTTAGACAATATTAATGTCATTGATAATGCAAGTGCGCAAGCATGGAATAAACTTACAGGTCAAGATTTGACAGTAACATATGTAAATGCTTCTCAAGTAGATACGATTAAGGCTGCAACAACTGGAGGAGTTTATCCCGTAGCTTTAAGTGCAACAGACCATTCAACTAATGCCACAAAAACAATTTATGTTACAGTAGTTGATAATAATACAACTATTAGTGGTAATGTAGCTTTGAAAGCGAATAATTTTATCATAAATGTAAATGAAGTTTCAACAGTTGATATAAATGCTAGATCTAATGCAACAGCATGGAAATTAGATGATGGAAGTAGCTTGACTGTGATAGCAGATGTGACACAAGCTAATGCTTTAAAAGCCGCAACAGAAGCAGGGGTGTATCCCGTAGCTTTAAGTGCGACTGATACTACTGATACAGTAGAAAAAACAATCTATGCAACAGTAATAGATAATGATACGGTTATTAAAGGGAATGTAGCACTTAGTGCCAATAATTTTATTACAGATTTAACAAATGTAAGTACGATTGATGTAATAATAAATTCTAGTGCCAAAGCATGGAAACTAGATGATGGCAGTAGTTTAAGTGTGATAGCAGATATTACTCAAGTTAATGCACTTAAAGCCGCAACAACACCAGGAGTTTATCCAGTTAAATTGAGCGCAACTGATACAAATGATACAGCTGAAAAAATAGTTTATGTAACAGTAACTAATAGTGATACAATAATAAATGGAAATACGGCATTATATGCTAAAAACTTTACAATTGATGTAAGTAGTGCTAGTACAGTAGATGTGATTACTAGCTCAAGTGCTAAAGCATGGCAGTTAAATAATGGGCATAAATTGATAGTAAACTACAAAGATACAACAGAAGTTGATGCGCTAAAAGCAGCTATGAGTGGAGGGGTATATCCAGTCACATTAACTGCAACTGATTCAATTGACACAGTCGAAAGAACAATTTATGTAACAGTAACTGATAGTGAGACGATAATTGATGAAGATATTGCTTTAAAAGCAAGTGATTTTCAAATAAATTTAGCTAATGTAAGTACGGTTAATGTAATAACATCAGCTAATGTACAAGCATGGAAATTAAGTGATGGAAGTAGTTTAACACCTACAGTAAATAGTAGTGATTTAAATGCTATAAAGTCAGCAACAAGTGTTGGGATATTTCCTACTAGAATAACGGTTATTGATGGAAGTAAAGTTGTAGAAAAAACGATTTATGTTAGTGTAGTGGATGATAATACAGTTGTTGAAGGTAATGTTGCATTAAGTGCTAAAAACTTTACAATTAATATTAATGACTTGAGTACAGTAGATGTAATTACTAATTCAAATGCGAAAGCATGGCAGTTAAATAGTGGAACTAATTTAACACCTGTTGCAAAGTCAAGTGATATTACAGCTTTAAAAGCGGTAACTATTGCTGGGGCTTATCCAGTAGAAATTAGTGCTACTAGTAGTAGTGACACAGCTGTTAAAAAGATTTATGTTACGGTAACTGATAATGATACGATAATTGAAGGTAATGTTGGATTACGAGCGAATAACTTTACAATAAATGTTAGTGAGGCTGCTAATGTTGATATTTTAAGTAAAGCAAATGCGAAAGCATGGTCTATAGCTACAGGTAATAATTTAACAGTAACATTTATGAATAGTACAGAAGTAGATGCTATTAAGTCAGCAACGAGTGCAGGAGTATACTCAGTACAATTAACAGCTACTGATTTAATAAATACAGTCGAAAAAACGATTTATGTTACAGTAATAGATTCTGATACGGTAATTGAAGAAGATCTAGCTTTAAATGCAAGTAACTTTACAATTGATGTTAGTAGTGTTAGTACAGTAGATGTTATTAGTAGTTCAAATGCTTATGCATGGAAATTAAGTAATGGTGTTATGTTACCGGTTTTAGTAAATAATGTACAAGAAACTGCTCTAAAAGCAGCAGCGAGTGCAGGAGTTTATCCAGTAACATTAAGTGCAACAGATTCTACTGACACAGCTGAAAAAATAATTTATGCAACTGTAACAGATAGTGATACAGTTGTTAGCGGAAATGTAGCCATAAGTGCTAATGATATTACTATTAATTTATCTGAAGCAAGTACAATTGAGATTATTAGTGAAACTGCAGCGAAAGCATGGAGATTAGATAATGGTGGTAGCTTAAATGTTACTGCTAACACAACTGATTTGAATGCTTTAAAAGCGGCAACAGAATCTGGAGTATTTTCTGTAAAACTGACTGCGACAGATGGAGTTGATATAGCTGAACAAATAGTTTATGTAACAGTTGTAGATTCAAATACAGTAGTTGAAGGAAATGTAGCTTTAAGTGCAAAAAACTTTACGATTGATATTAGTGAAGTTAGTACAGTTGATATTCTTAATAATGGTAATGTAAAAGCAAAATCTTGGACCCTAGATCAAGGTACAGATTTAACAGTTACATATGTTGATACAAATCAAGTCGATTCTTTAAAAGCAGCGACAACTGGCGGAGTTTATCCGATAACGTTAAGTGCCACGGATGCAGGAGATACAGCTGTTAAAACAATTTATGTAACAGTAATAGATGTTGATACAGTAATAAATGGAGATGTAGCTATATATGCAAGTAATTTTACAGTAGATGTTAGTAATGTTAGTGATGTTAATGTTTTAAGTAAATCTGCTGCTAAAGCATGGAAGTTAAGTGATGGGAGTAGTTTGACTGTTACGGTAAATAGTACTCAAGAGGATGCTTTAAAAGCAGCAACAAGCGCTGGTACATATCAAGTGACTCTAAGTGCAAGTGACTCTATCACAACTGCTACAAGAGAAATTACAGTAACGGTAGTTGATAGTTTAACAGTAATAAATGGTAATGTAGCTTTAAGTGCGGCTGATTTTGAAATAGATTTAGATGTTGTAAGTACAGTTGATGTAATTGCTAGTTCATCTGCTAAAGCATGGAGATTAGATGATGGAAACACTCTAAGTGTGACAGCTAATACATTAGAAGTTAATACGTTAAAAGCAGCAACAGAAGCAGGAGTTTATCCGATAACGTTAAGTGCAACAGATGGTGTTGATACAGCAACAAAAATAATCTATGTAACTGTAGCTGATGAAAACACGGTAATAAATGGTAATGTAGCTTTATATGGACAAAGTTTTGTAGTTGATATAAATGACGTAAGTACGGTGGATGTAATTACTAGTTCAAATTCTAAAGCATGGAAGTTAAATGATGGAACTACTTTAAGTGTGACGGCTAATACAACAGAAGTTAATACGCTAAAAGCAGCAACAGAAGCAGGAGTTTATCCGATAACGTTAAGTGCAACAGATGGTGTTGATACAGCAACAAAAACAATCTATGCAACTGTAACAGATAGTAATACAGTGATAAATGGAAATGTTGTTTTAACGGCTAGTAATTTTACAATTGCTGTAAGTAGTGTGAGTACAGTAAATGTATTAAATGAATCTAATGCCAAGGCTTGGAATAAAGATAGTGGTAATAGCTTAACTACTAAAATTGTTAATACAACACAGCTAAATGCTTTAAAAGCAGCAACAGAAGCGGGAGTCTATCCAATTGCTCTTAGTGCAACAGATGGAACTACTATGGCAGAAAAAACAATTTATGTTACCGTAACTGATGCTAATACGGTGATTGTAGGAGATGTAGCTTTAAGTGCGAAGAATTTTACAATTGATGTTAGTAATGTAAGTACAGTAAATGTAGTGAATAATTCTAGTGCTGCTGCATGGAAGTTAAGTGATGGAAGTAGTTTGACAGTAACTTCAGATACTATACAAACTAATTTACTTAAAGCAGCAACAGAAGCAGGGGTGTTTCCAGTAACACTAAGTGCAACAGATGGAAGTAATACTTCTGAAAAAATAATCTATGCAACCGTAACAGATAACAATACGGAAATAAATGGTGATGTAGCATTAAGAGCAAGTAATTTTACAATTGATGTGAGTAGTGTAAATACAGTAAATGTAGTGAGTAATTCTAGTGCTGCTGCATGGAAGTTAAGTGATGGAAGTAGTTTAACACCAACAGTTGATGCTGCACAAGAAAGCGCTTTAAAAACAGCAACATTAGGTGGTGCTTACCCAGTAACATTAAGTGCGACAGATGGAACTACTACAGCAACAAAAACAATCTATGTAACCGTAACTGATAGTAATACAGTAATAAGTGGTAATGCAGCGCTAAGAGCAAGTAATTTTACAATCGATGTGAATAGTGTAAGTACGGTAAATATCATTAATAGTTCAAATGCTTCTGCATGGAGACTAGATAATGGTAGTAGTTTAACGGTTTTAGTAAATAGTGCACAAGAAACAGCGTTAAAATCAGCTACAAAAGCAGGTGTATATGCGGTTGATTTAAGTGCAACAACTAGTAGTGATAAAGTTGTTAAAACAATCTATGTAACTGTAACTGATGCTAATACAGTAATAAATGGTGATGTAGCTTTAACTGCTAATAATTTCACAGTCGATGTTAATGATGTGAGTACAGTAAATATAGTTACTAATGCAAATGCCAAAGCATGGAAATTAAGTGATGGTAGCAGTTTGACAGTTACAGTAGATAATACAGAAGAAAATAATTTAAGATTGGCAACTAGTGGAGGAGTTTATCCTATCACGTTAAGTGTTACAGATGGAATTACGACAGCAACAAAAGTAATTTATGTAACAGTAACAGACACTGATACAGTAATAAATGGTAATATAGCTTTAACTGCTAATAATTTTACAGTCGATGTTAACGATGTAAGTACGGTAAACATCATTAATAGTTCAAATGCTTCTGCATGGAAACTAGATGATGGTAGTAGTTTGACGGTTTTAGTAAATAGTGCACAAGAAACAGCGTTAAAATCAGCTACAAAAGCAGGTGTATATGCGGTTGATTTGAGTGCAACAAGTAGTAGTGAAACAGTCGTTAAAACAATTTATGTGACAGTAACAGATGATAATACAGTAATAAATGGTAATGTAGCCTTAAGTGCTAATAACTTTACAATTAGTATCAATGATTTAGAGACAATAGATATATTAACTGAATCTAGTGCTAAAGCATGGAGACTAGATAATGGTAAGAGTATAATTGTTAAAACTGCTATTGCAAGTCAAGTATCAGCTTTAGAATCAGCAATGTCAGGAGGAGTTTATCCCATAACTTTAAGTTCGACAGATGGAGTTGATACGGCAACAAAAATAATTTATGTAACTGTAACAGATGATAATACAGTAATAAATGGTAATGTAGCTTTAATTGCTAATAATTTTATAGTAGATTTAGCTAATGTAAGTACTATAAATATTGTCACTAGTGCAAGTGCTTCTGCATGGAAATTAGATGATGGAAGTAGTTTAACACCAACTCCAGATAGTACACAAGAAACAGCTTTGAAAACAGCAACAAGCGTTGGGGTTTATCCTGTTACTTTAAGCGTAAGTGATGGAACTACTACAGTAACAAAAACAATTTATGTAACCGTAACTGATAGTAATACAGTAATAAATACTAATGTAGCGTTAACTGCAACTAACTTCACAATCAATGTTAATGATGTAAGTACAGTTGATGTAATTAGTAATTCAAATGCTTCAGCATGGAAACTAGATGATGGAAGTAGCTTAACAGTTCTAGCAAATAGTACTCAAGTAGATTCATTAAAAGCAGCAACAAGTGGAGGAGTCTATCCCGTTAAGTTAAGTACAACTGATGGAATTGATACAGTTGAAAAAACAATCTATATTAGTGTAACAGATGATGATACAGGTATTAATGGTAATGTAGCTTTAACTGCAAGCAATTTTACAATTGATGTTAGTAATGTTAGTACAGTGAATGTATTAACTGAAGCTAATGCCAAAGCATGGAAGTTAAGTGATGGAGCTAATTTGACAATAACATATGTAGATAGTGGTCAAATAGATGAACTAAAAGCAGCAACATCAGGAGGAGTTTATCCAGTAACGCTAAGTGCTTCAAATAATGGTGATACAGTAACAAAAACGATTTATGTAACAGTAACAGATGTTGAAACAGTAATCGTAGGTGATGTAGCAATTAGAGCTAATAGTTTCTCAATTGATTTAGCTAATGTAAGTACGGTAAATGTTACTGACAGTTCGAGTGCCAAAGCATGGAAATTAAGTGATGGAAGTAGCTTAACTGTCATTGAAAACACTGCACAAGTAAATATCTTAAAAGCAGCAACATCAGGAGGAGTTTATCCAATTATTCTTAGTACAACAGACGGGATTGATACTGCAAGTAAAACAATTTATGTAACTGTAAAAGATGAGTATACAGTAGAAAGTGGTAAGGTAGCGATTAGTGCTAAAAACTTTACAATTGATGTTAGTGAAGTAGGAACAGTTGATGTTATACTTTCTGCTGATGCAAGAGCATGGCGTGAAGATAGTGGGGCTGGAGTAATAATTAGATATGTAGACCCTTCAGAAGTATTTGCACTTCAAGATGCAACAGAAGCAGGGGTTTATCCAGTAAGATTACGAGCGACACTCGGTGAAGATACGGTAGTAAAAACAGTTTATGTAACAGTGATAGATGAGCATACAGTAGTTAATGATAGTTTAGCAATTACTGCTAAAAATGTTATAGTAAATCTTGCTGATGTCAGTGGAGTTAATGTTTTAAATGAGTCAGAAGTAAGAGCATGGTCACTAGATAATGGTACTGATTTAACAGTAACTTATGGTGATAGTACACAAGTAGATAAAATACATAAAACTTTAGAAGTAGGTGTTTATCCAGTAAGTTTAACAGCTAAGACACAAACTTCTAGTATTGAAAAAACAGTATATGTTTCGGTGATTGATGAAGAGACAGTTAAAAATGGTGATGTTTTAATTACAGGATATGATTTAGTAGTGAATTTAAATGATATTAGTAGCCTTGATATTTTAAATGAATCAAATGCTAAAGCATGGACTGCAAATGAAGGAACAATACTTCAAGTAGTAGTAGATAGTGTAGATCAAAGCAATTTAAATTCAGCAACAGAAGCAGGAGTCTATCCGGTTAAATTAAGCGCAACTGATGGTACTACAACAGCAACAAAAACAATTTATGTAAGTGTGATAACAGAAGATTCTGTTTTAGGAACAAGTATAGCATTAAATGCTAAAAACTTTACTATTAGTTTAGCGCAAGCTAGTAGTGTGAATGTCATAACAGAGTCTAGTGCGAAAGCTTGGAATTTATCAACGGGTGATAGTTTAGAAATTAAAGTAGATAATTTACAATTGAATGTTTTACAAGCAGCAACAGAAGCAGGTGTATATGCTGTGTCACTAAATACAACTAATGGCACAGAGACAATTATAAAAACAGTATATGTGTCGGTCATTGATGGTGAGACTGTAAATGCTAATGATTTATTTCTTAGAGCAGAATCGTTTATATTAGATTATAATGAAATTGAAAGTTTAGATGAAAATGTATTGATTAATAAAGCTTCTGTTATAGGTTGGCATGGAAATAACAACCCAATAACAACAAGCTTGAGTGCGAGTAGTAATAATATTTTGAATAAGTCATTCTTATACAGTGAATTAGAATCAGGAAATTATGAGCAATTAGTAACATTTGAAGTAACTGATGGTAGTGAAGTTTTAAGCAGAACGGTCAAGATGACTATTAGTAGAAAAGTGTTAAGAGGAAATAACGCTGCTATTCACATTGATGATACTCAAGATGTTAGTTTACAAGAAGTTTTAAATGTATATGTTGAAGATTATTATGTAGGAGAAAAAACGTCTCAGTCAGTAGAAATCAGTATGAGTGATGCAGAAGTTGCAAATTTAGGTACTGGTGTATATGAAATTATATTAACTTCGAATCAAGAGACTAAAAAAGTATATCTTACAGTATATGATGATTTATCAGTTTTAAATGATGAGTATATAATCTTAGCGAAAAAAATAGTTAGAACGTATTCTGAAAGTGAACTAAAAACTTTAACATTAGAAAAAATATTAGTAGATTATGGTTTAGAGTCATACTCAATGATAACAGGTAATTCTCAGAGTATTTATATTAAAGATTTAATTGATTTAGATGAAATAAATAAAGCAGAATTAAATAGATATGAACTTGTTTTAAAAGTAAATCCTGAGATTACTATTATAATTAAAAAAGATTTAACACAAAGCGGTTTGATAAACTATTTCTATTTAATTTTAATCTTACTTGTTTTAGCATTTGTGACAAGAAAAACTTATTTAACTTTAAATAATAAAAAATAGTCGTTTGACTATTTTTTATTTTCCAAACATTATCAAGATATGCTATACTTAGTAAAGGTATTGAAGTGAGGTGCTGTTATGATAATAGTAGGAATAGCAGGTGGAAGTGCTAGTGGTAAAACTAGAGTAGCAAAAATGATTGCTAGTCATTTTTCAGATGATATATGCATTTTAAAATACGATTCATATTATTTATCTTTTAGTGAATATTCTTTAGAAGAAAGAAAAACTTTTAACTACGATCATCCAGATACTTTTGATCATGAACTGTTAAAAAATCATTTAAAATTATTTTTAGAAGGTAAAACTGTTGCAACACCAATTTATGATTATATCAATTATGAGCGATCTAATGAGGTTTTTGAAGTAAAAAATCCAACGGTTCTAATTATTGAAGGTATTTTAGCCTTATATGATGAAGAAATAAGAAATATGTTTGATATTAAGGTGTTTATTGATACAGATGATGATATTCGATTTATTCGTAGGCTTAAACGAGATATTGAAAAGCGAGGACGTGATTTTGAAAGCGTTAGTAGTCAATATTTAACTACGGTTAAACATATGCATGATTTATACATCCAGCCCACTAAAAGATATGCTGATATTGTTGTTCCTCTTGGTGCTGATAATACAGTAGCAATTGAAATGATTTGTTCATATATAAAGTGTAAAAAATCAAGCTTAGTAAATGATTTTTAAACGTTTCTAATTATTTAGAGACGTTTTATTATTTAAAGGAAAGAAAAGCTTTTTTTTGAATATCATATAGAGGATGTGATAATGATGAAAAAGTTTTTTATACTTTTTTTATTAATTAGTTTAGTTCCAAAAACAGATGTTTTAGCTGAAAAAATCAATATTGATAGAGGTTTGATAGAATGGGATTATGGTGATATTAAAACACGTAAAATGAGTAGTGAGGATGGTGAAGAAGTTTATTGTATTAAGCCTGGTGTTGCTTTTCCAATTGGTACTCATATGAAAAAAGAACTTTTAAATGATGAAAAATTGCTTGCTATTTTAGCATATAGTAAGGATAATCGTGGAAAGTTTGCGATAACTGATGATCAGTACTATATAAGTGTTTATATCGCTTTAAATGCTTATTTAGGTAATTTTGATATTAAGGAAGTAAAAAAAGCTAATTCACCTATTGTAAATAGTATTTTAAATAATGCTTTTAAGCCAGAGTTAGTTCTTGAAAACAAACAAGTTTTAAAGTTTAATGTATGGAAAGGAGTTTTTGAAAAAACATTGATTTTACCTATAGGTGAGTATGATTTTTATTCTGATACTTTAAACTTTATTAAGAGTGGTAATAAATTAACAGTTTTTACTAAGGATAACTCACAAGAGCATAAATTACGTATAAAACGAAAGTTTCAAAGTAATCACGGGCTAATCTTTACATCTTCAAAAAATGTTCAAGATGTAATTCAACTAAAACGCATTGATGATGTTGAAGAAGATGTTATTGAGTTTACAAGTGATGAGTATGTTTTAGAAGTAGAGAAGTTAGATGAAGATAATCGAGTATTAGAAGGTGTTGAATTAGAATTATATGATGGAGAAAAAAGTATTAAAAGGTTTACTAGTAAAGAGGGTAAGGTTTATTTTGTTTTACAGGAAGGTAGCTATAAATTATTTGAGTCAAAGCCGTTAGTGACATATAAGCAAGATATGCAAGTATATCAAGTAGAGCTTAATAATAACAATAAGTATGAGAAAATAGTCATTGTGAATGAAAAGCAGAAATTAATTATTTCAAAAACTGATGAGAAAGAAAATCCTTTAGAAGGAGTAGAGTTTCAAATAACTTTAAAGCGTGCAGGTAAAAATAATGTTGAAGTTTTTAAAACTGATGAAAATGGGAAGATTGTTATTGAAAATATATTGTTAAATGATAGGTATTATGTTAAAGAAATAGCAACTATTAATGGTTATGCAATAGATGATTTCGTCAAGGAGATTGTTATAGATAATACTTTAACAGATTTTAAATTAGAAGTAGTTAATAAAAAAAACTTGCTTTCTACAGGAAAAATAAATAAATATATGCAAGTAGTAGGAGCACTTTTAGTAATATTATTTCTTAAAGTAATTATTTTAAGAAAAATGTATAAAACTCAAGGCTAACTTGAGTTTTAATTTGCGCTTTAGAAAGTTTGATACTTCAATAGAAAAGTGATAGAATTAAGTAAGAGTTAGTAATAATAATTACTAAAGGAGGAGTTATGGATATTCTAAAAATTGATAATTTGACAAAAACTTATGGTAAAAATAGAGGTGTCGAAGATATTAGCTTTAGTATTAAAAAAGGAGAAATTTTCGGGTTTATAGGGCCAAATGGAGCTGGAAAGTCTACAACGATTAGAACAGTACTTGGTTTAATTAAAAAAAATGCAGGTGAAATTACTATTTTTGGTAAGAATATTGAAGATAATTTAATAGATAGTTTACATAAGATAGGATACTTACCTTCTGAAGTTTTTTATTATGATAAGTTAAAGGTTAAAGATCTTCTAGATTATTCAGCGAGTTTTTATAATGTTGATTCTAAAAAGCGTATTCAAGAATTAGCTAGTTATTTAAATCTTGATGTAAATGCTAAAATTGATAGCTTATCTTTAGGAAATAAGAAGAAAGTGGGAATTATTCAAGGTTTATTACATAGTCCTGAATTTATTATTTTAGATGAACCGACAAGTGGACTTGATCCTCTTATGCAACAAAAGTTTTTTGATTTATTAAAAGTTGAAGCAGAAAAAGGAGCAACAATTTTATTTTCTTCTCATATTTTGAGTGAAGTTCAGCGTTTGTGTAATCGTGTAGCTATTATTAAAGAAGGAAAAATTATTGCCGTTCAAGAAATGAATGAAATGCGTTCTTTAAATTATCGTAGAGTAAAAGTAGTTCTTCAAGATAAAGATGATGTGCAAGCTCTAGCTAAAGGTAATTTTGCTAATTTTAATGTAAAAGATAATTTAGTTGAATTTACTTATATTGGAAAAGTTAATGACTTACTTCAGACTTTAGGAGGGATAGATCTTCAAGATGTTGTGATTGAAGAACCAGATCTTGAAGAAATCTTTATGCATTATTATGAATAATATTATTAAGTTTGAATTAAAAAATAGTTATAAATCGCTTATTATTTGGTTTTTAGGTATCTTTTTAATAGTAGTTTTATTTGCATCTATTTATCCTGCTTTTGCTAAAGAATTAGATCAATTTATTAGTTTGATGAATAATTTTCCAGATGCAGTTATTGCAGCTTTAAGTATTGAAATAGAGTCATGGAATACTTTTTTAGGGTTTTATGGCTATATTTTAAGTTATATCAATTTGCTTTTATTTTCCTTTGCAGCTAGTAGTGCAATTAGGATGTTTAATAAAGAATATCGTACAAAATCAATCGAGTTTTTATTTACTAAACCATTAAAAAGAAGCAAGATTTTTATAAGTAAATATAGCGCTTTAATAATTTTAAATATTATCATATTCACTATTTTATTGTTACTAACACTAGGAGCAAATTATTTATACGGTAGTAATAGTATTAAAGAGATTTGTGTAGTTCTTCTAGGAACATTTTTAATTCAAATTCTTGCGATGAATTTTGCAATTATTTTTGCAATTTTGTTTACGAAAATCAAAGGTAGTGGTGCAGTTGGCTTTTTAATAGCTTTAGTATTTTTCTTCGTTGAAGTAATTGGTAATATTTTAGAAGAAGTTTTTCTTCAAAAGTTATCTATTTATGGTATGTTCAATGCTAATAAAATTTATGATTTCGGTTATGAAGTTAGTAGTTTAATTATTTTTAGTGTAGTAGTAATTGTTTGTTTTAGTTTAGGAATAATCCTTTATGAAAGAAAGGATGTGTTATAATGAAAGCCATCTTATTTCAAGAGTTACGCACTATTTTTAAAGCACCTTTGATTTGGGGAATAGTTCTTGTTGTATTTACAATATTATCAATGACTAAGTATGATGCTTTAGCATTGGATATTGATGGTACATTAGAATTAATGGAAGCTATGCCGGATATTTTAATATCGCTATATGGTCTAGATTCAGTAGATGTGACAACTTTAAGTGGTTATTTTGCTGTAGTGCATCTTTATATGTTAATTGCTTTATGTATTTTTGGAGCAATGCAAGGTGGAAAAGCTGTTATGGAAGAAGAAAATGATAAAACTGCGGATTTTCTATTTACTAAACCTCTTTCACGCAAAAAAATCATTTTGATGAAATATACGGCGATTATTTTGAAAATTTTAGTACCTTTTACTATTTATTTTACAGGCACTTATTTTATTTTAAGCACATATAATGAAAATCTAGACTTTTTCATGGAATTTGCTGTTGGTGCATTTGTGATGATAGTTTTTTATAGCTCACTTGCTTTACTGTTATCTTGCTTAAAGTATAATAAAAAAGCTGTTTTAATTGCAGCGGCTATTATAATTTACTCTTATGTTTTAGAAGTGCTAATAAGTGTATTAGATTGGAAACTACATTTTATTACACCATTTGGATTTTTTACGGGAAATAATCTTTTAAATGCTCATTTTAATTTATTTGCAGCTTTAGTTTACTTGGCTCTTGCAATTGTTTTTGTTATTTCTAGCATGTTTCTAATTGAACGCAGAGATATTAGAGTATAGAAAAAAGTGAATTAATTCACTTTTTTTATGCAATTTTTGCTGATGTTATATTTATCTTGAGGAAAGGAACGAGAAACAGATTCTCGTGTAATACCTAGAATACTTGCTAAATCTTGATGGGTTAATTTAAAAGGAATACAGTTATTATCACCATAGTATTCATATAACATATCTAATAGTTTAGTTACTTTATAATTATTAGCATAACTAGTGATACTTAAAAGTTGATTATGAAAGTTATTAATATTTCCTAGGCATTTAAAACATTTTTGTAGTAGATAATTATTACTTATAAAATTTGGATCATATATTTCATAAAAAGTAATTGGAGTTAAAGCTTCATAAACTGTATTTTCGTTATAATAGGATTTATTATATCCTATTATATCTTGTGGTTTGAAAATATTTGTAATATTGTAATTACCATTTTGTAAGCAATTAAATTCTTTTATATAGCCTGTTTTTAAGCAATACAAAAAACCTTTCTCTACACTGAAAGTTTCTTTTCTAGCTAATGTTCTTTTTATTCGATTTTTATAAGCACAATTTTTACAATCCATACTAAAATTATATCATTAAATGTAATTAATGTGAAATTTATCACATTTTTTTACAAGCTGCTATAGTATAATGAAAGTGAGGTGAGGATATGAAAAGAGATATTATTGAAATAGATGAGAACAAATGCATTGGATGCTCATTGTGTATTAATGCTTGTATGCAAGATGCATTAAAATTGATTAATGGAAAAGCTGTTTTAGTCAATGATTCCTATTGTGATGGATTAGGCATGTGTTTGCCACAGTGTCCTGTAGATGCGATTACAATTACTAATAAAGATGCAGAAGTTTTTGATAAAAAACAGCTTAATGCTAAATTAAAGTTACATGATAATGTGAGTGCTTTGAGACAATGGCCGGTACAACTTCATTTAGTAAGAGAAAATGCACCATTTTTTGAAAATAGTAATCTGTTGATTGCCGCTGATTGCGTGCCTTTTGCTAATGCGAACTTTCATGCTGAAATGCTTCAAGGTAAAAGTTTAGTAATGGCTTGTCCAAAATTAGATGATACTAGTCAATATATTGAAAAATTAGCAAATATTTTTGAAAAAAATAATATTAAGACAATTACTTTAGCAATTATGGAAGTTCCTTGTTGTGGAGGATTACGTAGAATTACAGAAGCTGCTTTAGCAAAAACTAGTAAGGAGATTGTAGTTAGAGAAATTATCGTAAAGACAAATGGAGAAATTGCATAGGGTTTAGCTAGTAAATTAAATTGATTTATACTATAATAGTTAAGAGGTGTTTGAATGTTTAAATATAGTTTTGATAATAAGCGCTATCATACTCTAAACTATTATTTTCGCCAAAAATTTCAAGCGAAGGTTGCAAAAGTAAGTTTGAATGCAGATTTTACTTGTCCTAATCGAGATGGAACGGTTGCAACTGGGGGCTGTATTTTTTGTAGTGCGCAAGGTAGTGGTGACTTTGCAGGTAAAGCACAAGATAGTTTAGTAACGCAGTTTAATGAGATTAAGCAAGTGATGATTAATAAATGGCAAACAACGAAATTTGTGGGCTATTTTCAAGCGTATTCTAATACTTATGCCGATTTGAAAACTTTAGAGAAATATTATGATACTATTTTAGCACAAGAAGGTGTTGTAGGACTTCATATCGCTACAAGAGCAGACTGTTTAAGTGATGAAATTATTGAGTTACTAGTTAAATATAATGAAAAAACTGATTTGTGGGTTGAACTAGGTTTGCAATCTAGTAATGATGAAACAGCAAAGTTTTTGAATAGAGGGCACACTTATGCAGTTTTTTGTGATAGTGTAAAAAGATTACGACGTGCGGGAATAAAAGTCTGTGTCCATATTATTAATGGGTTAATCAATGAAAACTATGAGCAGATGATAAAAACGGTTACAGATTTAAATGAATTAGGTATTGATGGATTGAAAATTCATATGTTGCATATTATTAAAAATACAAGCTTAGCTAAAATGCATGAAAAGTATAATTATCAATTATTAACGCGGGAAGAATATGTAAAAATAGTTTGTGATCAATTAGAGTTATTGAATGAAAAAGTTGTTATTTTTCGTCTAACAGGTGATGCTGGAGCTGATTTAATTACTCCTTCTTGGACAATAAAAAAACTTTGCGTATTAAATGAAATAGATAAGGAACTAAAAAAGCGTAATAGTTATCAAGGGAGTAGGTTATGAATGTAATTACTTTTTCTCATCAATTGTTAAAGCAATTGAAGAAAGATTCTACAGTTATTGATATGACTTGTGGTAATGGACATGATACTTTATTTTTATGTGAAAACTTTAAAAAAGTGTATGCTTTTGATATTCAAAAAGTAGCTATCGAGAAAACAAAAGCATTAGTAGATGATTTTGATAATGTGATGATTATTCATGAGAGTCATAGTTTAGTAGATGAATATGTAAAAAGTTGTGATGGTGCAATTTTTAATCTAGGTTATTTACCACAAGGTAATAAAAGTATTACAACAAATGCTAATACAACGATAAAGGCTCTAGAAAAGCTTTTTGTATTAGAGTGTCAATTAATAGTATTAGTCGTTTATATTGGTCATTTAGAAGGTGCCCGTGAAAGTGAAGAGTTAGAAAATTATTTGTGTAATATTAAAAAATATGATGTAGTAAAACATCAAGTTTTAAATCGCAGTTTAGCACCATACATTATTGAAATAAGAAAGCAGGTTTAAATGTTAGAATTAATTATTGTTTCACTTATACAAGGAATAACTGAACCACTACCTATTTCTTCTAGTGGTCATCTACAAATTGTGAGTTATTTTTTAAATGTTAGTGATGATTCACTAGCTCTAGAAGTTTTAACTAATTTTGGATCATTTCTAGCAATTGTGTTTTTGTATCAAAAATATTTAGCGAAGATTTTTAAAAATACTTATCTGTTTGCACGTACTAAAGAAAAAAAATATTATGGTGATTTCAAGTATTTTATGTATGTGGCTATAGCGACTGTTCCTGCAGGAATAGTAGGACTATTATTTGAAGATTTGATTGAAAAGTACTTATTAAATCCTAAAGTTACTGGGATAATGCTCCTTGTTACGGGTATAATGTTATTTTTGATAAGAAATATGGAAGGGAAATTGAGTGTTAAAAAGCTAGGGATTAAAGAAGTTTTACTAATTGGTGGATTCCAAGCAATAGCACTTATTCCAGGAATTAGTCGAAGTGGAAGTACCATTGTCGGTGCTTCTTTAGTAAAATTATCGAGAAAAGAGGCTTTTAATTTTGCTTTTTTACTTTATATTCCAATTAGCGTAGCAGTTTTAATTGGTAAACTTGATGATATTTTACAACTTTCATTTTCATTTATCATAGTTGGAATTACGATAGCATTTTTTGCAACATTATTTGCTACAAAATTATTTTATCGCATTGTTAGCCGCGGGAAATTAGTTTACTTCAGTATTTATTGTTTTTTAATAGGAACTTTAACACTGATTTTATTATAAGGAGTAGTTATGAAAAAAATATTTTTCTTTGATATGGATGGAACATTACTTCCACATGGTATTAATTGTCAAATTAATGAAAAAACGGTTAAAAACATTCATAAGTTACATGAATTAGGTTATGATGTTGTTATTGCCACAGGAAAGAGCTTAGAGCACATAAAAAAAGAAATAGCGTTATTAAAAGTAAAGTATGCGATTACTTCGAATGGACAAGTGCTTTCTAAAGATGGTAAAATTGTTAAGCAAAGTGGTTTTTTAGAAGAGGATTTACAATTATTGGAAAACTTTGTTAAAGAGCGACAATTATATTTGTCTTATCAAACAAGTGAAGAACTTTTTGCGATAAATTACAGCAAAAAAGAGTTAGATTTAAAAGCAATTTATGAAAAAATGCATTTACCACAACCAGTTATTAGAAAGCGAGTTGTTTTTGATAATGTACAACAACTAGAAATAATAGGTCAAGTTGAAATTCGTGATTTACCTAAGGGTTTTAATTATTACACTTGGGGTGAAAATGCAATTGATGTTTTACCAAAAGATGTTTCAAAAGTTAGTGGAATTAAAATGTATTTAGAGTTTAACAATTACGTTGATTACTATACTTATGGCTTTGGAGATTCATTTAATGATTTTGAAATGTTAGAGTTTGTTGATTGCAGTGTAGCGATGGGTAACGCCGTTGAAGAATTGAAAGAAATCGCAGATTATATTACAGATGATGTTGAAGCAGATGGTGTTAATAAATTCTTAGAAGAGTATATTTTGTAAATTTAAATGTATTATAGTTGTGATAATAACTGTATTTAGATATAATTAATTTGGGAGGCTGATTTTATGATAGTAAATTTGAAGTTTAGAAATGAGATCATTGTTATGAGTGCTTTAAAAGAGGGAGATTCATTTTATATTTTGACACCAAATGATACAAAACTAGCTAAATATTTAAATGATGATGATCAGATAATTGTTGAAACTGATAGTAAAGAATTGATGAGAAAAGCTAGAAAAGTAACGGATTTAAAAGTCGTTCGTGAATATTTTGATAAATTCGATGAAGAAGGTATGAACTACTTCAAACAATTTAGCAATAATCTAATTTTAATAATTTGTGAATAAAACTTGCTTTTGCAAGTTTTTTTGTGTTAAATTCAACTTAAGTATGCTATAATAGAATGGAACATAGAGGTGGTCGGATGAGAGTAGTTGTTACAGGTGGTGGAACTGGTGGACATATTTATCCCGCATTAGCTTTTGCTAGCAAAATGGAAGAAAAGTTTGATGCAGATATTGTTTATGTTGGTAGTGCAAAAAGAATGGAAAAAGACATTGTTCCACGATATGGTTATGTTTTTAAAAAAGTACATGTTGTTGGTTTGCATAGTGGAACTTTTGCTAAAGCTAAATTTGCCATACTTTTATTAATAAGTACTATTCAAATTTTTTTTTATTTTCTAAAAATCAAGCCAAAATTAGTTATAGGAACTGGTGGATTTGTGAGTGCACCGGCGATTATTGCTGGTCATTTTTTGAAAATACCAACAGTTTTGTATGATGCGGATTTACATCATGGTCGTGCAACTAAATTTTTAAAGCGTTTTGCTAAAATAATTTTTAGTGCATTTGATGATGTTGAAAATTTTTTTGATGAAGATGAGTTTTATAACATTGGAAGTATAACAGCTAAAAAACTAGCACGAAGTAAAACTAAAAACAATATTTTATTTATTTTTGGCAGCAGTGGTTCAGAAACGATGAATCAACTAGTTCTCGAATATATTAAAGAGCAAGCTCAAAATAATTTTTCTTATAAGCTTATTACGGGAGTTAAGCATTTTGAAATAATGCAAAGTACTTTAAAAGATTATGATATAGAAGTAATTCCATATGCTTATGATGTTTTTAAAGAAATATCGTGGGCTGATATAATTGTTTCTCGTGGAGGTTCTTTATTTTTACATGAAATTTTTGCTGCATTAAGACCAGCATTAATTATTCCTTCACCATATGTAAAAAATAATGAACAATTAAAAAATGTTGAATATTTTTATAAAAGTGGTGTATGTGAATATGTTGAAGAAAAAGATATCGATTCTAAAGTGTTAGCTGATAATTTACAAAAATTAGTACAAAACTATGATGAATATGTTAATAATATGGAAATGCTAACTGAAATAGATGGGTTAGAAATTTTTATTGAAAAGGTATGTGATTTAATTGGAAATTAAAGAGCTAGTTTCATATATTGAGACTAATAAATTAGGTACATATGTGGAAAAACCCTTATTGGAAAAATATACGACGTATAAGACAGGGGGAGTTGCAAAGTTATTATTTGAACCATATAATATTGAAAGTTTGCAAAAGTTTTTATCGTTTAATACAGTACCAGTATTTATTATTGGTAATGGTTCTAATTTGATTTTACCCGATGAAAATACAGATCGTGTAATACTAAAATTAACGCATTTTAGTAATTATGAAGTCAATGAGAAAAAAATATTAACAGTTCAAGCAGGAGTTAATTTACCTAAATTAGCTTTTGACTGTGTTAAAAGAGGTTTAGTTGGATTAGACTATGCTGCTGGTATTCCAGGAACGATTGGTGGAGCAATCTATATGAATGCGGGAGCATATGGAAGCTGTATAGCAGATGCATTGATTGAAGCAACTGTCTTAACTAGAGATTTGAAAATAAAAGTGCTTAGTAATGAAGAAATGAATTTTAGTTATCGTTATTCAATATTACATGAAGAAAAGATGATTGTTTTAGAAGCAAAGTTTCAATTAACAGAAGTAAATCAAAAAAAATTAGAAGAACTTTATTATGATAGATTAGCAAGACGTAAAAAATCACAGCCAATTGGAGAAGCATCTGCTGGTAGTGTTTTTCGTAATTTAGATAATCAAGGTGCTTGGGAAGTAATTGATAAATGCGGCTTACGTGGTAAACAGATAGGTGGTGCAATGGTTAGCAATAAACATTGTAATACAATCATTAATGTTGGAGAGGCTACTTCGGCTAATATTATCGAATTGATTTATTTAATTAAAAATATTGTTAAAGAAGAATTAGAAGTTGATTTGAAGATTGAGCAGATAATTGTGCAGTGGTTTGATGAATGATTTTAAGCCAAAAAGAAAATTAAAGCGTAAGTTTAAAGTAACTTTGATAGTCATTGTTTCAATTGTTGCTATGTATGTAGTTTTAAGTTCAAAGCTATTTGCAATTAAAAATATACAAATAATTAATACTAACTATTTAATAACTGAAGAAATTGAAGATAATTTAGAGTTACAAATAGGTGATAATATTTTTAAAAGTTATTTTACTAAATTAACTTATTTAGAAAAACATCCTTTAGTAGAAAAATATGAAATTAGCTTAGATTTATCTTTCAACTTAATTCTAGACATTACTGAATATAAACCATTGATGTATAATGAGTGTTATTATTTAAATAATAATGATTGTGTTAATTTAGATCAGACGTTTGCTGTACCAGCTTATTTTGAAACAGAAGCTTTTGAAGAGCGTGATGTTTTTTTGAAAAATTTAGCTTTATTAAATAGTAATGCTAATGCAGTTTATAGAAGAATTAGAAGCATTGAATATTCACCTTCCAAATTAAGTACAAAGCGAGTTATTTTTCGAATGGAAGATGGATTTAATGTAATTGCTGAGTATGATGCTTTTGTGGAAGATATGTCTGATTATTTTTATATTATCGATACAGTTTACAATAAGCTAGGGGAAACTAAAGGAACGATTAATTTAATTGGACCATTGGAATTTTTTCCAACTAATTAATAATTTGATATATTGTGCAAATAATTGTATAATAGTTTAAGTAGGTGATAATATGCATGAAAAGAGAATATATGCTGCCTTAGATGTTGGAGCAAATACTATTAAAGGTGTTGTTGGCGAAGTTAATAATGGTGAGTTAATCATTTTAGCTAGCGCTATTGTCAAAACAGAAGGTATTTTAAATGGTGTCATTTCTGATACTCAAGAAGTGCAGTCATGTGTTAAACAGTGCGTTAAGGAAATGGAAAGCATTTTAGGAATATCTTTAACTAAATTTGTCGTCTCTATTCCTTCTACTAAAGTTGAGTTAAAAAAATTATCAGGGACAACGTACTTAACATCTTCAGATAGTGTTATCGGTGTAGATGATATTACAAGAGCTATTGTTTTTTCGTCTTATACTTATAATGACCCTAATAATGAAATAGTAAATATTTTACCCGTTGAGTACATTGTAAATGATACAATAGTTAGAAATCCTGTTGGTATGAGAAGTAGACAACTTTCTATTAATGCCATGGGAGTAGTAGCACCTAAAACGACAATTTATCCTATCTTAGGAGTAATTGAAAGCTGTGGTTATGAAATACTTGATATTTGTATTACCCAGATTGCTGAAAGACATGAAGTATTTTCATATTTACCACCAACAGGTGGATATGTAATTGTTAATTTAGGCTATAGTTCTACTTCTGTTTCCATATACGAAAAGAATAGTTTAAAAGGATTAGGGTCTTTTAAAATTGGTGCTAATAACATTGTTAAGGAATTGGCAGATAAGTTTAATTTGAGTTATGAAGTAGCGCGTGAATTGTTAAATGATATCGGTGTTGGTTTTGAAAGTAGTCATGATTTTTTTACAACAATTGATGTTAAAAATATTGATGATGAAAAAATTACTTTAGATAAAGAAGAAATTTCTAGTTTTGTAAACTATATGCTTTTAAAACTACTACAATTAATTAAGCAAGAAATAGCAAAATATGATACAATAGAAGTGGATAAAATTGTTATTACTGGAGGCTTGATAGAGCTACAAGGATTTGAGCGGGTAATGAGTCGAGTTTTTGGTGATAATGCTATACCGTATGAACCTAAATATCTAGGAGCGAGAAACAGTTCATTTATCGTGGCATTTGGATTGATCAAATACATTGATGATAAATTCAAGTCAAGAGGAAATGATGAATGTTCTTTGTCCAATGAGGATATTATACAGTTATCCAAACCCCAAAGTAAGCTTGGACAAATGGAAGATAGTGTTTTGATGAAAATTTTCGGATATTTTTTTGATTAAGGAGTGAGAGAATGCTAGGATTTGATATTGATGAAGTTGCTAGAATAAAAGTAGTAGGTGTTGGTGGCGGTGGTAATAACGCTGTTAACCGCATGATTGAAGATGGAGTGCAAGGAGTAGAGTTTATCGTTGCTAATACTGATTTACAAGTTTTAAATCTATCAAAAGCTGATGTTACTTTACAATTAGGTGTTGAATTAACTGATGGTCTTGGAGCAGGAGCTAATCCAGAAGTTGGTAAACAAGCTGCTCTAGAATCTAAAGAAGAAATAAAAAAAGTCTTGGAAGGATCGGATTTAGTTTTTATCGCTGCTGGAATGGGTGGTGGTACTGGAACAGGTGCAGCTCCAGTTATTGCTGAATCAGCTAAAGAGCTGGGAGCTTTAACAGTTGGAATTGTAACAAAACCGTTCGGATTTGAAGGGCGTGTTAAGACAACTTATGCTGAGCAAGGAATTGAAGAGTTACGAAGACATGTTGATACATTGATTGTTATTCCAAACGATCGTTTACGTGAGATTATTGACAAGAAGACACCTATTATTCAAGCTTTTAAAGAAGTGGATAATGTTTTAAGACAAGGTGTTCAATCTATTTCAGATTTAATTGCTGTTCCAGCTATGATTAACTTAGATTTTGCTGATGTTAAAAATGTTATGCAAAGAAGAGGTAGTGCTTTAATTGGAATTGGTATGGGTTCTGGTGACAATCGTGCAACTGAAGCAGCACAAGCAGCTGTTGAATCGCCGTTACTAGAAACTTCAATCAAAGGTGCTACACATGCAATTGTAAATGTAACTGGTGGTCTTTCTTTATCATTATTTGAAGCAGAAGAAGCGGTTTCTTTTATTCGAGATGCTAGTGGAAATGATGTTAATATTATTTTTGGTACGTTGATTAATGAAAACTTGAATGATGAAATTATCGTTACAGTTATTGCAACGGGTTTTGATGATTTAGAATCAGCTTCAGAAAAGTCAATTGCTCGTGCTTTTGATAATAATAAAGATAGTAAAGTAGAAAAATTAGATGAAGTCGAAATTCCATCATTTTTGAGAAATAGAAATTTATAGGGGTGAAGGTATGTTTGATAAAATAAAAAAATATTTGTTGTTTGATGAAGATGAAATGCTTGTGGAAGAGCAACAAATATCAACAAAATCGGCACGTGAAGAAAAAAAAATGAAGAAAAAGGCGAGTGACTATATGGTAGATGGAGATGTTATTATTACAGAACCGCTTTCTTATTCTGAATCACAAAGTATAGCGGATTGTATTAAAGCTGAACATTCAGTAATTGTTAATTTACACCGTGTAACACCAGATCAAGCAAAAAGAATTATCGATTTTATTAGTGGGACTGTTTATGCTCTAGATGGAACAATTAAAAGAATTGGTGATGAGATATTTTATGTAGCTCCTAAAAGTGTTAATATCACTGGAGATATTAATGAACAAGAATTATCAAGAGAGCTTTAGTTTAAATGGAAGTATTTATTTATTACGTTATTAAATTAATGCGTATTTATCGCTTTATTTTAATAGTATATGCGTTATCTACTTGGTTTAGACCGAATTATGATAGTATTTTTTATAAAATAAAAGAAACTTTATATAAACTAGTGGCACCTGTTGTTTCACCAGTTGAAAGTATTCTGCCTGGTATTTTAAAAATGTTTAGTGTGCTTATTGCATACTTTATCATTTATTTTTTAGAAGTATTATTAATTACTACATTCTTTTAGTTAAGGAAGTGAAAAAATGTCGAAAAGTAAATTTAAGATAGTTAATGAAGGTTATGATGTAACAGAAGTTAATAAGTTTTTAGAAATTATTACTAGAGAATTTGAGAAGATGCTACACGATAATGAAGAACACGAGAGAAAAATTGTCGAATTAGAAACAGAAATTACAAGACTCAGTGATCGTAAGACAAACATTGATCTTTTAAATGAAGAGTTAGAAATAAGTTATAATAATTTGCGTATGTATAATGAAAAGTTACTCAAAGATATTAAGCGAAATGAGAAAAAATTGCATGCATATGATAGGACAATTCAAGAAGCATTTGGAGTACACCTTAACATTCTGCAATGTTTAAATGATGAATACGTTGAAGAAGACAAGATTGATTAATTAGTTGTTCAAAGCGAATCTATGTTGGTGTAAGATAGATAACAACGGTTGATTAATTATCACTTCCTAGTTGCAATGATGAAATTAAGTAGTTGTTGCCGTGCTAAGCGTTAATTAGTTAAGTGCACAGTTTTACTGTGAATTAAGGTGGTACCGCGATTATTTCGTCCTTTGTTAGGGCGTTTTTTTATTTGAAGGAGGATTTTATGGACTATAAAGATACACTTAATTTACCACAAACTAGTTTTAAGATGAGAGGTGGTTTATTAAATAAAGAACCACTTCGTCAACAAAAGTGGAAAGAAGAAAAAATTTATCAAAAACGTTTAGAGGCAAATCAAGGTTGTGAACAATACTTATTACATGATGGACCACCATATGCAAATGGTAATATTCACATGGGTCATGCTTTAAATAAAATATTAAAAGATTATATCGTACGCTATAAAGCAATGCAAGGCTATTATACTCCTTACATTCCTGGATGGGACACGCATGGTTTGCCAATAGAAACGGCGGTAACTAAACAAGGGGTGAAGCGTAAAGAACTTAGTGTCAGTGATTTTCGTAAAATTTGCGAAGAATATGCTAAAAAGCAAATTGCTAATCAAAAGGAATCTTTTGAACGTTTGAGTTTAACAGGTGATTGGAATGTTTATTATCAAACATTTGACAATTATTATGAAAAAGCGCAAATTGAAGTTTTTGCAGCTATGGTTAAAGAAGGTCTGATTTTTAAAGGATTAAAGCCTATTTACTGGTCTCCTTCTTCAGAAAGTGCTTTAGCAGAAGCTGAAATTGAGTATCATAATAAAAAATCACCATCGATTTTTGTTAAATTTCAAGCCGATAAAAATGATTTATTTGCTGATGGAGCATTCGTTATTTGGACAACTACACCTTGGACACTACCGGCGAATATGGCAGTAGCTGTTAATAAAGAGTTTACGTATAGCTTAATTAAATCAAATTATGGTAATTTGATTTTAGCATCAGAGTTAGTTGAAAAATTAGTAACGGAATTAGAATTAGAAGAAGTTGTAGAATTGAAAACTTTTAAAGGTCATGAATTAGAAGGATTGACTTATCAACATCCCTTTTTAGAAAGAACTTGTCAAGTAATTTTAGGTGAGCATGTTAGTCTAGAAGCTGGTAGCGGTTTAGTTCATACTGCTCCAGGTCATGGTGAAGATGATTTTATCGTAGGTCAAACATATGGATTAGAAGTAGTTTGTCCTGTAGATGAAAAGGGATTTTTAACTGCGCAAGCAGGTCGTTTTGCAAATTTATTTTATGATGATGCTAATAAAGCTATTTGTGAATTTTTAGAAAATGAAAATATATTATTAAAGTTCACCTTAATTACGCATTCTTACCCACATGATTGGCGTACTAAAAAACCGATTATTTTTAGAGCTACACCACAATGGTTTGCAAGTATTGATAAAATTCGTGAAAAGCTTTTGAATGTCATTGATGAAGAAGTTAATTGGAATCCTAATTGGGCTAAAAAACGTATTCGTAATATGATTGAAGGACGTGGAGATTGGTGTATTTCTAGACAAAGAGTATGGGGTGTGCCGTTACCAATTTTTTATGATGAACAAAAAGAAGCTATTTTAGATGAAAAAATCATTTTACATGTTGCCGAATTGTTTGGTAAGCACGGATCTGGCATTTGGTATGAATGGGATGTAAAAGATCTGTTACCAAAAGGTTATGAAAATCCTAATAGTCCAAATGGAATTTTTACAAAAGAAAAAGATATTATGGATGTTTGGTTTGATTCTGGTTCTTCACATTACGCAGTTTTAAAAGAACATAATTTAAAATATCCTGCCCAACTTTATGTTGAAGGATCTGATCAGTTTAGGGGATGGTTTAATTCTTCATTAATCACAGGAGTAGCAACAACTAATAAATCACCTTATGAAACAGTTTTTGGACATGGATTTACTTTAGACGCCAAAGGGTATGCTATGAGCAAATCACTTGGGAATTCTATTGATCCCATGAAGATGGTTAAACAATTTGGTGCAGAAATTGTTCGTTTATGGGTTAGTAACATCGATTATTCACAAGATCATCGTGTGAGTGTTGAAATTTTAGAGCAAGTTAGCGAAAATTATCGTAAATTGAGAAATACTTTTCGTTATTTGAGTGGTAATACTCACGATTTAGATGAAAAAAGTTTAATTGATTTTTCAAAAATGAACTACATTGATAAGTATATGATGATTAAGATTGATGAATTGATTAGCAAAACGTTAGCTAACTACGACAATTTTATGTTTCAAAATGCACATAAAGATATGATGGTTTTTGTTACGACGACATTATCTAATTTCTACTTAGATTATGCAAAAGATATTTTGTATGTTGAGCATCAAACATCACCATTACGTCGTGGAGTACAAACAGTGTTATACTATTGTTTAGAGTCATTAATGAAGTTGTTATATCCAATTTTACCACATACAATGGATGAATTATACGAAGCAACAAACTTATTGTCTGAGAAAAAAGAAAGCTGTTTCTTAGAAGAAATGCCAAAACCAAGAGGTTATGATGATGAAAATGTAGTTAATGTTGTTGAAAAGATGTTTAATATTAGAGAAGATGTCTTAAAAATATTGGAAAATGCACGTATTTCTAAATTGATTGGCAAGAGCTTAGAAGCTAAATTGTTATTGAATGTAAGTGCTGAGCAAAAAGATGTTTTAGCGCATTTTGAGAGTTTAGAGCAGTTATTTATTGTTTCTAAAGTAGAATTTGTTGAAGAAGGTTTAGAAAAATTAACGCATATTGCAGCAGCAGTAGAACGATATGAAGGAAATGTTTGTCCAAGGTGCTGGAATATTTATGAAAAATTAGAAAATGAAGTATGTGTAAGATGTAATGAAATATTAACTCAAAAATAAAAGGGTGCTACTGCACTTTTTTGTTTTTAAAACCATTGACAAGCTACATTACTTGTAATATGATTAAGTTAATTGAGGTGGTAAAATGCTTGAAGATTTCGTGAAATATGGTCGTTATTACGATTTATATCAAGGTTTATTGACTAATAAAGAACAAGTTTATTTTCAGGAATACTATTTTGATAATTTATCTTTTTCTGAGATAGCTGAGAATCATCAAATAAGTCGTAGCGCAGTACATAAAACTTTAAAAAACGTCCTTAAAAAATTGGAGTTATATGAAGAAGCGTTGCATTTACTAGATAAAGATGAGTTATTAGTAAATTTAATAAATGATTTAGATGAATTATCATCTGAAAAAATAAGAGAAAAGTTAAATGAAATAAGGTGAGAAAATGTTTGATAAATTAAGTGATCGATTACAAAAGTCTATTAAATCCCTTTCGGGGAATGCAGTTATTACAGAAAAAAACATTGATGAGATGGTACGTGAAATACGCTTAGCGCTTTTAGAAGCCGATGTTAACTATAAGGTTGTACAAGAGTTTACTAAAAGGGTCAAGGAACAAGCTTTAGGTGAGGAAGTAATTAAAAATGTTAAACCTTCTGAAATGCTCGTTTCCATTGTTGATAAGGAATTAACAGCGCTTTTAGGTGAAACAACTAGTGAATTAATTGTTAGAGATGGATTGACAACATTGATGATGGTTGGTTTACAAGGTACAGGAAAAACAACAGCTGTAGGTAAATTAGGATATTATTTAAAAAACAATTTACAAAAAAAGGTTTTATTTGTAGCAGCTGATGTTTATCGATTAGCAGCTATTGATCAATTACGTAAATTAGCGCACGATTTAGAAATTGATCTTTATGAAGAAGGAATAGATAGTGATCCAGTTGTAATTGCTAAAAATGCTCAAGCTTATGCCAAAGAGCATCATTATGATTACTTATTAGTTGATACGGCTGGACGTCTTTATATTGATGAAGAGTTGATGGAAGAATTGAGTTCTATGAAAGAAGCGATTAATCCTGATGAGATAATGCTTATTGTTGATGCGATGAGCGGTCAAGATGGTGTAAATGTTGCTTTGAATTTCAATGAGCGTTTAAGTGTAACAGGTGCTATCATTACTAAATTAGATGGTGATTCACGAGGAGGTGTAGCTTTAAGTTTACGTCACGTTTCGCATATTCCGATTAAATTTAGCGGAATTGGTGAACATGCAAAAGATTTAGCTATTTTTCATCCTGATCGTATGAGCCAAAGAATTTTAGGTATGGGAGATGTTGTAACACTTGTTGAAAAAGCTCAAGCTGTTATTGACGAAGATGAAGCAGAAAATTTAATGAAACGAATGCAATCTGGTAAATTTGATTTAACTGACTTGTTAACTTCTATGCGTCAAACAAAAAAAATGGGATCTTTGAAATCTATTATGAAACTTTTGCCAGGAATGCCTGATGTGAGTAATGTTAACATTGATGAGCGTGAGCTTGTTAAAACAGAAGCTTTAATTTTATCAATGACAAAATATGAACGTGAGAATCCAGATGTTTTGAAAGCTTCTCGTAAGAAGCGTATTGCTGATGGTAGTGGTTTAACTGTTACGGATTTAAATAGACTTTTAAAGCAATTTGAACAACAAAAAAAAATGATGAAGATGTTTTCTGGTGGATCTATGGAATCGATGTTTCAAAACCCTACTGCTAATATGAGTGGGGGAAACCGTCAAATGAGGCGTAAGAATCGTAAAAAGAAAAAACGTTGATAATACAGTTTAGAGGTGGTAGGCATGTATCGTAATACTTATTGTGAAGTTAACTTACAACATATTGTTGATAATTATAAATATTTACAAAAAATTAGTAATTCAAAAGTTATTGGTGTTGTAAAAGGAAATGCTTATGGACACGGAATAATTGAAGTTGCCACGGCGTTAGTTGAAGCAGGAATAGAATGTTTAGGAGTAGCAACTTTTGATGAAGCAATTTATTTACGAAGCTTTATTGATGAAGAGATTGATATTTTGTTAATGGGTCATTGTGATATTGATGTTTTTACAGTTGCTGTGAAAAAGAATATTTCTATTGCAATCAGTAATTATGAACAATTAAAATATGTTCCAAAAGAGATGAAAATTCATTTGAATTTTAATACGGGGATGAATCGCTTAGGAATGAGAGATCATCTAAAATGCTTGCAGTTTGTAAGACAACGAGAATTGAATTTAGAAGGTGTTTTTACGCATTTTGGTACAGCTGATCATAATGATGCATATTATAGTATGCAAGTTTTTGAGTTCAAACAAATTTTAAAAAGTTTTGAAAACATGAATATAAAGTACGTGCATGCACAAAATAGTGCTTCTTTATTATTAGAAAATCGTCTTTTGCCAGGTTGTAACACAGTTCGCATTGGTCTTGGACTTTATGGAATGAAGTGCAATGAAATTATTTTTAGTAAAAATTTAAAACCTGCACTGTCTTTATATAGTTATGTAAGTGCAATTAATTTTTTAAAAAAGGGTGATTTTACGAGTTATGATGCACGCTATATTGCACAAAAAGATGAAATAGTTGCGACCGTGGCAATTGGTTATGCTGATGGTATTATTCGCGCAAATAGTGGGCGAGAAGTAGTTATTAAAAATAAGCGTTATCCGATTATTGGACGTATTTGTATGGATCAATTAATTATTTTGATAGATGAAAACGTTATGTTAAATGACCGTGTAGAACTATTAGGAGAAAATATTTCAGTAGATGAAGTAGCTTCGTATTTAAAAACAATTAATTATGAGGTGACAACAATTATTTCTAAACGCGTAATGCGTAAATATATTAATAACAAATAAGGAGGAACGTATGAGAAAAATTAGAGTAGCAATCTGGGGATTTGGAGCAATGGGACAAGGAATTGCAGAAATGATTATGCGAAAAGAAGGGCTTGAGATTGTTGGCGTAGTTGATATAAACCCTAAATTAGTTGGTGAACGATTAAATACTGTTTTGCAAACAACAAGTTTAAATGAAGTAATAATTACAAATGATATTGATAGTGTTTTAAACGGTAATAAACCTGATATTTGTATTATTGCAACTGATTCTTTTACGGCGAGCACGTATGAAAAAATTATTAAAGTAGTAAGTGCTAAAGTAAATGTTATTTCAACTGCCGAAGAAATGGCTTATCCATATGCTAAAGAGCCTGAATTGAGTAAACAGATGCATGAACGAGCTAAAGAGTATGGAGTAACAATTCTTGGAACAGGAATTAATCCAGGATTAATGATGGATTCATTAGCACTTTTGTTGAGTGCAGCTATGAGTGACGTTGAGAGTATTGAATGTAAGCGCGTTAATAGTTTGAGTCCTTTTGGAAAGTTAGTAATGGAAGAACAAGGTGTTGGTTTAAGTGTTAAAGAATTTGATCTTCACAAAGAAGAATTGGCAGGTCATGTAGGTTTCATAGAAAGCGTTAACTTAATAAGTTCGGGATTAGGCTTAAAAGTTAATCAGTTTACGCAAGAAATGGATAAAATTGTGACAAATGTTGATCGTAAGTCACCATTTGGGTTTGCTAAAGCAGGTGATGTGTGTGGTGTTAATATGACAGCAAAAGCTACTTGTAACAATGGGTTAGAAATTAACATGATTCATCCACAGCAAATTGAACCAGAAGATGAAGGCGTGATGACAGGAGATTATATAACTTTAAGCGGTACACCGCATATTAAGATGAGTATTTCACCAGAAGTTGATGGCGGTATTGGAACAATTGCCATGTGCGTTAATATGATTTGTCATGTTTTAAATGCACGTCCAGGTTTAAAAACAATGATAGATTTGCCGTTACCAAGAGCTATTTTAGGAGATTTTAGAAACTTTCTAGAGGATGAATTATGCTAAAAGGAACGTATGTTAGAATAACATATACTTTGCTTTTACCGTCAGAACGTGCTAGTAATCTACCAGTAGATACAAAAAAAACTCCTTTGAAAGTTTGGGTTAAGGGTTTTTTAACACAAGATGCAGAAATTGGTGAGGAAGTAGAAATAATTACTTTGACAAATCGTGTAGTTAAAGGAGTTCTTTTAGGAGAAAATGTAAATTATCAAGTTGATTATGGAGAAGCTGTAAATGAGTTAGTCACGATAGGCCCTTATTTAAAAGGAGAGTTATATGAATCGTAATGTATATGAAGAGATTATGGATCGTAAACATGAAATTTTGCAAAAATCGACAAAAATTGACTATCAATCTTATGAATTAGAAGGACTTAGTTTTGATTATGAGCGAATGCTAGCAGATGTTAATTATACTGATGATGAAATACGTGATATTTTAAAGGAATTAGGTGTTGGGCAAACTCGTTTGATTGAAGTAAAAAATATTAATGAGTTAGTGAGCAAACTTAGTCCAGATAATTTAGGAGCGAAAATTTTTATTAAAGATGAAGCGACTAATGCTAGTGGCTCTTATAAAGCACGTCGTGCTGCATTGTCAGTTTTTCATGCAAAAAAATTAGGGTATAAAGGTGTTGTTGCTGCTACTAGTGGTAATTATGGTGCTGCAGTTGCCTCAATGGCTGCTAAATTAGGTTTAAAGTGTATTATTATTCAAGAATGTTATGATTCTAATGAAGTTGGACAACCAGAAATTTTAGAAAAAGCGCGTAAGTGTGAAAGTTATGGAGCAGAAGTTATTCAAACGACTGTTGGTCCAGAATTATTTTATGTTGCACTAGATATTTTAGATAAAACAGGATATTTTAATGCTTCACTATATACGCCACATGCTATTAGAGGTGTAGAGACATTAGGAAGAGAAATAGTAGAAGATTTAGCAGAGTTAGAATTACAAGCAGATGTTGTTATTTGTACTAATGCTGGTGGTGGTAATTTAACTGGGACGGCTAGAGGTATTAAAAAATATGCGAAAAATGATTGTGAAATTATTGCAGCGAGTGTTGATTTATATGGTCTTCATATGGCAAGTGATAAAGATTTTAATAAAAAGTCTTTTACAACAGGACATACTGGATTTAGTATTCCATTTACGATTTTTCCAGATCGTTCTGATGTTCCGCGCTCAAGTGCAAGACCACTGAGGTATATGGATCGTCATTTGACAGTTACACAAGGAGAAGTTTTTTATATAACAGAAATGCTAGCACAGCTAGAAGGATTAGAGCGTGGACCAGCAGGTAATGTTTCTTTAGCTGCGGCTTTTGCATTAGCTCAAACACTTCCTCAAGATAAAGTAATTGTTGTACAAGAAACTGAATATACAGGTGCGGGAAAACATATTAATCCACAATTGGCTTTTGCGAGAAAAAATGGTATTGATATTTTCTATGGTGATCGCCAAGATAGTGTTAATGGTAAAAACATTGTTTTACCAAAAGATGTTAGTGAGATTGCTTTTAGTGAACTTGATTTAGAAGATTTACGTTTAAAGTATTTACAAAGAATTTCTTTTGATAATAAGTTGAGTTTAGAAGACTTACGTTATTTAAGTGCAGAATTAAATATTACACAAGAAGAATTAGAAAAACTGTTTTTAAGAATGGAGGTTGATTATGAAAGTTAATGCTAGAGAAGATGATTTTCATAAACGTAGAGAACATTTAGATAAGATGAGTAAAGAAGAATTAAAGAACTATTTTTGGGAATTGACAGAGAAAGTTGTTAATCCTTTATTAGAACTTAGTTATGAAAGTACAACGCTTTCAATTGAAAGAAGTGTTTTGCTTCGTATGGGTTATTCTTCAATTGATGCGGGAATTATCGTTAAGAAAATTGAAGCTTTAGAGTTATTAAAATATGGAGCTGGTCATATTGTCTATCTAACAATGCAAGAATATGCTTGTAGTTTAAATGAGGCTAAAGAGTATATTTTGCAAGAAAATCTTTCGAAAGTGATGCGGGTAATTGAAAAATGGGATTAAATGAAAATAAAAAATTAAATATTGATAACATTTTAAAAGACTTAGAAAACTATGAGCCTAAGCGACGTGGTTGGGTTTGGCGTGAACAAAAAAGTGTAAAACTCGGTCCTTTTACTTATCAAGATGCTAGTGAATCATTGAAAAAAAGTGTTCCCTTACCATCTTCTAGAGCACTTGATTTTATTGATCCACAGCCTAGTAATGTAATTACGACAGAAATTGCTTCAGGTAGGTTTGAAGATGATATTAGAAGAATGCGAATGGCCGCTTGGCATGGAGCAGATCATATTATGGTAATTCGTACGGCTGGTCAATCGCATTTTGATGGTTTAATTGAGGGAACACCTCAAGGAATTGGTGGAATTCCCGTTACTAGAAAACAGTTGCGTGCACAACGTAAAGCTTTAGATTTAATTGAAGAAGAAGTAGGAAGACCTATCAATTATCATTCTTATGTAAGTGGTGTGGCTGGACCAGATATAGCTGTCATGTTTGCAGAAGAAGGTGTTAATGGAGCTCATCAAGATCCACAATACAACGTTTTATATCGAAACATTAATATGGTTCGTTCTTTTGTTGATGCTGCTGAAAGTAAAAAAATCTTAGCTTGGGCTGATATCGCACAAATTGATGGTGCCCATAATGCTAATGCGACTGCAAGAGATGCTTGGAAAGTAATGCCAGAGCTCTTAGTTCAACATGCAATTAACTGCACTTTTTCTGAAAAAGTAGGGATTAAACCTGATAATATTTGTCTTTCTACTGTACCACCTGCAGCATCACCTGCACCTGATTTAAAGCTTAATTTACCATATGCAGTTGCATTACGTGAGTTTTTTAGTAAATATAAAATGCGTGCACAAATGAATACTAAATATATGGATTCATCTACACGTGAAGCTACTGTAACACATGTTTTAAATTTGTTAGTTTCAAAATTGACTAGTGCAGATATTCAATCGACAATTACTCCTGATGAAGGAAGAAATGTTCCATGGCATATTTATAATATTGAAGCTTGTGATACTGCTAAACAAGCTTTAGTAGGTATGGATGATTTAATGAATCTAATTCAGTTACGTGAAGAAGGATTTTTACCGGAAAAAACACGTGAAATTCAAGAAAGAGCAATATTATTTTTAGAAGAGATTTTAAGTTATGGTGGATATTTTGAAGCAGTAGAAGCAGGGATGTTTGTAGATTCTGGTGAGTTTCCCGAAAGAAATGCCGATGGAATTGTTCGTGAGATTAACGGTGGTGTTGCTTCTGGAACAGTTGTTAAACGCGATAAAAATTATATGGCACCAGTAACTGCTCATTACGGTTACAACAATTATGAACGTTATACTGATAAAGATCCAGCTTCTTTAATAGGTGGCTGTAGCTTTGAAGATCGTTCTAAAATAGTTTATATTGATGAATTAGATGAAAATGACAACGTTAATAAACGCCTAGAAAATAATGTTAAGTATCGTCAAGGAACTTCTTTAAAACCAGAAGTAGAGTGGCTAGCTGATGGAACTGTAACAGTCGATTTATTTTTACCAACAGATGAAAGACATGCAGTAGCTGCTGCTTTAGAAATTGGTAAACGTATGAACTTACAAGATGTTGAAGTAATTCATAAAGAAATTATGCATCCTAGTGAAGGAACGCGTATCCAGTTTAAAGGAACAGTGGATTTCGAGCTTGATTTGAATGAATTAGTGCTACCAAAAGAGCAAAAGTTGCTCAGTGAAGAAGAGATTTTTAAGTTTGTTAAAAAGCACGGACTTAAAGTTATTGCTGGAACAGTTGGTGAAGATGAGCATTCTGTAGGAATGAGAGAAATTTTAGATATTAAACATGGTGGAATTGAAAAATATGGTATTACATATGTTAATTTAGGTACTAGTGTACCAATTAATAAAATGGTAGATGCAGCAATTGAAGCTGAAGCTGATGCTATTTTGATTTCTTCAATTATTTCCCACGATGATATTCATTATCGCAATATGAAAAAAATTAGTGATTTATGTGTTGAAAAAGGTATTCGTGATAAAATTTTGCTTGTAGCAGGAGGAACGCAAGTTTCTGATGAACAGGCAAAAAATTCAGGAATGGATATTGGATTTGGTCGTGGAACTAAAGGACACCACGTTGCTTCATACTTAGTTGAAAATTTAAAAAAGCCTCAATGATGAGTGCTTTTTTTTTTTAGATATGGTATAATGTGTTATGGTGATTTTATGAATAAAGAAACATTTATAGGGCATGCTAAAGCATTAAAAATCGAAATAAATGATGATCATTATTATTTATTTAAACAGTATTATGATTTTTTAGTAGCGGAAAATCAAAAGTATAATTTAACGGCAATTACCGATGAAAAAGAAGTTTTTTACAAACACTTTTTAGATAGTTTAACGATTCTAAATCATTTAGATGATAATATGGAGCTTTTGGATGTAGGTTCTGGGGCAGGCTTTCCAAGTATTCCACTATTAATTTTAAAACCAACTTTAAAAGTGACAATTGTAGATTCTTTACAAAAGCGTATTAATTTTTTAACCGAACTCACAGAGAAATTACAATTAAGTAATATAACTTTAATTCATAAACGTGTTGAAGAATTAGATGAATCATATCGTGAAAGATTTGATGTTGTTTGTGCAAGAGCTGTAGCCTCACTTTCCATTTTAAGTGAGCTGTGTTTTCCTTTTGTCAAAGTATCGGGACTTTTTATCGCTTTAAAGGGTCGCAAAGCTTTAGAAGAGTTAGCACTATTTGATGCAATTAATGTATTAGGTGGTAAACATCTTAAAAGCGAGCAAGTTATGTTACCAAATGATTATGGAATGAGGTATAACTTAGTGTTTTATAAATTAACTAAAACTGCCTTAAAATACCCGCGTAATTTTGGACAAATTAAGAAAAGGCCACTAGGAGTGAATAATGTATAAATTATTGGAGACAGAGATTTCAAAAATTATTGTAAATAAAAATCAACCGCGTAAAATATTCAATGAAGAATCTTTAAATGAATTATCAGCTTCTATTAAAGAGTATGGCTTGATTCAACCTTTAGTCGTTACAACACTAGGTGACGATTATTTATTAGTTGCTGGAGAAAGGCGTTTACGTGCAGCAAAAAAAGCAGGCTTGAAAAATGTACCGGTTATTATAAATGATATGGAAATGCAAGATGTTAGTAAAGTAGCAATTATTGAAAATATTCAAAGAGAAGATTTAACTGCTATTGAAGAAGCGTATGCGTATAAACAATTGATTCAACAATATAAATTAACACAAACAGAAATTGCTCAAGGAATAGGTAAAACACAATCTAGTATTGCTAATAAAATAAGATTGCTAAAGCTCGATACTAAAGTGCAAGAAGCTATTTTAAATCGTGAAATTACTGAAAGACATGGAAGAGCATTATTACGTGTTGATCTTGTAAAACAGCAAGATTTATTAGCAAAAGTTCTAGAAAATGATTATACGGTAAAACAACTAGAGCAAATTATAAATCGTCCTGAAAGAGCAAAAACTGCAACAATTCGTAAAATTGGACGTAAGGAAAAGATTGCTTTAAATACTTTGAAGCAAACGGCGAAGTTGTTAGAAAAAAATGGTATTGATTTTAGTTATGAGGTAGCAAATAATGAAGATAGTAGTGTTGTAACATTCATTGTTAAAAAGGATTGAGATAATGGTTTTAGATAATTATCAACAACTAAAAAAAGATCTTGGAGATGTCGACTTAGTAGTAGTGACTAAATATCAAGAGATAGATAAAATTGAGATTCTTTATGAAGCAGGAGTTCGATTATTCGGAGAAAATCGCGTTGAAGCTTTAGTAAAGAGGGCTTTATTATTTCCTGAAGCTCATTTTCATATGATTGGCAGATTACAAACTAATAAAGTGCGTAAGTTAATAGGTCATTGTAGTTTGATCCATTCTGTAGATTCATTGAAATTATTGCAAGTAATTGATAAAGAAGCAGCAAAAAAAAATTTAGTTCAAGATGTATTATTACAAGTTAATTTAAGTAATGAAACAACAAAGGCAGGTTTTAGTGAAATAGAATTAAAATCGATTATTAATGTGTTACATGAATATGTTCACGTTAACGTCTGTGGATTGATGATGATGGCTCCTTTTACAGAAGACCGAAACTATTTAAGTGAGCTATTTCAAGAAATGTATGAATTATTTCAAAAGTTTGATTTTAAGATTTTATCAATGGGAATGAGTAATGATTATGAAATTGCTCTTCAAAAAGGAGCAACAATGGTGAGAATTGGTAGTAAAATTTTCAAGACTAAGGAGTTATTGTAATGGGAAAAGTTATATCATTAGTTAATCAAAAAGGTGGTGTTGGAAAAACAACAACATCAGTTAATTTAGCTGCAGCTTTAGCATATAATAATCAAAAAGTTTTACTTGTTGATTTGGATCCACAAGGAAATGCTACAACAGGTGTTGGCGTTGATAAAAGTAGTTTGAATACAAGTATCTATGATGTGTTAGTAAAAGAAACAACTGCAAGTGAGGCTATTTTAAAATTAGATGAGGCTAGTTTTGATTTAATTCCTACGACAATAGATTTAGCAGGTGCAGATGTGGAATTAGTTTCTATTGAAAATCGTGAGTATTGTTTAAAACGCAAACTATCTTTAGTGCAAGACAATTACGATTTTGTCATTATTGATTGTCCACCTTCTTTAGGTCTACTATCAATTAATGCTTTAGCTGCATCAAATTCGGTTATAATTCCCGTGCAATGTGAATATTATGCGATGGAAGGGTTAACCCAGCTTTTAAGTACAATTCTTCGTGTTCAAAAAAATATTAATCGTAAGTTAGAAGTAGAAGGTGTTTTATTAACAATGCTAGATACGCGTACAAAATTAGGGTATGAAGTTAGTAATGAAGTGCGTATGTATTTTAATAAGAAAGTTTATGACACAATTATTCCTAGAGCAGTTCGCTTGAGTGAAGCACCAGCATATGGACTGCCAATTATCGATTATGATTTTCATTCTAAGGGATCAAAGTCATACTTAGAATTAGCAAGTGAGGTGTTGATAAATAATGGGAAAAAAGAAAGCATTAGGTAAAGGTTTAGATGCTATTTTTTCTTCAGAAGGTATTAATTTAAATACTATTGAAGAGATTGAACAAAAAGTATCTAAGGATGAAATAATTGAAATTCCCTTGGATCAGATGAGGCCAAACCCTTATCAACCACGTAAGTTTTTTGATGAAGAGGCTTTAAATGATTTAGCTAAAAGCGTTAAGGAACACGGTGTTTTTCAACCGATTATTGTTAAAGAAAGTTTACACGGTTATGAAATTGTTGCTGGAGAAAGACGCTATCGTGCATCTAAGATTGCCAATTTAAAAGTAGTTCCAGCTGTTATTCGTAATTTAACTGATGCACAAATGATGGAAATTGCTTTAATTGAAAATTTACAACGTGAAGATTTAACTTCTATTGAAGAAGCTAAGGCATATGAAAATATTATTGAGAGATTAAATATTACGCAGTTAGAACTTTCTAAAAGAGTAGGAAAAAGTCGTTCTTATGTTACTAATATTTTAGGTCTTTTAAAACTACCCGATGATGTGCAAAAAAAAGTTTTGACAGGTGAATTATCAATGGGTCATGCAAGAGTTATTAGCAAGCTTGATAATGTTGAAGATATGCGTAGAGCGATGAAACGCGTGTTAACTGAAAAAATGAATGTTCGTGATTTAGAAAAATCTAGTTCTAAATCGGCAACTAATAAAAAAGAAATTGATATTTTTAAAAAAGATTTAGCAAATCGTTTAAGTGAATACTTAAGTACAAAAGTAACGTTATCAAATAGTAGTATTACTTTTTCATATAGTAGTGATGATGATTTAAATAATTTGCTAAATAAGCTTGGATTAGGTGAGATAGATGATTAAGAGTATTTTAGAAAATAATATAGCAGAAATTATTATTGAGCAAATTTTATTAGTTGTTTTCTTAGTAGTGATCTATTTTGTTTTAAAGCGTTTAATAAATTCACTTGTTGCTAAAAATAAATATAATGATTCTAAAAGAAATGCAACTGTTGCTAAGTTGTTAGTTAGTATTTTAAAATATATTTTATTGATTTGTTATATTGTAGGAGCTTTAAATATCTTAGGTATTAATGCTACAGCAATTATTGCTGGGGCTGGAGTAGTAGGTTTGGCTCTTGGTTTTGGAGCACAAAGTCTTGTTGAAGATGTAATTGCCGGATTTTTTATGTTTGTTGAGCATCAACTAGATGTTGGTGATATTGTTGAAATTGATGGATTTAAAGGCGAAGTATTAGAAATGGGTTTTAAAACAACTGTTTTGAAAAACTGGTTAGGTGATGTGAAGATTATTAGTAATGGAAATATTGAGTCACTTATTAATTATTCTAAATACAATTCTCTAGCAGTTATTGAAGTAAGTGTAGCTTATGATACAGATTTTAATGTTTTAACCGAAGTAATTGAAAATTATGGTGAAATAGCTACGAAAAAATTTCCTATGTTATTACAAAAGCCAACGTATGATGGTGTCGTTAAACTTGATGATAGTAGTATAGTAATTCGAGTTAGTGCTCTTACTTTTCCAATGGAGCACTTAGAAATTGAAAGAGCTATTCGCTATGATTTAAAGAAGCTGTTTGATGAAAACGGTATTAAAATCCCATTACCACAGTTGGTAGTTATCAATGTATAAATTTAAAGTTGGCGATAAAGTTAGTTTAAAGAAAGCTCATGCTTGTGGCAATAAAATTTGGTTGTTACAAAAAAATGGTGTCGATGTAACAATAAAGTGTTTAAGTTGTGGACGAATCGTAAAGCTTAATAGGCGTGAATTTGCTAAGCGTATTGTTAAGATTGAGGAAGGTGAAATAAATGAAAGCTAAAAAAGGATTTTGGAATAAGGTGGAGCTTGTGTTAAATAAAACTCCGCATTTATCGATTATGTTATTAATCGGTGTTGTAATTGTAGCAATTACAAGTGGAATACTAGCTTCTTATTTGGATACTATTTCGTATACTTTTATTGATCCAGAAACATTTGAAAAATCAAAAGTAACCTTGAAAATGGTTAATTATCTAGATATTGATAACATTGCTATTTTCTTAGCGAGAACTGTTGAAAATTTTGGAAGCTTTGATACTTTATATTTAGTAGTATTTACACTATTTGCTTTTGGTGTTAGTGAACGAAGCGGGTTTTTATATGTTAGCTTGAAAGGACTTTTGAAAAAAGTTCCTAACATTATAGTTACAGTACTTTTAGTTACAATTGCCATGTTATCTAGTATAGCATCTTCTGATTATTTAAGTGGATCTTACATTATCCTTTTACCTTTAGCAGCATTTATTTTCATGGGAACTGATCGAAATCCGTTGGCAGGAATCGCTACTGTGCTTGCCTCTATTTTTGGAGGATATGCAATTAGCATTATTCATACCGGTTCATTAGATCAAATAAGTACGATTACTAATGTGCAATTAAATTACACTCTTATTACGGGAATAAATAGCGATTTTTACATTCAATTAGCTATGGGAGTAATTTTTGTAATAACGACAACTTTCATTACTCATAATGTTATTGAAAATATTTTGCCACCATTTAATGCACATCTTTATACATTTGAAAAACTAACGATTCCTGAGCGTAAGGGAGTTATTGCTGCTGGTATTACTACAATGTTCTTTATTTTAATTTATTTTTACTTTTTATTACCACCGCATTTATCAACTTTACCTGGATTTGGGGCGTTGATAGGTGATTATGATCCAGTAGTACAATCATATATCGACAAGTTTTTTGAATCGATTTTCATAGAAGGAATTGCTATTCATATTGCCATTTATTTAATTATCGTAAGTTCAGTTTTTGGATTAGTAAGTCATAAGTTCAGTAATTTCCAAGACATTATTAAATCGATGATTGATGCAATTGCCAATCATGCAGAATACTTTATTTTCGTATTTGCACTATCATTATTTATTACGATTTTATATGATAGCGGAGTAGCATTGTTTATCATTCAAGGATTAAATAATTTTGTCATTACTTATAGCTTTGATACAATTAGCTTAGTAGTCTTTACTTTTATAGCATCTTTTGTCGGAACATTCTTTGTTCCATTACCTGCTCTAAGATGGGGAATAGCTGCCCCGGTAATTATACCGTTGTTTACTGCATTTTCATTAAATCCAGCTTTTGGACAAACAATTTTTTCAATGGGAGGTAGTGCATCTAGTTTTATTTCAATTGTTATGCCGTATACGATATTTGCTTTCGTCTTATTTGATGCTTATGCTATTAAGACAAATCAAAATTGTGGTAATGGTACGTATGTAAAATTAACATATCCATATGCACTAGCATATGCTGTAGTATTTGGATTGTTATTCATCATTTGGCTAGTATTATCGATTCCTTTATCGAATACGCTACCAGTTATATTTTAGGAGGAAATATGTCATTAACTGCAGGAATTATCGGTTTACCTAATGTTGGTAAATCTACACTTTTTAACGCTATTACAAAATCAGAAATTTTAGCAGCAAACTATCCTTTTGCAACAGTTGATCCTAATGTCGGTGTAGTAGAAGTACCTGACTATCGTTTAGCGGAGTTAACAAAAATTGCTGAACCAGAAAAAACAATTCCAGCTATTTTCGAATTTACTGATATTGCTGGTCTTGTTAAAGGAGCAAGTAAAGGAGAAGGGTTAGGTAATCAATTTTTAAGTCATATACGTGAAGTAGATGCTCTTTGTCATGTTGTACGCTGTTTTGAAGATTATGATGTATTGCATGTTGATGGTGATGTTGATCCTATTAGAGATGCAGAAACGATTAGTATGGAATTAATTTTTGCTGATTTAGAAATTATCGATAAACGTTTACCAAAAATTGAAAAAAAAGCGGAAATGAAAATAGATAAAGATATTGTAAGAGAGTTTCGCATTTTAAAAGTTTTAAAAGAGGTGCTAGAAGCAGGTAAACCTGCTAGAAGTGCTAACTTAGATATTTTAGATTTAGAGTTTATCAAAAATTTTAATTTTTTGACTTTAAAGCCTATTATCTATATTGCAAATATTAGTGAAGAAGATTTAGTCGAAAAAAGAGAAAATGAGTTAGTCAAAAAACTAACTGACTTTGCTAATGCTGAAGGTAATCACGTCATTGTTATTAGTGCGAAGATTGAAAGTGAGTTAGCACAATTAAGTGATGAAGAAAAAGTCCTATTTATTGAAGAGTTGGGCTTGGAACAAAGCGGTTTAGATCTTTTAATTAAGGAGGCATATGCGCTTTTAGGACTACGTACTTATTTTACAATTGGTAAAAAAGAAGTTCGTGCTTGGACTTTTAAGGATGGCTATACTGCACCAGAATGTGCGGGTGTAATTCATACTGATTTTGAAAGAGGATTTATTAGAGCTGAAGTAGTAGCTTATGATGTTTTAGTAGAATTAGGAAGCGAAAAAGCTGCAAAAGAAGCCGGTAAATATCGCTTGGAGGGGAAAGATTATTTAATGAAGGATGGAGATGTTTGTCATTTCCGCTTTAATGTATGAAAAAAGCTTTAGAGTTTAAAAATGTTAATTTCTCTTATGATAATAAACATGATGTTTTAAAAAATATCAATTTAGAAATTGCAGTAGGAGAGTGGATTAGCATCGTAGGTCATAATGGTAGTGGTAAATCTACTTTAACAAAACTGATGTGTGCACTAGAAATTCCTAAATCAGGTGTTATTGAAGTAAATGGTAAAGATATTGCTGGTCTAACACCATCACAGATTAGTGATATTGGAATTGTTTTTCAAAATCCTGATAACCAGTTTGTCGGTAGTACAGTTTATGATGATATTGCTTTTGGCTTGCAAAATATAAAATTAGAGCGTAAACTAATTTTAGAAAGAATTTCTGAATATGCTACATTAGTAGGTATGGAAGATTTTTTAAACCGTGAGCCACATACTTTAAGTGGAGGGCAAAAACAACGTGTAGCAATCGCAAGTACGCTTGCACTACATCCTAAAATTATCGTTTTAGATGAGGCGACATCAATGCTTGATCCACAAGGTGTAAAAGAGGTTTTACAGCTCGTGAAGAAATTGCGTCAAGAGTTAGATTTAACAATCATTTCAATTACGCATGATCTTGATGAAACTTTGTATAGTGATCGTATTGTTGTTTTTGATCAAGGAGAAATTGTTTTCAATGATGATAAAAAGAACGTTTATCAAGAAGTGAAAACTTTACAAAAAATTGGTCTTGATATTCCATTTGTCAAAAAATTAACACAAGCTTTGGAAATAAAAAAAGACGTATACGATATTGAAAGTGTGGTTGATGAACTATGCAAATTAAATTTGATGAAGTAAGCTATGTTTATAGAAGTCCGCTGATGCAAGTCGCTGCTTTAGAAGGGGTTAATTTTGAATTAAAAACATCCAAATTTTATGGAATTGTAGGGCATACAGGTAGTGGAAAATCTACTTTCATTCAGCATCTAAACATTTTGTTGCAGCCTACTTCTGGTAAAATTACTTTAAATGAATTAGAGATAGGATCTGAAACAAAAATTAAGCAAATAAATAAGGTTCGTAAAAATATTGGAATTGTTATGCAATTTTCAGAAAATCAACTTTTTGAAGAAACAGTTGAAAAAGATATTTTATTTGGACCTAATAATTTTGGAATTGCGAATATCAATCCAGCTTTCTTTTTAGATTTAGTAGGTTTAGATGAAAGTTTTTTAGAAAAGATTCCTTTTGAATTAAGTGGGGGACAGATGCGTAGAGTAGCAATTGCTGGTGTACTTGCTTATAATCCTAAAGTTTTGATTTTAGATGAGCCAACTGTTGGATTAGATCCACAAGGTAAAAAACAGATTATGGAGATGCTAAAAAAGCTTCATAAAAGTGGAATTACGGTTATTATTATTACACATGAGATGGAAAATATCTACGAGTATTGTCAACACGTTTTAGCATTTGAAAAAGGCAAATTAATTTTTGATGATGAAATTACTGCTTTTGTAGAAAATAAAAAAATGAATGAATTATTTTCTTCACCTACTTTAGAGTTTAAGAAACAATTAGAAGAGGCTTTAAACTATGAATTTAGTGCTTATAAGTTTGAAGATTTAGTGAAAGAAGTGAAGGCATATTATGGCTAGTATGTTACTAGGACAATACATTAATAAAGAATCAATAGTGCATAACCTTAACCCTAAAATAAAAATCATTTCATCACTACTGTTTGTTTTTTCTTTACTATTTACAACTAACCTTTATTTTTATACTATATTATTTTTGATTGTCATTATTTTATCGCAACTTTCAAAAATTGGGATGTTAAGACTCCTTAAAGGTTTAAAGGCTTTACGATTTTTAATTGTTTTCATGCTTGTTTTTAATATTTTACTATTTGATGGTGATGGAGAACCGCTATTTAGTTTTTGGATAATTGATGTTTATGCTGCAGGTTTAATCCATACTTTCTTTTTAGTTTTTCGTTTAGTAATTGTTATTTCATATACTTCTTTATTAACTCTAACGACAAAGCCGATAGAGTTATCCGACGCGATTGAAGAATTATTAAAGCCTTTACAGATTTTTAAAGTACCTGCACATGAAATTGGTATGATGATTTCAATTGCTTTAAGGTTTATTCCGACACTTTTTGAAGAAACTGATAAAATTATGAAAGCTCAAGCGAGTCGTGGTATAGATTTTGTTCACGGTAGTATTAAAACAAAAATCAAAGGAATTACTGCACTGATTATACCGCTATTTATTGGTTCATTACAAAGAGCGTATGATTTAGCAGATGCTATGGAAGTTAGAGGTTATAGCGGAACAGGAGATCGAACTAAACTTCGAGTTTATAAAAACACGAAGATTGATATAGTTTATTTAGTTTTTCATATATTATTAATACTTATAAGCATAATTCTTTTAATGAGGAGGTTTTTATGAGATATAAAGTAATTATTTCATATGATGGTAGTAAATTTAGTGGTTATCAAGTGCAAGATAATGCGCGCACTGTTCAAGGTGAGCTTGAAAAAGTTCTTGAAAAAATTACGAAAGAGAAAATACGTATTAGTGCAGCTGGTAGAACAGATACTGGGGTACATGCTAAGGCACAAGTATTTCATTTTGATACAGAATTAAACATTTCTCGAGACAAAATGTTAAATGCAATAAATTCTAAATTACCTAAAGATATTTATGCTCGTCGTGTTACACGTGTTAGTTCTGAATTTCATTCTCGTTTTGATGCGGTTTCAAAACACTATCAATATATGATTAATGTTGGAGAATACAATCCAATTTTAAAAGATTATATTTATCAATATAATCGTTCTATCGATATTGAGCTTTTAAAAGATGGGGCAAAATACTTAATTGGTAAACATGATTTTACTTCCTTAACAACTGGAGATAGTCGTGATAATGACAATGTTCGTGAAATTACAAGTATAGAAATTGAAGAAATTAATGGTGTTGTAGTTATTAATGTTTATGGAGACGGTTTTTTGAAATATATGGTTAGAAATATTATAGGTTTATTACTAGCAGTTAGTGAAGGTAAAATTGAAGCTAAACAGGTTGCTGAAGTAGTTGATAAGAAAAAACGCGAGCAAGATATTTTATTTAAATGTGTTCCTGGTTGTGGATTATATTTAATGAATGTGAGGTATTAGTTTAGGTGGAAAATACTTTAAAATTAAAATCACGGTTTATGTACTTGGAATTTACACTTATTATTTTAATAACTGGGTTTATCGTTTCATTATTTTTATACGATGAAAATGTCCTAAGCGGTTTTATAAGTATTATTAGTTATAAAAGTTTATTACTTACTGACTATATTACAGTAGGTGGAATTAGTGCAACACTTTTAAATGTCATTCTTATTTTATGTTTAAATTTAAGTTTAATAAAATTTTGTGATTTAAAAATTAATGGTGGGGTATTTGCAGGTATCTATATTATGATAGGATTTTCTTTCTTTGGTAAAAACATTCTTAATATCTTACCTATTTATTTTGGAATTTGGCTTTATTCTAAAACACAACATCATAAATTCAAAAGATATTTCATCATTGCGCTATTTGCTTCTGGTATGGCACCTATTGTATCTTTTGGTTTTTTAGAAAATAACTTTTTGACTATTTTAGGAATAATTTTAGGAATAGGTTATGGGTTTATAGTTCCTGCTCTATCTGCACAATTAATCAGATATCATAGTGGTTATACTTTGTATAATATTGGTTTTACGGGAGGAATTGTAGCTATTGTAGTTTTTGCAGTTTTAAATTTATTTGGAATTGAAACAGAAATTACTTCTTCTTTTTCTAAAGAATATCACTACTTTTTATTAACGCTGTTTATGATAATTGTCTTGATGTATTTAATAGTTGGGATTACAATGTGTAGTGAACGAAGTCGTTATAAAAAAATGTTGTCGATGAGTGGACGTGCCGTAACTGATTTTACAATGATTTTTGATAAATCATTAACTTATATAAATTTTGGAATTTTAGGTTTGATTGCTTGTATAGTTTTATTACTAAGTGATGATGCGATTAATGGAATTGTTTTTGGGGTTGCCATAACTGTTGTGGGATTTTCAGGCTTTGGTAAGCATGCTAGAAATGTTTTACCATTAATAATTAGTATTTTAATTATTGGCTATTTACATGTTGGAACAATTAATAATGAAATTGTAATCATCGCCTTATTTTCAACTGGGTTAGCACCAATTTCTGGTGATTTTGGAGTTATCGCAGGATTAATAGCTGGATTATTACATTATTCTTTAGTAATAAAAACTGCTAACTGGCAAGGTGGATTGAACTTATACAATAATGGTTTTGTAACGGGAATTGTTGCCGGATTTTTAGGGGGTATTCTCGATTCAATAGAATTGAAAAGGAGATAATTATGGATCATGAATTTAAAAAAGCAGGTAAAATTATCGATGAAATTGTAACTCATTTACTTAGAAAAGGTCATAGAGAGTTAAATGTTGATTTGAAACTTAATAATAATGAATCAATTTTCACAATTAAACTTGAACGTGTAGATGATGATTTGTTAAAACTTTTAGATGAAACACTTAATCAAGAACGTGACTTGTCAATTGAAGAGTATGGTTGGGAATTAATGGGTGAATCAGATTTTTCTTCAGAATTAAATCTTGTTGGAATGTGTTTAGATGAATTTAGAATTTTGAAAAATGATGATTATACTGAATTTATGTTAATTAGAAACAATCGTGTTGACAACTAAAGTAATTAGTAGTATAATTTTGAGGTGCGCAAAATTTCCTTTCAAAAAAAATGGCCCCGGAACTGTTTGTTTTGAAAAATAGGAGGATTTATTATGAAAACATTTATGCAAAAATCGCATGAAGTTGAAAGAAAATGGTATGTTGTAGATGCAACTGATAAGACACTTGGTCGTATTTCAACACAAATTTCAATGATTTTAACAGGGAAGAATAAACCGATTTATACACCACATGTTGATTGCGGTGATTATGTAATCGTGATTAATGCTGATAAGGTAGCTTTGACAAAAGATAAGTGGGAAAAGAAGAAATATTACTCACATAGTGGTCATCCAGGTGGACTTAAGACACGAACAGCAGAAGAAGTACTAGCTACTTTTCCAGAGAGAATCATTGAACACTCTGTTAAAGGAATGTTACCAAAAGGTAAATTAGGAAGACAAATTTATAAAAAATTACATGTATATGCTGGTAGTGAACATCCACATGTTGCACAACAACCAGAAGTAATAGAATTATAGGAGGTGGAGTTTATGACAGTAAAAACAGTTGGGCGTAGAAAACGTTCTTCAGCAAGAGTAACATTAAGCAGTGGTGAAGGAAAAATTACGGTAAACGGTACAGACATAAATGAATACCTTCCGTATGCAACACTAGTGATGGATGTAATGCAACCACTTACATTGACGGAAACAGAAAATAAATTTGATATTTTAGTTAATGTACGAGGTGGAGGATTTACTGGTCAAGCTGGTGCAATTAGATTAGGAATTGCAAGAGCTTTATTAGAAGTTGATGCAGAATATCGTGCAATTTTAAAAGCTTCAGGAATGTTAACAAGAGATGCTCGTGTTAAAGAACGTAAAAAATACGGTCTTAAAAAAGCGCGTAAAGCTACTCAATTCTCAAAGCGTTAATCGTTTATATTGTAAAAAAGGAACTGTTTATAAGTATAACAGTTTCTTTTTTTGTAAATATATTAAATTTAAGCTTTACGATTTTTAAATAATGTGTTATATTAAAAATTATAGGGAGGAAGATTATGGAGAAGATTAAAAAGAAACGCAATCCGATAGGGATATTTTTGGATGTAATTGAAAAGGTAGGGAATGCACTTCCACATCCAGCAACATTATTTGTAATTTTTGCTTTGATTGTTATAGCAATTTCAGCGATAGGAGCAGCTTTAGATTGGAGTGTTACATATACGGAAATTAATCGTACGACACTAGAAAAAAGTGAAGTTGTCAAAGCGGTTGTTTCATTAGCTAATGGTGAAGGGATACGTTACATTTTTACTAGTGCTGTAACTAACTTCACAAGTTTTGCACCTCTAGGAACAGTATTAGTAGCACTTTTAGGTGTTGGAGTTGCTGAAGGTAGTGGGTTAATTTCAACATCATTAAAAAAAGTTGTATTAATTACGCCAAAATGGTTAATTACTTGTGTTCTAGTTTTTGCTGGGGTAATGTCAAATGTAGCTAGTGATGCTGGTTATGTAGTACTAGTACCACTAGGTGCTATTGTCTTTTTGAGTTTTAAAAGGCATCCTTTAGCAGGAATGGCTGCAACTTTTGCAGGTGTTTCAGGAGGATTTAGTGCCAATCTTTTAATTGGTTCAATCGATCCACTACTAGGAGGAATTTCAACAGAAGCAGCACAAATTCTAGATAGTTCGTATGTAGTAACACCTTTTGCCAATTACTTTTTTATGATAGCTTCAACGTTTTTAATAACTTTAATAGGTTGGTTTGTAACAGAAAAAATCGTTGAGCCACGTTTAGGAGAATATGTACCACCTAAGGGATTAGAAGTTGATGAAGTTACTGACATTACTAAGGATGAAAGAAGAGGTTTGATTTTTTCAGCTCTTGCTACAGTTGCATTCATAGTTGTGATGTGTTTATTAATAATACCAGAAAATGCTATTTTAAGAAATCAAGAAACAGGTTCTATTATTGATTCTTCACCATTTGTTGGTGGAATTGTCTTTATCATTGCATTATTTTTCTTTGTTGCTGGACTAGGTTATGGACTTGGTGCAAAAACTTTTAAAAATGATACTGATGTAATTAATAGTATGGCAAAATCAATGTCAACAATGGGTGGATATTTAGTATTAGCATTCTTTGCTGCTCAATTTATTAATTATTTTACTTATACTAATTTAGGAACTGTTCTTGCAGTTAAAGGAGCAGACTTTTTACAGTACGTGGGCTTAGATGGGTTACCGCTAATAATTGGATTTATTGTTGTAGCCGCTTTTGTTAACTTATTCATTGGTTCAGCAAGTGCAAAGTGGGCAATCTTGGCACCAGTATTTATACCGATGTTTATGCGTTTAGGTATTTCACCTGAAATGACACAATTAGCATACAGAATAGGTGACTCTACAACTAATATCATTTCACCATTGATGTCATATTTTGCAGTTATTATTGCTTTTGCTTATAAATATGATAAGAATGCGGGAATTGGTACAATCATTTCAATGATGATGCCATATTCAATGTTCTTCTTAGTAGCATGGACTATCTTATTGACTGTATGGTATTTATTAGGATTACCAATTGGACCAAATATACCGATGACTTATTAATTTTAAAACACGGGAAACCGTGTTTTTTTATGATTATCATTCATTAAGAACGTTAAAGAATAATAACTATTTTTAAATTTTTCTGTTTTTTTTAATCTGTAAGATATTAAAAATATATAATAGGCTCATTAGCATCTAAATTTGATGCATTAGATGATGCTCATTATTAGTGTAGATGTGAAATGGGGGGTTAATAATGGATGATTCTAAAAAAATGAAAAATGAAATTGAAATGATTATGTCTAATCTTATTGATGATGATCCAGAGCAGATCAAGAAAAATTTATCACGAGTTGATGGCTATATAAATGATATTTATGAAACAATGAGTATTAGTGTTGAAAATAATATTTATACAATGCTTGTTGAACATTTATTGAAAAATAATTATCATAATCGTAATTATGCAAAATTTTTAGCAGAAAAAGTTTTAATACAGCGTAATTCACCAAAATTTATGATTAGATTGTTAGAGTTTTTTCTAAAATCAGATCTTGAGCTTTTAAAGCTATTATGTGATCAAATTGAAGCTGATAGTACTATGCAAATGAATTTTAAGAATAAATTGTGCTATTATTACAGTTATTATTATACATTTAGTAGTGAACATAAAGATTTGGATTTAGCAGTTATGTGGGCAAGAAGAGGATTATTGCTCGATGATGAAAATCATAAAATTTACTTACTTTTAAAAGAAATATATTTTAAGCAAGGTGATTTTTTAAATGCTAAAACAATCTTACGTAAAGGTAAGGAAGCTATTTCTTTTTTTGCAAAAGATTTATACATGCTTGAGTATGTATATTTATGCTTTTATACGCGCGACTACGGAGAGATACTCACCTATACTAATGATGGTGCTGCATTCTTCCAAATAGAAGACGTTAATAATCGTGAAATAGTAAAAAAAGCTTCACGAGCATATACTGTATATTTAAAGAGTAAATTTCTACTTTTAGAACATAATAATGATAAATTATTAGAGTTTTTGAACTTATTGCACGGTCGTGTAAATGCACAAAATCGTATTGAAGATAGCTCGATGTTATCTAAAAAGTTGAAGAATACAGCCATGTATGAATTAGGTGGTATGTATGAACATCTAGTTTATAAAAAACGTAACTTAAGTGGTCTGGACTTACGTACGAAGTTGAATGAGAATATCAAACAATGTAAGGAATCGACTTTAGATACTAATTCAAAAATTAATGCCTTGATTAGAATCTTAAATATCAAAATTTATTTTAGTAGTGAAATAAATTTAGAAGAAATTGTTGCTCATTTACGTGAGATTGATCTTTTAAAAGAAAAATTAGATCATTATGATAATTTGATTGATTGTGATTTGATAGATTTATATGAATGTGTAAAAAATATTTCTTATTATAAAAGAATAATTGCTGATTACTTACACTACTATAAATTTACATTTAAAAAGAAGGAAGAATTATCAATTAAACGTTCACAATTAAAAGAGTATGCTCACTATACATCACTTACTTCTTTAAAAGAAATGTTAGCTGAAAATACGAAAATGCATTTAACAAATGTTATTTCTGCTAATGATCCTAAAGAAGGTAAAATCTTTACTGAAGCAATTCGTGAACAAGTGGTAGAACTTGGATTAGATAATAATAGTATTGTTCCATGCTATTCTTTTTGTTTGGCTCAAGGAAGTGATAGTTTAAATCTATTCCGTTTTTACGGAGATGATTTACGTGGAGCAAGCATTAATTTTAAAACGCAAGTTTTTGATTACTTTAATGAATCGATTAGTCAATCTTTGTCTAGTTATCGCCTTTATTTATTTAGAGTAATTTATGAAGGTAGTGAGGAGTTTAAAGAACTTGTTGCTATAATTAATGAGTTGTTAAATGAGACTAATAAATTATTACGATCACTACCTGAATCAGAAATGATCAATGCTTTGTATAGTCCATTTATTATGGAAAAAATTAATTTCTTCCAGTATTTAGTTAAGGGTAGTTACTGGCAAGATGAAAAAGAAATTAGAGTTGTATTAACACAGCATAATGTACATAGTAAGAATTTAAAAGTTGAAGAAGATGGATTTAAACTTTATCTTGAAACAGATCATATGCTTGAAATTGATCAAGTAACATTAGGGCCGAGTTTAGAAAATGCAGATCAAGTTAAAAGTTATTTACATTACAAAGGTTTGCGAAATATTACAACTTCTTCTCATAAGTATCGCATTTAATAGACATTTTTCAAAAGTATTATTTGAGGAAAAGAGCTTTAGTTTTGTTATAATGTAACTAAGGTGATAATATGCGATTATGGTCGATTGATTTTAGATATTTAGATAGTAAAGGGTTAGTTGCTTTGTGGCGTGAAAGTCTTTTAGCTAAAAATGTTTTAGAAAATAAGACAAAAGGTTATAAAAATCATCCGCAGTTAATTAGATTTAATGATTCAGCAGATGAGTTAATAGCTATTAATACGTATTTGTATTATATTTATCTTGAAGCGTGTACAAGAAATTACCACTTTAAAAAAACTAAAATTGATTTTTCAAAAGTAGATTTAACATTAAAACTTATTGTTAGTAGAGGTCAATTAGACTATGAGTTTGAGCATTTGCTAGCTAAACTAGCAAAACGCGATGAAGATAAGTTTTTATTGTATAAAAATGAACATGATATTTTAGCTTCACCGATTTTTGAAATTGTAGAGGGTAAAGTTGCATCTTGGGAAAAAGCGAAAAAATAGTAAATCGTTTTTTTTCTTTGCAAAAAAATGTTAATATTTTAATAATAAGATAACTTATAAATGGGGGTGCAAAATGAGTTATGCAATAAAAACTATTAATCGTAATGCTGTTGTAAAAAATCATCAAAGTAAAGTGAAAATTTATGATGGTGAAAAAAAAGATATTACAAAAAATGTAATTGATGAGTTGGTAAAAAGAACAGAAAATAATAAGTCAAAGAATAGTGATAAAAAATACAGTCGTTTTGAAAAAAATGCTCCAAAAGATAATTTTGTTTATAAAGTAAAGAATATGGAAGCTAAATTAAAAAATACTGATTATTATATTCAAGGTGAATACCCACTAGATGAGGAATCTAAAGTTAAAAAGCTTAAGCAAGAACTTATAGATAAAAGGTTTGAAAAAATAGAAATTGTTAAGCAAAAGAGAACATATTTAATAAAACGAGAATATCTTTTTCAAGAAAGAGAAATTCAATTACAACGCTGTGAAATGCAAAAAAAATTCAATCATATTATTTATGAATTTTTATGTAAAACTATGCCAAATCCTAAAATTGCAGAGCATCTTAACAAAATAGATGATAAGTTAGTAAATGAAGTATTTCAAAAATTAAATAAACTTGATTGTAGTGTTTTCCAAAATTATGAATTTGATAATGAAACATTACATCAACGATTAACGAGAGGAATTCGCAAACGAGATAAAAAGTGTTTTAATAATCTAAATGACTTCTTTTTTGAACTATGTAAAGGTAACATTAATGAGAGCGATCTTGCTGTTCAACTTTTAAAAGTTCATAATAGTTTTATGCTTGAAAGTTCAAAAAGTTATCAAGCTAGAGTCAATAAATATAGAAGTCGAGATAATTCTTCTAAGCAAAAAGTATTGACAAAGCGTTTGACATATACTGATTACTTTAATTACTATGTTAATAATGATATAAAAAAACTTAAGTATAATGCACTAGAATATTTGGCTGAAATGCTTAAAGAAGGAACGCATACTGAAATAATAGAAAAAGGGTTAAGTAATTATCATCTAGAAGATCTTTGCAAAGATGTTGAAAACAATTTTTTAAATAATATGAATAGTAAACTTGATTTGGATTCATTGATTATTTTAATTAAAAATCACTACACAACTAGAGTACATACTGATAAAGATTTAAAAGATGTTGACAAATACATTCTTTCTACTACACATCGTTATGTTAAGGGTAGATTTAATAAATTAAAAAAACTAAGTAAAGAGTTAGAAGAAGATAAATTTAAAAGAGAGTTAATTAATGCTTTTGAAGCAAAAAAATTAAAAGAAAAAATCATAAGTAAAATTCAAAATACAGTTCATAATTTTATTTTTCTCAATGGTCGCTATACAATGATTTTTGAAGATACTAATTATGATAGTGACAATTTAATTAAACAAAATAAAATCGAAGCTTTTTTTAAATCTGTAAATAATATTACAACATTTGTTCAGATAACTTCTACTAACCGTATGGGTATGATAAATGAAAAAATGGCAAAAGACTATATAGGTGTTTCTAGTAACTATAATTCATTGGAAAATTATTTAAATAATGACAATTTTCATCAATGGTTTGATTTGATCAGTTATCAAAGTTTTGATAAAAGTATTAGTGAAAAAGTAAAGGAGTTAGTTGCTTCTTTTGAAATTATTAAAAAAGTACGACATCGTGTTGCGCATTATAATTATGATATTAAAGAGCTATTTAAAGTAACTGATGAAGTAACTGATGAGATAAGTGAACTAAGTCTAGAATATCAAGTAAGTTTTTTAGAAAAAATCTTAAGTAATAATCTTCTTAAATATTATGGTTTAGAAGAAATCAAACCTTATTTAAAACAAGGATATATTTTACAAAAACATTCTCATTATTTACCGCGAGGATACAAAATATATCATGAATTATTACATAGTTTAAATAGTATTAGCGATGAACATAAACAAGCACAAAATTATTTATTACATAATATTTATTATCATGATTTTTCAAACTACTTTGAAGAATCGTTTGAATATTTAGTTAAAAAGTATAATAATAGTTATAAGTCTAATTTGATTAGTTCAACAACTGTAAGAGATGCCTATGAAAATATTCAGCGTCTAATTGATAAAGGTTTGATTAAACATTCTACATGGAACCATTTTGTGAAAAATTCTTTTGAAATATATTACGGTGAGAAAAAATTAGAAGAGCTTTTGTCTATGGATGTTCCTGTGCCTAGAAAAGATATTTCAGTTAAAAAGGATTTAAAAACTCTGTATAGTGAAGTAAAAGATTTGCAAGCATATGTATTTAATGATATTAAAAATGTTATCTTTATTACACGTGCGGCTAGATTTTTACGTAAGAAAGAGCTTTCAAAATTCAAACATCAAATTTCGAAAGTAAAATCAGTAATAACAGATGAGATAGAAAAAAATATTTTAGAGGATAATGAACTTATGATTGATTTATTACTTAGAAGCAATAAATTTGATTTGAAACATAAATATTTACTTACTAAACTAGATGAAGATAATTTGATTGCTATATTGTATAAAGATTATTCTTCTTTTGAAAATGAAAATGATTATATTGAAGTTGAAGAGTTTGAAAAACAATTAAAGAAAGAAATTATTACATATGTAGATATATTTTCTGATAAAACTTTGGAAATAAATGAAAAAAATTGTCAAGGTCAAGAAGTAAAAAAACTATTGTATATGGATGGAAAAAATCAGGCAATTGTTAATAAGCATTTATTGGAAAGTTATCAAATTGGTTTAATTAGTATTGGAGCTAATTGTTTGAAGAATGTTATTAAAAATTCTGGGAATGAATTTGAAGAGTATTTTGATAGATATCAAAAATTACGTAGAGAAAAGTTAGAAAATGAAGAGGATTTTTGTAAGCAACACCAAGAATTTTTTAGGGAATATCGTGAATTTAGAAAAAATAAGAATAATAAAAATAAAAGCTATAAATTAACTAAAGAAGTAGAAGATTCATGGAACAAATATAATGAATATGTATTTTTGGATAATTATTTTAAAGGACAATATTTAACACAGTATAGTGATTTTATTATTGAAGTATGGGCCCGTTATACTGCAAGATATTATATGTTAGAAAAAAGCTATTTGTTTACTTCTATATTTACTAATGGTAAAATAAAGGAAAAAAATCAAAACGATATTTTCAAGTTACCTTCTTCTATTGCTTGTAACATGAAATTCAACTATAAGAGTGATAAAATTAACAAATCTTCTAGAAAAAACTTTGCACATGCTAATATCTTCCAAGAAAATTATAGTGGTAATGAAAAATCTTTGAAAGACATTATTCATAAATCTAAAGATGATTTTAATTTTTCAAAAGCTTTGGAAAAAAATCATAAGTTTTCAAAAAAAGCCATTTTAGATAACTTTGGACTAGATATAGATTTCAATTTAAAAAAACACAATGAGTTTTCACGATTATCATTTAGGCATGAAAAACATGTCGAATTAATTAAGGCTATTTATAATCACGATTTATTAATCACCAATAATTAAAATATTATTTAATAATACTTTTACGAAAAGAAGCCATTGCCAGGGGGATACGACTACTCTAAAATCAAAAGGGTCTAAGTCAAAAAGATTCGTTCATCATTGATGGTGAAATGGATACGACTACTCTAAAATCAAAAGGGTCTAAGTCATTAAAACTGTGTTGTTTAACACACTCTAGGGATACGACTACTCTAAAATCAAAAGGGTCTAAGTCACAAGGTAGCGTCAATGTCAACTTCATATAGGATACGACTACTCTAAAATCAAAAGGGTCTAAGTCTTTTATCAAAGATATACCACGCGTATGCAAGGATACGACTACTCTAAAATCAAAAGGGTCTAAGTCGGTACATTTTCAAAAAGTAAAACACCAGGTGGATACGACTACTCTAAAATCAAAAGGGTCTAAGTCACTGCTGATAATTGTTCTTGATATTAATAAGGATACGACTACTCTAAAATCAAAAGGGTCTAAGTCTATAATATTTTTCTTTTTCATTCTCAAATAGGATACGACTACTCTAAAATCAAAAATATTGATTTTTACTAGACTAATTGTAGGTTAAAGATGGTTATAAAAAAACTCTAGTTAATTACTGGAGTTTTTATGTATTGACAAAAAAGATTGAAGTTATATAATTTAGTTGAGGTGTCATATGGATAAACGTTTAGAAATTTTAGAAGCGCGTGAAAAAAGATTTTTGCGAGTAAAATCTGCATTTGAAGATAGTTCTTTATTTTTAATTGTTATAAAAGCTAATATTTGTGGGAATGATAAAAATATTTTAGAAGCTAATATTGTTTTAAAGTATTTTTTAAGTGCGCTGTTTAGTAAGTTTAATGTTTCTAGTTATGAAAGTTTTACTAGTGCAGATGGTAGTTATTATTTTGTGCGTATATTTGATGACAATGTTTTTACTGTCAAAAAAGTACTTGTTGAATTAGAAAGTGGTGTGTATGGAAGGTTTATCGATTTAGATCTTCATGTTAATAGTGGGCCATCTATTTCACGTGTTGATTTTGGGTTTGAAAAGCGTAAATGTTTAATTTGTAATGATGATTATTCTTATTGTATGCGCGAGAAAAGACATTCTGTTCAAGAAGTAGTGATGTATACGAGAAAAAAACTTCGTGAGTTATTAGTTAGTGATATTTTGGAGATTGTAGAAAGTGCTTTGATTGATGAAGTTTCTGCAGAAATGAAATTTGGGTTAGTTACAAAAACTACTAGTGGTGTGCATAATGATATGGATTATGATTTGTTTTTAAAGTCTATTGAAGCATTAATGCCTTATTTTAAATTGTATGTTGAAGAAGGTTTTGTGATGGATGATGATTCGTTTAAAAGGTTACGTAGTATAGGTGTTAGAGCTGAAAAAGCGATGTTTGAAGCTACTGGTGGTGTTAATACGCATAAAGGGCTAATATTTTTATTAGGTGCATTATTGCCAATAGTGGTCAAAGTAATTTATCATAAGCTCGATTTTTTAGATATTAGTATGCAAGTGAAAGAATTTACAAAGCCAGTTTTAAATGATTTTATTGCTTTAAGTGATAAAACTTTTTTAACAAAAGGGGAGGAAGCTTATTTGTCCTATCAAATGTTAGGTGTTCGTGGAGAAGTTACTAATGGCTTACAGTTAGCTTTTCATGCAACTGAGAGCTTTAATTTAGAAGAAGATCATTTAGTATTAAAGCTACTATTATTTATGATGGAGCGTCTTGATGACACGGTTATTTTACACCGTGGTAAGCTTGATTCTTTAGCATATGTTCAATCTGTAGCTAAGAAATTAAATGAGTTTTTTGATTTAGAAGAAGTAAGTAAGTATCATTTAAAGTTTTTAGAAAAGGGGCTTTCTCCTGGAGGGAGTGCAGATATGGTAGTTGTTAGTTTAGTTTTGATGAATCTTAAAAATAAATACTTTATTTAAATCTTAAAAACCGTTGCTTTTACAACGGTTTTAGTGTATAATTATCTAGTGGATTATAGCTATGATGTGTGAGGTTGTCGATACGCTAGGAGGAGTTGCCAGTAGTGTTCGGGTTTTTACACGGAGCTAGTCTATCAAGAAATAGGCGAAAGGAGAATTAAAAATGGCAAAAAAAACAGTGAGGATTAAACTAAGAAGTTATGATCATCGTTTAGTTGATGTTGCATCAACTAAAATTATTGAAACAATCAAAAAGAGTGGAGCTGAGGTTAAAGGACCGATTCCTTTACCGACAGAAAAACAAATTTACACGATTTTGCGTTCACCACATGTTAACAAAAAATCACGTGAACAATTTGAAATGAGAACTCATAAAAGATTGTTAGACGTTGTATCACCATCAAAAGCGACAATTGATGCGTTAGGTCGTTTAGATTTACCAAGTGGTGTTGACGTAGAAATCAAATTATAACAATAGGAGGCAATTATGAAAGGAATCTTAGGTAGAAAAATTGGGATGACTCAAGTATTCGATACTAATAATGAGTTAGTTCCAGTAACATTAATCGAAGTTACTCCAAATGTCGTAATGCAAATTAAGACGATGGAAACTGACGGTTATGAAGCAGTACAATTAGGTTGTGAAGATAAGCGTGAAAAATTAGCTAATCAACCGTTAATTGGTCATGCTAAGAAAGCTAATACTGCACCTAAGCGCTTCGTTAGAGAAATTCGTAATGTAGATACAAGTGCTTATGAATTAGGACAAGAGCTTAGTGTAGATGTATTTAGTGCAGGAGATGTTGTTGATGTTTCTGGTGTAAGTAAAGGTAAAGGTTTTGCCGGAAGTATTAAAAGACATGGACAAGCTTGTGGACCGATGTCACATGGTTCAAGACATCACAGACGTCCTGGTTCAATGGGGACTTTAAGACCTAAAAGAGTTTTACCAGGTAAAAATTTACCAGGTCATATGGGTGTTAAAAATGTTACAATTCAAAATTTAGAAGTTGTAAGTGTTGATCCTGCAAATAATGTTATTTTGATCAAGGGTGGTATTCCTGGTCCAAAGAAATCATTTGTAGTTATTAAAGAAGCGATTAAAGGTAGCAAGTCATATGAGGCACGTACTTTAGTCGACTATAATCAAAATGATGCTTCTTCTGAAGCAGAATAGTTTAGTTAAAGGAGGTAAAAGTCATGCCAAAAATTAGTATGTTAGATCAAAATGGAAATAAAGTTAAAAGTATTACACTTTCTGATGATGTATTCGGAATTGAGCCTAACAAGTCAGTTTTGTTTGATGCAATCACGATGCAAAGAGCTTCTTTACGTCAAGGAACTCACAAAGTAAAAAATAGAAGTGCTGTGCGTGGTGGTGGTAGAAAACCATGGAGACAAAAAGGAACAGGTAATGCTCGTCAAGGTACAATTCGTGCTGTTCAATGGGTTGGTGGAGGAGTTGCTTTTGGACCTACACCGAGAAGTTATGCTTACTCGTTAAATAGAAAAGTTCGTAAGTTAGCTTTAAAGTCAGCATTATCATTGAAGTTTGAAAATAATAGTATTAATGTAATTGAAAATTTAAATTTTGAAATTCCTAAAACAAAACAAGGGATTGAATTAATGAGTAATTTGAAATTAGATGGTAAAGTATTAATTGTTACAAAAGAGATTGATGAAAATATTGCTTTATCAGTTAGAAATTTAAAAAACGTTGTTTATTTAGATGCTGCTGGTGTAAATGTTTTAGATCTTGTTAATAGTAAACATTTAGTTATTACTCATGATGCTGCACAAGTTTTAGAGGAGGTGCTTAGTTAATGAAGACAATTTATGATGTAATTAAGACGCCAGTTATCACAGAAAAAAGTGCATATTTAATGGAAACTGAAAATACTTATACTTTTGAAGTAAGTCAAGGTGCCAATAAGATTGAAATTAGAAATGCAGTTGAAAATATTTTTGATGTTAAAGTTGAAAGTGTTAATGTTATCAATGTACGTGCTAAGAAAAAACGTGTTGGACGCTATGTAGGAAAAACTGCTAGAGTTCGTAAAGCAATGGTAAAATTAGCAGACGGAAATAAAATTGACATATTTTAATTAATGTAAGGAGGAAAAACAATGGCGATTAGAAGTTATAAACCGACAACGAATGGTCGTAGAAACATGACGTCACTTACTTATGAAGAAATTACTACTAACAAACCAGAAAAGTCTTTGACAGTTAAGTTGAAGAAAAATGGTGGTCGTAATAATCAAGGTAAGATTACAGTTCGTCATCATGGTGGTGGACATAAAAAGTTTTATCGTATTATTGACTTTAAGCGTAATAAAGATGGAATTGTTGGTCGTGTAGCAACAATTGAATACGATCCAAATCGTAGTGCTAATATTGCTTTAATCAATTATGCTGATGGTGAGAAAAGATATATTATCGCTCCTGCAGGATTAAGTGTAGGAATGGAAATTATGAGTGGAGAAAATGCTGATATTAAAGTAGGTCACGCACTTGCTTTAAATCAAATACCAGTTGGTACGGTAATTCATAATATCGAAATGAAACCTGGTAAAGGTGGACAATTAGTACGTGCTGCTGGAACGAGCGCACAAATTTTAGGTCGCGAAGAAAGCTATGTTTTAATTAGACTTCAAAGCGGTGAAGTAAGAAAAATTTTAGGTGTATGTCGTGCGACAATTGGTGAAGTAGGAAATGCTGATCATGAATTAGTAAACATCGGTAAAGCAGGACGTAATCGTTGGAAAGGAATTAAACCAACTGTGCGTGGTTCGGTAATGAATCCTAATGATCATCCACATGGTGGTGGAGAAGGACGTGCGCCTATTGGTCGTAAGTCACCAGTTACTCCATGGGGTAAACCAGCACTTGGTTTAAAAACTCGTAATAAGAAGAAGCATTCTTCTAAGTATATTGTACGTGGACGTAAAAAATAAAAAAGGAGGTAGAACATGGCTAGATCATTAAAAAAAGGACCATTTGTAGATGAACATTTAATGAAAAAGGTTGTTGCCTTAAATGAAGAGAATAAAAAGCGTGTAATTAAAACATGGTCACGTCGTTCAACAATTTTCCCAGTATTTGTAGGACATACAATTGCTGTTCATAATGGAAAAGAACATATTCCAGTTTATGTTACTGAAGATATGGTAGGACACAAACTAGGTGAATTTGCTCCAACTCGTAAATTTGGAGGACATGGAGATAAAAAATTAAGATAGCCTTTGAAAGGAGAATCTAGATGGAAGCTAAAGCATCTGTTAAAACAATTAGAATTGCACCTCGTAAAGTACGTTTAGTTATTGACTTAGTACGTGGTAAAAACCTTGGTGAGGCAATTGCAATTTTAGAACATACAAATAAAGCTGCATCGCCTGTTGTAAAAAAACTTTTAATGAGTGCAGCAAGTAATGCAGAACATAATTATGATTTAGATGTAAACAAATTATATGTTAAAGAAATTAGAGCTGATGAGGGAATGACAATTAAAAGGTTCCGTCCTCGTGCTCAAGGACGCGCTTCGAGAATTTACAAAAGAACAAGTCATATAAATGTTACATTAGCAGAGAAAAATTAATTGTAAAAGGAGGTTAGACAATGGGTCAAAAAGTTAATCCACATGGATTTCGTGTCGGTGTTGTAAAAGATTGGGAGTCAAAATGGTATGCCAATAAGAAAGATTTTGCAACGATTTTACACGAAGATATAAAAATTAGAGAATATATTTTAAAAACTTTAAAGAGTGCATCAGTTGATAATATAGTCATTGAGCGTAAGAAAAATCGTGTTTATATTTCAATTCATACTGCTAAACCAGGACTTGTTATTGGACGTGGTGGTGAAGAAATTACGAAATTAAAAACTCAAGTTGCTAAAATGACAACTTCAGATGTTAATATCAATGTTATTGAGATTAAAAATCCTGATGTAATTGCAAAGTTAGTTGCAGAAAATATTGCAAATCAAATAGAAAATCGTGTTTCATTCCGTGTAGCACAAAAAAGAATGATTACACGTGTATTAAAGAATAAAGAGATTAAAGGTATTAAGACTAAAGTTTCTGGAAGATTAGGTGGTGCTGATATGGCACGTTCTGAAGGATATACAGAAGGAAATGTACCGTTACATACTTTAAGAGCAGATATTGATTACGCTTTTACAGAAGCTAATACTACTTATGGTAAGTTTGGTGTTAAAGTATGGATTTATAAAGGTGAAATTTTACCTACAAAATCAAAAGGTAAGGAGGCGAAATAAATGTTATTACCTAAAAGAACAAAATATCGTCGTCCTCATCGTGTAAGTTATGAAGGGCATGCAAAAGGTGGTACGGAAGTTAACTTTGGTAAATACGGATTGCAAGCAACTTCAGGAGCTTGGGTTAGTAACAGACAAATAGAAGCAGCACGTATTGCTATGACGCGTTATATGAAGCGTAGTGGACAAGTGTGGATTAATATTTTCCCGCATTTAGCAAGAACAGCGAAGCCTTTAGAAGTACGAATGGGTTCAGGTAAAGGTGCACCAGATAGTTGGGTAGCTGTTGTTAAAAAAGGGCGTGTAATGTTTGAAATTGATGGTATTAGTGAAGAAGTTGCACGTGAAGCGCTACGTCTTGCGAGCCACAAATTACCTGTTACAACAAAATTTGTAATAAGAGAAGATGGTGAACGTAATGAAGGCTAATGAAATTCGTGAATTAAAAGATAATGAAATTTTAGGAAAAATTTCTGAATTAAAAAAGGAATTATTCAACTTACGTTTTCAACAAGCAACTGGAAACTTAGAAAATCCTGCAAAAGTACGTGAAACGAGAAAAACAATTGCAAGATTGAAAACAGTTCTTAACGAGCGTCGTGAAGATTAATAAAAGGAGGATTTCTATGGAAAGAAATGCTAGGCGAGAATTAGTTGGTGTTGTTGTTTCTGATAGTATGGATAAGACGATTACAGTTTTAGTAGAAACATACAAGAAGCATCCTTTATATGGGAAAAAGATTAAAACTAGTAAGAAATTTAAAGCGCATGACATAGATAGTAAAGCTAAAGTCGGTGATAAAGTGCGTATTATGGAAACAAGACCACTTTCAAAGACTAAGAGATTTAGATTAGTAGAAATTATTGAAGAAGCAGTAATAATTTAATTCACTTCGAAAGGAGGAGTATACAATGATTCAACAAGAAACAAGATTAAGAGTAGCTGATAATTCAGGGGCTCGTGAAGTTTTAACGATAAAAGTACTTGGTGGAACTAAAAAGAAATATGCTAATATTGGTGATATTATCGTATGTTCAGTTAAGAGTGCTACACCGGGTGGAGCGGTAAAGAAAGGTGAAGTTGTTAAAGCAGTTGTTGTCAGAACAAAAACAGGAGTACATCGTAAAGATGGTTCTTATATAAAGTTTGATGACAATGCTTGTGTAATTATCAAAGATGATAAGGGTCCACAAGGGACACGTATTTTTGGACCTGTTGCACGTGAATTACGTGAACACAATTTCATGAAAATCGTATCATTAGCTCCGGAAGTTCTATAATTTAAGGAGGTATTAATATATGCATATAAAAAAGGGTGATTTAGTTCAAGTAATCACTGGTAATGCAAAAGATAAAGGTAAGCAAGGTAAAGTTTTAAAAACATACCCAAAAACTGATAGAGTATTAGTAGAAGGTGTGAAGATGCGTACGCGTCATGAAAAGCCTTCGCAAGCTAATAATAATACAGGTCGTATTGTCAATGAAGAAGCACCAATTCATGTGTCTAATGTCATGATCGTTGATCCTAAAACGAATGAACCGACAAGAATTGGTCATGAAATTGATGAGAAAACTGGCAAAAAAGTTCGTGTATCGAAAAAATCAAATACAAGAATTGATAAGTAAGGAGGTAGACATGAATCGTTTGCAAGAAAGATACAACAATGAAATTAGTAAAAGTTTAATGGAAAAATTTGAATATGAATCAACTATGCAAATTCCTAAGTTAGAAAAAATTGTTGTTAATATGGGAGTTGGAGATGCAGTTTCTAATTCTAAATTAATGGATGCTGCTTATGAAGATTTGATGATAATCGTTGGGCAAAAGCCAGTTGTCACAAGAGCGAAAAAGTCGATTGCCACATTTAAACTTCGTGAAGGAATGCCAATTGGTTGTAAAGTAACTTTACGTGGAGAACAAATGTACAATTTTTTAGATAAATTAATTTCAATTGCATTGCCACGTGTTAGAGATTTTCGTGGAATTAGCACTAAGTCATTTGATGGGCGTGGTAATTATACATTAGGTATTAAAGAGCAGTTGATTTTTCCAGAAATTGAATTTGATAAAGTAGTTAAATTAAGAGGAATGGATATTGTAGTTGTAACAACTGCTAATACTGACGAAGAATCTCGTGAGTTATTAGGTCAACTAGGGATGCCTTTCCAAAAATAAGGAGGATATATTTTGGCAAGAAAAGCATTGATTGTTAAACAGAAGCGTGGAAGTAAGTTTCCTGTTAGAGAATATACTAGATGTGAAAGATGTGGACGTCCACATGCTGTAATACGCAAGTTTAAGCTATGTCGTGTATGCTTTCGTGAGTTAGCTTATCGTGGTGAAATTCCAGGTGTGAAAAAATCTAGTTGGTAATAATTTAGAAAGGAGTGTAGTAAATGTTATTAAGTGATCCAGTTGCGGATATGTTAACACGTATTAGAAATGCAAATCAAATGCGTTATAATGATGTACTTATTCCAGCATCTAACTTTAAAACAGAAATTGCAAAAATTTTAGTTGATGAAGGATTTATAAAAAAGTTTGAATTTGTACAAGAAGGACCAATTAAAATGATGAAATTGCATTTAAAATATGGTGAAAATAATGAACGTGTAATTTCAGGATTAAAAAAAGTTAGTCGTCCAGGTTTACGTGTTTATAAAAAGAATAATGAATTACCACGTGTACAAAGTGGTTTAGGAATAGCAATTATTTCGACATCCAAAGGTCTTATTACTGATCGTCAAGCGAGAAAAGAAGAAGTTGGCGGAGAGGTAATTGCATACGTTTGGTAAATATAGAAATAGGAGGTGACATAAATGAGCCGTGTAGGTAAAAAAATCTTAGAAATCCCTACGGGAGTTACGATTGAAAATAAAAACAACTTCGTAACAGTAAAAGGTCCTAAGGGAGAATTATCTTTTCAATTTAGTAAAGAATTAGAAATTAAAATTGAAGATGCGACATTGAGTGTTGCTAGAAATAGTGAAACAAAGAGAATAAAACAATTGCATGGAACGACAAGATCTATTTTAGGTAATATGGTAGAAGGTGTCGTTGATGGATATAAAAAAGAGTTGGAAATTATCGGTGTAGGGTATCGTGCTGCACTTTCAGGTAATAAGTTAACACTGGCATTAGGATTTTCTCATCCAGTAGAAATGGAAATTCCAAATGGATTAAGTGTTGAAGTACCAGCTAATACGAAAATAGAAATTAGTGGTATTGATAAACAACTTGTCGGTGAGTTTGCTGCTAATATTCGTGCTGTTAGACCACCTGAACCTTATAAAGGAAAAGGTGTTAGATATAAAGGTGAGCACGTACGTCGTAAAGAAGGTAAGACTGCTGGTAAGTAAAGCAAGTTAGAAAGGAGTCTTAAATAGATGATTAATAAGAAAAGTCGTAATTTAATACGTAAAGCGCGTCATCAGCGTTTAAGAAAAAAAATATCAGGTACAGCTAGTATTCCACGTTTAAATGTTTTCCGTTCATCAAAAAATATTTATGCACAAATCATAAATGATGATGAGGGAGTAACACTTGTTAGTGCATCAACGTTGGAAAAAGACTTGGGCCTTGAGAATACAAGTAATGTCGAAGCTGCTGCTAAAGTTGGTGAAGTAATTGCTAAAAGAGCTTTAGAAGCTAATATTGAAACAGTAGTTTTTGATCGTGGTGGTTACAAATATCACGGGAAAGTAGCTGCATTAGCAGAAGCTGCTCGTGAAGCTGGTTTAAAATTCTAAAAGGAGGTATATTAATGGCTAACAAAAGATTCGACCAAAAAGATCGTGAATTCGAAGAAAATGTTGTAAAAATCGGTCGTATTACTAAAGTTGTTAAAGGTGGACGTAGAATGCGTTTTAATGCTTTAGTAGTTATTGGAGATAAAAAAGGTAGAGTTGGTTTTGGAACAGGAAAAGCAAAAGAAGTTCCTGAAGCAATTCGTAAAGCAGTACAAGATGCTAAAAAGAATTTAATTAGAGTACCAATTATTGATGAAAGAACAATTCCACATGAAATTATTGGAAAGCATGGTGCAGGAAAGATTTTACTTATTCCAGCTAGTAAAGGTACAGGAATTATTGCTGGTGGACCTGTTCGTTCAGTATTAGAACTTGCTGGAGTACATGATATCTTATCAAAGTCACAAGGTTCTAATACACCAATTAACATGGTACGTGCAACTTTTGATGCTTTGTCAAATTTAAAAACTGTAGAAAGCGTAGCAAAGTTACGTGGTAAGAAACCAGAGGACATTTTATAATGGCTAATTTAAAAATTACTTACGTTAAAAGTGTTATTGGTAGAAACCCTAATCAAAAGAAAACACTACAAGCTTTAGGTTTAACTAAATTAAATTCAAGTGTTATAAAAAATGATGATGTTGCGATTAGAGGGATGATTAGTAAAGTTGCTCACCTAGTCGTAGTTGAGGAGGTGTAGGATGAACTTACATGAGTTAAAGCCTACAAAAGGCTCTAGACATACACGTAAGCGTGTAGGACGTGGACATGCCACTGGTTCAGGTAAAACATCGGGTAGAGGACATAAAGGACAAAATGCTCGAAGTGGTGGAGGAACAAGACCAGGGTTTGAGGGTGGTCAATTACCAATTTTCAAACGTGTTCCTAAAAGAGGATTTACAAATTACACACGTAAAGAATACGTTGTTGTAAATTTAGAAGTTTTAAATCAATTTGAAGATGGTATGGAAGTTACTCCAGCTTTATTAAAAGAAGTTGGTGTTGTGAAACAAGAGTTATGTGGAGTTAAGATTTTAGGCAGAGGAAATTTAACGAAAAAATTAAATGTATCTGCTCATAAATTTTCTGCAACTGCTAAAGAAGCTATTGAAGCAAATGGTGGAACAGTAACAGAGGTACAGTAATATGAAAGATTTAGTGAGAGGGATCTTTGATAAGAAAAACAAGCATATTAGAAAGAAAATTTTATTCACATTGTTTGTATCAGTAATTTTTCTAGTAGGAAATCAAATTCAAGTTCCTAATACTACACCAATTACTTCAACAGAATCAGGAATTGTAGACTTATTAGATTTTATGACTGGTGGGGGATTATCACAATTTTCAATTTTTGCACTAGGAGTAATGCCTTATATTACTGCTTCAATTGTAATTCAGTTATTATCAATGGATGTTATTCCATATTTAACAGAATTAAAAGAATTGGGTGAAGTTGGTAGACGTAAACAAAATCAAATTACACGTTATTTAGGATTAACATTAGCGATTGTGCAAGGGTTTGCCTTTGCGATTATGTTTGATAATCAATATTCTATTGTTGTTGACGCTAATCCATTAACGTATACATGGATCGCTTTAATTTTAACAGCAGGTACTGCCTCGCTTTTATGGTTAGGGGATCAAATTACAGCACGTGGTATTGGAAATGGACTTTCAGTAATTATCATGATTGGGATTATTAGTCGTATTCCAAATATGTTTATCGATGCCTTTGAAGCAATTTTTATAAATGGGACAACTCAAGAAATTTTTATAACAGGTTTACAGTTTACAGGATTTGTGTTTGGTTATTTATTGATTGTAATTTTTGTTATTTTCTTCCAAGAAGCTGTACGTAGAATAGCTTTACAATATTCTAACCGCACTTCAAGTGCTTATGGAGGAGTAGGAAGAAATTTTATTCCTATTAAAGTCAATTCTGCAGGAGTAATTCCAGTAATTTTTGCAAGTAGTATTATGACAGCACCGACTATTATTATTGCATTATTATCTAATTGGTATGATGTAACAGCAGCTAGTTTATGGATTGAAAAATATTTGTCATTTACTGAACCTATTGGTTTTGCAATTTACTTAACATTAATTTTTGCTTTTGCTTATTTCTATACGTTCTTGCAAATTAATCCAAAAGATACTGCAGAGAATTTACAAAAGAGTGGAGCTTATATTCCAGGAGTTCGTCCAGGTGTTGAAACAGAAAAATATGTTTCGAGAGTTTTAGGAAGATTGACATTTGTTGGAGGATTATTTATTGTATTTGTAGCGGGATTGCCAATTGCTGCTTCATTTATCTTTAAAGGATTACCACCGAGTGTTACTATTGGAGGAACAGGAATTTTAATTGTTGTTGGTGTAGCACTTGAGATGATGCGCCAGTTAGAAGAACAATTGATAGGTCAAGATTATGAAAGGTATATAAAGTAATGGGTTTAATTTTATTAGGGCCACCAGGGTGTGGAAAAGGAACGCAGGCGTTTGCTTTAAAAGATGCATTAAATCTTGAACATTTATCGACAGGTGATTTGTTTAGGAATGCTATTACTAATAAAACTACAGCTGGATTAGAAGCTAAATCTTTTATAGATCAGGGTCTACTAGTTCCAGATGAAATTACTTCAAAAATTTTAAAGGAAGCTTTAGTATCAAGTGATAAAGATTTTTTGCTAGATGGGTTTCCAAGAACTATTAATCAGGCTGAGACTTTAGAAGGAATGTCAAGAGAACATGATTTTCCAATTGATGCTGTTTTAAATTTTCAAGTACCAGAAGAAATTTTAATTGAACGTTTAACAGGAAGACGAATTTGTCCTAAAGATGGATCGAGTTATCACTTGCTTAATCGTCCACCTAAAGTAGAAGGTATTTGTGATTTATGTGGTAGTAAATTAATTCAACGTCCAGATGATAATGAAAAAAGTGCAATTATTAGATTAAATGAATACAATAGTAAGACAAAGCCTTTAATTGATTTTTACACAGAAAAAGGCATCTTAATAAATATAGATGCTAATTTAGCTGTTGAAGAATGTACAAAATCAATTTTAGAAGCACTAGGTTTTGACAATGATTGAAATTAAGAGTCAAAGAGAAATAGCTTTAATGCGTATTGCGGGTGAGATTGTTGCTAAAACACATGAGTTATTAAAACCGATGATTCAAAATGGTGTTAGTACAATGGATCTTGAATTAGCTGCAGAGAAGTTTATTTTGGAAAATGGAGCAACTCCATCGTTTAAAAATTACAATGGATTTCCATATGCGTTATGTATTTCAATGAATAATGAGGTTGTGCATGGTATGCCGTCTCATGATAAAATTCTTCGAGATGGTGACATTGTTAGTATTGATATTGGTGCGTGTTATAAGGGTTATCATGGTGATAGTGCTTGGACATATGCTGTTGGAAATGTTAGCGATGAAGCTAAATACTTGATGGAACATACAAAAAATGCACTGTTTGTTGGTTTAGAAGAGTGTGTTGCTGGTAAACGTATTGGAGATATTAGTAATGCAATTGAAAAATATGCTAGAAAACATAATTTAGGTATAACTAAAGAGTTATCTGGTCATGGAATTGGAAAAAAATTACATGAAGATCCAGAAGTACCTAATTATGGAGCGGCAAATAAAGGTGCTAAATTAAAAGTAGGTATGACTATTGCTATAGAGCCAATGCTTAATTTAGGAGAAGATAGCATTAGAATACTTGATGATGAGTGGACAATTGTAACAAAGGATGGTTCGCTTGCTGCTCATTATGAGCATACAATTGTTATACTTGAAGAAGGATATGAAATATTAACAAAAGATAATGGAGGAACTAATGGCTAAAGATGTTATTGAAGTTGAAGCTATTGTAATTGAAAATATGCCGGGAGCTAAATTTCGTGTGAGATTAGAAAACGGTCATGAAGTGTTAGCACACGTTTCTGGTAAAATCCGTATGAATTACATACGCATCTTACCAGGGGATAAAGTTAGGATTGAACTTAGTCCATATGACTTAACACGTGGTAGAATCACTTATAGAATTGGTAAATAAAGGAGGTTTTGGTATGAAGGTAAGACCATCAGTGAAACCAATATGTGACAAGTGTCGAGTAATAAAAAGAAAAGGGCGAGTAATGGTAATATGTGAAAACCCAAAACATAAACAACGTCAAGGTTAATAGGAGGTGTACAAATGGCGAGAATAGCTGGTGTAGATATTCCACGCGAAAAACGCGTAGTTATCTCATTAACTTATATTTATGGAATCGGTTTAACTACTTCTAAGAAAATTTTGAGCGCTGCAAATATTGATGAAAGCACGCGTGTAAAAGATTTATCTGAAGAGGAATTAAACTTAATTCGTAGTGAAGTAAACAACTTTACTATTGAAGGAGACTTAAGACGTGAAAACAGTTTAAATATTAAGCGTTTAATGGAAATCGGTGCTTATCGTGGATTACGTCATCGTCGTAGTCTACCAGTTCGTGGACAAAACACGAAAAATAATGCACGTACGAGAAAAGGCGTTAAAAAAACTGTTGCAAATAAGAAAAAATAGTAACTAAAAAGGAGGTCAGTTATGGCACGTAAAGTTGTTAAGAAGCGTAAAGTGAAAAAAAATATACCTCATGGGGTAGCACATATTCACTCTACTTTTAATAATACAATCGTAACGATTACTGATGAAAAAGGTAATGCACTTGCTTGGGCTTCTGCAGGTTCTTGTGGATTTAAAGGAAGTCGTAAGTCAACACCGCATGCTGCTCAAATTGCAACTGAAGCGGCAGCTAAGTCAGCAAAAGAGTGCGGAGTAATAGCAGTTGATGTTTCAGTTAAAGGACCAGGTCCAGGACGTGAAGCAGCAATAAGACAATTAGAAGTATCAGGAATAGAAGTTAAATCAATTATTGATGTTACACCTGTTCCACATAATGGTTGTCGTCCACCGAAACGTCCTCGTGGATAAAATAAATAAAGGAGGCGTAATATGGTAAAATTTGAAAAACCAGATTTTAAAGTCGAAGAATATTCTGAAGATATATTTTATGGAAGATTTGTTCTAGAACCACTGGAAAGAGGATATGGAATGACAATAGGTAATGCTCTACGTAGAGTATTAGTTTCTTCTTTACCAGGTGCAGCAGTAAAATCTATAAAAATAGATGGAATTTTACATGAGTTTCAAACATTAGAAGGGGTTTTAGAAGATGTTACCCACATTATCTTGAATATTAAAAACTTAGTGTTAAAAATTAATAGTGATGAAGAGAAAACATTAACTATTAATGTAAATAAATCGGGGGCGATAACTGCAGCAGATATCGAATGTGATTCTGATGTTGAAATTATTAATCTAGATCATCATATTGCTACACTTAGTGCTAAGCGTGAGTTTTCAATGGAAATGGTTGCAGTACGTGGTAAGGGATATGTTCCTTCGTTTGAAAATAAATCAGAGATTCAAACGGTGTCAGTATTGCCTATTGATTCTATGTTTACACCTATTAGGAAGGTTACATACAAGGTAGAAAAGACGCGTGTAGGTCAAAATGCTTCATATGATCGCTTGATTTTAGATGTTTGGACAAATGGGGCATTAAAACCTGAAGAAGCCATTTCACTAGGAAGTAAAATTTTGGTTGAGCATTTTAATATAATTGCGGACTTAAATGATATTTCACAAATTGATGGATTAATGAATGAAAAAGAAGAGAATTTAATAGATAAAGCTTTAGAAACACCTGTTGAAAACTTGAATTTAACGGTTAGAGCATATAACTGTTTAAAACGTGCTGGTATTCATACAGTACAAGATTTAACAGAAAAAACTGAAGCAGAAATGATTAAAGTTAAAAACTTAGGAAAAATTTCTTTAGAAGATGTTATTAGAAATTTACATGAATTAGGTCTTGATTTAAAAAGAGATTAAGGTAAAGGAGGTTTATGATATGGGATATCGTAAATTAGGAAGAGATAGTGCACATCGTAAGTCATTGCTTCGTAATTTGGCAACAGATGTTATTGTACATGAACGAATTGAAACAACTCTTCACAAAGCTAAAGAGTCTCGTGTTTTAGTAGAAAAACTAATTACTTTAGGTAAAAAAGGTGATTTAGCATCACGTAGACGTGCGGCTAGTGTTTTGAGAAATGTTGAAGTAGATGGTCAATCGGCTTTACAAAAACTTTTTTCTGATATTGCACCAAGATATAAAGATCGTAATGGTGGATATACAAGAATTATTCGTTTGGAAAATCGCCGTGGTGATGATGCCGAGGTTGTTATATTAGAATTAGTTTAACAAAATAAAAACTGTTAGTAGACAATACTAATAGTTTTATTTTTTTGAAAAAATTGGTTTTTTAAGTAACAAATATGTGTTATAATGTTAGAAGAGGTGAACCACAATGAAAAAGATAACTATGGTTACAGGAATGTATGGTAGTGGTAAATCAGAATTTTGTGTAAACTTAGCAATTCATGCAAGTAGACAAGGATATAAAGTTTATTTAGCTGATGTTGATGTGATTAATGTTTATTTTAGATCAAGAGAAGCATCAGAGCTTTTGTCTCAATATGGAATTGAGGTATTAGGAAATGTTTTAGGACATCGTGCTGATACGGATATGCCACATTTTAGTGCTAATTTTGCAAGAGCTTTTACTGAGGAAAACAGTATTTTGATTTTTGATTTAGCTGGTAGTGAAGTAGGACTGAGAATGCTACCATCATTTTTAGAAAAATATATTGATTATGAGTATGATTTTTTAAATATTGTAAACATAAGGAGGGAAGATAGCAGTAATTCAAAAGCAATTGAAAATTACATAGAATTTGTCAATAGTTATTCGGACTTTAAGATTAATGGATTAGTTAATAATACTAATTTGATTAATTTTACAACTGTTGATGATTTATTGGCAGGTCAAAAAGAGTTATTACAAGTTCCAAATTTAGAAGTTAAGTATGTTTTTTTGAATGAGAAAAATGATTCAAAAGAATTAGTTGGAAAAAAAATTATTTTTAAAGAATTGATTTTGCGTAAGCAATGGCAATAAGGAGGAAAAATGGCAAAAGGTAAATTGTTTTTTGATGTAGAAGCATGTAAGGGATGTAATTTATGCGTTGTGAGTTGTCCTGTTAAAATTTTAGATTTAGATATGACAAGAGTTAATCATAAGGGATATAATCCAGCGCAAATAGTTGAACCAGAAAAATGTATTGGTTGTGCAAATTGTGCGATAATATGTCCTGATAGTGTAATTACGATTGAAAGGGTAGGTTAAAAATGGCAAAAGTTTTAATGAAAGGTGCTGAGGTTTTATGTGCTTCAGCTATAAAAGCTGGTTGTAAAGGATTCTTTGGATATCCAATCACACCACAAAATGAGGTTCCAGAGTATATGTCTCATGCGCTTGTAAAAGCTGGCGGAGTATTTGTTCAAGCTGAATCAGAAGTAGCAGCTATTAATATGGTTTATGGTGCTGCATGTACAGGAGTAAGAAGTATGACTTCTTCTTCTTCACCAGGAATAGCGCTAAAGCAAGAAGGTATTACTTATTTAGCAGGAGCAGAATTACCATGTGTAATTGCTTCAATTTCTAGAAGTGGACCTGGTCTTGGAGGAATTTTACCTTCACAAGCTGATTATTTTCAAGCTACTAGAGGTGGTGGTAATGGAGACTATAAAACAATAGTTCTTGCACCAGCAAATTTACAAGAGTTAAGTGATTTAACACAACGTTCTTTTTATCTAGCAGATAAGTATCGTAATCCAGTTATAATTTTAGCTGATGGAATGTTAGCACAAATGATGGAACCAGTAGAAATCGAAAAAATTGATTTTGAAGAAATTGATCATAGTGATTGGGCTGCTAATGGTAATATGAAGGGAAGAAAACAGCATATTGTTTCAAGTTTACACTTGGATGCTGATGATTTAGAAAGTCATAATGAAAAATTGCAAGCTAAGTATCGTAAAATTGCTGAAGAAGAAGTAATGTATTCTGAGTATTGTACTGAAGATGCAGAAATTATTATCGTTTCTTATGGAACTGCATCAAGAATTGCTCGTAATGCCGTTTCTAATTTACGTAAAGAAGGTATTAAAGTTGGATTGTTCCAGCCAATTACATTAGTTCCTTTCCCGAAAGAAAGACTTTTAGAGTTATCAAAAGAAGTAAAAGTAATGTTAAGTGCTGAATTGAGTACTGGTCAAATGATTGATGATATTAATATTGCTGTAAAAGGGAATTGTCCTGTTCATTTCTATGGGCGTACAGGTGGAAATATTTTTGCCCCAGAAGAAATAGAAGCAGAAGTTAAAAAGATTTTGGAGGTAGAGTAATGGCTGATATGATCTACAGTAGAACAAAAGGTTTGACAGATAGAAGAAATACTTATTGTCCTGGTTGTACACACGGTATTATTCATAAATTAGTAGCAGAAGTGTTAGAAGAAATGGGAGAATTAGAAAATACAATTAATGTTGCAAGTGTTGGATGTAGTGTATTTAGTAATGAATTCTTCAATACTGATGGAGTGCAAGCAGCTCATGGTCGTGCACCGGCTGTTGCAACGGGAATTAAAAGACTACACCCTGATAAAATGGTTTTTACTTATCAAGGTGATGGAGATTTAGCTTCAATTGGATGTGCAGAAATTGTTCATGCAGCACATCGTAGTGAAAATATTACAGTTATTTTCGTAAATAATGCGATTTATGGGATGACTGGTGGTCAAATGGCACCAACAACTTTACCTAATCAAAAAACGACTACTTCTCCTATGGGAAGAGATGTTAATACGGCTGGGTATCCATTAAAAGTAAGTGAAATGTTAGCAGAAGTTCCAGGAGCTAAGTATATTGAAAGAGTGGCAGCTGATGCACCTGGTAATATTCGTAAAGCTAAAAAAGCAATTCGTAAAGCTTTTGAAATGCAAAAAGCTAACAAAGGATTTGCAATGGTTGAGATTTTAGGTACTTGTAATATTGGTTGGGGTATGACACCTGTTGATTCAATGCAATGGGTTAGAGATCATATGATGCCATATTATCCTTTAGGTGTTTATAAAGATGTAGAGGAGGATAAGTAAATGATTGAAAAAATAGTATGTTCAGGATTTGGTGGTCAAGGAGTAATTTCACTTGGTCAAATTATTTCTTTATTAGCAATGCATGATGATAAAAATGTTTCTTGGTTTCCTGCATATGGTGCAGAAATGCGTGGAGGAACTGCTAACTGCCAAGTAATCTATTCTGATGAGTTAGTTGGATCACCAATTATTACAAATGATATTTCAGTGCTTATTGCGATGAATCAACCTTCGATTGATAAGTTTTTACATCGTATGATACCAGGTGGATTAATTATTGCTAATAGTAGTGTTATTACAGAGAAAATTGAAGCTGCTAATTTAGATATACGTTATGTAGATGCTACTAATTTAGCAACAGAGATTGGTTCTCCTATTTATCAAAATATGGTTATTTTAGGAGCTTTAATTGCTTCTAAAAACAACTTTAATATTGAGCAAGTAGAAAAAGCTTTTAGTGAAAAGTTCGTGGGAAGTAAAGAAAAGTACATTCCTGATAATTTAAAAGCAGTAAAAATTGGTATGGAAAAGGTTGTTTAACCTTTTCTTTTTTAAAATAGGGAAAAAAGTATTTTCATAAATTCATAAAAATGGTATAATAGCATGTGTTAGGAGTGGTTTAATGAGTAAAATTAGAAAAATTAAAAGAAAAAACAATGAAGCTAATGAGATTGAAAATACTGAACAAGATTTGAGTAGTTCTACTACATCAATTAAACATTTCTTTATAATTTTATTATCAATAATAGGTGTATCTTCTTTAGGCTATGCAGTTATGGAAGTTTGGATTTTTGACGGTGGTGATGGACTTGTAGATAATGATAAGAAAGAGTTTAGTGCTCTAGAAACTGATATGTTTGCTAAGATAGCCGTTGATGATACTTTGAAGCAAAGTAATGATAATTATTATGTATTTTATTTAGATAATACTAGTCAAAGTACAAAAATTTATGAAGATTATTTAAATAAGGATGCAAGTACAGTTGAAAATAGCAAGCCTAAACTACCAGCATATTATGCAAATATGAGTGAAACGATAAATAGTTCTTTTACTTATGATTGGAAAGTGCATAATGAAGAAAAAGGGCCGTTAGCTGATGCTGATATTAACTTAGAGCCTGCTATGATGGAAGATGTTACGATTGCTTATTATCCAACTTTAATAGAAGTTAAAGAGGGAAAAATTGTTGGATTTTACGATGATGAAAAAGAAATAAAAGGAATTATTGGTCTTTCTGAATAATTCTTTTTTTTTTCTAAAAAAAGACATAAAAGTATTGACAATAAGTTGATAATGTAATATACTAATAAAGCATTGAGATGGGCGATTAGCTCAGTTGGGAGAGCATCTGCCTTACAAGCAGAGGGTCGGCGGTTCGAGCCCGTCATCGCCCACCATTTCATGCCGGCTTAGCTCAACTGGTAGAGCAACTGACTTGTAATCAGTAGGTTGCGGGTTCAAGTCCTGCAGCCGGCACCATTTTATTGCCCAGTAGCCAAGCGGTAAGGCAGTGGACTTTGACTCCATCATGCCCTGGTTCGAATCCAGGCTGGGCAACCAATCAAATTCAATATGTCCTGTTAGCTCAGTAGGTAGAGCATCTGACTTTTAATCAGAGGGTCAATGGTTCGAATCCATTACAGGACACCATTCATGGGGAAGTAGCGAAGAGGCTAAACGCGACTGACTGTAACTCAGTTCCTTTTGGTTCGGCGGTTCGAATCCGTCCTTCCCCACCACGTGCCTGGGTGGCGGAATTGGTAGACGCACAGGACTTAAAATCCTGCGAGGTCAAACTCGTGCCGGTTCGACTCCGGCCCTAGGTACCATATTTATGATTAAATAAACAGCTGTTGCTGTTTTTTTATGTAAAAAAAAAAGCTCCTAGAGGGAGCTTTTAAGCTTCTTTTTCTGGTGACTCTGTTGTAATGATTTCTTGTAGTGAAGTGGCAAGTCCTGCCAGTCCTTGAATATTTGATGGAACGATGATTTTTGTAGATTTGCCATCAGCTACTTTTTCTAATGATTCTAAAGATTTAAGTGCAATTAAGCTTTTATCTGCCTTAACTGCCTTAATTTGCTCTAAACCATATGCAGTAGCTTCATTGATTTTTTTAATTGCAATTGCTTGGCCTTCAGCACGTAAAATTTTAGATTCTTTTTCACCTTCAGCTTTTAAAATTTCAGCTTTCTTTTGACCTTCAGCAGTTAAAATCTCTGACTCTCTTTGACCTTCAGCACGTAGAATAGCTTCACGTCTTTCACGTTCTGCACGCATTTGTTTTTCCATAGCTTGTTGAATATCAGATGGGGGAATAATATTTTTTAACTCGACACGGTTAATTTTAATACCCCATGGATCAGTAGCTTCATCAAGGACTTGTCGCATTTTTGAATTAACATGTTCTCTTGAAGTTAAAGATTGATCTAATTCTAAATCACCGATAATATTACGTAATGTAGTTGCTGTTAGATTTTCGATTGCTGAAAGAGGTCTTTCAACACCATATTGGTATGATTTTGGATCAGTAACTTGATAGTAAACAACAGTATCAATTTGAATCGTAACATTATCTCTTGTAATAACAGGTTGTGGTCGAAAATCTACAACACGTTCTTTTAAAGAAACTTTTCCAGCGATTCTTTCAACAAATGGTAATTTAAAATGTATTCCATTATGCCAAGTTACCTTATATGATCCAAAGCTTTCAATAACGTATGCATGTGCTTGAGGAACAATTTTGACACTATTGACAATAATTAAAACAATAATAATGATAATAATACTTAAAACAATAATTACTTCCATAAATACCTCCATATTATATTTATTAATTTAATTTATCTTTGTACTTTGTAACGACTAGTTTAGCACCATCAATTTTTTCAACAACGACTTTATCACCAATTTCAATATCATCTTCATATGAAATTGCTAGCCATTCCATCGCATTAATTATTACATAACCACGATCTTGAGCTTTAAATGATGTTGTAGCTTTAGCTATATTTCCGATTAAGGCATCGCTATTAGTTTTTATTTTTGTTCTACGTTGAGCTTTTTTTACAAGTGGGCGTGTAATTAATAATAAGATAATTGCTGTAACTATAAAAACTAATAATTGAATGATAATACTTAAACCAATTATATTGGCAATTAAAGACATTAGTGCACTAAGACCAAACCAAACAGTAACTAGATTTAGTGTTTGAGCTTCTATAAAGAACATAATTACAGTTACAAAAATCCAAATATAGAACATTAAGTCAAGTCCAAAAATTTCCATCATAATTCCTCCTTTAAGTAAATTTTAAAAACGTTTTCCGTATAATCCCATTCTGATTTGAATTTACGGGGATTAGTTAATGATAGAGAAAATTCAGTGTTTAAATTACGAATAAAATCCGTACAGGAAATACGTGTATAACTTCTTGCAAAAGATAAACTTATTCGTGAATTACGATATTTGCCAGCTTCAATATCATTGTTGCTAATAGGTAAAATTACAACTATTTTATCTTCATGAATAATTCCTAAACGTACGTGTGAATAATCATCAAAATGTTTAGATGATTCACGATTTAAAATAATTGAATTTTTATTAATAGTCACGTTTTCAATTCTTTTCTTCTTAGTATACCATTTAATATCCATTATGTCTCACCTCAATACAAATTATATCACATATTATCTAGATAACTCAACTAGTATCACACTTTTTACATAAATTTACAAACTATCTTCTAAACTTCACATAAAATACACACATGTGTATTATAATGGTGATGGTTATGGGTACTAGTTACATTCATAACCGTAATAAAAGAAGACCCCCCCTTAATCTTCTTTTATTTAAACCCTCTTATATCACAATACAGAAAGAGTCCCCCGCTCTTTTTGTATTGTGAAAAAGAAATGAATATAGTGTGTTAGATATCGGCATATCGATAGAGTGCGATATGTTTAACATGAAGGAATGATGTAGATGTCTTATAAACTTTTAGTAGTAGATAAAAGTTCTTTAAAAGTAAATGAAATTGTGCATTTTCTTAGAGCTAAAAATTTTTATGTAGATACAGCTGAAGATGGTATTAACGCACGATGCATGGTTGCAGATGGTGACTATAATTTAGCTATCATAGATATAGATATTATTGGGATTAACGGATATGATTTGTGTAGAAATTTGAAAAAAAATTTTTCTATTGAAATAATTTTAATGACAGAAAATGTCAATGAACATGATGAACTACAAGCTTTTTCGTCAGGTGCAGATGATTTTATTTCAAAAAGGATTTCTAAAGAAATTCTTTTTGCAAGAATAAGAAGATTAATAGATCCCGTAATTAAGTATTATAAAGAAGTTACGGTAGGAGATGTTACGGTTAATTTTGGAAATTCAACCGTTTTTGTTAGAGGAAGTTATATTGAGTTAACGAAAATGGAGCTTTTAATTTTAAAATATCTTTTTAGTAATATGAATGTAATTACTTCTAGAGAAGCCATTATTGAAAATATTAAAGGTAATGATTTTTTTGGTGATATGCGAATTGTTGATACACATATAAAAAATATTCGAAAAAAAATTGGGAAAGGTGTAATTATTACTGTTAAAGGATTAGGATACTTAGTACGTGAAAAAAAGTATTAAATTGAAATTTCTGCTTGTTTTTTTTTGAAAATATGATAGAATGATAACAGATGATAAATATGGAGTGATTATTATGGTTCTCGAGGAGAGTCACAGTCAAATTCAAAATTTGGTAGCGAAAAAAAATGTTGCGATGCAACTCTTTTAGCTTTATTTTAATAAGTGTTTTTTACACTTATTTTTTGTTGGAGGAAATATGAAAAAAATAGTAATCGGTGTTATAGGTGCAGATGTGCATGCAGTTGGTAACAAAATTATCCATTATGCATTAGAAAGTGAAGGTTTTGAAGTGATTAATATCGGTGTTTTGTCATCACAAGAAGATTTTATTAACGCCGCTATTGAGACATCGGCTGATGCAATTCTAGTTTCATCTTTGTATGGTCACGGAGAAATGGATTGTCGTGGATTACGTTCAAAGTGTGTTGAGGCTGGAATAGGTGATATTTTATTATATGTAGGTGGTAATATTGTTGTTGGAAAACAAGATTTCGATGCAGTTAAAGAACGCTTTTTAAAGATGGGATTTAATCGAGTTTATCCACCATCAACAGCTATTGATGAAACAATTCCTGATTTAAAACATGATTTAGGCTTATGAAAATATTATTAGTTGATTTTGGTTCAACATATACAAAATTAGTTGCTGTTGATACAGCTACAGCAGAAATTTTAGCAACTGCTTCAGCAATAACTACTATTCATACGAATGTTTTAGATGGCTATTATGAAGCTCTAAATAAGCTTTCTTGTGGTCAAAACTTTGATAAGATTGCTGCATGTTCTTCAGCAGCTGGAGGATTATCAATGACAGCTATTGGTTTAGTAGAAGAATTAACTGTTGAGGCGGCTAAAAGGGCTTGTTTAGGAGCAGGTGCTAAATTGACTAGTGTTTATAGTAATAAGTTATCAGAAAAAGAATTGTTGCAGATTAGTAAAAATCCCGGAGATATTTTATTATTGTGTGGTGGTACAGATGGTGGTAATAGTGATTGTGTTTTGCATAATGCACAGATGCTAAGCAAAATAACTATAGACTGTCCTATCATTTATGCAGGTAATAAAACGTGTGCCAAAGAAGTAGGCGAATTTTTAAAAGATAAACAAGTTATTTATTGTAATAATGTGATGCCAGCATTAAATAAATTAAGTGTTAATGCTGCCCAAGAAGCAATTAGAGAACTATTTATTAAAGAAATTATTAATGCTAAAGGCATGAGCGAAGTTAGTGAAATGATTGGTAAAATTGTTATGCCTACACCTAAAGCTGTTCAAAAAGCTCTTGTTTTACTAGCAAAAGGGTACAAAAATGAATCAGGATTAGGTGATTTGTTATTAGTCGATATTGGTGGTGCTACAACAGATGTACATTCTATTTGTAAAGGATTTCCTAGTAAAGTTGAAGTGACTTTAAAAGGGCTTGAAGAACCATTTGCTAAAAGGACTGTTGAAGGAGATTTAGGAATGCGTTATTCTTTAAAGTCGATGTATGAAAATCTTGGTGAAGAAATTTTGTTTGCTTATTTTGATGATAGTGTTAATATAGCTGAAGAAGTCGAAAAGCGAAATAAGACAATTGAATATTTACCTACAACTGTTGATGAAAATGAAATTGAGACATCTTTTGCAAGAGCTTGTGTTGATACTTCTATTTCAAGACATGTTGGTAGAATAGAAAGTATTTATACACCTTTAGGTCAAATGCATTATCAGATTGGTAAAGATTTAAGTGAAATTAAAGTTGTTATTGGTACAGGTGGAGTTATTGTTAATAATGAAAAGGCAATTAATGCTTTGAGGGATGTAGCATATCAGACAAGACATTTAAATGAGCTTCGTCCTAAAAACCCAGATTATTTTGTTGATCGAAATTACATTTTATCTGCCATGGGTATTTTAAGTGAAATAGATCCACTTGTAGCTTTGAAAATAATGAAGAAAAATTTGTTGGAGGTAACAAATGATTTTAAATAAAAAAATGAGTTTAGCAGAGTTTTTAGAAATGCGTGAAGAAGTTTTGAGAATGTGGCCAACAGGTGAATCCGATAAACTTGATTTAGATAGGTCAATTGCAAGACTAAAAAAAATTCCTGATTCAAAGAATTTTGCTAAGAAGATGAAAAAATATGGACTTAATTCACGTGTTTTAGTACAACCACGTGCTGGAGTAGCTCTCTTAAATGAGCATATTAAATTATTGACATATTTGGAAAAAGAAGGTGAAGCAGATTTTCTTCCTTCAACAATAGATTCATATACTCGTCAAAATCGTTTTGAAGAAGCAGAGTTAGGTATTAATGAGAGTCGAAAAGCTGGAAGAAGTCTTTTAAATGGCTTCCCTTGTGTAAATCATGGAGTTGAAGGATGCTTAAAAGTTTTTAATGCAGTTAATGTTCCAATTCAAGCAAGACATGGTACACCTGATGCTAGACTGCTGTCAGAAATAATTCATGCTGCTTGTTGGACTTCGAATGAAGGTGGAGGAATTTCATATAATATACCGTATGCTAAAAATGTCGAACTTGAAAAGACATTGAGATATTGGCAGTATTGTGATCGTCTTGTAGGATTTTATGAAGAGAATGGTGTAGAAATTAACCGTGAGCCGTTTGGACCATTAACAGGAACATTAGTTCCACCATTTATTTCTAATACGATAGCAATTATTGAAACATTGTTAGCTGTTGAACAAGGTGTTAAAAATATTACTGTTGGATACGGGCAAGGTGGAAATGTTACTCAAGATATTGCAGCTTTGATTGCTCTTCGTGAGCAAGCTAATAAATATGTTAAAGAGGCAGGATATGATGATGTTCATATTACGACTGTTTTCCATCAATGGATGGGTGGATTCCCTTCTGATGAACCGAGTGCTTTTGGATTAATTTCAATGGCTTCTACTGTAGCTGCTTTAGGAAAAGCAGATAAGATGATTACGAAAACACCGCATGAATCATTTGGTGTTCCGACAAAAGAAGCTAATGCGGAAGGATTAAGAAGTTCTAAAATGACAATTCGCTTATTAAAAAATCAACGATATCCAGAGAGTCAAGAATTAGTTGATGAAGTTACGCAAATAAAAAAAGAAGTTGATGAATTAATGGCTAGTGTTTTAAAAGCGGGTGATGGTGATTTATGCCAAGGAGTTATTAAAGGCTTTGAGGCAGGTATTTTAGATATTCCGTTTGCACCATCAATTTTAAATGCAGGTAAGATTTTACCAGCTCGTGATAACGATGGTAAAATTCGTGTATTTGAATTTGGTAATGTAGGTGTTGCAGATTCAACTAAAGAGTTTCATTTTAATAAACTAAAATCTCGTGCTGATTATGAGAACCGTGAAGTTAGCTTTCAAATGACAATTGATGATATTTATGCAGTTAGTCGTGGTAATCTAATTGGACGTCCAAATAAGGAAGATTAATTATGAAAATAAAAGATGTAATATGTTCTAAATCATATACTGGGTTTTACTTTGATGATCAAAAAGCGATAAAAGCGGGTGCTAAATTAGATGGTTTTAATTATAGTGGTGAAGCTCAAACACTAGGTTTTACATCTGTTAGACAAGCAGGAGAAGCAATTAGTATTCAATTGATATTAGAAGATGGTACGGTTGCTTATGGTGATTGTGCTGCTGTGCAATATTCAGGTACTGGTGGAAGAGATCCTCTGTTTTTAGCAGATGAGTTTATTGCATTTATTAATCAAAATATTAGACATTTATTAATAGGTCGTGATGTTAGTAAGTTTAAAGATTTAGCTATGGAGTTTGATAGTTTAGAGGTCGATTCTCAAAAATTACATACAGCATTACGTTATGGAATTACTTCTGCGATTTTAGATGCGACTAGTAAAGTGCAGAAATTAACGATTGCTGAAGTGATTCGTAAAGAATATGGCATTGCTAATAATGTTTATGAAAGTGTTGATATTTTCACACAATCTGGTGATGATCGCTATTTAAATGTTGATAAAATGATTATTAAAGAAGTTGATGTTTTACCACATGCTTTAATTAATAATGTAGAGACTAAGCTTGGAAAAAATGGTGAAATTTTACAAGAGTATGTTTCATGGTTGAGTGAACGAATTTTGAAATTAAGAAAAAGTGAACAATATAATCCTGTTTTGCATATTGATGTTTATGGTACTATTGGAATTGCTTTTGAAAATGATATTTTGGCAATGGCTGATTATTTAGAAGAATTAGTTAAAGCTGCTGCACCTTTTAAATTACGTATTGAAGGTCCAATGGATGCTGGTAGCAGAGAAAAGCAATTAATTGAATTAGCAAAATTAACTGCTGAAGTTGATAAAAGAAAAATTGATGTAGAATTAGTAGCTGATGAGTGGTGTAATACTTTAGAAGATATATTATTATTTATCGATCATAAAGCTGGTCATATGCTACAAATAAAAACACCTGATTTAGGTGGTGTAAATAACTGTGTAGAGGCAATTATTGCATGTAAAAAGGCAGGTGTGGGAGCATATAGTGGTGGTACTTGTAATGAGACGAATAAAAGTGCTGAAATTACAACTAATATCGCTATTGCTACAAGTGCTGATCAATGCTTAGCTAAGCCAGGTATGGGTACTGATGAAGGGTTTATGATTGTTAAGAATGAAATGAATAGAGTTATTGCTTTAGCTAATTATCATCAAAAATAATAGGAGGCCTAATATGTTGAGTCAATGTGGAAGTATTGAATCATCTGATTGTTTGATTCGTTTGTACGATGGAAAAGGAATTGAAATTCATATTGAAAGTATTGTGATAAAACAATATGGAGCACAAATTCGTAAAGTTATTTTTGATGTTTTAGGTTACTATAATTTAAATGACATAAAAGTGGAAATTAATGATGTAGGAGCATTAGATTATACGATAAAAGCACGTTTAATGTGTGCACTTAGAAGGGCTGAGTTAATATGAGAAGTTACTTATTTGTACCGGGTAATAATCCTAGTATGCTTCAAAATGCTGATATTTACAAAGCAGATGCTATTATTATTGATTTAGAAGATGCAGTTACTAATTCAGAAAAAGATAGCGCAAGAGAGCTTGTTCGTACTTTTTTAAGAAGTATTCCTGTAAAAGCAGATATTATCGTTCGTATAAATTCAATGGATACAGAGCACTTTCGTGCCGATTTAGAGATGGTGAGCAACTTTGATATTTATGCAATTATGCTTCCAAAAGTTAATCGTTCTACATTAGAAGTTTTTGCAAAAAATTATAACTTTAAAATTATTCCTATTATTGAAACGGCATTAGGTGTTGTAGATTTAGAAGATATTATTAAACATGAATTAGTAATTGGCGTGCTTTTAGGTGCTGAAGATTTAGCAACAGATATGGGATTTGAGAGAACAAAAGAAAATTTAGAAATATTTTTTCCCCGTCAAAAATTATCTTATTATGCTAAAGCATATGGTAAATCAGCAATTGATACACCTTGTGTTGTAACTGATGATTTAGATGTTGTTACAGATGATGTATTGCAAGCTAAAAGTTTTGGATATCGTGCTAAAGCATGTATTCATCCTTTGCAAGTCTCAATTGTTAATAAATACTTTATACCTAGTAAAAAAGAACTAAAATATGCTCAAAGAGTAGTTACTTCATCACAAAATCATAGTGGTGCATATAGTTTAGATGGTAAAATGATTGATGAACCAATTATTAATCGTTCAAAAAGAATGATTGAATATGCGAAAAAATATGGAGTTGAAGTTGATGAATAAGAATTTTATTAGTTCAACACATTTTCAAAATGTAACATATCAAGTAAAAGAAGAATGTGTGCGCGAGCGAGATTTAAAAATCATTTATAAAAAAGCTGAACTTTTTGAAGAACTAAATTTATTTGATAATATGACAATTTCATTTCATCACCATTTGAGAAATGGCGACTTTATGATTAATGAAATTTTAAATGAATTTTTAGTACAAAGCGTTGCTGTTAATTTAGCGTGTAGTTCCATCTTTCCAAGTTATAAAAATATTGTTGCAATGATGGAAAAAGGCTTAGTAAATAATATCCATGCTAACTATATTAATGGTGAAGTTAGTGATGCAATACATAAACATTTACTAAATGGGTTTTTATATATGCACACGCATGGAGGAAGAAGCCGTGCAATTAAGTGTGGAGATATTGATATTGATGTTGCCTTTATTGTGGCAAGTGAATGTGACAAATACGGAAATGCTAATGGATTGTTTGGAAATAGTGCTTTTGGAAGTTTAGGTTATGGTGTTGATGATGCGATGTATGCTTCTAAAACAGTTATTATTACAGATAATTTAGTAGATGAAATTTCTTTTAAGCAGATTGAAGGAAAATATGTTGATTATATTTACGTTGTTAATAAAATTGGTGATAATAATGGAATTGTTAGTGGAACAACAAAATTATCTACTAATCCAGTTAGCACGATTATTGCTGAAAATACAATTGCTTTTTTGAAAGAAGCTGAGCTAATAAAAAATGGTTTTTCTTTTCAAACTGGTGCTGGAGGAATTTCTTTAACAGTTACTAAATTATTGCATGAAGTACTACATAAAAAACATATTGTAGGTAGTTTTGCATCAGGTGGGATAACAGGATATCATACAAAGCTACTAGAAGAAGGTTTATTGCAAAAAATTTATGATGTGCAGTGTTTTGATTTAGAAGCTGTGCAATCAATGCGAAAAAATGCTAAACATGAATTTATGAGTGCTGCTAAATATGCAAGTATTCTAGAAGATAATATAGCAGATCAACTTAATTTTGTAGTGTTAGGAGCAACAGAAATCGATTTGGATTTTAATGTAAATGTAACGACTGATTCTAATGGTAAAATTATTGGTGGTAGTGGAGGACATAGTGATACTGCTTATGGTGCGGATGTTACGATTATTACTTCGCCACTGTTTAAGGCACGAACTCCGTTAATTAAAAGTCGTGTAACAACTATTACAACACCAGGAGAAGATGTTGATGTTTTAGTTACAGAGCGTGGAATTGCTATAAATCCTAAACGAAAAGATTTATTAGAGAAGCTAGCTAATAGTAATTTGACAATTTATACGATTAAAGAATTACAGGAGATGGCTTTTAATTATTGTGGTATACCAGAAGAATTACCTTCAGAAAAAATAGTTGTAGGTTATGTCATATATCGTGATGGAACTGTTATCGATGAGTTATATGCGATAAATACAGAAGAATAATTGTATAGATTATTCTTTTTTTTTACTTTTTTTTAAGAAATGTCAAGAAAAATGTTATAAAAAGTTAAAAAATAATAATAATCAAAGTAAAAAAGGTTATAATTATATAGTATTATATATAATAAAAAAGCACGTTCGTGTTTTATTATTATTAGTTTTGAGGTAAGGGGAGTTTAAATGAGTAAGAAAAGGGTTTTAAAAATAGAGGAGTTGGAAAAAGAATATTATTTAGGGGAAGATTCATATCCAGTCATCAAGTCTTTGAATTTAGAATTACGCGATCATGAATTTACTGCTTTATATGGTGAAAGTGGAAGTGGTAAATCAACTTTGATGAATGTTATCGGGGGATTAGACATTTTTCAAAGTGGGGAAATTTATATTGAGGATGATTTGCTTTCTAAGTTCAGTGCATCAGATTTTGATTTTTATCGAAATAAAAGAATTGGGTTTGTTTTTCAAGAATTTAATCTTTTAGAAAATTTAACATTAGTTGAAAATGTAATGATGCCGATGATTATTGGTGGACTTAATAAGAAAAAACGTAAACAAAGAGCAATTGAATTATTAAAAGTTGTTGGATTACAAGATCATTTAAAAAAGAAGGCTAGTCAGTTGAGCGGGGGACAAAAACAACGTGTAGCTATTGCACGAGCTTTAGCTAACAATCCTGACATTATTATTGCAGATGAACCAACGGGAGCTTTAGATTCTAAGACGTCAGAAGAAATATTATTATTGCTTCAAAAAGTTGCTAGTATGGGAAAATGTGTTTTGACTATTACACACAGTCAAAGAGTAAGTGAATATGCTAATCGTATTTTGACACTTGAAGATGGATTAGTCATTAATGATGAAACAATACGTGATAATTTTCAAGAAATTGATGTTGCTTTACCTGAAGTAATTAAAGTTGAAAGACCTAAATTAGGATTGATAAGTGCTGTAAAGTTAGCTCATCGAAATTTGATGAGTAAAAAAATTCGTACGATTCTTGTTTCAGTAGGTGTTAGTTTAGGTATTACGGGTTCTTTATTGATTAGTTCTTTAAGTCAAAGTGCAATTAGTAGTGTTAATAATGTGGAGTATATGATTGCTTCAGCACAAAATATGACAGAAATTGATGTTTCAAGAATAGATGGGGATAATTTAGGAAATAATGGTATTTTTACAGAAGATGGCGAATTATTAGTTGATGTAGCGCAAGTTTTTGAAGGATATGATGATTTAGAAGCTGTGCAAAAAAAATACGGTATTAATTTAATTAATGATTTAACTAGTTATCATAAGTTATTAGAAGATGCTAGTGAGGAACAAATAAAAGAACATTATAGTGATTATTATGATTTTCAAGTTGGTGTTGATTATCGTAATCTTAAAGATATTAAAATTGAATATGGAAGAGAACCCCTTAGTGAAACAGAAATAGTTTTTGATGGTTCCATAACAGTATTATTAGAAAATCCACAGTTATTTGATTTAACAGAAGAAGAAATTATGAACTTTTTTCAAGGTGATTTAGAAAAAGGTAGTCCTGAATATATCCGTTTTGAAAAATTAGTATTAGAAGAAATAATTGATCGTGAATTCGTGATGTTAGATAATGAAGGAAATGAGCTTGTTTTTACAGTTGTTGGTAGTGAACCTTTAAAGATTTTTTCTTTAGGTGAGTATAATTTTAATGTGATTTTTGAAATTTCAGAAAAATTAATTACTAGTGATTACAATGCTGTTTGGCATCATGATACTATTATGATCGCTATTTTTAAAACAGAAGAGGCATGCTTAGCTTTTCTAGAATCATTTGATAATTTTAGTACTTTAGAAATTGGTAATTATTTATATTATTCATCAGATATGCGAGTTATTTTTGATATGGTTAAATCAATTTTATTAATTATGCGTAATTCATTATTTTCGTTAATCTCTATTTCTTTAATAGTATCGGTTTTTATGGTTAGTATTATCGTTTATATTTCTACAGTAGAGCGAAAACGAGAAATTGGTACGTTAAGAGCTATTGGTGCTCGTAAGCGCGATATTTTTTCAATTTTTACGAGTGAAGGTGTATTATTAGGAACGTATGCTTTTACAATTGCTTTTATTTCTATTTTCCTTTTTACAAATACAATTAATTTCTTATATCAAAAATTATATTCTTTAAATACCGACTTAATAGTTTTATCACCACCATGGGTTATTGGAATTTTTGTTTTAATCATTACTATTATGTTTATTGCATCTATTATGCCAGCACTTAATGCTTCTAGGCAAAATCCTACTGATGCATTAAGGGAGGAATAATTATGCTATTGATAAAAGATGTTGTTAAAAAGTATTATATGAGTCGTCAAAGAAAATATACGGCTTTAAAAGGAATAAATTTAGAAATTTCAGAAGAAAATATGATTGCTATTATGGGAGAAAGTGGAAGTGGTAAAAGTACCTTAGTTAATATGATTTCTACTTTAGATACTCCTTCAAAAGGGCATGTTAGTTTTAATGATGAAAAAATAACTTTTTCTAACGATCGTCGTAAATCAGAATATCGTAAAGAAAATATTGGATTTGTTTTTCAAACATTTAATTTACTAAATGATATTAGTGTGTTAGAAAATGTAGCTATTGCAATGGAAATAGCTGGTGTTCAAGAAAAACCACGTTTTAAGCGCGCCCAAGAATTGTTAGAGCTTGTAGGATTAAAAGATCATTTAAAGAAAAAACCAGGACAATTGAGCGGGGGACAAAAACAACGTGTAGCAATAGCTAGAGCACTAGCTAATAATCCTAAAATAATTTTAGCAGATGAACCAACGGGAGCTCTAGATTCAAGAACTTCTAAAGAAATTATGAGTTTATTAAAAAGTTTAGTAACTGATGATCGTAAATTGATTATTGTCACGCATGATAAAAAAGTTGCTAATTACTGTGAAAGAATTATTGTACTTGATGATGGAGAAATTGTTAGTGATGAAAAAATTGAAGCTGTACAGTTGCCAACAGTTGAATTACCTAAACCAGTTGAAAAATCAAGTAAAGGATTAACGTTTAAAGGAATTTATAAGCTATCAATAAGTGCTTTAAAACGTCGTTTGAAAAGAACAATTGTTATCTCACTTGGGACAGCTATAGCATTATCTTCATTATTAATTGTTAATTTTGCTGACTCTACTATTTATAATCATGTAGATAAGATAAGAGGACTTTATGGTAATGGACAATTAGTAAATAGTAGCTTTTACTTGATGAATTATGAATCAATTCCTCAATATGAAAAAAAGATAGGTATAACTGATGATAAACGTGTAATCTCAAGAGTTCCTGTAAAGGAATGGTATTTGATTGAGAGTTCACAACATTATATTACAACAATTGTAGAAGGTGAAGAAGTTCCACAACCAGCAATTGCTAAATGGATGTTTCCAGATCCTATAGAAACTTTTGGGACAGGTGATTTAGCTTTAGGAACTGTTCCTAAAGCTAAAAATGAGGTTGCAATTTCACAATTTTTTGTTGATAAATTAGGATATACGGGAAAAGATGCGATTGGTAAGACATTTACACTAACTTCTTTAGTAAGTGATTATAATAATAATGATACTTTGGAAGAAGTGGAAAATGAATTTGTAATAACTGGTATTTTTTCTGAAAAGTCATTTAAAAATAGAGGAATGCAAGTATATTTAACTTATGAATTTACATTAGATTTTGAAGAAGCTTATTTCCAAGAAAAACCTAAAGATCAAAATAATGTTCAAATAGTTAGCGGAAAAGTTTTATATGAAGTTAATGAAAAAGATTTGAATCAATTTATTGATGATTACAAAGTATTAAATAGTAGTGATGGAGATGCTGTTTATATGTCTGGAGACATTGAAGAGTTAGATGGAGTTATTGAAATTTTAAATATCGTGTTTGTCGTATTTAATTTCGTGCTTGCTGTTTCTTTACTAGTAGCTGCTATTATGATTGGAATTATGCTTTATATTAGTATTTTAGAAAGAATGCGTGAAATAGGAGTTTTAAGAGCAATTGGGGCTAGAGTACGTGATATTAGACGTATGTTTTATTTAGAAGCTTTAGTAATAGGAGTATTTGCGGGAATATTTGCAATAATTATTTCTTTAATTGGTGGTTATATCGGAGTAGAAATTTCTAATCACACAATTTCATATACATTAGGAGAAATGGAGCTTTTTGTACATTTTTCTGCAATCGTGATAGGCTTCTTACTAAGTATTGTCTTAGCAATTGGGGCAAGCGCTATTTCAATTGCAATGGGATTAAGAATCACACCAGTCGAAGCTTTAAGAAGAAAATAGACTACAAATGTAGTCTTTTTTTATAAAAAAAAGTGGGAATCCCACTTTAATCAAAATAGCTACAAAGTCCACCTTCAAGATTAATAACCTTATAACCTAAACTATCTAAATAATCTGCAACTTGTAAGCTTCTTTTACCTGATAAACACATAATATAATATGTTTCATCTTTATTTAAATATTGTTCAAATGTTTCAATAAATTCACTTGTAGGAATATTAATTGTATTAGGTAAGCTATGATCAGCATACTCACTTCTTTCACGTACATCAATAATTTTAATATCATGTAAATCTTTAATTTTATTAATATTAATTGATCTCATAGACTTCTCCTTTCTTTAAAACTCATTTGTATTAATTTTAGAAATAGCAAATTTAGTTCTTAAAATAGCACGAGCATTCATTGATAGTTCATCAATACCTGTTGATAATAAGAATGGAAGTGCTTCTTCATCGCTAGCCATTTCTCCACACATACCAACCCATTTATTTTCTTGATGAGCTGCATCAACAACCATTGAAATCAATCTTTTAATAGCTGGATTGAGTGGTTGATACAAATAATTTAGTGATTGATTCATACGATCAGCAGCCATTGTATATTGAATTAAATCATTAGTTCCAATTGAGAAAAAGTCGACATGTTTAGCAAGTAAATCTGCGGCAATTGCTGCAGCAGGAATTTCAATCATCGTACCTAATTGAAATGGCTTTTCATGATATAATCCTTCATTTCGTAGTTCATTAATACATTCTTCAACAATTTCTTTTGCTTGTAAAAATTCTTCAACAGTAGCAATCATTGGAAACATAATACATAAATTTCCAAAAGTATTAGCACGTAATAGGGCACGAATTTGAACTTTAAAAATGTCTTTATATTCAAAACATAATCTAATTGCTCTTACACCTAAAAAAGGATTCATTTCTTCAGGAAGATTAAAATACGGTAAGTTTTTATCTCCACCAATATCTAAAGTACGAATTACAACTTTTTGTTCTGGAAAAGCTGCTAATACTTTAGCATATGTTTCTAACTGCAGTTCTTCACTTGGTAAACTGTCATTTTCCATATATAAAAATTCACTTCTGAAAAGACCAATCCCATCAGCATTATTAGCTAATCCTTCTTCTAAATCATTTAAAGAAGCAATATTACAAGCAATTTCAAAATGTTTACCATCTATTGTTTTAGCAGGTTTGTTTTGAAACTTTACCCATTCTTTTTTTTCTTCTAAATAAGTATCGAAACGATCTTGATATTGTTTAATCATTTCTTCATTTGGATTAGCAATAATTTTATTATTTAAGGCATCAACAACTAAAACATCTGCTTGATAATCCTCAATTTCACCATTTACACCTACAATAGCAGGAATTTCTAGACTACGAGCAATAATTGCACTATGTGAAGTTTTACCACCAATCATCGTAATAAAAGCTTTAATGTATTTAGCATTTAATTGTGATGTTTCAGAAGGTGTTAAATCATGTGCAACTATTATAGTATCTTCATCAATATTTTTTAAATCTACTGTTTCAATTCCTAATAAAACACGTAAAACTCGTTTACTAACATCTTCAATATCAAGAGCACGTTCTTTCATATACTCATCATCCATCGATTTGAAAATTTCAGCAAAGTTTTTAGTAATATTAAAATAAGCATACTCTGCATTAACTAAATCATTAGTAATCATTTCTTTAACTTGTTCAAAAATTTCTACATCATTACATATTAATTCATGAGCAGTAAAAATAGCTGCTTCTTCTTCGCCAATGTTCTCACTAACTTCTTTTGCCAATTCACGTAAATTGGTTGTTGTTGTAGTTAAAGCTGCTATAAAACGATTAATTTCTTCTTCAGCACTTTTAATAACATATTTTTCAATACTTAATTCTTGAGCTTTTAAGATTAAAGGTTTACCAATACCAATTCCACTACATGCTACAATTCCATAATTTTTCATGCAGTCAATCCTTGCTCACTTAATAAAGCTTTTATTTCAGTTACTGCTTGTTCTTCATCATCTCCATCAATTATAAATGTAATTGTATCATCATTTTTAATACCAGCACTCATTACACCCATAATAGATTTTGCATTAAATTCTTTATCTTTGAAAGCAATTTTGATCTCACTGTTGTATGTTGTTGTTTTTTGAACTAGTACACTTGCCGGTCTTGCATGCATCCCTAATTTGTCAATAATTTTAACTGTAAATTCTTTCATAAATACCTCCTTATATATAGTATAAATATAACATATATATTGCTGATTAATCAAGTTAAAGCTAGCAGTATAAACACTTTTAATTATGACTGATTATTAATAAGACAAAAAGTTTTAAAATCAGTTGTAAAGTTATGATTTTGCTATTTTTACGTAAAGTTACTCATTGAATAATTATTGAAAAAATTTCAAGTGTCGTATGATGAAAATAGAGAATTTATGATGATTATGTTATAATTGATGATATTAAGTAATGGAGGTATTATATGGCATTAGGAGTTTCAATATACCCAACACGTGATAATAAACAAACTATTTTAGATTTTTTAACAAAGGTCTCTAAATATAATATTACAAGGGTATTTAGTAATCTTTTAGAAGTAAAAAAGTCATCAGAAGAAGTTTTCCAAGATTTTTATGAGATTAATACACATGCTAAAAGTTTGGGAATGGAAGTTATTATTGATGTAGCACCAGATATTTTTGAATATTTTGGTATTACATACGACAATTTAAAGTTTTTTGCAGATATTAATGCAAGTGGGATTCGTTTGGATGTTGGTTTTGATGGTATGAATGAAGCAGTTATGACACGTAATCCATATGGATTAAAGATTGAAATAAATGCCTCAGTTGATACAGCTTATGTTGATCAAATATTATCATATGATGCTAATAAAAATCGACTTATTACTTGTCACAATTTTTATCCACAAAGATATACAGGATTAGGATATGACTATTTTAAGAAATGCAGCGAAAAATATCGTGACTTAGGCTTAAAAGTTGCAGCCTTTGTTTTTAGTAACAACCCTAATGCTTTTGGAGTGTGGGAAGAATATGAGGGTCTACCAACACTAGAAATTCACCGTGATTTTTCATTTGATTTACAAGTTAGACACTTGATGGCATCACAATTAGTTGATGATATAATTGTTTCTAATTGCTATCCTACAACAGAGGAATTAGAATCTCTAAATAACGTTGATTCTTCACAAGTTTGCCTAAAAATGGATTTAAACCCTAACAATAGTAAGTTAGAAAATGAAATAATTTATGAATATCAACATTTTGTTCGTGGTGATATGAGTGAATATATGGCTAGATCAACAATGCCGAGAATTACCTATAAAGATCACAGTATTCCTGCACATGATACTGATGACATCTTAAAAGTAGGAGATATTGTAATTTTAAATGATAACTACGGTCGTTATAAAGGAGAACTACATATCGTTTTAAAAGAAATGAAGAATAATGGTAATAAAAATATTGTTGGACATTTAAATAGTGATGAACAAATTTTATTACAGTACATTAAACCTTGGAGAAGCTTCAAATTCATTAAATAAAACTAAACTCTGTTTAACAGAGTTTTTGTTTACTCAAATATTCAATTGCGTTATTTATAAGTGGAAAGTCAACTTGTAGTTTTTTATTAAAGATAACACTTTCA
>CAZQIG010000005.1:0-113227 GCA_964593055.1 uncultured Erysipelotrichia bacterium
ACTACTCCCACTCAATTGTTGCAGGTGGCTTAGAAGTAATATCATAAACAACCCTTGTAATTCCATCAACATTATTAACAATTTCATTAGCAATAACTTCTAAAATATCAAAACTCAAATGTGAAAAATTAGCTGTCATGCCATCAACACTACTAACACATCTAATCGCTAAAACATGTTCATAGGCACGTTTATCCCCTTTCACACCAACACTCTTTGTATCTGTTAACACCGTAAAATACTGCCAAATATCTTTAATGAACGCTGACTCTTCAATAACTTTTCTAAAGATATAATCTGCTTCTTGTAAAATATTAACCTTAGCAGCTGTAACCTCACCCATAATTCTAATTCCAAGACCAGGACCTGGAAAAGGCTGACGATAAACCATCTCTTCTTTCATATTTAAGAGTAACCCTAACTTTCTAACTTCATCCTTAAACAAGAAACGAATCGGTTCAAGCAATTCAAAATTCAAATCTTCTGGTAATCCCCCTACATTATGATGAGACTTAATTGTGTGTGAATTTTTCGTACCACTTTCAATCACATCACTATAAAGAGTTCCTTGTGCCAAAAACTTTGCACTAGCTTTTAAATCACTCAATGTTTCATTAAAAACTTCAATAAAAATTTTCCCAATAAGCTTTCTCTTATCTTCAGGATCACTAACACCTTTTAAAGCATCATACATCTTTTGCTTAGCATCAATCTTAATAACATCTAATCCTTCATTATTAAGCATCTCAAGCACTTGAACACCTTCATCTTTTCTTAAAAGACCTGTATCAACAAAAATATAAGTTACCTGACTTGGAATAACTTCTTTTAAAAGCATAGCTACAACACTTGAATCCACTCCACCAGAAATAGCACAAATAACTCGATCACTACCAACAGTATTTAAAATAGCTTCTTTTTGCTCATTTAAATACTTTTCTAAAGACCAAGACTTCGTTACACCACATATATCAAAACAAAAATTTTCAAGCATTTTAAGCCCTTCTAACGTATGTGAAACTTCTAAATGAAACTGAGTTCCATAAATTTCAGCGTTACGATGCTTAATCATTGCTACATGTTGATTCGTTTTAGCAATAACTTCAAAATTTTCTCCCAACTCTTCAACACTATCATTATGACTCATCCAAACAGTCGTTTTAGCACTAACTCCTTTAGTTAAAGCAGAATCTTTCACAATTTCTATTTCTTGATTACCATATTCCTTATAATCACTTGCACTAACACGACCACCTAAATAATGAGCCAAATACTGCATACCATAACAAACACCCAAAATAGGAATCCCTTTTTCAAAAATAGTTTTATCTAGATGATAAGCATCTTCATCATAAACACTCATTGGACCTCCAGATAAAATAATTCCCTTAACATCTGCATCCAAGTGTTCTAACACTTCATCATAGCTTATTAATTCACTTTCTACTTCCAATTTACGCAATGACTTAACAATTACTTGATTGTACTGTGAACCAAAATCTACCACTAAAACTCTTCCCATGATTTCCTCCATCTCTTGCGCAATTCTTATGAAAATTATAGTAAACTTATTTACGGTAAGTTTGTAGAAACTCCTAATCCATATCATTAAGATTATACGCTTAAATAATAACTAAATTATAGTATAAAAAACTTATTTTGGCAAACTAATTCCATATATATTGACATTAGAGCAACAAACTCTGTATAATCAACTTAAAGATGAAAACGAAAGGAGTAAAGATATGAGTAGAATTGTTGTCGCACTGGGGGGTAATGCTCTTGGAAATTCTCCAACATCACAATTAGAGATTGTCAAAGAGACGGCTAAACCACTAGTAGATTTAATTAGTGATGGACATGAAGTTATCATTGTTCACGGTAACGGACCTCAAGTTGGAATGATTAACTTAGCCATGAGTGAGGTAGAAATGCCTTTTCCAGAATGTGGTGCTATGAGTCAAGGATATATTGGTTACCATTTACAAAACGCTATTCAACATGAATTAAAAACACGTGAAATTAATAAAACATGTGCGTGTATTGTAACACAAGTACTCGTTGATCATAATGATGAAGCCTTTAAAAATCCAACTAAACCGATTGGTAAATTTTATACTGAAGAAGAAGCAAAGAAAATAGCTGATAGTAAAAATGTTGTTTTTAAAGAAGATGCTGGTCGCGGATACCGTGAAGTAGTAGCTTCACCTAAACCAAAAAAAATTATTGAAGAAAATGTCATTCAAGCAGTCTTAGATTCAGGAAATGTAGTTATTTGCTGTGGTGGTGGCGGAATTCCCGTAATTGAACAAGCAGGATTATTACAAGGTGTTAATGCAGTAATTGATAAAGACTTTGCTAGTGAACTAGTAGCTGAAAGATTCAATGCTGATTATTTATTCATTTTAACTGCTGTAGAACGTGTTGCAATTAACTTTGGTAAAGAAAATCAAGAAGATTTAGAATCTCTTACGATTGAACGTGCTGAAAAATTGATTGCAGAAGGACAATTTGCTCCAGGAAGCATGTTACCAAAAGTAGAAGCATGCTTAAAGTTTGCTAATAAAAATCCAAATAACGTTGCTATCATCGCTTCACTAGAAAAAGCTAAACTCGCTTTAAAAGGAGAAAGTGGTACTAAAATAACACAATAAAAGCATCTTTGCAGATGCTTTTTAATTTACTCAAGTATTTTGATAATATTTTTTAAAAATAGTATTTAACTCACTAACCTTAAAACCATACTTAATTAGTTCTGATTTTCTTATATTAATAATCTTATCAAAAACTTCTTTTTTTGCACTAGTATTTCCATAGTGAATTTGCGCATGACATAATGGACATAACGAAACAAGATTTGGCATACAATCAAGTTTTTTTCTAGGAAAATCTTTTTGTGCTTTTATAGGAATAAGATGGTGGCATTCCATATACTGATTTTTATCACTAACTCTATTAAAGGTTTTATGGTTTTCATCAAATTCACAATTATAATTACTCTTTGACAACCGAGTTGCTTTTAAAATACTATCCGTTTTAATTCGAGAATTTATTTTTTTACTTTTCTCATCAAAAAAATTATATCCATATTTTTCAAGTTCTTCTAACTTATCGTCTGCATATATTTTAACTTTTTTTGTATTAATTTCTAAGCATTGTTCACTCTCCAATAAGAAATCTTCTAATTCTCTAACTTTTTCAAATTTTATTTTTAGAAATTCCTCAATTTCTTTTTTAATTTTTGAATCAATATTTTCAAAAAATAAATCTCCTATTTTATTACTTAATTCGAACAAATAACCTTGTTTAGGATTAGCATTTTTATCAAAAGGACCGTTCAGTTGTTTGTTTTTCATAATAAAATTTTTAAAATTCTTGTAGATTATTGGATTTTTTAATTTATAATACTTACCTTTTACTTCTCTACCACTACTTTGCCATAAATTTTTATCATGTGGATTCAAAGAATCTTTCCATCTACTTTCAACTATAATAACTGATAATATTTTACCACCAATATTACTAAAAATAATATCTCCGACTTCTAAAATTTCTAATGTATCCCAATGTTTTACCTTATAACCGCCTTCATTTCTGTATGGGGTCCATAAAAAACCTCCTTCAAATTCAGACTTACCTCTTTTGCCTTGATTAACGAAAAAATATTTCATACTATTCTCCTCACTAATATAAAAGCTTGAACTACTATTAATATACTTGAATTATAACATACTAAGTATTTTATCAATAATTATTTCCATTAAAAAAGCACTAGCGAACTAGCACTTTTTATTTGTATTGATTCATTGACTTCATAATTTGATTAACTTGTTTTTGTGAAGGCTTGCGACCCATTTGCATCATCATTGCCTTAATCATATCCTCATTAATTGGTGGATTATCACGAAGTTGCTTCATGAAAATTTTTCGTGTTACAAAAAAACCAATAATCAAGCCTAGAGCTGTTCCTAAAACAAAGCTTAAAATTTCACTCCATCCCATTATTACATCCTCCCTACTATTTCTTTGACAATCTTTTTCGTCGTAAACCCATATGCCGTTAAAATATCATCAGCCTTACCACTATGACCAAACTTATCAAGACAAATCGCTAAACCATCTAACCCGATATACTGCTTCATATCAACACTAGCTGCCATTTCAATTCCGATACGATTTCTAATATTACGCGGTAAAACATGGTTTTTATATTTCTCTTCTTGCTTATTAAAAACATCCATACTTAACATACTTACGATACGATATTTAAAACCTAATTTAAATAACTCATCTCCTGCTTCAAGTGCTAATTGTAATTCACTTCCACTAGCAATAATAATGCCATCAATATATTCATAATTACGAATAATATATGCACCTTTTTTAGCATGTGCTAACGAAGTATAGTTATCAAGCGGTTGTAAAGCTTGTCTAGTTAAAACTATTGCTACTGGATTATTCGTAGCAAAAGCTGCTTCATAACTTGCCACTACTTCAGTAAAATCTGCTGGACGATAAACATCAAAATTAGGCATTGCTCTTAATCCTGCAAGTTGTTCTATCGGTTGGTGTGTTGCTCCATCCTCTCCTACAGCAATCGAATCATGTGTAAAGGCAAAAATTGTTGGAATATCCATGATTGCTGCCATACGCATTGCTGGTTTTAAATAATCACTAAAAACGAAGAAACAGCTAACAATTGCACGATAACCAAACAAAGTTATTCCATTACCGATTGCTCCCATAGCATGCTCACGCACACCATATAAAATATTTCTTCCATTACGATTATCACAAGTAAAGTTACCATCAACACCGACGATATTAGTACTACCACCAACATCAGCGCTTCCTGCCATTATGTAAGGATAAACTTCACCAAGTTTTTTAGAAACCATTCCACTATAAACACGTGTAGCTTTACTTTCAGTAGTCATCAATGTTTCCAAAATTTCTTGAAAATTAATTGAGGCACGATTATGTTCTAATTCAAATAAATTATCACTATACTCAAATTCATCGTATTTAGTATTTCCACGCTCAATAACCATCTCTTTAAAGTGTGTATAAACATCTTGACCGACACTAAATTCACTTGCATTATACCCTAAACTAAGTAGAGCATTTTTTGAATCTTCTCTTCCAAGTGGAGCTCCATGAGCAGCCGAAGTATTAGCCTTACTACTTCCTAAACCAATAGTTGTTTTTATTTCAATAATAACTGGTTTATCTAAAGTTTTAGCCAGTGTAATTTGTTCATCAATTTTTTCTAAATCTTCACCATCATCAACGTGTAAATAAGCCCAATTCATCGCTTCATATTTTTCTTTAATATTTTCTGAAATAACAGATTTACACGGTGTATCTAATTGAATATCATTTGAATCATATAAAACAATTAAATTATTAATTGCTAAATGACCAGCAAGTGACATTGCTTCTTGCGTTACACCTTCTTGCAAATCTCCATCTCCACACAAAACATATGTATAGTTATCAATATTTTCTTCCATCGTTCTTAAATGAAGAGAAGCAATACTCATTCCAACACCCATAGCGATTCCTTGCCCTAACGGTCCACTAGTTGCATCAATTCCAAAGCTATAATCTTTTTCTGGATGACCTGGTGTATGTGAACCATATTGGCGAAATTCTTTTAAATCACTCATCGTAATACCATAATCGATTAAATGCAACATACTATAGTATAACGCTGATCCATGTCCAGCTGCTAAAATAAAACGATCACGATTAATCCATTTTTTATTTTTACTACTTATATTTAAGTGTTTTGTAAATAATGTATACATAATTGGTGCAGCACCTAGAACAATTCCTGGATGTCCGCTATTAGCCTCATCAATTGCATTGACCCCTAAACTACGTAAAGCATTAACACATTTTTGGTTTATATTCATCATAACCTCCTTTAGATACATAGATTATACCATATATTTAAATAAAAAAAATGCAATTTATGCATTTTTTTACTTTTGTGATAAAACAACATTTTCTTCAATTTGATTATAATTAATTGTTCTATTATTTTGTAAAGAAGATGTATAAGTGAATGCAACAATTAGAATAATCAAAATTGGTAATAATTTTAAAATATTATTATTAAGTATTTTTAACATTTTCATCACCTCACAACTATAATAACACGAACATTTGTTTGTGTCAAGTGAAAAGCGAAAAAATGTTTGTATTCCTTATTTTTCTTGCCTCAAAGCTTTAATCCATGAAATCATAGTTAAAATCATCACAAATGAGAATGGTAAAGCAGCAATAATAGAAGCAGTTTGAACGTTTTGTAAGCCTGTATCACTTGCAAACATCAAAACTAGTGTAATCAACATAATAATTAATCCCCATCCAACTTTTTTTGCTAAAGAAGGATTTAAAGCTCCATCACTGCTGAACATTCCTAAAACGAATGTTCCTGAATCTGCTGAAGTAACAAAAAACGTGCATAACAACAAGATAGTAATTCCTGAAATTATCGCTCCTAATTTATAATGGCTCAGCGTTACAAAAACGGCTGTTGGTGTTGACTGTGCTGCTTCATTAGCAATATCTAAACCTAAGTCCATTCCAGCAGTCCCAAAAATTGCAAACCAAATCATCGATGCTAAAACAGGGGCAAATAATACTCCTATGACAAATTCACGGATTGTTCTACCACGAGAAATACGTGCGATAAATGAACCGACAAATGGAGCCCATGCAATCCACCATGCCCAGAAAAAGACTGTCCAAGAACCTAACCAACTTTTAGTTTCTGCTAAATTTAAAGGTAGCATATTAGGAATAAGATTAGTCGTATATTCAAAGATTCCACGACCAACATTTGTAATCATTAATAATGTTGGTCCAACAATTAACGTTAAAACCATAATTACTAAAGCTAAAACAACATTTGTATTTGATAAAATCTTAATTCCGCGATCTAAACCTGAAACAGCTGATAAAATAAATAGCCCCGTTGTAATTAAAATAATAATTGTTACAACAAAATTATTTTCAGCAATTCCAAATAAATAACTCAATCCACTATTAATTTGATATGCTCCTAATCCTAGAGAAGTCGAAATCCCTGCAACTGTTGCAAAAATTGCTAAAATATCAATTGATTTACCTAAAGGACCTTGAATGCGCTTTTCACCAAATAAAGGAATTAATAAACTACTAATTAATCCTGGTTTATCTTTACGATATTGCATATAAGCAAGCGATCCACCAATCAAAACATAAGCTGCCCACGGATGAAATCCCCAGTGCAAGAATGATTTTTGTAAAGCAAAGTTTACAGCTTCTTGACTACCTGCACTAATATCACCTAAAGGAGCAGTAAAGTGGTTAATTGGTTCAGCTACACCCCAAAAAACAAGACCGATTCCCATTCCTGCTGAAAATAGCATCGCAAACCATGAAAGAAAAGAATATTCTGGTTCTTCATCATCTTTTCCAAAGCGAATGTTTTTCCATTTCGAAAATAATAAAAAGAAACTAAATATTACAAAAGTACTCATTAATAAAATATAATATGCACTAAAGTAATCTGTTATAAAAGCAAAAGTTGTATTAACAGCTGTTTGAAAGTGCTCAGGAAAAATACTTCCCCAAAGCACAATCACTAACATAAAAGCAACTGATGTTTTAAAAACAAGGTCTTTTTTCATTTAGTAAACACCTCTTGTGATGTTATTTCAGTTGTTAATGCTTTTAAACCTCGATATACTAAATCATAACGTAATTTATATTGTGTATCTAACGATGTATTTGGATCACCAAATGGATAAGGGATTGAAATTGTCGGTACAATTCTATTTGCACCAACTGTTAAAGCTACAGGAACTAAGTTTGCATATTGAACAATAGCAATACCGCGTTTTTCAATTTCTTTTGTCATCGTTGCTCCGCAACGAGTACAAGTCCCTCAAGTAGAAGTTAAAATAACTGCATTAACTTCATGTTCTAATAAAATATCTGCTATTTCATTTCCCATACGTTTTGCTTCATTTTCTGTAGTACCTGTTCCAACAGTCGTATAAAAATGCGAATCAATAGCTTTAATGATTCCTGCTTTTTCCATATCCTTTAAAACATCTAGCGGAACTACACGATTAGGATCTTCATCTGCAGCAGCAGGATCATAACCAGCATGAATTGTTTTAAATTTATTACCCGCTATTTTCAATGTATCAAGAGCGCTTATATCATACATTCCCCATCTAGTAGCAGATGCTGATTGAATTTTATCTGGGTTATCAGATGGCACAATTCCTCCAGAAGTTACTAAAGCAACTTTCATCTCTTTTAGACTCGCTAATGGTTTAGCAATTTCGACAAGATCATTTTCTGGAATTGGTAACTCTGTTTGAAAAGGCTCATTCTTAAGTTTTTTAACAAGCATATCAACACTTCTTTTGCTAGCTGGTTCAATTTCAGAAAAATCGATATGTCTTTTACCACGACTAAAGAAATTATCTACTTCTGCAGTTTCTAAAGAACCTTCCACAATTAATTTATCACAAGCTTTAGCAAGTGCTGTAATATCTTGACGCATTTTAGCTGCACTCGCTCCACCTTTTAAAATATACATTTCTTCTTTGTAAAGCTCTACTCCAGGATTTTCATCATTCATTGATGTCAAAACTGGTGTTTTAAATTCATTTTCAATTGTACTAGCGATACCTCCAGCAGCTACACCATAACGTCCAGCTCTAAACGTAGGACCACTAATAAAATAATCAAACTCTACATCTTTTAAAAGTTCTATAATTTCACTAGTTGCTTTTTCAGTATTTTCTCCATAGTAATTATCACCACAAACAATTGTTGCAACTACTTCTGCACCTTCTAATTTTTCATTTAATAATTTTGAAGGACCAGATAACTCTTTTAATAACACTGGTTGAAAGTCAGCATCACTTTCACCACCGATACCTGCAAAAAATTGATTAATATAATGAACAACTTTTTTCATATCTTTCCTCCTAAAATTCACTAACTTTACGCTTTGCCCAACCAATTACTTGATCTCCGCAAAACATCGAGTTATTTTCTAAAATAATTGAACCATCTTCTTTAACACTAGGACCTAAAATATCATCATCAGCCCATCCTCCTGAAAGACCATCACGAGCTAACGCTTCTAAATTACCAATAACTTTTTCCATTGGTGGTAATTTAATTAATTCACTAACATTACCGCATGAAACAATTGCATCTGCACGTTTATCTAAAACTACTAGAGGTTGACTTAACCCATCGCGTCCCGTACATTCATTAGTTAAACCAACAGTTTGAACTCCAGCATCTTCTAAAGCTGCAATACAAGCAATAAAGTCTGCATCAGGATTTCCATACCCTTCTTCACCAACAATTGCTCCATCAGCATTTAAACTGTTTGCTAAGCTCGCAACAAACATTGCACTACGCTCTTTTTGTTCTTGACTAACATTTAAATTTGAAGCAATAACACCAACAAAATTAAAGTCGATACCATCACGAGCATATAGTTCTTTAATTACAGGAGCATTCATATAATCATATGTTGACCACTTTGATGAACATGGCATAAATGATCCAGAAATAAAACATCCATCTAACATTTCATTAGGATGTAAAATAGTTGGTAAATAATTATTCATATCCCATCCATATAATAAAGTATTATAACCTGCTTCTTCTAGTTGTGATTGCGATTGTGTTACATAAACAACATTTGGCAAAGCTGGATTACGCTTTTCATGTGGTGTCATCTCAAATACTTCTTCTACATTAGTTTCTAAACTTTCTGTAAATTTAGCGATATACTCAGCTAAACGTAGTGTTGCCCATCTAATCGCATGATTTTTCTTCTGTTGTTCGTGATGTTCAAATTCCTCATCAGTATCTGCGACAACGCATAAATTGATTAATTGCGAGTAATATGAATACTTAGCACCTTCTCCACTCATATCAATCAAACCATCACCAAAGCTTCCCCAAGTATTACCTACTCCTAGAACACTCATTCCTTTTAAGGCGTGTACAACACCGTCACCTGCCTTAAATAATTCTCCTGTTACACCTGAAAAATAATTGTCATTATCTTTTCGATAACGTGGTTCTACAGCATCTTTTACAGGTACGATTCGAATATTATCTCCTGGTTTAGCAATTTGCAAATCAACAAATGTTAAATGCTCATCTTGGTCTTTTAAAAATTTAATCGCAGCTTCTTTATTAATTGTTAAAATACCATTTGCAAAACTATTTTGCTCACCAAAAACAATATCACTTACAATAAAGTTTTTTAAAGTTAATTTCATTTTTTGTTCTCCTTCCTACACTCTGTGTGTTTCCTTAAGTATAACGAAAAAAAAGCTATTCTGCAACAAGAATTAGCTTTTTAACGCGTAATTTTTAAATATTTTTATTTTTCTTACATATTATAGACATTTTAAGCTCTCTTTTACATACATCATTCATCAAGAAGTTGTTTTAAAACGGCAAAAGGATTATCATCATCTGTTTCATTTTTAAAATCACGATTTAAATACTTTTTCAAATCGCTCTTAGAAGCTTCGTGTGTCGGTTTTTTCTTGAAAAATTCTTGTTCTTTTTTACGAAAACCACATTTTTCGCAAACGAGTAAATTTTCCTTTTCTAAAAAAACTTTTACTAATTTACATCGACAATCAGGACATGTTATTTTCGTACGTGCCTTTAAACGAATCTTATGTTTACAACGCGTATTAGAACACACTAAGATTTCTTCTTTCGTTTTCGTTTTTACTTCTAACATCTTTTCACGGCATTTAGGACAAGGACGATTACTTAAATTATCATGTATGAATTGTCTTTCCTGTTTAATAATCTCATTAATCATTTTTTTACTATAAGCATTAATTTCTTTTTGAAAAACTTTTAATGGCAATTTTTGATTAGTAATTTCTATAAACTTTTCTTCCCAGCTAGCGGTTAAAATAGGACTTTTCAAATCATCAGGCACTAAATTTAAAAGTTGTTTTCCTTTCGACGTCGTTCTCAATCCTTGGGGAGTCATTTCAAGTAAGAAAGCTTTAAAAAGCTTCTCGATAATTTCTGCTCTTGTTGCAACAGTTCCAATTCCTTTCGTATCTTTTAAAATACGTTGCTCTTCTTTATTTACCGTGAAGTAATTAAATGGATTTTCCATTGCATTTAATAATGTTGCTTCATTCAATAAACTCGGACTTTGTGTTTGCTGTTTTTCAAGGATAACATTTTTAATAATTAAACGCTTATTTGCATTATATATTACTTGTTGACTAATTACTTGATCGTCTATGCTTTTAAAGCCCTCTTCTACGTAAAATTTCTGTTTAGCTTGAAAAACTAAATCATCTATATTTGCACTAATAACAACCTGCTTAGCCTTTGCAGGGGCTAGAAAAGCTTGAATAAACCTTTTAACAACTAATTGATAAATTTTCAACTCATCTGTTGTTAAATCGTATTTAACAGCTTTTATTTCTGTAGGAATAATTGCATGATGATCACCTACTTTTGCATTATTAAAACATTTTGCACGATCAATATCAGCTTTTTTTACCGCAAATTCATAAGCAAAAATATTAGCATTTTGTAAACGCTCTTGAATTGTAGATTTCATATCATCAGTTAAATAACGACTATCTGTTCTTGGATAAGTTAACAATTTATGATACTCATATAAACTTTGGACGATATTTAAAGTTTTTTTCGGGCTAAAATTAAATTTTTGATTAGCCTCAATTTGTAAACGTGTTAAATCATACAAAGCTTCTGGATATTCACGAAGAACTTTTTCCTTTACATCACTAATTACTAGTTCTTGTTTATTTTTTATTTTTTCATGAATTTTCTGCATATAATCAAGTTTGAACTGATTATCTGTTTGAAAGACAAATTCTAAATCTTGGCAAACTACTTTAATACTATAATACGTTTTAGGATGAAAATTTTTAAGTTTTTGCTCTTGGTTGTACACTAAATGTAAAGTAGGTGTCTGGACACGTCCACAAGAAAGTGAAGCATTATATTTTGTCGTTAGAGCTCTTGTCGCATTAATGCCCACAACCCAATCAGCATAAGCTCTTGCTATAGCACTTTCATAAAGTCCTTGATATTTACTAGCCTGTTTTAAATTTTTAAACCCATCGCGAATTGCTTGCGGTGTAACAGAAGAAATCCATAATCTTTTTAAAGGCTTTTTATTCTGAGCTTGTAAAAGAATTAAGCGCGCAACAAGTTCACCTTCTCGACCTGCATCAGTAGCGATAATAATTTCTTTAACACGTTTGTCATAAATCAATCTTTTTATCGTATAAAACTGTTTAGCACTACTTTTGATAATTTCATACTTTAACGGCAATGGAATAATTGGTAAATCATCTAAATTCCACTGCTCATATTTTAAATGATATTTTTTAGGACTAGCTAATGTTACTAAATGCCCCATAGCCCATGTAATAATATATTGTGAATTTTCATAAAATCCCGTTTTCTTATTCCTAACATTTAAAGCTTTAGCTATGTCCTTAGCAACACTCGGTTTTTCGCAAATAATTAATGATGTCATATCAAGCCCTCCTAAGTTAAATTATAACACAGTTTTTCGATGTATTCCATGTCTAAATTTTTTGTGACAATCTCCGTAATTTCAGCAATGTTTTTTTCTAATTGCTGATGTGAAAAAGAAGTTTCATTGACCCTACTATCTTCTTCAGGAAGAGTAAAATCAAACGTTGGAATTACTCCTAAAACGCTTATTTGAGAAATTTTTTCAATTATTTCAACACCTGTTTGAAAATCTTTAAGATTACCAGTAAATTTATTAAGAATCAAGCCTTTTATAAGTTGACGTTCCTCAACACTTAAAAGTGCTAAATGACCGTAAATAGTACCAAAAACTCCTCCTCTAGACATATCAATCACAAGAATAGTTGGAATATGATGTCTTTGAACAAAATTCAAATTAGCTAAATCAAATTCCTTTAAATTCAATTCTAAAATACTACCACTACCTTCAACTATTACCAAATCATGTTTATGCAGAAGTTTAAAATAAGCTTTATCAATGCAGTCCCTTTGTTCATTAATACTCATTTGACTACACTTTTTACCTAATAAAAAATATTGTGAAACATTATGTTTATAACAATTAAATAACGGATTCATTGCACTATCATATACTTGTTTTGCAGCTATTGCTTGAAGATATTGACCATATCCTATCTCTAAACCATCAAAACAAAAGCTTTCACTTGATAGATTAAAAGCTTTAAAAGGACTAATATTTTTATTCTGTAAAGCAAAATAACGACATAATGCTATCCCAATAGTTGTTTTTCCTACATGAGAAGCTACTCCTAAAATAGCCAGACTACTCATCAGCTAACTCCAAAATAACACTATACGCATATTCAGATTCATGAATTCCTTTAAATCTAATTGAAATTTTTTCTGCAAATAATGGCCCATCATAAACAAATGTATGATACTCACCATTTTCTCCACACGTATCAATAGCAAAACTTTTAAAAGTTTTTACTAACTCCTTATCTAATGTTTTACCTAAAACGCTTTGTGGTAGATGATGTTGTTTTGAAACCGTTTTAACTAAAGCTTTAAAACCACGCTCAATAAACTCTGCAACAATTTTTTCACGATCTTCTTGCCACAATGGAAAAATCGCTTCTATTCCTACTTCATCACAAATACTTTGACACCACTCACGATGTTCTACAATATCAATATCTCCAAAAACACAACCAGTTGCACCTTGAAGTTTAGCTTCTTGTAACGCTTTTATAAAAACTGGACGATAATTATTCTTATTACCACTTGCATATATTACAGGAATATTTAAAGAATTAGACACTTTTTGTAATAGGTGTTGTTCTACTCCATGAAACCAAGAACGTTGATTTTTCTCATCTACTGAAGTAATAAGTGCTATTACATCATCTCCTTGTTCTAAAACTCTTTGCAAAGCTAATGTGCTATCTTTACCTAAACTAAATGAAACACAGAGTTTTTTACTCATAATCATACTCCTTTCGATATTTCTCAATTAACTCCAAATAAAGCTTATTATTTCCTTTGATATAAATGGGTATTTGATACCACATCCTAATAACAACTTCTGCATTGGCTACTAAGATTTGATAACTTCTACTAATTTCATCTCGTTGTTTACGTAAACTATCTTCTAGTGGAACAATACCTAAACCAACTTCTTGAGCGATAATTATTTTATTTTCTAAAAGAGACAAATTATCTGTAACAAAATTTTCTAAATTAATACGCTTTCCTAATTCGTGAAAATTATTTAAAACAAATGCATCATTAACCATAAAATGATTTTGACAATCTATGATATTTTTATTAACATGATTTTTAACAAAAGCTAATTTTCCATGAGTAGCTCCACCTATAATAACAATCATAAATTAAGACCTACTAAAATAAATAACAGCCATACTTCACTCGTTTCAATAAACGTTCCTAAAATATCACCTGTTATACCACCAAAATTTTTTAATGCCCAGTTTTTGAATAAATAAAAATAGATAATTAAAGACAAGCTACTTAAAAGCACTTTATAGTCTATGAAAAACGATATTATTAAAAAGAATAAAATTTGAAATATAATGATATATTTATAATATTTTTCTAAAACACCTTCATACATTCTAGCTAGCCCTTCTTTAGAAGCAAATGGTGTCACACAAATCAATAAACTTGCAAAAGCGCGGGAAAAAACTGGTAATAAAATAAGATTTATATTCAAAGCATTTATCGTTAATAGTTCATAAAACAACGTAATCTTAATAATAAAAAACAGTATACAAGTTATACAAGCAAAAGCCCCAATCCGACTATCGTGCATGATTTTTAGTTTATCTTGTTTACTTCGCCTAGAAAAATAAGCATCTGCACTATCAAGTAATCCATCTAAATGTAATCCTCCAGTAATTAGAGGAAAAAATAGTGTTAATACCATAGCTTTAAAAAATAGTGTAAGTGGTAATAAATTTAGTCCAATTAATAGTAACCAACTTAAAAAACCAATTATTACACCAACACTACTTATAAGCAAAATAAGATAACGATAATTTTCTTTCGTAAAACTTCTATATGGTACTTTAAGTGTTGTAAAAAAACTTATTGCTAGAAAAAAATTATTCCACATGAGACCTCCTTAAAAAAGCGTATCCATTAACTACTTCATATGCCTGTGCTTGCTCAACTATTTTGCAAGAAATTTTCGTTAATATTTTACGATATTCTTCAATGTGAGATGAATAGATTAAATCATCTCCATATAAATCATTAGATACGACAACTACATGCCGAACATGTTGATGTAAATTAAAAATATTATCAACAACTTTTTTTTCTACTGTCGTGCTATCTAAATTATTATCAAACATTTCATTAGCGACTAAAGTCGTTAAACACTCTAAAAGAACGGTATCATCTTTTACTAACTCAGTAAATATCAAATTAAGATTTTTTTCACATTCTATTGTTAGAAATTGCTTATCAGCACGATCTTCACGATGTTTTTTTATCCTTATTTCCATTTCATCATCAACTTCTTTAGCAGTTGCTAAATATATTAACCGCGATTGTTTTAAAGACAATGCTAACTTCTCAGCAAAATTACTTTTACCACTACGAACACCACCACTAATAAAATAAATCATCTTTTATTAAATAATTCTTCCATTATTAACTCATAACTACTAGGCAAATGAGGGAGTAAACAATTACTACAACTTTTCAATCCATTTTCTAAATATTCAGCTTGCCCTAGACAATCACGAGTATATAGTGGACAGTAGCAAAATAAACAATTAAACGCTTCTTTTTCGATTTCACTATGACAAGGAAAGTATTCGCACTCTTTATTAGCAAAAAATTTATAACTATTTTTCATTTAATTCCTCCCAGTTTATTTTTGTAAATATTGCTTTATATTCTTTTCTAAGCTCATTTTCATTTTGGTAACCGATAATTACACAAGTTGATGGACCAGCAGATTTTAAACAATCAAGTTCACAATCAACTAATTTTTTTGCTAAATTGTTCGTAAATTCATATAAAATACCTTTAGACCCTACTGGTAAAATAGTAGTAATATTATCATCTTCAAGAAGCATTTTAAACACTTTTAACGGTACAATAGCACTTTTTTCTTCTAAAACTTCATCACCTACAAGCGGTTTGCCTAAAACACCATAATATAAACTAGATTTTTCCTCATTTTCTAAATATTTTCCTAACATCGTTAAACTAAAAGCTGACTGACTCATTTTAAAATTACTTTCAGTTGAAGAAAGGTATTTTAAATTTACTAAATCAACTTCATGTAATGCTTTTTTAACACCTCTTAAATATTCATCGTGATCATCACTATTAAAAATATGCATAATAAATGTATGCGGTCTTACTTTTACACTTAGTAACTCCATTAATACAACACGTGCACTAAAGTATGCTACATCATAATTACGAGCTACTACTTCATCTAAACTTTTTGTACCAATACTTCCACAATTATCAGTAGCTATTACTAAATTATGCTCTTTTAAAACTAAAACATCTCTTTTCATACGATTTTCCTTTTTTGTAAACCTTCATAAATTATAACAGCAAGACAAATATTGGCAGTAGAAGAAATTAGTAATGGTAGTTGCATTGCTAAAAAGAATTCTAAATTTATTAAAAATATAAAGGGAATAACTGAAATCGTTGTATTGAAAAATATGCCAATGATAATAGCAAGTTTTTTAAAACGACGTTTATATAAAAATCCAAATACCGTAACTGATAAAATCATCATTAAACCAATAATTAGATGGAAAATCAGTCCTAAAGGAAAACCTTTTAAATAACTAGAAATTAAATGTGCTAAAAAGCCAATACTTCCTCCAGCTAATGGACTAAAAAGACAAGCCCCAATATATGCAACAAATGAATCAAGTGCAACACTACCAGCTGAAGAAGGAATCACGATAAAACTACCTACTACACTTAAAGAGATTAAAATACCATATATTGCAATTGTTTTTACTTTCATAATTTATATAACCTTTCTGTTTTATTAGTAATTTCAAATAAATAACCTCTACCATAAGGAATTTCAATTTCAAAAAAGGGCATTGCAAAATATTTTTCAATAATAGTTCTAATTACTCCACCATGAGTAACTAGAATAATGTTTTTGCCTAAAAATTTCTCATCGTTAATAATTTTGAAAAACTCATCTAAAACCCTGATTTTAAATTCTTTAAACACTTCACCTTGCGGTATTTGATAGTTTTCTAAATCTGTTATCCACATTTGATATTCTACAGTATTTTCAAGTTCAAAATACGTTTTATTTTCAAAAATACCAAAAGAATATTCCTTAAAATTATCATTAATTATTGGCTGCTTACTAAATAAAATATCACATGTTTCTAAACATCTTTTTAACGGTGAAGAAATAAGATAATCATATGCAAATTCATACTGAATCGCAGCTAAACTATTTTTACCTTCTTCGCACAAACACGAATTGTGTAATCCTAAATACGCACCACGCATATTCTCACTAGTCATTCCATGGCGAATTAAATAAATTTTCATATCGCTTTCTCATTACTCCATAATTGAAAACTTTCTTTCATATACTTACGCACATCAATGTTATAAACTTCATTTAAAGATGGGCTTTTAATTATCTCTTCTGATTTACAAAAAAGTTCTTTTTGACCATTATTTAATAACACTACTTCATCAGCATATCTAAGTGCTAGATTAAGATCATGTAAAACAGCAATAACAATTTTTTGATGTTTTTTAACCCATTTTTTAGCATATGAAACAATTTCTAATTGATACTTTAAATCTAAATGATTAGTAGGTTCATCAAGTAAAATAATTTCTGGTTCTACTGCTAAAGCTTTTGCTAAAAAAACACGTTGTTTTTGTCCTCCACTTAATGTATTAAAATAACAATTTTTAATTTCACTCAAATCTAAGTCAGTTATAATTTGTTCAACAATTCGATGATCTTCTTTCATCGGCATTTTAAATAAACCTTTTAAATGAGCATAACGAGCTAACATAATTATTTCATAAACTGTATATGTCATTTCTAATTCTAATGCTTGTCTAACATATGCAATTTTTTTCGCAATTTCTATACGTTTCATATTTTTTATTTCTACATTAGCCAGTTTAATACTACCTTCATAATTTAATAAATTGACTAATGTATTTAAAAACGTTGTTTTTCCACTGCCATTAACACCAATCATACTGTAAAAGTAACCTGGCTTAAACTCAAGATTAAGATTATTTAAAATTACTTTATCACTATATTTAAAATTCAAATTTTCTACAACTAACATTTACTCACCTCTTTTTTAAATAAACATATGCAAAAAATGGTCCTCCAATTAAAGATGTAATTGCACCGACAGGTAGTTCTGAAGGTGAAATTAAAGTTCTTGCTAACGTATCAGAAATTATTAATAAAATAGCTCCAAGCAAGATACTTGCAGGTATTAAATAAGCGTGTTTAGAACCAAATGTTCTTCTAGCAATATGTGGAGCAATTAAACCGATAAAACCGATTGTTCCTGTCAAAGCTACCGCACTACCTGTTAGTAGAGTTGCTAAAATAATAATTTGGTATTTTAAGCTTTTTACTTCCATTCCCATTAAAAGTGCTTCGGTTTCTCCAAAGCTCAATCCATCTAATTCCAAGTATTTTAAACTTAAAAAAATTGTTCCGATAAGGAAAAAAGGTAATAAAATAATAATATCGCTAAATGATGTTAAAGATAAAGAACCCATTTGCCAAAAAATAATATTACGTGTATTCTCTTTAGCAAATAAGATTAGTAGTGTCAAAACCCCATTTAAAGTCAAAGAAATGACGATTCCTACTAATACAATTGTCGTATTAGAAAAACTATTATCAAATTTGCTCGTTAGTAAAATAATAAACATTACTACAGCAAAAGCGGAAATAAACCCGATAAATGGTAAAGTATAGCTTGCTAAGAACGGCAAGCTATATCCTGTAACCATTACAATAGCTACACCGATAGAAGCTCCTGTAGAAACTCCTAAAGTGTATGGTGACGCGATTGGATTTTTTAAAAGTGATTGTAAGACAAGACCACTTAAAGATAATGCACTTCCTACAAGTGCTGCTATTAAAACACGAGGTAACCTCAAATTATAAATAATTACAATATCTTTATGAGAAAAATTATCCATAGTTAAATTAAATATTTTTCGATAAATTATCGTAAGACTAGTCACAAAATCAATTTCTGAACTACCTATTGTGATACAAATTATTAATGTTATTAAAAATAAAAGCAGATGAATTAAAAGCATTAGCTTATTACTCAAAGTCGTATACTCCTGGATAAATCGCTTCGGCAATTTCTTTAATTCCTTGAATAATATTTTGTGATCCACGTGAAGTTTTATTAGAATCTACAACATTAATATTATTGCTTTTTACAGCTGTAATAACTGAAAAGCCAGTACGCTTTTGAATTTTTTGAACTGCATCTTGGTCAAAACTATTATTTGTAACAATAACATCTGGATTACGATCAATAATATCTTCAGCAGAAACACTTATCCAAGACGTTTGTTCAGCAAAAATATTAGTTGCACCGACAATGTTTAAAATATCATCAATAAAAGTCTCTTTCCCTAATGAATATAAAATACCATCATAATCACCTAATTCAAAATAAACAGTTTTTTTTACACTAACAGTTTCTGACAACGCTCTAATTTCATTAATTTCTTGTTTCATCTCTTTTATCATCGCTTCAGCTTCAATTTCTTTGCTCGTTATTTCACCAATAAAGGAAATATCTTGATAGATAGCTTCGATACTGTTACTACTCGGAATATAAACAACACTAATTCCCACATTTTTTAAAGGAGCAAAAGGATCTTCTCCTTCAATCTTATTATGACTAGAAGCAATGATTATATCTGGTTCTAAATCAATTAAAGCCTCTATATCAGGTGCACTAAAATCAATTATCGCAATATCTTTATTTAGTGCTTCTAATGGTGAGTAATTATCAACAGCTACGATATTTTTACTAAGACCTAAGCCAATTAAAATTTCTGTATTAGATGGTGCTGTTGAAACAATTTTAGTAACTTCTTGAGGTACTTCTACTTTGTTTCCTTCACGGTCAAGTACCATTTTCAAGTTTGATGTTTCTTTAGCACAACTACTCAAAAGTAAACTTGCACTAAAAAACAAGACAAATATTTTTTTCATAATTCAACCTCCAGTAAATTTATTGAATAAAACTTTCACCTGAATTTAAAATATTGTCTTGTCTTATTAAAATAGCTATCAAAAGCATATTTCATTTCACAATTAACTTTATTTCTCAAAACCCAGGAGAAAAGTAACTAACTAGTGATAGGTCTACCGGCTTAGTTTCATACTACTTTGCACCTTCCCGCTAAAAAGCAGTGGTATTTGCATTTCGTCCACATTACGGTTGCTGGGGCAGCTTAGGACTTCCACCTAATTCCCTTTTATGTCAAATGACATCACAGTCGCTTATTCATAAACAAATTCTACAGTATGTAAAATAATTTGTCAATACTTAATTAAATCGTTTTATAATTCCATTGTAGTTTGTTTAATTTTTTCGTTAAAACGTTTTTCATCAAGCATATTTAAAGATTTAGCAGTAACAGTACCTGCTAACATTGAACCACTTACATTAACTAATGTTCTTCCCATATCAATTAATGGCTCAACACTAATTAAAAGTGCAGCTAAACCAACAGGTAAGTTCATCGAACTTAAAACGATAATTGCAGCAAATGTTGCTCCACCACCAATACCTGCTACACCAAAAGAAGTTATTGCAATTACAAATAATAATTCGACAATAAACCCAGCTGTAATTGCTTGTCCTGTTCCAATAGCAATCATAATTGCTAACATCGCTGGATAAAGCCCTGCACATCCATTTTGTCCAACAGTTGCACCAATACTAGCTGACATTGAAGCAATTCCTTCATCTACTCCTAATACGTCGTGTTGTGTTTCCGCATTTAACGGAATTGTCGCTGCTGATGAACGTGAGATAAATGCAAATGATAAGACTGGAAAAACTTTTGTAAGATAACGAGTAACATTTAACTTAGCAAAGAAAATAATTAATAGATGTACTAACAAGATTAAAAATAATCCTAGATAAGATAATAATACAAATTTTCCTAATTCAAAAATCGCATCATAATTTGTCGTAACAATAGTTTGAGCCATCAATGCTAAAATACCATAAGGTGTTAAGCGTAAAACTAATGTAACCATGCGCATAACAATTTTTTGTAATGATAACATGAAATTTTTGAAAATTTCAACTTCTTCTTCTTTTTTCTTAGCTACTCCTAAATAAGCTATTCCGACAAATGAAGCAAAAATAACAACACCAATTGTACTAGTATTACGCATATTAGCAAAATCTTCAAAAGCATTTGAAGGAATTAACTCATACAATTTTTCAGGTACATTAGTCAAAGCATCTTCAGTTCTTTCATCAATTGCTTCTTGACGAGCAATTTCTTTCTCACCTAAATTAAAATCATTTGAATCCAAACGCCCTGCATATGCTACTACAATTCCAATCAGTCCTGAAATAATCGTTGTTAAGATTAAAATTCCAATTATACGCGTTAAAATCTTCTTCAAATTTTTACTACCTTGTAAATTAATAACAGCAACTGTTATTGATACGAAGATTAATGGCACGATAATAAGCTTTAAAAGCTTAACGTATCCTCCACCAACTAAGTAAAAAGTTGACAAGATATATTCGATCTTCGCCTCTTCTAAAGTAGCTACTTCAACAACTTGTTTAGTTAAAATTCCATAAAGAATCCCTATTCCTAAAGCAATTAAAACACGGTATTGAAATTTAACATATTTCTTTTGTAAAAATAATAAAATACCTAACAAAAGTATAAATCCAATAATAATTAAAACAAATAGTATATTTTCCATAAAACTCTCCTCTAAATTAACTCTCATCAATTTTTGGTGTGATAAAGTTTCCAAAAACGCCAACTGAATTAGCTACATTTATAAATGCAGTATCATCAATACGTCTAATTTTTTCAACAATATCCATGTATTCATAACTTAAAGCTACAATATACAACACAGATTTCTCTGCACCACTATAAGCTCCCTTAGCTTTCATAACGGTAATCCCTCTTTGTGAATTAGATTGAATATCATCTATAATATCTTGTGGATCTTTAGTAATTACCGTCAACGTAACACGTTTATAACGACGATGTACACGATCAATAATCGATGTAGTAATAAATAGTGCTACTAATGTAAACAATGCTTTTTCTAACCCATATGAAATACTAATAACTAAAACGATTAAAGCATTCATTTGAAAAGCATAAAATCCTGTCGGTTTGCCAAACCTTTCCGACAAATAAATTGCTACTATGTCTAATCCCCCAGTTGACCCACCAGCTTTAAAAGTTAGTGAAATACCAAATCCTAAAGTCATTCCTCCAAAAATTGACATTAATAGTTCTTCATCAGAAATCACTTCAACATTATCTGGTAAAAGTTGGGTAATAATAGTGAAAAGAACTACTGCAATTAATGTAAAGAACGTAAAGCGTTTACCAATTTTTAAAAATCCTAAAATAATTAAAGGAATATTTAAAATAAAGTACCAAATTGAATAATCAATTATTGTCACGAAATCAGAAATAATAATAGCTATACCAGTTATTCCTGTTGTAAATAAACCGACAGGTATAAAAAAGTACTTAATCGCTATAGTTTGAATCAACACACCGATAAAGATATTAAAAAGCTTTTTATAATCAAAATATTTTTTTATATTTTCCATAACCCTACTCCAACTTTTCTAAATTATCAACATTGGAAATTTCATTAAAACGCTTCGTAATTTTTTTAGAAGTAATAGAAATTTCTTCAACACTATTATTAAGAGTTGTAATACTTCTAGTCAATTTACTAAAACGCTCTTCAAATCTTTTAAACTCTGCTCCTAGTTTAGACAATTCTACTTGAATAACTTGAGCATACTGATCACGTTCCATATTTTTTAAAATAACTTGCATTGTCGTTAACGTAGACATTAACGTTGTTGGAGAAGTTAACCAAACTTTACGTTTATTACTATATTCGATTAAATCGGGACAATGCGCATGAATAAATGAATAAACAGCTTCTGCTGGAATAAACATAATAGCTTGTGAAGTATACGTTGCAATAATATATTTATTCGCAATATCATCAATATGCTTTTTAATATCTAATTTAAACTTTCTCAAATATTCTACATTTTGTGGATTATTAGCTAGCATACGATAATTTTCTAAAGGAAATTTGGAATCTATTCCGATATCGCCAAGTGGTTTAGGAGCATGCAAAATCACATCTACACGACGATCATTTGGCATTTTGTATTGTAATTCATAAACTTTCTTATTATTCTGTCCAAAAACAGCTCCTAAAATATTATTCAATTGTACTTCACCAAAACTACCACGTACTGTTTTATCATCTAAAATATTTTGTAAATCAATAATGTTTGTACTTAAACTATCAATGTTTTTTTGAGCTTGATCAATCTTACTCAACCTTTCAACAATCGAAGTAAAAGTTTCATTCGTCCTTTTAAAGTTATCATTAATTTTCAACTCAACATTTTCATTAATTAATTGGAACTTTTGGTCTAAACGGCTATTCAATTTCAAAAAGTTTTCTTGTACCTCTTTTTCAATTCTATTATTAACAGCATTATTACTATTAACAATATTTACCTCAAACTTCGTGAAATCTTCATTGATTTTTAATAAGCTTTGACTTAAACGATCATTAATATTTAAAAACTGCTCATTGAAAATACTTTGCATTTTCAAATTATTATCATTGATTACATTAGATAAGCTCTCATTTCCTACTTCTTTTTGGCGAATATTTTTTAAAATGATAATTAGACAAATAAAGTTAATTACAGCTAATGTAATTGTTAAACCCAAAGCTATTTCCATAATTTCCTCCTAAAAAAATTTCATTATGCGATCGTGAATTAAATAGTAGACAATAACATTAACAAAAATTAATGGAATAAAATATGAAATATTATAAACTACTGAAAACTGAAAGCTTACATCATAATAAAGAATTCCTGATAACACATGTGCTGCTAAACTAAAAATAGAAAGTAGTAATATTACAACAACATCTATTTTTTTATTAACACTTTTAATTGAAAAAAGTACGATAAATAATGGTGATAAATAATAATCAAGTAAGACTTGAAATACGCCAATTACACTACTTCCAAGCAGCATATTGACTGTAGAAGTTATTAAAGAAGCCAAAATACCAACTTTTGCACCATATTTTTTACTAATCAATAATAACGGTACTAAATGCAGTGTGACACTTCCTCCTTGAGGCATTCTAAAAAACACAATCATATTTAAAACTAAACTCAATGAAATTAAAATGGCAATATTGGTAATTTGCATAACTTTTCTTTTTTTCATAAACTCTCCTTAAAATATAGTTATGCGTAGAAAAACTTCCCTACGCTAGCATTATCTAGATCAGGTTGGGTCGTAAATTAATACCTCTCAGCAAAATAAGCTCCCCGTATTTTCAAAGATGCATTCGCTTTTCTATAACTTTTCCTATTCCATAAACTATTATAAAAAAGCTAATAGCAAAAATCATACTTCCTAAATCTTTCGTAATTAAAAACAATCTAAAATTGTAGCCAATTAATGACAAAAATAAAATCATGAAAAAATTTCCTAAAATTAGCGTTAAAAAATACTTTTTCTTGCTAATATCAGAAATAGAAGCAGCAAGATGAATAAGCGAATATGGTGCAAAAGGAAGCGAAAGTACAATCAAGAGTGAACCAAAACTTCGTTCACTCAACCACTTTTCAAACTTATACAGACGCTTCCACTTAGTAGATTTATTTTGAAAACGATTATAAAAAAGCTTTCTTAAGATAGAAAATGTTAAAGCTGCTCCACTAACACGACCAATATAAGAAATAATGAAGCCAATCACTAAACCATATGAAGCAACATTAGCACCTACAATAGCGATGATTGGTAGTGGTGGAAAAATATTTTCCAAAAAAGCTAAAAACATTCCAAAAACCCAACTAAGACTAGTATACCACTCTACAAATTTATTCATCCATTCTGCAAAAGAACTAAAATCAAACATCAATACCTAACTCTAGTTGTATTTCCTTAACCGCTTTTGCCAATCCTTTTACTTTACTTGAAGGAAATGAAGAAACAGCAAATCTCACGATATCATTTGGTAGTGGAATCGTATAAATTTTTCTTTCAATCAGTTTTTCATATACTTCAATTGGACAGTTAGGAACTGTAATAAAGTATCCTGAATGATAAGGATATGTCTTTAATCCCACTTCTTTTGCTTCTTCTACAAAAGCACGTCCTCGATGAACAAGTAACTCTTTTGCTTCATGCAATTCTTTTTCAAACTGTTGTAAAGCTTCTTTATCATCCATTAAATTTGTAAAAGTTAGCATCCCAACGTGTGAAGAAGAAGACCACGTTCCTCGTGCTGAAAATGATAAAACATTCTTAAAGTCTTGAATAGCTTCTTCATTTCTTGAAATTGCAAAAATAGCACCCATACGAATTCCATAAAACGATAATGTTTTTGAACCACTAAACATACATAATAGTAAAGTATTATCCGCAAGGTTATGTAACTTTTCTAAAGGTTTTCTCGAAGCATCTAATCCATCAATATGATAATCAATATAGGCCATATCATAAATTAAAACTACCGGTACATCTTTAGCAAATTTATTAATTAGATTTACTAAGTTTTCCCACTCTTCTAAAGCTAATGTATAACCAGTCGGATTTTGACACGGATCATTGATCAGTAAAACAATTCGCTCCTGCTCTTTTGCTAACTCCGCCATTTGCTTTTCTAGATTTTCTAAATCAAACTTCATTTCATCATTAAAAAGATTATATTCATAAGCACGTACATTACGCTCACGACAAATTATCCAATAAGGATCCCAACCAATATTTGGTAATAGCAAGCGGTCATTAGGCTCTAAATAATTAAAAATACTAATACTCAAAGCTCCAGAACCACCTGGTGTTGCCATTGTTGTCATATAAAAATCTTTTTTATACATATCAAGATATTGTCTTAAAATCCATTTTTCAACTGTATCATGAAACTTCTTTGAACCAGGAGTTGATGCATATGGTAAAGCATCTTTAGCATCAAGTTCATTAAATTTTTCAATTACTTTTGAAAAAGAAACAAATTCACCTTCATCATTATATAGCATTCCAACTGTTGCATTAACTACTTCTGAGTCTTTCGCTGCTGCTTCACGAGCTTCTACTCCAATTCTTAAAATGTCACTAACTACTTTTTTGTCTTCTGCATGTTTAGCAATTAATTTTTTCATCATTTCCTCCTAGAATTTTTTATATCTTCTCTTTTTAAAATAAAATATGGAGCATCAAAAGCACAATGCTCTTTAATATATTCTTCCAAGACTTTCATCTTGTGCTTTTTATGAAATCCTTTTAAGCGTAACTTATCGGCTGAAAAATCACCGACTATATAATAATACGTTTTAAAAAAAGGGACAAATCGTTCAATGTATAACTCATCCCATTGCTCGATTTTATGTAATTTCATCACTTCATAATTAATATCAAAAATCTTAATCACTCTTCCCTACTCTCCTTTCTAATATATTCTCAACTTTTTTCCAATAAGTTTCATTAAGCTCTTGATTTATATTAAAATAAGAAATAAATTCCCCTTTTAAAACTAAGTCAATTATAACATCAAAACTTAAAAAATCATATGCCAAAACTTCTTTAAAATCTATTTTTATAGCTTCACCACTATATCGTGTAAAAAAAACTTCTCCCATAAGATGTTCTTCATCGTCAATCACGCGAAATCCTTTTTCAAACGCACTTAATTCATAATCTAAACCAATTTCCTCCAAGATCTCTCTTTGAGCAGTTTTTACAAAATCTTCACCAGCCAAACTAGCACCACCATGAGTGGCCCACATTAAAGGTTTCCATTCACAACTTGCACTTCTTTGTTGAACTAACAATTTTCCATCACGCGTATAAATCCAAATGTGTACAAAAGTACTATACTCACCATTATTCAGTTTTTCACCACGAATTCCATTTCTTAGATGTTTTCCGTTCCGATCAACAATATTTACTATCTCCATTTTTTCTCCTTATGTACAATGCTTCCACTTTAATTTTAACAAAAGACAATACTTTTTACAACTATATCCTATACATTACTTCAGCACTAAAAAATTTCTTTTGATAAGTAGCTTACTTTATCACAGTTTTTTTTCTAAAAGACTTGCTTTTTATAAAGTATATGTTATAATTAAATGGCAATTACGGGAAGTAGCACAGCTTGGTAGTGCACCTGGTTTGGGACCAGGGGGTCGCAGGTTCGAATCCTGTCTTCCCGACCATTTGTAATTAAACTCTTATTTTATAAGGGTTTTTTGATACTCTAAAACTAAAAACTCTCAAAAACTTGAGAGGAAGTTGTAAAATTACATAGTTAGAAAAACTACAAAAATGGTTATGTAGTTGATATTTGACTAAGGTTTGATATAATTAATCAAAAAAGAATACAAGTTATTATAAAAAGAATACAAAACTCAGTATGACAAAATAAGGAATGTTAAATTTTAATTCTTATTAAAGCTAATAATAAAATAAACTCATATTATATTTACTTTATATAATATGAGCTTATACATCTTACTTTACTGATTTTTTATTAAAAAAGCCTACTATGGTTAATAAAGTCATTGATATAGCAAGACATAATAAGAAAACTAAAAATGTATCATCAAATATACTTTCTTCACGCCTTATACCTACAATCACAGCACCCCAGATGATTATCGTAGAAATCAAAGTTATAATTTGTACAACTTTCTCAAAAGATTTCATACTAGTCAACTCCTTTCAATTATGTTGTATTAAGTATAACATGAATAAATATTTTATCATAGTAAATTTAGATTTATCAAGATTATTTTACAATGAATCAATTTCATCTTTTGAAGAATAATTGATGAGATATATGATGCATTTAACTTTTGAAAATATATTATTTTTTGAGATGCAAAAATGTTCATTTAGTTAAAATCCTTTAAATACTCTAAGTAAATACTTAGAGTATTTTTATATTATTTATTATCCACTAACTTTCTCACAAGGTATCCAGCCAATTTCATTAGTATCTCGATTCTTCCCATAAATCCATCCATAAACAATTTCTATTACTTCAATACTTTGTCCAATCTCACAGATTAATTCTGTAGGATTATAATCTCGGTTTAACTTATTATCTGTTACAAAACATTTAGGTACATATGTAAGTATATCTTCAATTTCACATTTTATCCAGTTAATATAATGCTGACAATCTGCAATTAACTTTACAGTAGTATGTTTTTCAAAAGTTTTAAATACTCCTTCACCACGATGATTATCAACTACTGTAACTGTAAATTTATCTATATCCCACTCAGCAATAAAAAGCTTGATGGAACGCATCATCTCAACATAAAACGGTGAATTTATTTTACGATTATAAAATGTGTTAGCAAAATCAATATGATTACTTTCTTTTTCAGCAAACATTTCATCTAAAAAGGGTTCTGTAATATTAGGATATATATCATCAAATACAACGTACTTTTCGTTAAATCTCTCCCTTAATTGAGGTTTACTATCATAATTACCAAAGACAACCATCGTAACTGGAACAACATTTTGTGGTAAGTTTAAAAATGCTTTAATTTCTTCATAATTTTCCATAATATCACCGATATAGCAAGTTCCAATACTCATACTTTCGGCAGCTACAACAGCATTTTGAGCAGCAATCATCGCATCTTGAATCCCTAAAGTAAAATCAACAATTGATGGTCTAGCATTTTTGATACCTCTAATCTTAAAATATTCATAAAACTTATGGGAATCAACTAAATATATTAATGCTACACTAGAAGTAGCTATAAAGCTTTGATAATCGCATTTTTCACTTAAGTATTTTAATTTCTTTTTATCAGTCACTTTAATAATTGAATAAAGCATCATATTGCCTGCACTAGCAGCACGTAAACTACAATTAATTATTTCATTAATTTGTTCATCAGTAATTTGTTTTTCATTAAAATTTCTAATTGAACGATGATCTTTTATTACTTTACAAGTCTTATTCATACCACACACCCTTTCTAAGCCCTATTATAGCATAACAAATTAAATAACTAAGAAAAAAATAGCTAGTATTAGCTATTTTCTCTAAGAATTTCAATTAAATATCCATCTGGATCAGTAATAAAATAATAGTGTGGTTTTTCATTTGGAAGTCCTTTTAAATCAGTTACCTTATAACCTGCTGTAAGATGTTTTTCATGTTGCAACTCTAAATCTTTAACACTAACAGCCAAATGACTAAATCCATTACCTAAATCATAGCCTTCACTACCAAAATTATATGTTAGTTCTAATTCATAATCAGTCTTCCCATCTCCTAAATAGACGAGAATAAAACCATAATCACTATGATCTATACGACGGATTTCTTTTAATCCAATTACATTTTTATAAAAATCAAGTGATGCATCTAAATCTTTTATCCTTAAACAAGTGTGTAGCATTTTCATAATTTTTCCTCATTTCTATATAACAAAATTTCCATCTTTAAATATATCAATGACTGTACCATCAAATTTTTGTGCACTGACACACAAATCAGCAGTTCCAATCATAAAATCTTCATGAATTAGTGAATCATTAGCTCCTGCTTTTTGCAATTCTTCTTTCAACATCGTATGTGATTCTCTTAAATTTATAGGATACGCACGACCTAATGCTAAATGACAAGAAGCATTCTCATCAAATAATGTATTCATAAATAAAATATTCGCATTAGAAATTGGTGAATCATATTGTACTAAAGCAACTTCACCTAATCTTTTGGCACCTTCATCTACTTCTAACATTTTACTTAAAAACTCTTCTCCGACATTTGCCTTATAATCAATAACTTTACCATTTTCAAACACTAAATGAAATTCATCAATAATATTACCATTATAAATAAGCGGTTTAGAACTATATACAATACCATTAACACCATCAGCCTTTGGCATCGTAAAAATTTCTTCAGTTGGTAAATTGGCAACAAAGCGCGTGCCATCAACTGTATTTTCAGCCCCACCAGCCCAAATATGATTTTCTACTAATTGAATTTCAAGATCTGTACCTCTACTGTTTTTAAAATGTAAACTTTTAAAATTAGCATCATTCATAAACTTTGAACGTCTACTAAGATCTTCTAAATGTTTTTCCCAAGCTTCAATTGGATTAACAGTATCAATTCTACAAGCATTGTAAATAGCTTCCCACATTTGATCAACTGCATCTTCACTTCCATTAAAAACTTTTTTAGCCCATTTTTCTGTCGGTACAGAAACAACACACCATGCTAATTCATTAGCCATTGCTTTTTCTTGAAAAAAGCGTAAAGCTTGTCCCATAACTCTTTGATTTTTCATTAAACGTTCTGGATCTACTCCTTTTAAAGCTTCTGGATCAGACGCTGAAATAGATAGTAAGGCTGTTTTCTCATCAACATATTCTTGATATTCTTTAATGATTGAATCAGGACACTTTTCAAAAACATCATCATCACTATGGATTAATGAAATACGTGTACTTTCCTCATCTGTCCACTTGATTTTCACTTTTCTTGCTCCTAAATCATAAGCAGCCTGCATCGCTAAGCGTGCAAACTCTGCAGTTTCAATAGGACTAGTGATTAAGACATTCTGTCTTTCTTGAATATTTAAACCCGTTTTCATAACTAATTCTGCATACTTTTCAATTTTTCTCATACCTACTCCTTATTTTAATTTTTCAAAAAATGATGTACCGATAATTGGTGGATCAATTTTAAAATTTTCTGCAATTGTTGCTCCTAAATCAGCAAAACTTTTACGCTCTTCTAATAAATTTCCTTCAGTAAATAAATTATTATAAACGATTAAAGGAACTAATTCACGTGTATGATCAGAACCAACAAATCCAGGATCATTCCCATGATCAGCAGTTAAAATTAGTAAATCATCATCATTTAATTTTGGAAGTAATTCACCTAATTGTTGATCAAATTCCATAATTGCTTTTCCATAACCTTCTTTATCTCGACGATGACCATACTCAGAATCAAATTCCACTAAATTGGCAAAAATTAGTGCAGAAACTTCTTTTTCAACCGCTTCCATTATTTTTTGCATCCCATCATGATTAGAAACTGTTTTAATACTTTTAGAAATTCCCATACCATTATAAATATCTGCAATTTTACCAATACTTAATACTTCGTAATTATTAGCTACTAAATTATCTAAAACCGTTGGTGATGGTGGAGAAAGTGAATAATCGTGACGATTAGCTGTACGTTTAAAATCACCTACTTTACCAATAAAAGGTCGTGCAATAATTCTTGCGACACGCCATTGTGGTTCTAAAGTAACTTCACGAGCAATTTCACATACGCGATAAAGTTCTTCTAGTGGGATTAAATCTTCATGTGCAGCAATTTGTAACACTGAATCATTAGAAGTATAAATAATCAATTTTTTACTCTTTAAATGTTCTTCTCCATATTCATCAAGAATAACTGTTCCACTACTCGCTTTATTCCCTAAAAATTCATATCCCGTACGCTTTGTTAATTCATCCATTAACGCTTTTGGAAAACCAGTATTCGTAAAAACAGGAAATGGTATTTTAGTCTCTATTCCCATAAATTCCCAATGTCCTACTGTAGTATCTTTTCCAATACTTAGTTCATGCATTTTTGTAACATAACCCTTAAAAGGAATTTTTTTAATATGCTTATCTTCAAAAATATGTCCTAAGCCTAATTTTTCAAGATTAGGCACTTTAAAATCAGCAACACCAGAAATAGCACTTTTAAGTGTATTGGCACTAACATCACCAAATCGTTCAGCATCTAAAGCTGCTCCAATTCCTAATGAATCTAAAACTATAACTATTACTCTTTTAAACATCTTTATCATCCTTATCCATAATATTATCGAACACCTCTAAATAATGTTCTTCTAAATAATCTAAACTAATATGTGTATAAATCTCAGTTGTGGCAATATCACTATGACCTAACATTTCTTGTACGACGCGTAAATCAACACCATTATTTAATAGGTGAGTTGCAAAAGAATGCCTTAACGTGTGTGGAGAAACTTTTTTTGAAATTTTCTGTTGCGTTGCAATTTTTTGCACAGCCTTAAAAAAAGCTTGTCTTGAAATACGGTTACCGCGATTATTTAAAAAAACATATTCACTAGTCGATATTTTTAATAACTGCTTTCGATATATTTCTAAATACAATTTTAAATATTCGATCGCATATTCACCTAAAGGTACTAGTCTTTCTTTACTACCTTTACCATAACACATTACAAATCCTTTTTCGATCATAATGTCATTTAATTTTAAATTAACGACTTCACTAACACGCATTCCTGAAGAATACATCAATTCAATCATCGCTTTATTACGATAATCACTCGCAGATTTTAACTCAAAATTCAAAAGTTGTTCAACTTCTGCAATTGTTAAATAATTTGGCAAAGCTTTTTTCATTTGCAAATGTAATAAATCTCTAGTTGGATCATAATTTATGTACTGATATTTATGTAAGAAACGGTAAAAAGAGCGTAATACACAAATCATACGATTTAGCGTAGGCGCACTCAAACTTTCATCAAGTAAAGTAGCAATAAAATTTTTTATTTGCTCACCAGTAATTTCTAAGTAATCAATGTTATTAACTTCTAAATAACGTTGATATTTTTTTAAATCGTATTCATATGACTTAGCTGTCTCAACTGAAACATTTTTTACTGCTCTAAGATGAATAAAATACTCATCAAAATAATCCATGATACTGTAAATAATAATATGCTAACAATGTTTTCATATCATTAATCTTTCCAGATCGAATTAATTGCTCTACTTCACTTTGTCCTAGAAGAACTACTTCAATAAATTCATCTTCATCTAAAGCTTGTTCAGCTACTTTTAAAACATCTACGGCATAATATAGATGAAAGTTTGTTCTATTAGTACCAGGAGAACCTGAAAGTTTAGCAACAAAATGAATATTCTTGGCTAAATAACCTGTTTCTTCAAGCAGTTCACGTTGAATGGAAACAAGAGGTTGTTCACCTTCATCAATTAAACCTGCTGGTAGCTCTAAAAAATCCCTTTGCATCGCATGACGATACTGTTTAACTAAAACAAGTTTTTTATTTGGTGTTAAAGCTATTATGCCAACCGAATCAGGTGTTTCTACAATCTCACGCTGCACTACTTCTTCATTATCAAGAGTGATTGAATCAACAAACATTTTAATGATTTTTCCTTCATAAATCAGCTCGCTTTTATTTACTTTCATAGCATTTCACCTCTTAAAACGCGCGCATTTTCTAAAGCAATCTCACTTACTTCATCCCCACTTAATAGTGATGCTATTAATGTAATTATTTCTTCTTCTCGTAACTTCAATAAATTAGAACTAATTTCATTATGTAAAAGTTGCTTTTGCACGTGATAAAAATGCTTAGCACAAGCAACAATTTGTGGTGAATGAGAAATACAAATAACTTGATGAAAAAGTGCTAACTGTTTCATCTCTTTACCCATCGCTTTAGCAACACGACCACTAACTCCTGTATCAATCTCATCAAAAATTAATGTCAAATTCGCCTGTTTTTGCGAGGTAATCAATTTGATAGCAAAAATAAGGCGCGTTTTCTCACCCCCACTAGCAATTTCAGAAATTTTTTTATATGTCCCTAAATTAGTAGAAATAAGTATTTCTGCTTCTACATTTCCTAACTCATGAAAAGCTTTCTCATGAAAAACAATTTTAACACGATCATTTTCCATGCGTAATAATACTAACTTATCATTAATTGATTCAACTATTTTTTCTGATGCTCTTACACGTTTAGCTTGCAAATCTTTTGCTTTTAACGTTAACTCTTTTTCTACATCTATTAACTCTTTAACATACTTTTCTAGTAAATATTCACTATTTTCAAAATTGTATAAATACTCTTCACACTCTTTTTGAAAATCAAGCATTGTTTTATAAGAATTATCATATTTTTTATAGAGCTGAGTAATAGTAAAAATACGCTCTTCAATACTATCAATATCAAATTGATTTTCTTCAACATTTATATCTAGATCACTTAAAAAATCATTTAAATCTAAATTTAGCTCATCAAAACGCTTCAAATCTAGATCATAGAATTGGTCTAAATCGCTAAGAAGTGTATGTAAATGCTCTAAATCACTTAGTATACGTGATTTTAAATCAGTAAATTGATTTTTAGATTGACAAATTTTTTCATAATTACTAGCTTGTTCTGCCTGCTTTTTCAAAGTAGTTAATTCTGTTTCTTGAGGAGCAATCTTTAATATCTCTTCTAATTGCATTTTATAATACTCATAATCTCGTCTGGAAGTTTTATTTTTCAATTCCTCCATTTTTTCTTTTAATTTACAATATTTTTGATATATTTTCTGATAGGAAATCAATTCTTTACTATCATCTTCAAAATTAGACATTATCTCTAATAGATTCAAATTAGAAAAAAAATTAAATCGCTCATCTTGTGAGTATAAGTCTAGCAAAAAAGGACGCATTTTCTTTACAGTTTGTAAGTTAACAATTTGTCCATTTATTTTAAAAACTGATTTACCATTAATATTTAAAATACGTGTTAATTCCACTTCATCATCATAAAATATAGCTAGATCATCAAGGATTTTTGCAACTGCTTCATTTAAACTAAAGAGTAACTTTAAATATGACTTATCATAACCATCTTTAATTAGCGCAGATGAGGATCGTTCACCTAAAAGCAAATTAATCGCTTTAACGATAATTGATTTTCCACTACCAGTTTCACCAACAATTACATTGAATTCATCAGCAAAGTTAATTTCTAAATCATCAACAATCGCAAAGTTTTTAATAACTAATTGTTTTAACATCAATTACCTCCTAGCTATAATTTCGTGCGTAATACTTTCATAATCTAAATGTTGTTCTTTTAATAATGACTCTACATCACCTTGTAAAACAAAAGTATCATCAATTGCAAAACTTATAATACTTCCTTGATAATTACAATCATTAGCATATTGTAAAATCATACTATGTAAACCACCTATTTTCATAGACTCTTCATACACATAAATATTTTTATTAGCAGCAAATAATGTATTTAGCATTTCTTGATCTAAAGGCTTAATAAACATGGCATTGATAATATCAATATCTAAGTTATTTTCAATACAATAATCACGTAGTTTCAAAACATGTGGTCCAAAAGTAATAATAACATCACGATTATTATTATTTAGTTCATATTCCCATTTACCTATTTCATATGTTTCATAACTTTTTACCGCTTTAAAAAAAGCTTTTCCACGAGGGTATTTTATACAAATAGGACCAGAATAATGTACACACGTATTTAATAAATGTTGTGCTTGTTCACTATCTTTTGGCATACAAATTACTATGTTAGGCATATGTGCTAAAAAAGGAATATCAAAAACTCCATGATGTGTCTCACCATCTGCCCCTACGAGTCCAGAACGATCAATCCCAATAATAACATTTAAATTCGGTCGACAAACATCATGTAAAATTTGATCATAACTTCTTTGTAAAAACGTTGAATAAATCGCAATAAATGGTTTTTCTTTAGCACTAGCCAACCCTGCACAAAGCGTAATAGCATGTTCTTCGGCTATTCCAACATCAACAAAGCGCGTTGGATATTTTTCTTTAAATTTCGATAATGAACTACCTTGTTCCATCGCTGGTGTAACTGCAAAAATAGTTTTATTACAACTAGCTAAATCTTCTAAAACCCAACTAATAATATTACTCCAACTTTCATAATTAGCTGGGCTTTTAGCTAAAACACATCCTGTTTCAATATCAAAAGGAGCAATTCCATGCCATTTACCACTCTTATCTTCTTCAGCATACTTATAACCTTTACCTTTTTTCGTTAAAACATGGATTAAAATTGGTCCTTCATGTTCTTTAGCATATTCTAAAATATCAATTAAATCCTTGTAATCATGTCCATCAATCGGTCCATAGTAATTTAGTCCAAAATCTTCAAAAAGCGTATTAGAGATATTTAAAAACGCTTTTAAACTAGATTTTATAGAATTAGCTATTCGATACATTGATTTTCCTATAAAGGGAATGTTCTTCAAAGTTTTTTTAATAATTTTCTTAGAACTATAATATTTCTTACTATAACGCATTTTAGTTAACGCCTCAGACAGACCGCCAACATTTTTAGAAATACTCATCGCATTATCATTCAAAATAACAATTAAATCTTTTTTCAAATCTCCTGCATGATTTAAAGCTTCAAATGACATCCCACCAGCAATACTACCATCACCTATTACTACAACAATTTTTTCTTTCTTAAATTTATGATCTCTTGAAAGTGCAAACCCAAGTGCAGCAGACACAGAAGTCGAAGCATGACCTGCTTCCCAAACATCATAAATTGATTCATCGCGTTTAATAAATCCACTCAAGCCTTTATACTGTCGTAGCCTATCAAAATATTTAGCTCTCCCAGTTAAAATTTTATGCGGATAACATTGATGTCCTACATCAAAAATAATTTTATCTTTTGGTGTATCAAATACTTTATGTAATGCTATTGTAAGCTCTACAACACCTAAGTTAGAAGAAACATGTCCTCCTGTTTTAGATAGTGAAGCTATTAAAAATTCACGCATATCTTGAGATAACTTTTCTAGCTCAGAAATTGTTAAATCTTTTAAAAAGTCTGGGTTTTCTATATCTATAATTTTCATTTTACACCTACTTTAAGCGTTTAAAACTCGCTTCACATACTTTTTCCCATTCCGTAGAATAAAAATTGTTTTTCTTCAAGAGAATTTTAACTTCTTCAAGACAAGTAGCTAAAAATTCTCTCGCTTCTTCTTGACTTGTCAAACTAACATACGTTACTTTATCGTTAATAGCATCACTATGACTTTTACCACTAATTTCACTATTGCTTTCATACTCAAGTAAATCGTCACGAACTTGAAAAGCAACTCCTAATAAATAGCCAATTCTTTCGATATCATCATTAATTACTTGGTGATTTATCAACCATGGTAATTGTAAAGCACAAGTAATTAATGCACCAGTTTTTAAGTTATACATCTCTAGAAGTGCTGTTTTTGTTTCAAAAGAGCTTTGTAAATCGAGTAATTGACCTTCTACCATTTTACGACAACAACTAGCAAAATAGCTTGCTGTTTCTAAATTTAAATTATGAGCTTGGCAATGATGCAACAATTTTTCAAAAGCTACCGTCAAAAGATTATCACCAGCTAAAATTGCTAAATCTTCACCATAAACAAGATGGTTAGTCGGTCTTCCTCTTCTAACATCATCATTATCAAGTGCTGGCAAATCATCGTGTATCAATGAATAAGTATGAATATATTCTAAAGCTACTGCAAATTCTATTAATAAATCTTGTTCAACTGATAAACTTTCAGCCATGACAAACATCAAATACGGACGAAAACGCTTTCCTCCACCATTCAATGAATAATCCATCGCTTCATATAGTTTTGAAGGAGTAAAGCAATTTAAAGATTTTTGTAAATGATTTTCAAACTCATCTTTCCAATCAAAATTCACTTTTTTCACCACTTTCATCAATAACTGTCGCAATTAAAGTATTTGTTTCATCTAATTTATCACGACAAAATTTAGAAAGTTCAATTCCACGTTTATAAACTTCAATTGATTTATCTAAATCGATATTTTCTGATTCTAATTGTTTAACAATCAATTTTAATTCTTCTAAAGCTTCTTCAAATTTCATATTCATTTTTCTCCACCTCAATTACTTTTGATTTTATTTTACCATTTTCAACAATCGTTATAATATCATCACCAGCACTCAATTCATCTAAATCAACTACTTTATGATCTTTTTTCGTAATGCTAAAACCCTTTTTTAATATATTTAAAGGATCTCGTTCTTGAAGTAAACTAATTAACAAACGTAAATCATTATTATAAAACTCATATTTGTGACGCATAATAGTTTGTTGTTTAACTTCTAAATTAGTAAGTGCTGATACTTTAGAGTTAATTAAATGTTGAAATTTAAAGCTTTTAAAACCTTGTTCTAAAGTCAAAAATTGTTTTTCACTACTTTTAAGATTATTTTTAATACTATCATGTAGATCACGTTCTAAATTAACAATTTGAAAAATTTTTTTTGAAATATTTGTTAATAATAAATCGCTTAATTTTTCAACACTACTACTTTGTAAAAGCTCATTATAATAAAAATATTTATTATACGTTAAAGAGGTTAATAATTTATCAAGATTTAACATCTTTTGTTTTTCTTCACGAACATCATATGTGGCAAGTACTGCTGCATCAGTTGGCGTTTTAGCACGTATATCACTAACATAATCACTCAATGTCGTATCACTTTCATGACCAACACCACTAATAATTGGTGTATTACAAGCATAAATTTGTCGAACAACGATTTCTTCATTAAAAGCCCATAAGTCTTCTAAAGATCCTCCACCTCGTCCAAAAATTATAACATCATGATTATTAATATCAGCCATTTTCAAAGCTCTAACTAAGTCATTTTTAGCATTTTCTCCTTGAACAAGTGCTTTATAAATTGTAATACTAACTCCTGGATTCCGCTTTCTTAGCGTTTGGACTATATCATGAATTGCTGCTCCTGTTGTTGCTGTAATAACCGCAATATCATTTGCAAAACGAGGAATTACTTTTTTTAAGTCTGCTTCAAAAAGCCCTTCTTTAAATAACTTTTCTTTCAAAATACTGTATTGATAAGTAAGATCACCAATCCCACTATTTTTCATATTCGTTACATAAACTTGATAAGTACCACGTTTAACATAGACATCAATATACCCTTTAATTTGTACTTTATCCCCATTTTTAAAATTCGTAGTTAGTTGCTTAACACTACTTTCATACATAACACAATCTATTTTACTAAAAGCATCCTTAATACTAAAATACCAATGCTTTTGCATTGTTAAATTAGAAATTTCACCTTCAACATAGATATTTTTTAAATATGTATCACTAGTCAATAAACTTTTTAAATACTTAACTAATGAACTTACACTAATTACTTCACGCAATTTTATCTAATACGGAGTTGATAAATTTATAAGCGTTATCATCACAATATTTTTTAGCTAATTTAATTGCTTCATCAATAATAATGCGCTTTTCAACATCACTATACTTCAATTCATAACTACCTAAAAGCAAGATAGCTAAATCGATATAGTATAAGCGTTCAATACTCCATCCCTTTCCTAAATGAGCTTTAATTTCATTTAATAACTCATCTTTATAATAAATCACATTATTTGTTAACTCTAAAAGAAACGGATCATTATTTTGATACATTTCTAAAATAGTTTGCGCATCATCTAAACTAACTAAGTGCTGATAAATATTTTTTATTGCAAATTCTCTTGCTCTTGATCTATTCATTACTTCACCTCTACAATGATAATTATAACATAATAACATTGTTTTTTCTATAATTGCCTATATATAACCATATGTAGTTTTACACATTTAAATAGGCTCAATACGCTGTAATTTTACTATAACTTAGCTGCTACTAATCTATATTTGTACTAATTATACAACTACCTACAGACAGTAATTATTAAATACAAACATATTTTTTACTATGTCCTTTCATATCTTTTTTATTTTTCTTTTATTAACTGGTCCATTATATCACAGCTTAAATTAAGTATTTGTAGTAAACTAAAAAAAGGTGTTAATCACCTTTTATTCATCAAGCTTTAAACTTTCACTTAAATCTATCTTTTTTATCGCACGATACGCAAAATTAGCTGATACAAAGTAAACAAATAATAAAACTAAGAAACCATAAAGAGAAAACTTCCAACCAATATCAATAACAAAAGTAAAATCTAAACCACTAGTAGCTTTTTCAATTATAACTTGAATTAACTTTTCTATTATAGGAATAGTTGAAAAATAAACAATCACAATAATCCATTTAAAAGCTGAAGTAGTAATATTTTTGATTTCTCGATCTTTATAACCTAAAACTTTCATAATAGAAATTGTTTTAGAACTCTTTTTAATAATAATATTTGATATAACTCCAATTGTAATCAAAGAAATAATTACAGCAATTACAACGACAACACCAATTGTTGCATAAATAATAGAAAGTGATTCAGAAATTTCTTCACCAAAAATATCTGTTTCTATTACTGTAGCACTAGGATCAGTAGCTAGTAATTTTTCATAAGAACCATTACCAAATGTCGTATTATAAAAATCTACTCCTAATAACTCATTTAAATAATTAATATCTATTAAAGCAACATCTTGATATAAAGTATTTGTAACTTCTACTACTTCAACACTAATTACAGTTTCTAAATCAAAAGGACTAAGTAATTCTACTGTATCACCAATTTCTAAATCAAAATTGTTTTGTAAAAATGATGAAATTACAATTCCTTCTCGATAAAGTTCATGCGCTATTACTTTACTATTTAAGTTTTCGATTTTAAAAATATTTTCATTGTAACTATCAAAAGCTTTCATACTTAACTTATCATCACTCTTATCAAGATTCAAATTGTAAACTGCACCAGATTTAGAAGTTACCTCAGGATAATCATAATCTTGTGTAAAGCGAATTTCATAATCATAACCTAATTGTTCAGCATAATTATTATTAACTAACTTATTAATTTGATCATAACTTAAACTCCCCATAAGAAGTAAAAATGATGAAACAAAAACGGCAAATGTCAAAAGAAGAACTTTTGAAAAATTACGAAGTAAGATATTTATTAAATATTTTTTTTTGAAACTTAGGAATTTTAAAAATTTTGTGATATGAATCTTAGGATGACTTTCACTATCAACATTTTTTATGAGAATAAGTGGAGAAATCAAAAGATTTCTACGAATAGAGAAGAAATATACCGCTAAGACAATTACTGCTAGAACTAACAAAATTTCAATCAATCCTATTATAAGAAAACTTTTTTGAAATTCAGCAAATGGGAAAGCATAAAATTGTCTTATTAAATCAATTATTCCACGTGCACTAAACATCGCTACAATAGTTCCTAATACTGTACTAATTAATAAAATAGTAATAATCGATTTTGTATATTGCACACTTAATTCACGATAAGTAATTCCTTCTGCTTTTACAATACCAATTTCTCGTCTTTGCGTTTTAAAAACATTGTTAAACAAAACAATCATCAATAAAGCAGATATAATATTAATAACATATGAAAAAATATTCAACATCAAACTATCTGCACTTAATTCTGAATCTATTGCTGTAACTGTCGGATTAAAATCAGCATCTAAATATGAAATAAATAAAGGTTTTTCTTCTAAAGTAATTCCTCCATTTTGATCATATAAAAAGCTCCCATCTTGTAAAATAACTGGTCCTATAAAAGTTTCATTTGCTAAAATTTCTTTACTAATATCAAGACGTTTTGTACGTGAATAATCTTCATGGAAAACACCACTAATTTTTTCAATTTTAATATCACTTAACTTTGGTATAATTTCTGTAAAACTTTTTTCATTCATATAATATACTTGTGTCAATTCATAATCTGGTAAAAAACTCATACTCGTATAAATATCTAACTCCATAAAATAATTACTAAAATAAGCAAACCCTGAAATGATGTATTCTACATCATTAAGAGTTATTTTATCCCCTATTTTTTGATTTAAAGCAGTTGCTGCATTTTCACTAACAAGCACCTCATTTTTTTGAAGCGGAAATGAACCAGCTACTAAAACAGGTTTATTAATTGTTAAATCTTCACGGTACTGTTCAATAACATGTGTTTTTTCTATTGAATTATTTTTTTCAACGATTGAATAACGTGGAGCATAATTTATTTCTAAATCATAATTTTCTTCTACTTGCTTAAAATACTCATCACTAAATTTCTCGTTTGCTAATGGATTAACAAACATCGTAAATTCTTCACGATGCCCTTTTTCAACGATTTTTTCTACTTCTTTCTCTGCTTGAGGAAAAGCAAAATTATTTGTCCCACTCAAAATAGCTGCTAAAACAAATAAAATAAAAATAGATATAATCATAATCTTATTTTTTAATAAACTTCTTCTAACAATTTTTTTTATCATGTTAAGCCCACTCTATTTCATAGGCTGATAATAACTTTTCATTTTTTACTTCATTTACAATTTTACCATTTTTGAAATAAATAACTTTATTACTCATTTTAGCAATATTAGGATTGTGAGTTACCATAATTAAAGTAGTTTTGTATTTAATATTTAAACTTTGCAATAAATCTAACACTTTTCTGCCACTTTCTTCATCTAAAGCACCTGTTGGTTCATCACAAAAAATAACTTTCGGATTTTTTACTAAAACTCTTGCAATAGCTACTCTTTGTTGTTGACCACCACTTAATTGATACGGAAATTTATGAGCGTGTTCACGTAAACCAACTTCTTCAATTACCTCATCTATAGATAATGGCTTTTTACTAATATAAGCTGCTAACTCGACATTCTCACGTACCGTTAATGTCGAAATCAAATTATAACTTTGAAAAATAAATCCTGTATTTTCACGACGATAAACTGTTAACTTTCTATCATTGAGACTAGTTAAATCTACACCATTAAAAAAAATGTGTCCCGAATTAACATTATCTAAACCACTTAAAACATTCAATAACGTTGTTTTACCACTTCCTGAAGGACCTAGTATCGTATTGATATGCTCTTCTTCAAATTTAATAGACACATCATTTAAAGCATATAAATCAGTTTCACCATTTCGATATTTTTTAACTAAATTTTCTGCCTTAAATAAAACATTATTGGAATTCATCTTTGATGTCCTCACTTTCTAAAACACTAAAATTTATATGGCAAGGAGCACTTGGATTATGTAGTAAGTAATCTTGATGATAATTCTCTGCTAAAGTAAAATTTTCTAACATTTGTGCTTCTACAACAATTTCTTTTTGAAACTCGTTTTCTTTTTGCAAAAAGAAATCCTGAACAAATGCTAACTCATCTTCACTTAAAACATAGATTCCACTACGATATTGTATTCCTATATCATATCCTTGACGATTCAAGCTAAAAGGATCAACTATTCTAAAAAACAGTTGTAAAATCTTTGTTAATGTAATTTCTCGTTCATCATAAATAACTTCTACTGCTTCAACAGCACTACTACGACCTTTGATTAAATCCCGATAACTAGGATTTTTAATATTACTTTGCGCATAACCGCTATTTGCCTCAACTATTCCTTTAACTTGTTTAAAAAAGTGTTGTACTCCCCAAAAACAACCACTAGCTATATAGACTTTTTTCATAAATTACCTCCACTATTCTATCAGTTGATTTATTACATAACTTGCGCATATTAATCCAGAAGTTGCCGGAACAAAAGCATTACTAGCTGGAGGAAACTGTTCTTTTCTAATGTTAGAAGAAAGATTTCCAACATTTAAAGGTTTTTTGGGCTTTTCAAGTGAACAAACAACTTTTAAAGTAGAAGTTTCTATTTTACGTTTACGTATTTCTCTTCTTAAAACTCTTGCTAATGGATCATACGATGTTTGCAATAAGTTCATTACTGCAAACTTTGTTGGATCGGTTTTATTAGCGGTCCCCATTGAAGAAATAATCGGAATGTTTTTTTTAGTTGCATATTCAATTAAATCTAATTTAGCACTAACAGTATCACAACAGTCAATAATATAGGAAAATTTATATTTATCTAAAATATTATTTTGTTTTTTATCATAATGAATTTTATAAGCCTCTACTTGACAATTAGGGTTTATTTCATAAATTCTTCTTCTTGCTACTTCGCATTTATCTTGACCAATAGTTGAGTGTAAAGCAATAATTTGGCGATTAATATTCGTAATATCAACAGTATCTTTATCTATAATTACTACTGAACCAATACCACTTCTCACTAATGCTTCTAATGCATAACTTCCTACTCCACCTAAACCTACTACTAAAACTGTTGATCTTTGTAATTTCAGCAGTTTTTCATGCCCAATCATCAGTTCTAATCTCTGAAATTGTTTCATAATTCACCCCATATCAAAATAAAAAAAAATACCAAAGAGCCGTATCGTATATAAATAACAAACCTATAGATTATATAGGTGGGCAACATAACTAATTATTAGGGTTCTGACAACTTGTGTCAGCATCCGCACAAATTAGTATCCGAATCCCGTATGTTAGTTGTAGGTTTTTTAATATACTTCTCGTTCTCTCTAGTAATTTTGATATTTTAATTATAACATATTAATTAATTAATTCAAGTTTAAAGCTGCAATTCTTTTTTTCACAACTTAGTGATATAATACAATTAGAGGTGAAAAAATGTATAGAAGAAATCAAACAAAAAGCATCATGGTTAGAGATGTAGAAATCGGTGGTAACAATCGTGTTGTTATTCAAAGTATGATTACTGCAAAACCACGAAATGTCGAGGAATGTGTAAAACAAATCAACGCTTTAAGTGAAGCTGGTTGCCAAATAGTTCGCTTTACTTGCTTAACTAGTGAAGATACTAAAGCTATTACAGAAATTAGGGCACGTACGAATATTCCTTTAGTAGCTGATATTCATTTTAATTATCAACTAGCAATTGAAGCTGTGGAAGCTGGGATTGATAAAATCAGAATTAATCCTGGTAATATTGGGAGTGAAAAAAAAGTTGAAGCTGTTGTAAAAAAATGTAAAGAAAAAAATATTCCAATTAGAATAGGTGTTAATAGTGGTAGCTTAGAAAATGATTTAAAAGAAAAGTACGGTGCAAATAATCCTAAAACTTTAATTGAAAGTGCTAAGAGGCACGTTGCTATTTTAGAAAAGCTTGATTTTAAAAATATTATTATTTCTTTAAAGGCAAGTGATCCTGCTCTAGCTATTGAAGCTTATCGCTTAGCAGCAAAAACTTTTGCTTATCCCCTACACTTAGGAATTACTGAATCAGGTACTAAATTTAGTGGTACAATCAAAAGTTGTGCAGCTTTAGGAATTTTATTATATGAAGGTATAGGCTCAACAATTCGCATTTCTTTAACAGCAGATCCATTAGAAGAAATTAAAGTCTGTCGTGAATTACTATCTACATTTAACCTCTTGAGTAAACCTAAAATAATTTCTTGCCCTACTTGTGGACGCTGTGAAATCGATTTAATTTCTTTAGCTACTCGAGTAGAAAAAGTTCTAGAAAGTAGTAACAAAAATATTACTGTTGCTGTTATGGGATGTGTCGTTAATGGTCCTGGAGAAGCAAGTGAAGCCGATATTGGTATTGCTGGTGGTAAAAACAATGCTCGTCTTTTCAAAAAAGGTAAAGTTATTAAAACGATAGCTGAAGAAGATATTTTTGAAGAACTAAAAAAAGAGATTGAAAATTTCTAAATTACTTTTTAATTACTTAGCCCTTTAAGGGCTTTTTTAATAACTTTGTTTATTTGAACAATAAAAAACAAAAGCAATATTTGAAATACTTCTATTGCTTTTGTTACTAATCTTTTTTTAATCTTTCCAAATATCTTTATCAACGTTTTTAATCCCTAATTTATCTGGATTAAACTTCGGAGTTTTAACCCCTAATTTTTCCTGTTTTTCATAATCTTTTAAAGCTATTATTGCAGGACTTGAAACAATTAAAATTCCAATAATATTATACCAAGCCATAATTCCTACACCAATATCAACAAAATTCCAAACAACATCAGAACTCATTGCTGAAAACAAGATAACAATTCCTAAAAAGACAACACGTAAAATAGTAATAAGCGTTTTACTAGATTTTTCTTTTCCAGATTCATCTTTATTTTCTGATAAATAAGCAATGTTTGATTCAGCCATATAATAATAAGCCATCAAAGTTGTAAAAGCGAAGAAAAATAAGGCAACAGCTACAAATTTTACTCCTAAATCGCCAAGTAGTGTCCCTACTGCTGCTTGTGTAAATTCTGGTCCTCCAGAAACACCAGCAGCGATATTACTACCATTATAAACTAAGTCTTTTGCAGAAGTAAATAAATTATAACTATCTGTAATAATAATCATTAACCCTGTTGCCGTACATACAAGTAATGTGTCGAAATAAACAGAAAATGATTGAACTAAACCTTGCTCAGCAGGATGATTTACCGCTGCTGCTGCTGCTGCATGGGGTCCTGTTCCTTGTCCAGCCTCATTAGAGAAAATTCCTCTTTTTACACCATTTATAATAGCTGTTCCTAAAACTCCTCCTAACCCTGCCATAGGATTAAAAGCACTTTTAAAAATTAATACAAATGTTTCTGGAACAATGCTTATATTAATAATAATTATGATTAATGCAATAATTAAATAAATGATTGACATGAAAGGTACGATTATTTCAGCTACTCTTCCTAATCTTTTAGTTCCTCCAAAAACTACTAGTCCTAAAATTATAGCAACAATTATCCCCGTAATTAACATGAATGTTTCTTGATCAAAACTCGAACTTCCAAATCCATTATACATTGCAAGTGAAATTGAATTAGATTGAATACTTGGTAAAAAGATTCCTGTAGAAATCAAAGTAAGTACTGCAAAAATAACTCCGAATATTCTTTTACCAGTTATTTTTTCAAAATAATAAGCTGGTCCTCCTCGGTACTCGCCATCAATTTCTTCTTTGTAAATTTGTGCTAGCGTCGATTCAACATAAGCAGATGCCGATCCAAAAATAGCTATAACCCACATCCAAAACAACGCACCTGGTCCACCAAAAGCAATTGCGGTAGCTACCCCAGCAATATTACCAGTCCCTACTCGACCTGCAACAGATAATGCAAAAGCTTGAAAAGAAGAAACTCCTTTTTTTGAATTACCGCCACTAAAAAGTAATATCGCCATCGTTTTAATTTTACGTATTTGTACTCCTCTAGTTCTAATTGTAAAATAAATACCTGCTGCTAATAATAACAAAATCAATGGTGTACTCATTACAAGGTCCTTGACTTTCGATATTACTTCAGCATAATTTAAAATAAAAATGTTATTTAATGTAAGCATATGAGTGCTCCTTTCTTTTTAATATTATACCTTTTAAAAGCAATTTATTCAACTTTTTTTTGATACATATAAAACTATTAGTTATTTATTCAGCTTTGTTAATCTTTGTGAAAAATGATTACAGTTTCGTAAAAAAAACATTTTACAATTTTATTTATTGTACAATGCCTATGTACAGGATAATTATGAAGTGGGTTTTTTTAGGAGGAAGCAAATTGGGAAATTTAACAAGAATAAAAAACATTGGTGATGAGCTTGAAGCACAGCTATTAAATGCCAATATCAATACTTATGATGAATTATTAAAATTAGGTAGCAAAAAAGCATGGCTAAAAATACAAAAACATGATAAATCAGTTTGTTATAATAGATTATTAGCTTTAGAAGGAGCAATACAAGGAATCGGTAGATTTGACTTATCAGTTAAAGATAAAAAAAGCTTAAAAAAATTTTATGAATCACATAAGTTATAGATAACGAGTAAGACATTTCTTAATTGAGAAATGTTTTATTATATTTCAAGCAAGATGATTGCTTTAAAAATTATCAGTGTGATATAATTATCAGCGTGCTTTATAAAAACAAGACATCGTAGGAGGAATTATGAAAAATCACAAATTGTTATTTATCTTTAATTTATTATTTTTTATTTTGAGTTTCATTAACATAAACTTTGCTATGCTGGGGTTTTTATGTATGACAATACCCTTTATCTTATTATACAAAACAAAAAAAAATACTTTTTGTACTGGCTATTGTCCTAGATCAAATCTAATTACTAAAACTAAACATATCAAATGGTATCAAAACTTAAAAACACCGAAAGTTTTCATTACTGGTAACATAAAATGGTACATTTTATCATACATGCTATTTAATTTGATTTTGATGACAATAGCTGTAATAAGAATAACTTTTTTTGATATGATAGTCTTAGAACAAATGAAATTATTTAACTTAATTGATTTACCTTTTCACGATTTACTCAAGTATCGTATTAATCCACAATTAACACAAATTTCTTTTTCTTTATTTAATATGATGCTTTCAACTACTCTGTTAGGAATAATACTAGGCTTAATCTACAAACCAAAAACTTGGTGTAGTATTTGTCCGGTAATGACAATGCAAACTACAATAAAAAATAAATTATAAAAAACTCAGTTAAACCTGAGTTTTTATTTATATGAATAAAGTTAAATCTGCTCCACTCGATTCACCAACGTATTTAGCAACACCAGCAAACTCAATTCCTTCGATTAATTCTTCTTCCTTAATTCCCATTAAATCCATACTCATCGTACAAGCAATAAACTTGACTCCCATCGCTTGTGCTTGTTTAATCATTTCTGGCAAAGAATTCACATTTTTATCCTTCATTCTACTTTTAATCATCGCTGAACCCATTCCTAACATATGCATTTTAGAAAGAGCTAATTTTCTTGCACCACGTGGCATCATAAACCCAAATATTTTTTCAAAAAATGATTTATCAACAATCGTAAACTCATCTTTACGTAAAACATTTAGTCCCCAAAAAGTAAAGAAAATTGTCATTTGTTTTCCCATCGCTTGTGCTCCTTGAGCAATAATCATCGTTGCTAGTGCTTTATCTAAATCACCACTAAACATAACAATCGTTCCTTGATCTTTTTCATTAACAACATTGTCGATTCGACAACCTTCAACAAAGTTTTTTGTTAATAATGCCTCATAACTTCCATCACTTTGTTTTTTGATATAATTTAATTCATGTCCACATTTTTTAGCCCAAGCAGTAATATCTTCACAAAAACCATTATCTGTTACTAAAACTTTTAATTGATCTTTCGCATTCAATGATTCCATTTTTTCAAAAGTTTGTGTAATTGGTCCAGGACATTGCAAGCCTCTTGCATCTAATACTTCTACATTGATTTCAGACTCTAAGCCTCCACTTGAAAAATTAATAAGCGAAGCTTGTTGATTTTTTTTAACAGTTCGATATAATTTAATACCACCACTTAAATTATACACTTTTTTATAACCTAAGTTTAATAATATTTTCTGTGCTAAATATCCTCTTAATCCTACTTGACAAGTAATATAAATTGGTGTGTCAAAATTAGGAAGCTCATCTAAACGTGTACGTAATTCATTTACAGGAATATTAACAAATTTTTCAATTGCATATAATGAAAATTCCTCTTCATCTCTCACATCTAACATAAAATTATTTTCTAAAGTAAGCTTTTCTACTTCATGATATTTAAACATTCCTAAATTATCATTTAAAACATTTGTCGCTACATACCCTGCAATATTAACAGGATCTTTAGCAGAAGAAAATGGTGGTGCATATGAAAGCTCTAAATCTTCAAGGTCAGCTAAACTTAAATTAGCTTTTATAGCAGTAGCGATTACATCAATTCGCTTTTCAACACCAGCAATCCCAATTGCTTGTGCACCTAAAATTTTATAATCACGATTATAAACAAGCTTAATAGTAATATTGCTTGCCCCTGGATAATAATTAGCATGATTGTTACGATGAACTACTACAGAATCACAAGCAATGCCTAAATCAAAAGCCTGTTTTTCTGTCAAACCAGTAGCTGCTGCTGTTTTATCAAAAACTTTGATAACACTCGTTCCTAAAGCTCCTTTATAACTAACATCTCTACCAACTAAAATATCAGCTAATAAACGTGCCTGACGATTAGCAGGTGCTGCAAGTGGCACCATCGTTTGCTCATTTGTAATAATATGGTTTACGCTAATAACATCTCCTATTGCATAAATATCACCTATATTAGTTTCAAACTTTTCATTTACAACAACTCCACCTCTAGAACTCGTATTAATTCCAGCTTCTTTTGCTAACTTTGAATTAGGCATCACACCTAAAGCTAGAATTGTTAAATCTGTTGAAATTTTTTGCCCATTATCTAATATCACATGTTTTTGTTCTACTTTGCTGACAGTAGTTGAAGTCATAACATTAATCCCATGTTCTTTTAACTCTATTTCTAATTCGCACGCCATCTCATAATCAAATGTCTTTAAAATATGATCTGCTAGATCTAATAACGTTACATTCAGTCCTCGCTCTGCCAAATTCTCTGCCATTTCTACACCAATAAATCCCGCACCGATTACTACAGCATTTTGTGGAGATTTTTCACTAATAAAATTATAAATCTTATCTGTATCAGGAATATTTCTCAAAGTAAAAGCATTATTAACTTCTTTACTAAGAAACTTAGGAACAATTGGACTTGCTCCTGGTGTGTAAATTAATTTATCATATGTCTCATAATAAGTTTCTTTAGTTTGATGATTAAACACTTTTACACTTTTTTCTTGAGGATTAATTTTAGTAACTTCAGAAAAATTACGAATATCTAAATTATATCTTGAAGATAATCCTTCTACAGTTTGTACTAATAATTTATCACGTTCTGTAATAACTTCTCCTATATAATAAGGTAATCCACAATTGGCAAATGCTACATACTCATCTTTTTCAAACATAATAATTTCTAAATCTTCATCTAATCTTCTAAGTCTAGCTGCTGCTGTTGCTCCTCCAGCTACACCTCCAATAATAACAATTTTCATTTTATTAACTCCTTTAATTTTTTTTGATCTCTGCTTCCTTGTTCATACTTATAAAAAGTTGAAATAATAGGTTCGATTATTAAACATCTCTCTTTATAAGATGGATTTAAAAAATAGTATACATGTCGACTGACTTGTCTATTTTTAACCATCTTATTTGCCAACAACTTTTTTAAATGCTTTGAAGTATTTGCTTGGCTTAAATTTAAAATACTACAAATTTGACTAACAGTTAGTTCACGTTCATATAAAATTGCAATAATCCTTAGCCTCGTTGGATCTGCAAACATATTTAAAACACTGTGTATATCCATATCCACCTCCATATATAACCAGTCGGTTATATTATAACACAGTTCCTTAAAATAGCAATATATAAGTAAAAAAAAAGACAAAAACGTCTTTTTAATTGTTATTTTTAATATATTCAAAAGTTTCTTTCAATTGTGTTGGCTTTAAATCAATAAAATGACCTGATGTTATCTTACGAATTGTACGCGTACGTCCTCTAATTAAAAGCGATTGTGTATATAAAATACCATCTTCAACAAATGCCCCTTCTAAAAGATCACCTTTTGTAATTCCTGTACAAGAAAATACAAAATCTTCTCCCATCACCATATCATTGATTGTTAAAACATCTCCAACTTTAACATGCAATTCTTTTAATAATTCTTCTTCTATTTTCGTAATCTCTGCACTATCATCATCTTCAGGCCAAACATCAATATAATGAGCAAGTTTACCTTGAATATTACCTCCCAAAGCTTTTAATGCTGCTGCTGCTATTACTCCTTCTGGCGCTCCACCATAACCATACATAATATCAATATCACTCTTAGGCATACAAGTTTGAACTGCTGTTGCTATATCACCATCAGGAAAGTAAAATATTTTTGCTCCAAGTTTACTAACTTCTTCAGCAAAACGCGAATGACGATCGCGCTCTAACATTGCAATACCAGTATCACGCACATTTTTATTCAGTTTTTTAGCAACTGCCAAAATATTTTCGCTTAAACTCTTATTAATATCTATTACGTCTGCACATTTAGGTCCTACAGCAATTTTTAACATATACATGTCTGGGGCTTTCAATAAACACCCTTTCTTAGCTGCTGCTATTACAGAAATAGAATTACTTCTACCAACTGCTACATTGCTTGTCCCATCAACAGGATCAACTGCAATATCAACGTTAATTCCTCCTGCACCAACTTTTTCACCATTATAAAGCATCGGCGCTTCGTCCATTGCTCCTTCACCAATTACGATTTCTCCAGCAATTCCAATATCGTTTAACATACTACGCATTGCTTTAACTGCTAGTTCATCAGCCAAGTTTTTGTCACGTAAACCGATAGTTTGATAAGCAGCAATTGCTCCACATTCTGTTACTCTTAGAAATTCAAAAACGACAGATCTAATATCCATTATATGACCTCCAAATGTTATATAGCTCTATTATACACAAATTTTTTTATTTTTACACTATTATTTGAAATAAATATTCATTTGCTAAAGGTATTTTTGAAATAGAAAATAACAAAATTCAATTAAGAAAAAGAGTAAGCAATAAATAATGACAATTAATATCATTAATTCGTAATTAAAACTACTTAAAGATAATTTGAATAAATATCCTAACCCGCCTGCTCCTAAAGTTCCTACTACAACTGAGCTCTTAATAATTAGTTCATATCGATAAGTATACATACTTACCAACTGCCTTTTTATTTGTGGATAAATCACAAAAACTAGAATATTTAAAGCCGTAAAATTACGCTTGCTATAGCTTAAAATCATTTCACGATAATTATCATGTAACAAATTATTATACAGTTTCATTTGGACACCTAAATGATGTATTGCTAGTGCTAACGCCCCTGTAAAAATATTTGGCTTAAAAATAAATAGCAAAATAACCATAATAACTAATTCTGGAATTGACCTTAATGAAATACTGATTAAATTAAAAAATATTTCTAAAATTTTAGAAGAGTTTTTTATTTTTATAATTACTAAATATAAATATCCCGTTACCCCTATTATTAATAACGTAATACTTAATAATCCTAATTGTAATGTTTGTAAAGTATAACTACTAAGCATTTGTAAATTATCTTTACTATAAACTTCACTTTTAAACAACAAAACATTTTTTAGTGCCTTTAAAAGTTTTTCTAACCCATATAAATTTTTTTCATTGAACAATAATAAAAAATCTGACCAATTAATAATAGTAAAAACTACTAAGCTAATCATAAATATTAAAAATGCAATCAATGTTGTTTTAATAATATTTCGCATTGCTACTTGAGTTATTTTTCTACTTAAAAAGTCGATTACGACCATTGTTAAAATTAAAAAATATAGATACGTAAATAATAAACTATAGTTTGAATCACTCAAACTCGTATTGATAAAAAAGCCGATTCCTACAATCCCTATATAACTTAGAACAATTGAAGAACGAAAAGCACATTCAAATCGATAAATTACATAATCTAGATTATTTTTAAATCCTTTTGGAAAAAGATTGAAAAAGAAATTTGACATATAATCAAATCCACGTTTTTGGTAATTAATAAAATTAGCGTATACTAAATTATTATAATTATCGGTAAATACTTTAGCTATTACACCACCAAAACTTAAACCGATAGCTAGAACAGCTACATAAACATTAAAGCCAAAAATAATCGTTAAAATTAAGACAATAATCAACTCATGTGGAGCACGTAAGCAAATAGCTAATATTTTCCCAAAACGTAGTTTACGATATTTTAGACTGAAATAGCTGCATAAAAGTGCAATAAAAACACCGACATTAAGTCCTAAATACGCATAAAATAAAGTATTTATAATTCCTAATAAAACATGCTCCATAACTTCTTGATTCAAAACAGGATTTAGCATCCCTACAAAGATTTTTTCTAAATTATTCACAAAATTATCTATAAAAATGTCATTATAAATCACATAGTAAATTAAGTTTGCAAAAAATAGTAAAATCACTATAAAAAGAATACTATTTTTTAACTTATTTAAAATAAACATCTAATTCCTCTAAATTCCTTGTATCTTTAATTATGCGTCCATCTTTAAAAAGTAAAAAACGCTCAAAATGATCTAGTTGCTCCATATCATGTAAAATACACACAACTGTTTTATTTACTAGTTTACTACACAAAGTCTCTATTACAAGTTTACGATGTTTAAAGTCAAGTGAAGAAGTTGGTTCATCAAATAGATAAATATCTCCTATCTCATTAAGTGTTCTCGCTAATAAAACACGCTGTTTTTCTCCACCACTAAGTTCTTTTACTTTTTGATTTTTCAACTTTTGAATTGCAAATAATTTTAAAAGATCATCACGATTTTTCATCAAAACACAATATAAGTTTTTAAAGAAGCTTCTGTTTCCAAAAGCTCCCATTAAAACATTAGTATTTACACTATACTCATCTATTAAATCACCAAATTGTGTTGCATAAACAATTTTTTTAGAAGTAACAATTTCTCCTTGATAATCAATAATTCCACTAAGAACATTAAAAAAAGTTGTTTTTCCACTACCGCTTTGCCCAATAACTGCAACCTTTTCTCCACTTTCTATTTTCAAAAAAGAAACTTTTAAGCAAAAATTACTGTTGAAGTTTACTTCTACATCTTTAATTACCATCGTTTTCTTCAATCATCCCTAATTGTAAAGCAACTTCTCTAATACCATTATAATTACTATTTTCTGTAGCAATAAATTTTGTATCATTAAAAAATTTAAATAAATCATCATTACTTTCTATATCAATTTCTAGTAAAGCTTTAGTAATTTTTTCATAGCTTTTTTTACCATATAAATCTTCAAATTCTGTTTTTGGTAAAATCGTAAAGTTATAATCATAGTAATAATCGCTATCTTGCACTAATTTTACTTTTGTTAAATCTACTAAACCTTCTGCAAGATATTTTTCCCAAACACTAATATTTAAAGCTCCCCCATCATACGTACCATTCTCGACCAATTCAATCGTACGATCATGGCTTCCCGAATAACCAATTTCACCACTAAAATCTTTTTCAGGATTCAATCCTGCCTCATTTATAAAAAATCTTGGCATTAAATGACCAGATGTAGAACTTTCTGAACCAAATGTAAATGTCTTATTACGATAGTCATTTAAATTATTAATATTACTATTAGTATTAGCAATAAAAACCGATTGAAATTGTTCATCTTTAGGACGTTGAGCTATTGCTTTTGCTCCTTTAACACTTTCACGTGCTTGAACACCAGTTAATCCTCCAAACCAAGCTAGAGCTATATCTTTTCTAGAGAAACCAGTTACAACAGCACTGTAATCCAATACCTCTTTATATTCAATATTTAACCCTGTTTTTTCACTTAATTGTTTTGCTAATTCATTCATAGCATTATTTAAATCTGTTTGATTTTGATCAGGAATCGCACTAATATAGATAGTTTTTGAATTATCTGTGCTACACCCCACTAAACTAAATATTAAAACTAAACTCAAAACATACATTATTTTTTTCATTTTATTCTCCTTTACATTTTCTTCATGTAATGGACTATCTTTTAAAGCTCACAAACCTTGTGAAGCAGACGATAATCACATCATTTTTAAACATTTTCAGTATTTTTCATATTCTATCATCTGCTTCACTCCCTTCACGTAATAACAGTATATGCGATTTAAACTTTTTTTTCAATAAAAAAAAGCCTTATGGCTTTTATTTACGACGTTTTAACGGTCTAGCTCTTAAAAATCTATACATACTAAATAAAATAATAAAAGTTAAACTAACCATCAAAGTATAAATTATTATCGAATACTTTCCATCATAAATACCCGATTCAATATGCTGCATTAAAATTCCTAAAAATGCCCAAATTATCACTGCAGAAAATGCAGAGCCATTTCCCTTAATATTAGCAACAATAGTTAAGAAAGTTACAACAATAATCATCAATGATGTCCAACTAGCAGAACTTATTCCAAAAGCTCCCCAATCAATACTTACTAAATAAATGGCAATATTAGCAACAGTTGCTACGCAAATCCATGCAAAATATACATTTAAAGGAACTCTAATCGTGTATTTTTCACGCTTATTAACGATGCCTTTATTTACAATATTCGTCATATAAATTAATGTCATTAAAATAATGATCATAATAATTAAAGATAACAAAAGCTCTTCATAACTCCAAGCAATTAACCAAAAAATATTTGCTACTGCATTAATAATATATGCTATACCTACTTTTTGAAAAAGCCTTTCTTTGGAAGTAAAATTTTTCACATAACTATAAGTAAAAATTGCTAATAAAATATAAATAATACCCCAGATAGAAAACGTTAACCCAATAGGTGTAAATAATGTTGCATATTTATCTGAAACTTCTCGTGTCGTAGTTGTATTGAAAAAACCAGCAGATGCTAAAATATTTGCTAAATATACTAGGAGAGTGAAAACTGGTACTAAAACTTTGAGTAATTTTTTCATCTTAATTTCCTCCTTAGATTTACTTCTATAACCATATTTTATTTTTTTTTACAGTATAATTCAAATAATGTACTCAATTTATAAACAATAAAAAAAGAATGTTAATAACCTACATTCTTTTTATGAAAAGCAGCTGGCATCAAACGATAAGCAATTTTCTTATCTTTTTTTGTAGTATATCTTGTAGCAATTCTTTTTCCACAGCCCGGACAAATTAATATTTTTGGAAAAGAATCTAGCCTAACACTACTTTCGATAATTCGTTCATAATACATCTTTACTAAATTACTTTTACCAACTTTTTGATATCTTGCAAGAAAAGTTTGACAATAAGCACAATTAATTTCCAAAATATGACTTTTACGGATTTTTTTACAATCGTTGTTTACATAAGCTTTCATATATTTACCAACTATAAATTAAAAAAACATTATTAAACAATAAGAATAGTATCAAGACACTTAGCACACTTAGTAGCGTACCAATCAAATAGTAATCTGCTGATAGTTTATTTTTAGTAATTTGATCATATCTAATACCTGTTTTAATTGCTCCAATAAAGCCAATTACTAAATATTGACCTACTAATAATAACGCAAAAATTGTTAATCTTTCTAAGTAACCAACCATTTTTCCTGATCCACGAATATCTTCTTGTTCACTACAATAATTATTTAACTCATACATACTTAAAAAGTTATCAATAAAAATTCCCGTTGGTTTTAAGATTAATAAAAGTACTATTAAAATTTTAAGAATAGTCAAAAGAATCTTTATCATTAAATCGCTATAAAGTGCAAAATATTGTAAATCATAATAATTAGTATAAATATAAGCTATTATAATAATAGTGACTACATGTGACAATTGATCTAAACAAAATGCTCTTAAATCATTTTTATAAGCGATAGTTAATTTTAAATAATCAGTTACATAATGAAACACACAAATTATGACAGTAAATACTACTAAATCAAGATTAATTTTAAAAACAATACTCAATCCTAAAAGCATAATAATAAAATGAATTAAAACATGAATCAACTTTCCTTGCCAATGTTGCTTTTTCTTAATAAGTAGTTTTTCAGATTGAAAATAAAAATCAGCTAATACATGACAAATTAACAACACTACTATTAAACTACTAAACACCTTTATCTTCCCCCAGTTCTTTAAAAATCAAATAAAGATTATGATAAGCATCCTTAACTGAATAATATCTCGCACGATCTAGAGCACGACTAACACCTGTATGTGAAATATTTAAATTTTTAGCAGTTAAATGTTGAACATCATCATGCTCTTCTAAACTACTAATAATATTTTGTTGTTTTTTTGTCCAATTACTTTTAATAATAAAGCATAATGAAAAAATCGTATTGATAACTTTTTCAAAATCATTTTCAAAAGAAGCTCTTAAAATAATATTCGTATCAATATTACGATGTTTATTTCTTCCTTCCTTAACTTCATTCAAAGCATTTCTCGCACAATAGTATGCTTCACCATCATTAACAAATGTATTTGATATTTTCAAGTCTGTTGCAACCGTTCCAATTCCAATTCCAATATTAACTTTTACAGGCATTAAGTTTTTTTCAATTTCATATATAATTTTAGGAATCACTGAAAAATCATTAATTAATCCTTGAAACTCATCACCATTATATATTTGAAAAGCTAATTCAATACTATCATTATAACTCTCATTAATACTTTTTAAAGTATCAATTAATCGTAATTGATAAAAATTCCTTTGCCCATCTAGTTCTTTAGAACCCTCAATATCACAAATTAATGCAGCATATTTTTGATTAAACAAAAGCACCACCTACCTTTTAAAAGCATTATAGCACATATAATTTTTGCTGTCTATACAGCACTTTTATATAAAGTGCTCTTTTTATGACAATTTTTCTCCAAAAGTTAACATAAACAAAAACAGTTACAAGTTATTTCATTGTAACCGCTTGACTAGAAAAGTATTAATGCACTCTTATTTTACATTCCTTTTTTCCTTTGTAATTAAGTCGTTATTGGCGATGATAAAGTTTTTAATTCTAAAACGATTTCTAGTATTTCTTATACGAATTAGAATATTTTTTATCTTTCTCCACTTTGATAGTTCCACCTTTTTCTTCAACATCGCCTCAAAATTATCACATTTATAATAAATTCCCCTTACGTATAAATAACTTTACTCATCGTGTTATCACAAACACTAAATAGTAGTAAGTCAATTAAGACAATAATTGTTTTTAACAAAATACTTCCCCATTATAAAAGCTTAAACACAAATTATTACAATCTGAAATTACTTACTAAAACAGTTTAAATATCATGGTATACAGTATATTTTTCATAACACCCTCTTTTTTGTTACAGCAAATTATTTTTCGTGATATTAATAATTTTGAAATATTTAACAGACTTTTCTAAATTTACTATTTAATTTTAACTCAAATCATTGCTAATATTATATGTTTCAATCAAAAAATTTGCAATATTAGGTGTAATAAAAGCTGGTAATGTTGGTCCAAGATTAATATTTTTTACGCCTAAAGATAATAAAGCTAGTAGTACTATTATTGCTTTTTGCTCATACCAAGCTATATTGTATTCAATTGGTAAATCATTTATGTTCTCTAATTCAAATGCCTTAGCTAGATTTAAAGCTACTACTGCTAAAGAATATGAATCATTACATTGTCCTGCATCAAGTACTTTAGGTATCCCATTCACACTCTGCAAGTTTAATTTATTGTATCTAAACTTAGCACATCCTGCTGTTAAAATAACTGTCTTATCATTAGTATTCTTAGCAAAATTTTCATAATATTTTCTTTCGGTGTGTCTTCCATCACAACCTGCCATAACAACAAATTTCTCAATACTACCATCTTTGATACTCTCAATAATTTTATCTGAAACTTCCATAATCTGCTGATGAGCAAAACCACCTACTAGCTCACCTTTTTCTAATTCAATAGGTGGAGCACAATTTTTAGCAGTAGCAATTATTTCACTAAAATCATATTTATCATTAAAGCTTGTTAAATGCTTAAAATCAGCATGTCCAGCATTATGCACAGTATAAACACGATTTCTATAATTAGCATTTTTTTTAGGCGGTACTATACAGTTTGTCGTAAATAAAATTGGACCATTAAATTTACTAAATTCCTCTTCTTGTTGCCACCAAGCGTTACCATAATTAGCATATAAATGTTCGTATTTATTAAGCTTAGGATAATAATGGGCTGGTAACATCTCACAATGCGTATAAATATCAATTCCTATATTATCAGTTTGCTCTAAAAGTTGTTCTAAAACATTTAAATCATGACCAGATATTAAAATACCAGGTCTATTTCTAACTCCTAAATTTACACTAGTTATTACTGGACTACCGTATTTAAAATTGTTCGTCTGATCTAAAAGCTCCATAACTTTAACCCCGAATAAACCCGTTTCATTCACTAAATCTAGTAATTGTGCTAAATAAAGCTTTTGACTTATTGCTACTAAACTACTACGAGTAAATTCAAAAATTTCTTCACTAGTAGTACCATTATTACTAGCATGAGAATGATAAGCAGCCATACCCATCAAACCTGTTAATACTAATTTTTTCAAACTTTCTAAATCTTGATTATCATCGATAACATTAACTGACAATTTACGAATATCACTTTCTTCAAGAAAAGGTAATTGTAAATAATTACGTGATTTATTAATTTCTTGTAAAAAGATTTTTTCATCAAAATTCGCATTTGTAATCATTTTAAATAAACCATTCATAAGATGTAAATCAATTTCTCGTGATTTAGGTAGTTTTGCAACTTCGCTTAAATAATATCGATGAATATCCATTAGATTAGCTAGTTCAGTAGTTTTACCACAAAAACCTCCCTTAGTACAAGCAACATTATCAATTGCTTCTTGACACCAATTACAATTCATTTTACTCATTAAAACACCTCCTAAAATTATTATAATAAAAGTATAAAAAAAATGCTGTGATATATATCACAACATTTTCAAATTAAGCAATAAATAAATTATATAATCCTGAAATTAAAATAGAAACTAAGAATATTGGAACAATATATTTTACATAAAAATGTAAAATCTTACCTAATGTTGGATTTTTCAATTCATCGATAACATCTTGTTTTTTCAATCTCAAACCAACAAATAATGTTGCTAATAATCCTCCTAATGGAATTAGAAAATAATCTGCTACATTAGACAATTGATCTAGAAATGTTTCACCTAATTCTGCTGGTAAAGGTAATACGATGTCCATAGCACCTTGTGAAAGTGAAGAAAGAAATCCTAATAAAGTAATCACACCACCACAAATCAACACCCATTTTACACGTACTTTATGATCACTTGCATCTGGTTTTTTTGCTAACTCTTTTTCTTTAAAAGCTGCTACAGAAATTTCTAACAATGAAATAGCTGAAGTAAATGCTGCTAAAAATAATAAGATGAAAAAAGCAATTGCAATAAAATCTCCACCAGGTAAAGCTTCAAATAACGGTGGTAAAGTAATAAAGACTAATCCCGGTCCTGCTCCAACTTCTAATCCATTTGTAAATACAACTGGAAAGATGATTAAAGCTGCTAATAAAGCTACACATAAATCAGCTATAGATACTTTCAAACCAACATCAGTTAAACTAACATCTTTTTTAATATATGCACCATATGTAATCATTGCTGCAAAACCTAAGCTCAACGAGAAAAATGCTTGACCTACTGCACCTAATATTGATTGAATACCAAATTTACTAGTATCTGGTCCAAACAAAAATGCCATACTTTCACCAAAACCATCTAATCTTAAATTCGTTAATGCTAAAACAATTAATAAGATAAATAAGACTGGCATCATAATTTTTGAAACTCTTTCAATTCCTTTTTGTACTCCTGCAATTACTACACCCATTACACTAACCATAAAAATAACTTGGTAAATAATTGGAAAAATAGGCTGAGAAATGAAATCTGTAAATATTTCAGCACTCATACCAGCTTCTGCTGATACACCACCAGTTATCGATAAGATAAAATAATGTAAAACCCATCCAGCAATTACTCCATAGAAACTAAGGATAATTGAAGCAGTGATAACTGCTAAAACACCTGATAAATACCATGGTGTTTTAGGATCAAGATTTTTAAATGATCCTACTGCACTACCTTGCCCTCTTCTACCGATAATAAATTCAGAAATCATTACTGGTAAACCAACTGCAAAAATTAAAACAATATATAAGATGACAAAAATTCCGCCACCATTATTACCAACGATATATGGAAATTTCCACAAATTACCTAATCCAACTGCACTACCTGCAGCGGCTGCAATTATTCCTAACTTAGACCCAAACTTTTCTTTTGTCATACAATGACCTCCCTATGTATTTCTCTTTATTAAAAGATACTATTAAAAATATTATTTGTCAAGAAAAGTTTTTTTTCAAAAAAAAAGCAAAGTATTCTTTGCTTAAAATTTAGTCCTCTTTTTGTTAAATAAATTTTACTATCGAATATGACTGTTTTTAGAAATATCTTTATCAATTATTCCATTCAATAACCAATTAATAATGGCAATAATTACAGAAACAACGATAGCACTAAAAATACCTGTCATTGTAAATGAAGTTAAAAAGAAATCTACTAAATTTAATATTGCTACATTAATTAAAGGATAAAACAATCCTAGAGTAATAATAGTTAATGGTAGAGCAATAAAAATTAACAATGGCTTTAAAAATCGATTAAAAACAGTTAGTAGAAAAGCTCCAAAAATAAGTGCCATCAAGTTTTCGATTTCTAAATTTTCAATTAATACATCAGATACGAATAACGCAGCAATATTAATTAAAAAAGCTATGACAAATCCAGCTGATTTTCTTTGATAAGTGACTGTAACAACCTCAGACATTATTTCACCTCAAATAAATAATATTTTTTCTTACCTCTTTTCAACAAGAAGTATTTATCTAAATACAAATCATCTTCTAATATTTCATAGTCAACATCAGTAACTTTTTTATTATTGATAGAAATTGCATTACCACTAATAAATTCACGTGCTTCACGATTTGATTTAGCAATCCCGTGCTCAACTAAATTTTTTAACAAGTTAGTATGTTCTGTTTTCTTTAGCACATCATAATATAATTCCAGTAGCTCTGTTTCTTGTAAAAGCGTAATGTCACTTTTAAAAAAAGCTTCGCTCATTGAAACACATCTTGCTGCTACTTCTTTTCCATGAACTAATTTTGTTACTTCATATGCTAAAGTTTTTTGTGCTAACCTCTCATGCGGTTTTGCTAAAAATTCTTCATAAATACTCTCTATTTCTTCGCGTTTTAAAAACGTAAATCTTTTTAAAAACTGTAAAACTTCATCATCTACGATATTGATGAAAAACTGATAAAAATCATATGGTTTAGTAAATTCAGGATTTAACCATATTGTACCAGACTCTGTCTTACCATACTTTGTACCATCTGCTTTTGTAATTAAAGGAAACGTCATTCCATAAGCATGCGCATTATGACCTATTTTTTTACGAATCAATTCTAATCCAGAAGTAATATTTCCCCATTGATCTTGACCAGCTGCTTGTAAACAAATACCCTTTTCTTTATAAAGGTGATAAAAATCATAACCTTGAATTAACTGATATGAAAATTCTGTATAGGAAATACCTGATTCTAAACGTTTTTTTACAAGATCTTTATTAATCATATAACTAACATTATAAAACTTCCCTACATCACGTAAAAAATCTAAGAAAGAAAAATTTTTCATCCAATCAAGATTATTAACTACTTGAAAATCAAAAATTTTCGTAACTTCTTTAATAATCATCTCACGACTATGAGTAATATCTTCAACACTCCTTAATTCACGCTCATCAGTAATTTTAGGATCACCTACTAAAGTAGTTGCTCCACCAATTAAAAAGAAAACTTCATGACCGGCTTTTTCAATCATTTTAGCAGTAATTAATGATGCCAAATTTCCAATATGCAAACTAGAAGCTGTAGCATCAGCCCCAATATACATCTTTACTTTATCATTTAATAGTTTTTCAAATAGCGTCTCATCACTTACATCATAAATTGCTCCACGCCATTTTAGTTCTTCAACAATATTCATATAATCTCCTATCTTAAGAAAAATTTTGCCATTACGACAAAATTTTATAGTTGTTCATCAAGTTCGTCTACAGAAGCATCTTTTACAAATTCTTCTCTATTTTCTTTTAAAATATCGATTTTACGATTAATTCTCTCATTAACACCTTCAGCCATTTGAATTGATTTAGCATTTCCATTAGCACGAGCTGTTCTAATCAACTCTTCACCTTTAGCTTTTAAATTATTCAAATTCTCCAATGTATTAGTTTTCATTGTTTCCACATCTAAGTTAACGATTCTTTCATGTAAAACGTGGTATTTTTCTCCAACTTCTTTTTTAATTTGACTGTACGTATCACCAAACTTATCGCTTACTTCTTCTGCTTTAACACGAATATCTTCACGTAATTCTTTACCCTTTTTTGGTGCTAATAATAATCCTGCAACGCCCCCAATAACGATTCCTGCTACTAAAATTCCTACTCCACCACATGGTTTTTCCATAAAAATCACCTTTCCTATTTAGATTTCTTTTTTACCTTTTCGCTCATGTTCATAACTTTTTCAAAAAACTTCACCTTACTTGCTAATGATGCAACATTTTGTAACACTTGATTGACACTGTATAATGTGTCAAATAAACCATCAATCTTTGCTAGTTTATTATTAATATCATCAAGCGCAACTTCTGTTTTTGAGGTCAATGTTTTGAGACTCTTTGTTGCCGTCATCGTAAAAATAGATAAACATAGTAACAATATTACCAATGCAACAAATACAGCGATGATTGCTATTTCTCTAACATCCATAAAAGCACCTCCTTCTCATAATACTATAATTATACTATTTAAAAAAAATCTAGTCAAATACAATATTCTTAAGTTTTTCTAAAAATTTTGCCGTATAATTCGTATAAATTGTAATTCCAGAAAAAACAATTACTGTATCTTTAAATGTTAATAATTCATCAAACACTTTTTCTTGAAACATTTCCCCATTTGTTAATCCTTCTAATAAAACTTCAGCATTAGGAACATAATCATACATACCTTCTTCTCTTTTAGGAATATAAACATCACAAATAATTTGTCTATCTGCCATATTTAAAGCTTCAAAATAAGCATCTTTACCATGTTTAAGTCTAAAAGCTGATAAAGGTTGATAAATAACAATAACTTGTTTATGCTGATACTTTTGCTTTACAGCACTTAATAAAGCTTTGATTTCATGATAATGGTGAGCATAATCATCAACCACGATCAAATCATTATAAAAATATTCATCAAAGCGCCTTCTAGCACTAACTTGCAAATCTAATTTTTGTAAAATTTCTACAATATTTTCTTTTTCTAAATAAGCAATCGTAATTGCCGCTAAAAAATTTAAAACATTATGTTCACCAAAAATTTCCAAAAAAATTCTTCCATAACTATTCTCATCAATAACTAATTCAAAACTACACCCTTCTTCTGCAAATACCAATCCTTGTGCATTAGTAAAAAACTCTTGCTTAAAACCATAAAATAAAACTTGCTTATTACTTTTAAACAACTCATACGTTTGTTCATGTTCACCACATACAATCAAATTATCTTGAACATTTTTAGAAAAATCTATAAAAGATTGTCTATACTGTTCACGTGTTTTAAAATACTCTACATGATCATAATCAACATTTGTCACAATTGCATATGTTGGATAATACTTATGAAAATGGTCTTTATATTCACAAGCTTCAAAAGCATAAAAGCTATCTTCACTTGCAAAATAACCTTGTCCACAAGCAACAAGAGAATTTATTTTCTTATCTGTTTCCATCACACTTCTTACAAATGAAGTCGTTGTTGTTTTTCCATGTGTTCCAGTAACTGCAACACTACGATACTTTTTACTAAGTATTCCTAAATAATCATCGTAATAATACATTTCACAGTTTTTTGCTTTAGCATTTTTAACATCAAGATGATCATCATTAAAAGAAACACCAACAATAACTAAATCATCTGTTTGAAACTCATATTCACCAAAACCATAATATTTAACTTCAATACTTTCTAATTCTTCTTGTGTAAATAAACGATCAGAAACATCACTACCAAAAATTTCATATCCTTCATAATAAAGGAAGCTAGCTAAAGATGATACACCTGAACCTTTAATACCTATTAAAAAAGCACGTCTATTTTTAATCATCGCTCAATAAGTCCAACAAATTCATCTTACGCCCTTCTTTTTCCGCTTTAGCTTTTTCCTTAATTTTATAGATATCATATTCTACATCTTCACTAGCATAAGCTTCTTCCATCGTGACATTTTCATCACTAACACGTCCAGGCTCATCATCGATTTGCAACCTTTTCTTAAGATTAACAATTTCTTTCGTATCAAAAATGGCACTATCACTTTTTTTCTTTGATTCAGAAGTATCTTTTTGCTCTGATTTAGGTGGCGTTGTTACTGTAACTGAAGAAACATTAACAAATCCCTTATTGCGAATTTCTTCAAAATCTGGTCTTGTCTCTTCTTCTTCAAAATTCTCAATCACTTCAACAGGCTCTTCTTCTTTTTTCCCTAAATCACCATACACAGGTGAAATAAAAGGTTTTGGTTTAAAACGCTTCTCACTATTGCTTGAATATGCAGAAGCTTTAGGTTTTGGTTTATCAAAAACATCATCAACAAACATTACACTAGTATCTTTATTATTCTGCTTACGTTCTAATTTACGTTGTTTAACTATCTCTTCTTCAGTGAGCTTGCGTACAACATTTTCATCATTTTTTTCTTCTTTAATTTGCTGTTTTTCTACAATCTCTTCTTCTTGATTTGTATCAAATAGATAATCTCTTAATTTTTTCAACATCACCATCGCTCCTTACTACCCATATTGTAACACATTATAGTGTATTAATAAAATATTTTCATACTTTATTTTACTTATATTCTTGTCGATTTGTCCAACTTTTGCTATACTGATAAGGAAACAATATTTTAGGAGGAAAAATATGATTGAAACAATTGAAACAGTTTTTTATATTTTTATAATTGCTAGTATTTTAATCGCCTTGTTATATACTATGTATATTAATACTAGTAATAATAAAATTTCACAAGGAACAGAAAGAATGAAGGAAATATCTTCATATATTAAAGAAGGAGCAAATGCTTTTTTACTACGTGAATACAAATTATTGGTCTTCGTTTTACTACCACTATTTGTACTATTATTCTTATTAATAGATGCTGGAACAGCAATTGCTTTCTTACTAGGATCTATTTTGAGTGCAACTGCAGGAAATATCGGAATGCGTGCTGCTACTAATGCAAATGCTCGTACTGCTCAACAAGCAAAAGAAAATGGAATGACAAAAGCCTTAGCTGTTGCTTTCAATGGTGGTGCTATTATGGGCTTGAGCGTTGTTTCTTTAGGATTATTAGGTATTACTATCTTAATGATTATTTATAATAATATTGAAATAATTTTTGGCTTTTCACTTGGAGCCTCACTTGTTGCCCTATTTGCTCGTGTTGGTGGTGGAATATATACTAAAGCTGCTGATGTTGGTGCAGATTTAGTTGGTAAAGTTGAAGCTGGTATTCCTGAAGATGATCCACGTAACCCTGCAGTAATTGCTGATAATGTTGGTGATAACGTTGGTGACGTTGCAGGAATGGGTGCCGACTTATTTGAGTCTTATGTCGGTTCAATCGTTTCAGCTCTAACACTAGGTTATTTAGCTTTTGGAATGGAAGGATTACTTTTCCCATTCATCTTAAGTGCTCTAGGAATAATTTTTTCTGTAGTTGGTGTTGCAGTAGTAAAAGCTTCTAATGCTAATGACCCACATAAAGCTTTAAAAATGGGAACTTATGTTGCCGGATTATTTGTTATCATCTCTTCAGGTGTTCTAAGTTATTACCTATTTGGAAATTTAAATGCATTTTATACTGTAATTGCTGGATTAATTGTTGGGATTGCTATTGGACAAATTACTGAAGTTTATACTTCAGATGAATACAAAAGTGTTAAAGAAATTGCTAAACAATCAGAAACAGGTTCAGCTACTACGATAATTAGTGGTATTAGCGTTGGAATGAAATCAGCAACTCTACCTATTTTATTAATTGCTACAGCAATCATCATTTCATATCAATTATCTGGACAATACGGAATTGCTCTTGCTGCTGTTGGAATGTTATCAACTGCAGGAATTACCATTGCAATTGATGCTTATGGACCAATTGCTGATAACGCTGGTGGAATTGCTGAAATGGCCAATTTAGATGAAAGCGTTAGAAAAATTACTGATAAACTTGATTCTGTAGGAAATACTACTGCTGCAATCGGAAAAGGATTTGCTATCGGTTCAGCTGCCCTTACAGCTTTAGCACTTTTTGTCTCATTCTCTGAAGCTGTTAATTTAACAGAAATTTCTATTTTAAGCTCAACAGTTGTGGCAGGATTACTAATCGGTGGGATGCTACCATTCTTATTTAGTGCTTTAACAATGGATGCAGTTGGTTCAGCAGCTAATAAAATGATTGAAGAAGTTCGTCGACAATTCAAAGAAAATCCAGGAATCATGGATGGAACAACTAAGCCTGATTATGCTTCTTGTGTAACTATTTCAACTGATTCTGCTTTAAAGAAAATGTTTTTACCAGGTATTTTAGCAATTATTTCACCTTTAACTATCGGTTTATTACTTGGAACAGAAGCTGTTGGTGGTTTATTAGCTGGTGCTTTAGTTAGTGGTGTTTTACTAGCAATTTTCATGTCTAATGCTGGTGGTGCATGGGATAATGCTAAAAAATATATTGAATCGGGACAACACGGTGGTAAAAATAGCCCAGCACATAAAGCAAGTGTTGTTGGTGATACTGTTGGAGATCCTTTTAAAGATACTTCAGGACCTTCAATTAATATTTTAATCAAATTAATGTCAATCGTTTCATTAGTATTTGCACCTGTTTTCTTAGAATATGGTGGAATGTTAATAAATTTATTTAATTAAGTTTTGTTTTATACTTGAAAAATTACTAAAAAAAATATAAAATACTATTATAGAATAATAATTTTAAAATAAAAGGAGGAGTTAACATGCCAGCATTTGTTAAAGTTGATGATTGTATTGGATGTGAAGCTTGTGTAAGTGTTTGCCCAGTTGAGGTAATTGAAATGAAAGAAGATAAAGCTTTTGTTAATGAAGGATGTATTGAGTGTAGTGCTTGTATTGGTGAGTGCCCAGTTGATGCAATCGTAATGAACTAAAAAAGTTTATAGCAAATAAAAAAGACTGCTCAGCAGTCTTTTTTTATAAGCCAAATTTTGCCAATCTTTTCATCATAAAACTTACTAAAACACAAGAAACAACTTTATCTACTAAATTAGCTGTAAAAACTGTTAAAGCTGTTGCACCAAATAAAGACTGTCCTGTTTTCTTCAGTACTAATAATAATACATCACTTCCTGACCCACTAAGTCCTCCAAATAAATAAATACGGATTGGTGTTGCTACAAGAGGAATGGTAATTGATAATAAAATTCCTGTTAAAATAGCCCTTTTATAGCTAAATCCTCTTTTCGCCATTAAACTAACTACTATTGCAATTAAAACACTAACTAAAGCAAAAGGAATGGCAATTGGTGTAGTTAAGATACCTAAAAGTAAATTCGTTAAAATCCCTACTACAAGCGACCATTTAACTCCCTTAGTAGCTGCAATGTAAATTGTACCTAGTGAATCTAAAAACAATAGTGGTATCTTAATGCTCGATACAAAACTACCAAGCACAATATTAATTACGATAGCTAGCCCACATAAAACTAGCGTATTAACTTCTTTTTTCATCATCTACTCCTAAAAATGTTTTTAATTTGTTAATAAATTGATTGTTTTCAGCATTATTAGAATAACTAGTAGGCACACCTATCATCTTAAATTTGATCGATTTTTCAGCTAATAAACGTACTAATTCCTCAATCATTAAACCTTGCTTTGTTAAAGTAGAACAAGTCGGACTTTCTTCAATACCGATAAATCCTTGAAAATAATAATTATTTTCCAAGTAATTCTCTATTTGTAAAATATATGGTATTAACCCTTCAGAAATTAATTTACGATATTCTTGTGTATCATATTCTTCATAAGTCATTCCTGGACGATCTTTTCCACTTAAAATCATCTCAAAACAAGGTAATTGAATAATTCCAAAACTTTCTTCACATAGTATTTTAGCAAAATTAAAAGCCCCATTACCCCTTTCCAAACCTTTTACAACAGCATGTTGATTTAAAATACAGTGTGATACAACAACGAATTTCTTCATCTGATCATTCCATTCTAAAGCTAAATTTCAACAAGTTCATTATAAGGAGATATAAAAAATTTGTCAATTGTTTTTCCAATAAAAAAAGTCCATAATTAAAAACTTTTTATCATGATACTTAACAATGTAAAAAGTCGTGTAAACGACTTTTATAATTGATTATGTTTACAAATGTTTTTTAAAAGACATTCTTTACAATTAGGATTACGACTTTTACAATGATAACGCCCAAAAAAAATCATCTGATGATGTAATTTGATCCATTTTTCACGTGGAAACTTACGCTTCAATTTTTCTTCTATCTTATATACACTATCACCTTTTTTTGCTAAACCGAGTCTAATACTTATGCGCTCTACATGTGTATCAACTGCAAAAGCAGGAACTTGAAAGACTTCAGTTAAAATAACATTAGTCGTTTTACGTCCTACACCTGGTAAAGCTTCTAAATCAGCACGTTTATTAGGCAATACATCATTATAATCATTACTGATAATTTCTGCCATTCTATGCAAATTTTTAGCCTTATTCTTATATAACCCAATTCTTTTAATATATTTTTCAATTTCTGCAACAGAAAGTTTTAAAAAATCACTAGCATTTAAATAATTAGCAAACAAATCTTTTGTTGCAATATTAACCGCCTTATCAGTTGTTTGAGCTGAGAGCATAACCGCCACTGCTAATTGAAACGGTGTTTGATAATTTAACTCACAACTAGCATGTGGATACATTTTATCTAAAACATCGATAATTACTTCTATACGTTTACTTATCTTCATCATTTAACCAATCATACTCAAACTTAAAGCTGCTGATATTACCAGTATCTTCAACCTTATTTTCTAAAACTTTATTAATATACGTAAAATTATCAACATTATTCATCGCAGCAACAGCAACAGCATCAATTATTGCTTGTTCATCGTATTTTTCAATTTCTATCCATTTAGACAATGTTTGTATTTCAGCATACTTAAGAGGCCTTCCTAATAAATTAGCAATAACATTTAAAAGCTCATTTTTCTTTTCTTGATTATCTTCTGCTAATAAATATTCAGGCATTTTTGAAATATCAATCACTTCTACACAACCACGCTCTTTTTTCAAAACCTTAATTTCTAGCAAACCCTTTGCACTTAAATCAGTAACTAAAGAAAAAATCTTTCTCGATTCTAAATTCATAACTTTAGAAATTTTTTCTAAATTATATTTAATATGCTCAGACTTAGCATCAGCACACAAATGTAATAATAACAATACTTCATCACAACTTAAATTACTTTTTGAATAATTATTCAAAATTAATTTTGTTAAATTAAGCTCTCCATCTCTTAATAATTTATTTATCATCTAAATCCTCCTACAAAAAAAAGGAGTTACCCTTTTTTATTTTAAAGCTTCTTTCAATGCAGCTCCCGCTTTAAAAGCTGGAGATTTTCTTGCAGGAACATTAATAGGTTCACCTGTTCTTGGATTTCTTGAAACACGAGCTTTTTGATCACGTACTTCAAAACTTCCAAATCCGATAAATTTTACATTATCACCTTTTTTTAAAGTTTCCTCAATAGTCGACAAAAATGAGTCTACAAACTTTGATGTATCAGCTTTCGACATTTCCGTTTTACTTGCTAAAACATCGATAAATTCCTTTTTATTCATATATAATATACCTCCTAATTACTTATAAAGTAATAATAACACATTTGATTTTTAAATACAATAATTACATTTGATTTATTATTATTTTGAAAATATTACCACGCTCTTCAAAATTTTTAAAAACATCCCAACTAGCTGAAGCTGGTGATAAAAGTAAAGTATCATACGGTCGACATCTACTATAAGCTTCTTGAATTGCTAAAGTAAAATCTGCAACAAAAGTGCAGTTTATCTTATACTCTTCCATAATCTCTTGAACTCTTTCTCCACATTCACCAAAAGAAATTACCTCTTTTACAAAATTCATATAATCTACTAATTCTCTAAAATCTTGTCCTCTCTCTAACCCTCCAAGCATTAAAACAATTGTGGAATTAAAAGCTAATAAAGCTGTTTTTGTCGCCTCGATATTTGTCGATTTTGAATCATTGAATATTTCAATATTATTAATACTACGCACAAACTCAATACGATGCTCTACACCACTAAAATTTTGAATAGCTTCAATAGTCTTATCATCATCTAAACTAAATTCATCAACAGCTAATAATGCTGCCATAATATTTTGATGATTATGCTTTCCACGTAACTTCAACTTATCGATATTTAAAAACTGTTCATCTTTTAAATAAATTTCTTTTTCACTAACTGAAGCACCATTAGCACGATTATTTAGAGAAAAGAAAAGCTTTTTAGCTTTAATAGAAAAAGTTTTTTCAACTAGCAATGTATCATCAGCATTAATAATCGCTAGATCATCAAAAGTCATTCGATCAAAAATTGATAATTTGCAAGCTTGATAACGCTCACTATTACAAAAATAATCAAGGTGAGCATCTACTAGATTAGTAAATACTGTCGTATTTGCCTTGAAAAATTTACAAAGAGATAATTGCTGTGCTGAAATCTCTACAACATAAATTGTTGAATCTCTCTTCTTTGAAACATAATCGCTAAGGGGAAAGCCGATATTACCAGCTAAATATACATCTTTATTGTTATTTTTTAAAATTTCATAAATAATAGATGCTGTTGTAGTTTTTCCATTAGAACCAGTAACAGCGATAATATGAGCATCTTTAATAAGCGTATATGCAATATCAATTTCAGTTGAAACTAAAATGCCTAAATCTTCAGCAATAACTTCATATTTATGATTTGGCGGAATTCCTGGATTTTTAATAATTAAATCAAAGCTATCATCTACTAAATCATCTGGATGAGATCCAAGAATAAATTTAGCTCCTAATTTTTCTAATTCTGCAATATTTTTCTTATCGTGTTTATCAGACATATCATTAATAACAACTTCTACACCATCATTTAGAAGTAGTTTACTAACACTATAACCACTTCTTGCAAACCCTAAAACTAACACCTTTTTATAATTATTTATCACAATACCACTCCAAACAATAATCCTAATAATGCAAAAATAAAGCCGCAAACCCAAAATACTCTAACAATTTGTGTTTCATTCCAACCAAGCAATTCAAAATGGTGATGAATCGGACTCATTAAAAAGACGCGCTTTTTCGTTGTTTTATAAGAAAGTACTTGAATAACAACACTCATAATTTCGATAACAAATACTCCACCTACTATTATAAGTGTAACTTCATGTCTCGTTAAAATTGCAATTATAGCAAGCATTGAACCTAAAGCCATTGATCCTGTATCACCCATGAAAATTTTAGCAGGATTAATGTTGTAAACTAAAAATCCAATCAATGCTCCGACCATTGTAAAAGCAGCTAATTCAATATCATATGGAACTAACTCAGCTCCAAAAGAACCTGTTGTTCTTCTCCAAGCAATTAAAGCATAAACTGTTAATGCCATTATACTAAGTCCTGTAGCAAGTCCATCCAAACCATCGGTGATATTGACAGCGTTAGAAAACCCTACTAAGAACATTAAGATGAAAATTGTATAAAAAATTCCTAAATCTAGCTTAACATCTAAAATGAACACTTCTAAAGTTGGTTCATGATTTGATTTTGTAAGTAAAATATAAGCAATAATAGCAATTAAAAACTGTCCAATTAATTTTTGAATGACACTAAGTCCGCGACTACGTTTATTTTTGACATTTAACCAATCGTCAATAAAGCCTAAAATAGCATAACCTAAAACTACTGTACCAATAATAAGCATATCATATGAATAGCTTAAATCAGCAAAGAAGTAAATCAAAATTAGCGTGACTACTGCAGAACTCAAAAAGATAATTCCTCCAAACGTTGGAACACCACTTTTTACATGATGACTCTTAGGTCCATCTTCTCTAATATTTTGACCAATTTTTTTACGCAATTGAAACTTGATAAAAAAGTAACCAAAAATAACACTAAACGTAAATGAAAGTAATAATACGATTATAATATGACCTATTTCTAACATAATTTATCCTCCACACAATAATTATACTACAAAAATAAAAACTAATCACTATATTTAATAACTATTTCCATATTTTCAATAATGAGTGTTCCAGGCTTAACACTTTGTGTTTTTTTAGAACCTTTTCCTTCATACTTTAAAACAATTCCTAAAATATTCGCATAAATTCGTGCGGTTTTTTCATCCATTTTAATAAAATTTGGTACATATTGTTGACCATCGGTTAAAATATATAACGGTTGACGACTATTTAGGGTCGATCCACCATTAGGATACTGTCCTACAACGTATTTACCATCACCGATAATACGTTTATTTTTATAAGCAACATCACTTACCAATTTTCCAAAATAATTAGGAATTTCTATAAAGCTTGAAATAATTTCTTGATCTGCATTACTTGTAGGTATTCCTTTATATACACCGATTCCATTTAAAATATCTGTAACCATTTCTCTTACAACAGCATGTGAATTTACATTTGGTGCTTTAGCATAAGCATAAATGATTACTTCAGGATCTTCATATGGAAAAAAACCACCAAAACCATAACTAAAAGAATTTTTTAAATAGCCATTACTACTAGCAATTTGAGCTGTCGCTGTTTTACCTGCTAACTCGTATTTTTCCATTTCATAGTAACGATTACTAATTCCTAATTCTTCATTACCATTAACAACAGAATACATCAAATCCATCATAATTTCTGCTGTTTCTTCTGTAATAACATTTTCTCTTTTAACAATTGGTTCACTTTCAAAAACTGTTTCTCCTTGACAATCAATTTTATCAACGATGTAAGGTTGCATTAATGAACCCTTAGTTGTAATCACTGATAATGCTTGAATTTGTTGAATTGGTGTTGTTGTGATACCTTGTCCAAAACCTGCAGTTAAATACTCAATATTCCTCTTAGGCTTAATAATTCCCGAACTTTCTCTCGGTAAATCAATTCCTGTCTTCTCACCGAACCCAAAAGCACGTAAATATTCCACGAACTTTTCCTTATCTAGATAATTTTCTAAAATTTCAATAATTGATGAATTAGCTGAATGAATAAATCCTTCTTCTAAAGTTATTTTACCAAAACCTTTTCCATTCCAATCATTAATAACTTCTCCATAAACTTCTTGAGCACCACTTTTATAAACTTCACTTAAATCAATTACACCTTCATTAAGAGCAGCTGCAAATGTATATATTTTCATCACTGATCCAGGTTCAAATGACTGTTCAATATTGGGGTTAGTATATTTATCAATAGCTAAAACATTTGGATTAAAAGATGGTGAAGTAGAAATGCCGAGAATCTCACCTGTTTTAGCATCAGCTACAATTACCGATATTTCTTCTGGTTTATATTTAGGATATAAATTATTCAAAGTATTTTCAATAATTACTTGAATATCACGTTCAATTGTTAAACTGACATCACATCCATTTATTGCTGGTGTATATGTATTTAACGAGTTTTCTACTGCAACTCCATGAACATCAGCAACATATTTAGTATACCCATTTTCACCTAGTAAATAGTCATTTAAAACATTTTCTACACCCATTTCACCAATTACACCATCTTTTGTACTTTTAGCATATCCTATTTCATAAGAAGCGAACTGACCGTATGGATACGAACGACTTTCAAATGCTTCAAATTTAATTCCCGGTAGTGAAAACTCTTCAATTTTTCTTTTCTGTTCTGTCGTAATAGCTGAAGCTTTAGCTCCTAAGTACGTTTGATATAAATCCTTTTTTAAAAAATTTAAGATTAAATTATAATCTTCACCAATTATATCACTTATAACTAACGCGGTATGTTCCTTATCTACAACATGTTTCGGTGTTGTATAATTTTTTGAACGACTTGGATTTAGATACGCTAGTATACGATACTTATACGCTGATTGTGCTAAAACATTACCATTACTGTCATAAATATCACCACGTAAAGCAGGTACAGTACGCTCACGTAATTGTACACCTTCTTGTAAGTCATTTAAGTTAACCCCATTATATTCATCAACATATGCTAAAAAAACGAAGCGACTACCAATCACTCCGAAAACTAATGAACAAATTATTAAATACAGGGAGTTTCTTTTTAATTTCATATATTCACACCTTAATTATTTTTTTCAACTAATAAAATACTCTCTGTATTATACTCTAAATTATTCGCTTTAGCAAACTCACTTAAGTTACTCAATGTCAACTTTTCATTTATTCTCATTTGCTTATATTGATTATCTTCTTCAACAAGTTTAATATTACCTTTTAAATCCTCATTTTCATAATTCAAAGCATTTGATTGAACAACTACAAAAAGTCTTGCTATTGATAAAAAACCAATAGCTAAAATCATTAAAATAACCCATCTTCCTTTTTTCAATTTTAATGTTTTCACCAAATTACCTCTTTTCTGCTACACGCATTTTAGCACTATGCGCTCTTTGATTATTTTCTAATTCTTCTTCACTAGCTGTGATAACTTTCCTATTAACTATTTTTAATATCGGTTCCATTTCTTTAGGAATAACCGGAATTTCTTTCGGCAAATTTACTTCAGATAATTCCTTAAAAAGATACTTGCAAACCTTATCTTCTAAAGAATGAAAAGTAATGGCAACTACCCTACCTTCTGAATTTAATAAATCAATTGCCTCTCGAAGAGCTTTTTCAAATACATTCAACTCATTATTAACTTCAATGCGTAAAGCTTGAAAAACCTTTTTAGCAGGATGTCCTTTTTTCCTTTTTACTTTTTCTGGTAAGCTTCTCTTTATAATATCTACTAGTTGAAACGTCGAAACAATCGGTTCCACTTCTCTTTCTTTAACAATGTTTTTAACAATAGCTGTTGCAAATTTTTCTTCACCATATTTTTTTAATACTAAAACTAACTTTTCATAACTATATTCATTCACCACTTTATAAGCATCAAGTGCTTGTCTACGATCCATTCGCATATCTAATCTCGCATCATAGCGATAACTAAAGCCTCTATCATGCTTATCAAACTGTAAAGAAGATACCCCTATATCAAAAAGAATTCCATCTATTTGATCAATACCTCTACTTGATAACTCCTTTTTTAAACTAGCAAAATTAGTTTCAATAATGGTAAATTTTCCCTTATATGCTGCTAAATGCTCTTTAGCATAAGCAATTGCTTCTTGGTCTTGATCAAAGCAATATAAATGCCCTGTCGTTAAACGCTTAAGAATTTCTAAACTATGTCCACCCATCCCTAATGTAGCATCAACATAAATTCCTTCACTTTTAACATTTAAGTATTCGATTGCTTCTTCTAACAAAACGCTTGTATGCATTTTCTCACCTACTCAAAATCAAATAAATCCTCTGCTATTTCTGAGAAATTATCAATATTTTCCTCAATAAACTCACTCCATAAATCTTTATCCCAAATTTCAATTCTCTCATTAACTCCTACAACTACACACTCTTTTTTTAAATCTGCATACTTTGTTAACGTTAATGTTATATTAGCTCGTCCCTGCTTATCAATCTCGCATTCATGTGCTCCTGATAAAAAGAAACGCTGAAAATCACGATTTTTCTTTTTTGTAAAAGGCATTTGTTTTAACCCTTGAATCAATTTTTGCCACTCATCAATCGGATAAACAAACAAACATTTTTCCATTCCACGTGTAATTACAAATTTACTACCTAAATTCTCGCGAAACTTCGAAGGAATAATTAAACGACCTTTGTCATCAATATTATGGCTGTATTCACCTAAAAACAAAATATCACCACTTTCCTCCACTTTCTACCACATATGCCCATTTTACTACATAAAAAATAAAAAAACAAGCAATATCGGCAATTTGCTTGTTTTTTACTAATTTTTATTCTTATTTGTAAAAATATGTAAATACTATTTATAAAAAAATACTTATATATGACAAAAACTATGCCTTGAAGGCAATAGTTTCTATTCTAATTCATCGATTTCGTCTAGTTTAACAACAAAGTAAGTTCCCTCAATATTTACAATACTCACTGCAACAGTTTCTGGCATATTCTCTAAAGCAGCTCCAACTAAAAGTTCATATTTTATTATATAGCCAATATAATCCTCATCATTAATTGTTAATGTTGTTTCTTCTTGATTAAGCGTTGTAACTGATTCAATAGTTTGCGCTGTTTTTTTCGCTAATGAATTTTTTTCAGCATTTAAATACAAGTTACTTACACCAAACTCTTTTGTATAATCATCACTCATATTAGGATTGATAAAAGTAGCTCCACCAACACGTTTTTTATCAGCGATAAACTTATCAGTCATATTGTAATAATCTGCTACAAAATTTTGCCCTACGCTAACAGCAGTCTCTTCTGACAGAGGATCTTCATTGAATTTCTTTTCCAAATCTTCAAATAACATTTTTTGATAATCCGTTATTGTATCCGGTAATACATAATACTCGCCTATTGTAAGTTCTTCAACTTTTTCAGTTGGCTCTTTTTTAGAAGGTTTTTTATCATCACCTTTTAGAAAATAAACACTCAAACCAGCCATTATTAACAATGAAGCTAAAATAACTGAAGTAATAATTACTATCTTTTTCTTCTTTGCCATTTTATTCCTCCAATTCTATATTGTGATAAATATTTTGTACATCCTCACACTCATTTAACATATCCATCAATTTTTCATAATTTTTAACATCATCTTCAATTTCAACTTTAACATTGTTTGTCGCAATCCACATTATTTCAGAAATAAGAAATTCACTTCCTACATAAGTTGCTTCTAAAAAGTCACGTACTTGTCGATAAACATTCATCGGTGCATAAAGTGTAAATAGCTCATCTTCAATTTCTATATCTGTAAACTCAATTTCTTTTTCTAAAAGGAGTTCTAACAAATCATCTTCTAAAACTTTTACCTTTAAAGTAAAAACTGCTAATTGATTAAAAGCATGCTTTACAGAACCAGAAACACCTAATTTGGAAGCAGATTTCGTAAAACAATTACGAACTTCACTATAAGTTCGATTTACATTGTCAGTTAAGCATTCAACAATAAACATTGATGAGTTCGGACCAAAACCTTCATATAAAATTGTATTATAAGTTTCTTTTGTCGGCTCTTGTGCTTTTTTGATGGCACGGTTAATAATATCATTTGGAACTTGCTGACTTTTCGCTTTTTCGACAACAGCTTTTAAAGCTGAATTACTTTCAATGTTTGGAGTTCCGCTTTTAGCAGCAACATAAATCTCTTTTCCAAATTTAGCATATAATTTACTTTTCATAGCATTCGTTTTAGCCATTGATGCTTTACGTACTTCAAATGCTCTACCCATATTTATCACCTACCTATACCATTATACAATAAAAGTATCCTTTTTTAAAGTGTTTGACAACAAACATTTTCAAGTGTACAATTAGTGCGAGGTGCTTTATGAGAAAAAAAATTTTTATAAATAGTTTGAAAATTGCCATCTTCATCGCGATTTTCTTATCACTACAGCCATCATTTTTAAAAGCGATATCATTTATGACGGACTTAGAAAAAGCTTATACAAAAATTGAAACAGTGAATTATCATGAATTAAAACACAAAGATTATTTTACTATGCTATTTCTTGGTAAAGATGCAGATGAAGTTATTGAAAGAAGTGATTCTATTATCGTTTTAGCGATAAATTTTCAAACAAAAGATAGTCTCTTATTATCAATTCCAAGAGATACTTATTTACCAATTAGTTGTTTAGATGATAAAAAAGATAAAATAACCCATGCTTTCTCTTATGGTGATAATTGTACGATCAAATCTTTAGAAAATGCTTTAGATATTGAATTTAATTACATTTTAGAAATGGATTTTACAGGCTTTATCTCTATCATTGACTACTTTGGAACAATTCCTTTAAATGTTCCTAATTTAAACAACGGAAATACATGGTGTGAACAAGATTCAAATAATCAAAATAATAATGTTTGTTTCAACCAATTTGGTATACAAGAAGTAACTTCTGAACAAGCACTTGCATTAGCAAGAACACGTAAATTTGATTCTGATTTTTCTCGCGGAAAAAGACAACTTGAAATCATTAATAGCGTAATTCAAAAGCTGTCTTCAATGAATATGGAAGAATTAAAAAATATCGATCAGCTATTTTTAAACTTAAGTGGCAGTGTAGAAACTAATATTTCCTTACCTTCTGCTTTAAGAATGGCCTATGATATAACTACTAGTGATATTGATTTAACTTCAGGTTTAATTCAAATAGAAGGTGAAGATAAAATATTTAGAGGGGAAAACTCAACTATTCACCGTTATTATTTCATACCAGATGAAACGCAATTAAAAGAAATACGTCAACAAATTGCTAAAATAACTAAAAAAAAGTAACCTATAGGTAAAATTATATAATTAGCTAATGATAATATCAACTCACTTGGTATTATTACTAGCTTTTTTCTTGTTTTTTGGCATCTAAATACTTAATAGTTGTCCCATGCAAAAATTATAATACATAGATTTTTTACTAAGCAACTCGCTCAAGATGTTCTTAAACATACCTTACCACCTTCAACAAGCTCAAGCATTTTTAGAAAGCCTAATCTGTCAAAAGTTGTATCACTGATAGCATCATCTACAAATAGTTGTACATTTTTGAATCCATTGTCATTTGCATATTTAGTTAAAGTAAGGTTTTCAAGAATATTTTTGTCGTATTTGCAAGACTATTAGCTTGCCATTTTGTCTATTTAACTTAGAAAACTGTTTTTGATTTGATCATGTTATTCTAAAAATTTTTATCGTTCATATAATTAAAGTATGAAAAAAAACATCCATTTCTTTAAAACGAATGTCTTTCTCAATTACATAATCTGTTTTGACTGTCTATAACACTTAATTTTTAGACTACTTTTTCTTCGAATACAAATTGGTTTGTATAAAGTTCTTTGTATAACCCTTCTTCTTGTAAAAGCTTGTCATGACTGCCACTTTGAATAACTTCTCCATCTTTTAATACTAAAATAATGTCTGCATTAATAATCGTTTTCAAACGATGTGCAATTACAAAACTCGTACGTCCTTTAATTACATTATCCATTGCTTGTTGGATTTTTGCTTCTGTTACTGTATCTACATTACTAGTAGCTTCATCTAAAATTAAAATATCAGGATTAGTTAAAATTGTTCTAGCAATTGATATTAATTGTTTTTGACCAACACTAAACGTTCCTGAATCATTAGAAATTTTAGTATTATAACCTTTTTCTAAACTTTCAATATAATCATGAATATGAGCTAATTTAGCTGCCTCAATAACTTCTTCTTTTGTCGCATTATTTTTACCATATGCAATATTTTCAAAGATCGTTCCTCCAAAAAGAACAGAATCTTGTAAAACAATTCCGACATTTTTTCTTAACGTTTCTAACGTAATATCATTAATACTAAGACCATCATATAAAATATCTCCACTACTAATATTATAAAACCTATTTAAAAGGTTCATAATTGTTGTTTTTCCTGAACCAGTTGGTCCAACTACTGCAAACATTTGTCCTTTTTGTACTTCAAAATTTAAATTTTTTAAAATAGGTGTCTTTCCATCATAACTAAAGTTTACATCTTGAAACTCAATATGACCTAAAAACCCTTCAACATCTTGTGCATTACTATAATTTACAACATCATTAACTTCGTCATGAACAACACTAACTCGTTCCCCACCAGAAATTCCTAACTGAATCATATTGTATTGTGAAGCAACTGTATTAAATGGTTGGAAAAAACGTTGGGCAAAACTAATAAATGTTACTAAAGATCCAATCGCGATTACCTGATTTAAAACTAATTTACTACCAACAAAAATTATTATTGCTATTGCAAGTAACATAAATCCATTGATAATAGGCATTAACATCCCTGATAAAGTTTGTCCCTTAATTGAATTTTGCAAATAATCTTCATTATAAGGTATGAAATTTTCAAATACATAATCTTCTATTCCATTAGAAATATTAGATTTTTGTCCAGCAATCTGCTCATCTAAATAGCCATTCAAAGCCCCTAATTTCTGTTGTTGTTTTCCAACATATTTTCGTGCTTGATGCATTACAACAAACATGATAACTGCTAACATTAAACCTAATACTAAAATAATTAATCCTAATGTCGCCTGTTCTTTTATCATCGTATAAGTAATAGCTACTAACAAAACAAGTGAAGACAAGACTTGACTAAGTGATTGTGTAATTAAATTAGAAATATTGTCAACATCATTTGTAAAAACACTTAAAACATCTCCATCATTATTTTTATCAAAATAACTAATTGCTAAATCATGTAATTTTCGAAACAAATCAATTTTCATTAAATTAGAAGACTTAGCTGCTATATAAGACATAGCTATGTAATAAATAGCAATAGAAACAGCAATACCTAAAACTGCTAACCCAAATAATAACATCGTATCATTAAAATACTCCTCTTGTGTAATTGGTTTTTCCGTCATTAGTTCTACAAAACTAAAACCAGTTGCTTCTTCTATTGAAGCAGCATTACCTAAATTAGTTTGTGTTAATAACACTTCAATTTCTGCTTCTGACATCGTTTTTAAACTATTTTCGAATTGCTCAATTGTTATAGGTTGACCACCATTAGCAGTAATTCCTTGATTAACTTGTAAAATTATTTCATCTTTACTATTTTGAACTTGTTCTAAAACAGCATAATTTGTTAAATAGCTAATCGAATTACCCATTAACTTAGGAGTCTGAACTTGTAAGTAAGTTGAAATAACAATAAAGATACTTGCAATTATCAATAAGAATTTCTCTTTTTTTAAATATGATATTATGTATTTAATCCCTATCATTACAGCACCTCCTTACCTTTTTGTGTTTCAAATATTTCTTGATACACTTTAGATTTTTCTAATAACTCACGATGCGTACCAGTTGCAATTAAATGTCCATTATCTAAAACTAAGATTTTATCAGCATCAATTATTGAAGAAATTTTTTGCGAAATAATTACCTTAGTTACACCTTCATAACTATTTTGCAATCCTTCTTTAACAAGCTTTTCACTTTTTGCATCAAGTGCTGAGGTTGAATCATCTAAGATTAAGATTTTCGGTATTGAAACTAATCCACGTGCTATTGAAATTCGTTGTTTTTGTCCACCAGAATAATTATTCCCTCGTTGCATAATTATCGAATTATAACCTAAATCCATCGTACTAACAAATTGCTTTGCTTGTGAAATAGTTGCTGCATAATCAACTTCATCTAAAGAAGCATCCAACTTCCCTTCACGAATACTTTCAGCTATTGTTCCAGAAAACAAAATAGGTCTTTGTAAAACATAAGAAACCGAATCACGTAAAGTTTTTTTCGGTAAACTCTTAATGTTGTGACCTCCTAATAAAATTTCTCCTTCATTCACATCAAATAAGCGTGAAATTAAATTAACTAATGTTGATTTACCACTACTAGTTGCTCCGATGATACCTAAGGTCATTCCTTCTTTAACGCTAAATGTTACATTATGAAGAGCATGCTCTTCTTCTTTTGGATATTGAAAAGAAACATTTCTAAATTCAATATCACCTTTTATTTTTGAAACACCATTTTCTGGATATTTTAATAATGGCTCATATTGTAAAATTTCTGCTACACGTTTATTAGAAGTTGCTGCTCGACCTGCGGCCATCATCATAAAGCCACCAATTAATAACGCAAACATAATTTGCATTAAGTAATTAATAAAAGAAACAACATCACCAATTATTTCTGGATGTTCTACAGCGTATTCTTTTGAAAAGAAGATTACTAAAACAATCGCAAAATTAGAAATAAACATTATCACAGGTACTAAAAATGAAAAATTCTTTCCAATTGTAAAATTAATTTTTGCTAATGCTTGACTTTCTTCTTCAAATTTAGCAATTTCTTTTTCTTCTTGAACAAAAGATTTAACTACACGTACTCCTTCAAAATTTTCTTTAACGACACGATTTAAATTATCAACACGTTTTTGATATATTTTAAAGCGCGGAAAAGTTATTTTATTAATCAAAATTAGTGCAATAAGAACAACAACAATTTCTAAAATAATTATCCACCAAAATTGAGGTAAAACACTCATAGCTAAAATAAATGAAAAAATAAATAATAGCGGTACTCTAATTAATGATTGAAAAACTAAAATAATTAAGTTTTGAATTTGTGTTAAATCATTTGTTAAGCGAACAATTAACTTTGATGATTCAAAAGCTTCAATATCAACATATGAAAATGATTGAATTTTTTTAAAAGCATCATAACGCATATCTGCACCGACTCTTTGAGAAATATTTGCTGCAATCATCGTATTAAAAATACCAGCAATTAAAGCAATAATCGCTAATATAATTAAAATACCACCGTAATAATTAATTATTTCTTGATTAGGTTCTGGAATTCCTGCATCACTAACATTTAAAAGCCCCTCATTGATAATAACTTCTAAAATACGTGGTTGTAAAAGTGTAGCAGCAACTATAACTACTACTAAAAAAATTGAGATAATCGCCAATGTACGATATTTTTTTATATAACTTAACATTCTATTTTCCCACTTCCATACTGCAATATTTTTAAAAAATGCTTATATTTATTAATTGCTTCTTCTCTACTAAGACGTTTTAGATGTAAATTAGCAAAAATATAACCATATTTATAGGCATTACTTGTTACTAGTAATTGCTCTAGCATTTCTTTATCATTATTTATTAGTCTATCAAAATTCTTTTCTATAAGCAAATACATTAACTTTTCCATATTCTGATCAAACATTTGATATTTTAAATATGGATTAATGTAGCGAAATGTTTTTTTAATAAAATTACTATATTTTTGATCATCAAAAGCATTTAATTCCAAAAGTAAAACTTCATTTAAATAACTCCAAAAATCATCACTATTTTCTAAAATCTTTAATTTATCTTGAAATATCTTTTCGTTTAAAACGCTAAACAAATATGTAACTACATCTTCTAAATTTTCAAAATATTGATAAAAACTTCCTCGTGGTATTTGACAAGCTACTACAACTTTAGCAATTGTAACATCATAAAATTCATTATCTGAATATGTTTGATAAATATTTTCCACTATTTTTGCTTGCTTTTCTATATTTAGATTAAAAAAAGTATCTTTAGGCATCCAATCCTCCTTATGACATTATGTCATAGATGATACACTATAATCTTTCCAATGTCAATAAATATAAATTAAAATAAAAAAGACATTAGTCTTTTTTTATTTCAATATGTAATTCATCTAATTGTTCATTAGCTACTTTATTTGGTGAATCCATTAATAAACAACGTGCCTTTTGTGTTTTTGGAAAAGCAATTACATCGCGAATATTTTCTGTATTGGCAATTGACATTACAATACGATCTAAACCAAAAGCAATTCCTCCATGTGGTGGTGTCCCATACTTTAAAGCTTCTAACAAGAATCCAAATTGTTCTTGTAGCTCTTCTTCAGAAAAACTTAAAGCTTTAAAAACTTCGGCTTGTTCTTCTTGGTTACTAATTCTAATTGACCCCCCACCTAGTTCTTGTCCATCTAAAACTAAATCATAAGCTTGAGCAATACAAGCTTTAGGATTTTCTACTATTAAAGCTAAATCTTCTTTACGTACTGCTGTAAATGGATGGTGTGCAGATTTATAGCGCTTATTTTCTTTATCGTATTCAAATAATGGAAAATCAGTAATCCACACAAATTTATGTTCTTTTCTTATTAAATCTAAATCTTTAGCAACAGCTAATCTAATTGCTCCTAAAGCTTGACAAGCAATTTTATTTTCACTCGAAACAATTAAAATTAAATCATTATTTTCCAACTTAAATGCTTTTTTTAAAGTATTTAATTCTAATGTACTAACGACTTTCTTAATCGAACCCATAAAGTCATCATCTTCATATTTTAACCATGCTAACCCTTGAGCATTTTCCCTCTTAGCAAGCTGTGTTAAAACATCTAACTTTTTACGTGAATACTTATCAGCCCCATTTTTAACAATGACAGCTTTTATAACACCTTCATTTTGAAGAGTTTCTTGAAAAACACGAAAATCGGTATCTATGAATATTTCTGTTAAATCTTCAATTAACATTTCAAAACGCAAATCAGGTTTATCAGAACCATATTTATTAAGTGCTACTTCATAAGTCATTCTTTGAATTGGTAACTCAACATCATAGTTTTTAACTCGCTTAAACAAAGTCTTGATTAAATTTTCACTCATCTCTATAACATCTTCTTGTGTAACAAAACTTTCTTCAATATCAAGCTGTGTAAACTCTGGTTGACGATCTGAACGTAAATCTTCATCACGAAAACATTTTACGATTTGATAATATTTTTCTAACCCACCAATCATCAATAATTGTTTGAAAATTTGTGGTGATTGTGGCAAAGCAAAAAACTCTCCTTTGTGAACTCTTGAAGGAACTAAATAATCACGCGCACCTTCGGGTGTAGATTTACCAAGGATGGGTGTTTCAATCTCAACAAATTGTCGCTCGTATAGATAATCACGAATTACTTTATAAACTTCATTTCTAATACGTAAAAAATCACTCGCTTTTTTTCGACGTAAATCTAAATAACGATATTTTAAACGTGTTTGCTCTAAAGCATCAATATCTTCAGCAATTGTAATTGGTGGTAACTCTGCCGTATTTAAGACAACCAAATTACTAACAATTACTTCAATGTCACCCGTAAAAATATTTTTATTTTTACTTTCACGCTCAATTACAATACCTTCTACATATATAACGTATTCTTGCTTAATCGCTGATGCTTTTTCATAGAAAGGATTATCTGGTTTAACAACAATTTGTGTTATACCTTCTTTATCACGTAAATCGATAAAAAGCATGCCCCCTAAATTACGCGTTTTGGCTACCCAACCGCGAAGTCTTACTTCTTCATTAAGATGGTTAATATTCAATTCATTATTGTGATGTGTTCTTTTCATAACTTTCTCCTAAAAATTTAAAATAAGTGTAACTGGTCCATCATTTACTAATTCAATTTGCATATTTGCTGCAAAAACACCAGATTTAACTCTTATTTCTTGATTTTGAAATTCACTAATCAATTCATGATACAACTCTTGAGCTCTTGTTGGTGCCAAAGCCTCGATAAAAGATGGACGATTTCCTTTATGACACTCACCATAAAGCGTAAACTGAGAAATAGCTAAAACTTCATAATCTAAGTCATTTAAACTTAAATTCATCTTACCATTATCATCTTCAAAACAACGTAGTAAGTTGATTTTTCGTACAACTTGCTTTAAATCTACATCCTCATCTTCTTTTCCAAATCCTACTAGTAGTAGTAACCCATTTTTAATAGCTGCATGCTCATGATTATCGATAATACAACGCGCATGCTTTACTCTTTGAAGAATAATTTTCATTTTATTACCCTTTCTACATTTAAAATGCCACGAACTTTACGTAAATTAGTAACAATTTTATGTAAATGATCGAGATCTTTTACTAAAATAGAAATATTGATAATACGCATACTAAATGACATATATGAATTAATATCAGAAACATTAGCACTACTTGCCATAAAAACATTTAATACGTTAGCAAGTAATCCCGAACGCTCTACACTAGAAATAAGTAAATAAGTTTCATAATAACCTGAAGGGTCATCAGCCCAAGCCACATTTATTTTACGATTACTTTCCAAACTCTTTAAATTAGGACAAGAAGTTAAGTGCACTTTAATAACTCCATTTTTAGAAATATAACCGATAATTTCATCACCTGGTATTGGACGACAACATTTAGAAAGCTCAAGTGGTAAATTATCAACACCTGGTACAATGACTCCTTGTTTAGTACGATAATTCTTAGAAATTTTAATAACATCTTCATCTTCATGTTTTAAACCATTAACATATTTGTCAAAAATATTTTCTATTTTACAATTTCCATAGCCAATACAAGCAAATAATTCATCCAAAGTAGTTAATTTAAATTGCTTTAAAAACTCTTCTAAATCTTCATGGTGTGTAAAATCATTAAATGAAACACCTTTCGTATTAAAATAACGGCGTAGATTTTCAATACCAGTTTCAATAGCCTCATCACGATGAGAAACTTTCAAAAATTGCTTGATTTTCGATTTAGCTGCTGATGATTGCACAATATCTAACCAATCTATACTTGGACCAAAAGAATTGTTATTAGTAATTATCTCTACAACATCACCTGTTTTTAATTTATAGTTAATAGGTACCATAATTCCATTAACTTTAGCGCCCGTCATTTTATGACCAACTTCTGTATGAATTTTATAAGCAAAATCAATTGGTGTAGAATTAAATGGTAAATGAATTGTTTTTCCATCAGGTGTAAAGACATAGACTATAGAACTAAAAATATCTGTTTTAATCGCTTCAATAAATTCGGCTGAATCATATTCTTCTTGATTCAAATTAATCATATTTCTAAACCACGATAATTTTTCTTCAATTTCTTGTTGCTCATCTAAAGCTGTTTTAGGCATATTTTCTTTATATGACCAATGTGAAGCAATCCCTTGTTCAGCAGTTTCATGCATTCGTTCTGTTTTAATTTGTATTTCAAATAAACGTCCACTTTGACCGATAATAGTCGTATGTAATGCTTGATACATGTTTGGTTTTGGCGTTGAAATATAGTCTTTAAATCGCTTCGGAATCGGACGATAATTTTCATGAATAAGACCTAATGTCAAGTAACAGTCATACGTTTTTTTGACAATTATGCGGATTGCAATCAAATCATATATTTCTTCAATTGTTTTATTTTTATCATGCATTTTTTTATAAACGCTATATAAACTCTTAACACGACCTTCGATTGTATATTCAATATTATTCTCGTTTAAAACACGTTCTAAGTTTTCTTTAACATCTTCTAAAGCTTCACTTCGATTACGATTAGTCGTTTCTAAAAGATCTTCAATTTGCTTATATACCGCTGGTTTTAAATACAATAAACTTAAATCTTCTAATTCATTTTTAAAAGAATAAATACCTAACCTATGTGCAATAGGTGCAAATATTTCCAGTGTTTCATTAGCTATTTTTCTTTGCTTTTCAACAGGTAAATTATTTAAAGTACGCATATTATGCAAGCGATCAGCTAATTTAATCACAATTACGCGTACATCTTTAATCATTCCAATAATTAACTTCTTATGATTTTCAATTAAAGCTTCTGATTGAGTAGAAAACTTTATCATCCCAATCTTAGTTACACCTTCAACTAAATTAGCAATTTCTGTTGAAAACTCTTCTTCAACATCTTGATATGTTACAGGAGTATCTTCAATAATATCATGCATTAAAGCAGCGGCTATCGTAGATGGTCCTACTTGTAAAGAAGATAAAATAATCGCTACATTAATTGGATGCGTAATATAATCTTCCCCACTTTTACGATATTGCCCAGTATGATGATTTTTAGCATACAAATAAGCCTTTTCAATAATTGATAAGTTCTCTTCTTTTACCATATATTTTTGTAATTGCTTCACTAACTCTTCATATAACTCCGCATCTTTTTGCATGAAATCACCCCTTTAATAATTGACTAAACTTAAAATATCATATCCATCTAATAGTTTTCTACCACCCAGTTCATCTAATTCAATCACAAATGCTAACCCACATACTTCTCCACCTAAACGTTTTATCAAATCGATACTAGCTAAAATTGTTCCACCTGTTGCTAATAAATCATCGACGATTACTACTTTATCACCTTTTTTAATAGCATCTTGATGCATGCATAAAGTATTTGTTCCATATTCTAACTCATATTCTACAAAAATAGTTTCACGTGGAAGCTTATTAGGTTTACGCACAGGAATAAAAGGTATTCCTAAACTATAAGCTACGGGTGTTCCAAAAATAAATCCTCGCGCCTCTGGACCGACAATCTTTGTGGCACCGCTTTTTTGACAAAAATCTTTTAAAGCATCAATTGTATACTTAAATGCTTCTCCATCACCTATTAATGTTGTAATATCTCTAAAAATTACACCTTCTACTGGATAATTATCAATTCTTTCAATATGCTCTTTTAAGTTCATCATGCTCTCCTCTACAATTCGACTTCGTGAACTTCATCACTTAAGTCAAATAAACTATTTTTTTTCTTTTCACTACTATATCCATTTCTAAACATCTTCAACCAAACTTGTGAAGCGATAAAAATTGAAGAATAAGTCCCTGCAATTAACCCAACTAATAAAGCGATATTAAATTCTAAAATTTCACTAGAACCAAATAAAATTAGACAAATAACAGGTAATAGTGCTGTAATTGAAGTATTAATTGAACGCATTAAAGTTGAGCTTAAACTATGATTAACAACTTCTTCTAATTCTTCATAAGTTAGTGTCGTTTTACGTTTAGTTAACTTATTATTTAAACTATCTCGAATACGGTCAAAAATAACAATTGTATCATTAATGGAATATCCTAAAATAGCTAATAATGCTGCAATAATCGTACCATTTAATTCGAGCTTAAATAATCCAAAAATCGCTAACACTATTAATAAATCATGAAATAAAGCAATCAAAGCTGCAAAAGCAAAAGATTTTTTAAAACGTATTGTAATATAAATAACCATTAAGAAGAATCCTAATAATAAAGAAATAAGCGCGTTACGCAAAAGTTGTTTTCCGATTGCAGGACTAACTTTATTAATAATAACTTCACTTCCATAATTTTCATCAGTATAATTTGTTATCGAAGTTATTTCATCTTCATTCATCACTTCATTAATTCGAACATTACCAACACCTTCACTACTAACATAGTTGCTACTAACTACTTCATAACTTTTATCAATATCAGTAACATATTTTTTAAAAACTGCTTCTGTTTGATTAATCGTAATACTCGTACCACTCGTAAAGTCAACTCCTAAGTTAAACCCACGAATAAAACCACTACTCATACCAATTACAATTATTGTAACTGACACAATAAACATTTTCTTAGCATGTTTAACAAAATCACGATTTTTAACTTCTTGATCTCTATAACCAACAAATATTTTCTCACTTTTATTGAAAACATTGCTATTTACTAATAATTTGATAATAAAACGCGTCAATAAAATAATTACTACAAAAGTTACAAAAATATTAATAATAAACATTGTTGCAAATCCTTTAATGCTACTTTGTCCAAAAATATACAAAATAATTGCAATAATTAAAGTTGTAATATTGGCATCTAAAATAGTTGTAAATGATTTCTTTGTTCCATTAGCAAACGCTTGCTTAATTCCTAACCCACTTGAAAGTTCTTCTTTTATACGTTCATAAGTTATAACACTAGCATCAATACTCATTCCAACCCCAATTACTAAAGCTGCAAAACTCGGTAGTGATAAAACTCCTCCCAGTAAATAAAACAGTAAAAAGACAACATACGTATAAGCAATAATTGCAAAAGATGAAATCAACCCTGCTAAACGATAAAAAATTGTCATATAAGCCATTACGATAATAATCCCTACAATCGCACTTAAAATAGAAGCTTTTAAAGCAATATCTCCAAAACTAGCACCTACTGTTGTAATATATTCTTCAACTAGATTAACTCTTAAAGATCCCGAATTAATTAATTGCACTAATATTTCTGCATCTTCTTTTGTAACTCCTGTAATAATAGCATCTCCATTAATACCAGAACTAACATAAGCATCAGAAATACAGTTTGAAGTCGAAAAATTACCACACGATACCTGCTCTTCTAAATAGTTATTTACTTCGCTATCAAAATCTAACCACACAGGCATTTGATTATTTGGTGTTAATGAAGCAATATAACTTGTTTTTTCGTAAAACAAACTTTTATCAGCTACTGCAAGTTGTACTGCTGGACGACCAAGTTGGTCAGTTGAAGCAGTTGCTGGTTTTTCTTTTAAAACATCAGCTGACATCACTAAGTTATCTTGATAATCACGAAAAGATAATACTGCTGTTGAGCCAAGAATTCTTCTTGCTTCATTTTGATCACTAGCTCCCGGTAATTGAATACGAATGTAATTATCACCTTCTTGAACAATATATGGTTCACTTAATCCTAACCCATTAACACGTAAATTTAAGGTAGCAATTGTTGAATCCATATCATCTTGTGTTAAGTTACCATCAATCGGTTCGACTGAATATAAAATTTCTACGCCCCCACCTAAATCAAGTCCTAGTGGGATGTTAGATAATAAAGTAGAAAATGTAAAGTATATACCTACTGAAATTAACAAAATTAAACTAACTGCTGCATAAATACTATTGAATTTTTTTTTCATAACTCCTCCTAAAAACTGATTTTTCCATCAGTACTAATACCGTATTGTTTATAAAAATCATCTTTAAATTTAATAAACTTATCTTCTCTAATTGCTTTCTTAGCATTTTCTACTAAATTAATTAAAAAATATATATTGTGAATAGAAACAAGTCTTTTACCAAAATCTTCTTTAGCAGCAAATAAATGCCTTAAATAAGCACGGGTATAGTTACGACAAGTATAACAATCACAAGCTTTATCTAGAGGATTACGATCATCTTTATAAGTTGCGTTTTTAATTACTACACGACCATGACTTGTCATTGCACTACCGTGTCTAGCTATTCTTGTAGGTAAAACGCAATCAAACATATCAATACCTCTTTCAATTGCTTCTAAAATAGAAAATGGTGAACCTATTCCCATTAAATAACGTGGCTTATCATCTGGTAAATAACAAACGGTTTTATCAATCATTTCTACAAAAATATCTTTTGGCTCACCAACACTAGTTCCTCCAATAGCATACCCTTCAAAATTCATCTCTACTAATTTATTAGCACAATATTCACGCAAATCAGCAAAATTTCCACCTTGAACAATCCCAAATAATGCTTGTGAATCTTTCTTTTGATGAGCATCTAAGCCTCTTTTAGCCCATCTAAGTGTACGCTCAACACTATTTTTCGTATATTCATAAGTTGCGGGATACGAAATACATTCATCAAAACTCATAATAATATCTGCACCGAGTTTATTTTGTACATCAATCGATATTTCAGGTGACATAAACAATTTCTTACCATCAATATGACTCCTAAATTCTACCCCTTCTTCACTAATATTTCGTAAATTACTTAAACTAAATACTTGAAAACCACCACTGTCTGTCAAAATAGCTTGATCCCAATTCATAAATTTATGTAATCCTCCAAACTTTTCTACAAGTTCAGCTCCAGGTCTTAACCATAAGTGATAAGTATTACTTAGCATAATACTCGTACCAACTTCTTTTAACTCTTCAGGACTAAGTGTTTTAACTGTTGCTTGTGTACCAACCGGCATAAACATAGGTGTTTCATAAACACCATGCGGTGTGTGAAGTTTTCCTAGTCTAGCTAAGCATTCTTTACTCTGATATGTTTTTTCATATTTTATAACCATCTTCTAACTCCTACTTAATAAACATTGAATCGCCAAAGGAAAAAAAGCGGTAATTATAAGCTTTTGCTTCCTCATAAGCTCTAAAAATATTTTCTTTTGTACTAAGTGCACTTACAAGCATCAATAAAGTAGACTTAGGTAAATGAAAGTTAGTAATTAATGAAGTAACTACTTTAAACTCATATCCTGGATAAATAAAAATTTCGCTATATCCACTACAAGCTACTAAATCATGATGTTTTTCATATATCGTTTCTAATACTCGTGTTGATGTTGTCCCTACACTAACAATTCTACACTTATTTTTTAACGCTTTTCGTAAAATACAAGCATTTTTTTCATCTAATTCATAATATTCAGCATGCATAATATGATCATCAACATCTTCTACACTCATTGGTCGAAAAGTGCCTAATCCAACGTGTAGAGTAACTTCAGCTATTTGAACTCCTTTAGCCCTAAGTTCATTAAAAATTTTATCAGTAAAATGCAACCCCGCTGTTGGAGCAGCAACTGAACCATCAACTTTTGCATAAACTGTTTGATAACGTTCTTGATCATCTAAAGTTTCATGTATATATGGTGGTAGAGGCATTGTTCCTAACTCTTCTAAAATTTCTAGTAAAATCCCCTCATACGTCAATTTAAAACAAAAAATACCATCTTTTAAAATATCAACGCATTTAGCACGCAACAAACCTTCACCAAAAACTACTACTGTACCTATTTTGACTCTTTTACCTGGCTTTACTAAAGCTTTAACTTGTGGAGTTCTAATTTCATTCAACAATAATAATTCAATTTTTGCTCCACTATCTTCTTTAACACCAAACAATCTTGCTGGAATCACACGACTATTGTTAATCACTAAGATATCATCTTTTGTTAAATAGTTGGCAATATTTTTAAAATCTTCATGCTTTATTTCGCCAGTAACTTTATCTAAAATCAGCAATTTTGAATCACTTCTATGTTCTAGCGGTGTTTGTGCAATATATTTTTCTTCTAATTTATAATCAAAATCAGTTACTTTCATTCAAATAAGGTCTCCTGCTTTTTTATTTTCAAATGCTTATACGCTTCACTCGTAGCAACTCTTCCACGCTGTGTTCTCTTAATCATCCCAATCTGTAATAAATAAGGTTCATACACATCTTCTAAAGTCGTTTTCTCTTCACCAATTGAAGCAGCAACCGCTTCAACTCCTACTGGTCCTCCACCATATCTTTCAATAATAGCTAGTAAGTATTCATGATCTGTACGATCTAAACCAAGTTCATCGACTCTTAGACGATTCAAAGAAGTATTACATAATTCGGTTTCAATAATAGTAATATTTTCTACAATTGCAAAATCTCTTACTCTTTTAAATAAGCGGTTTGCAATACGTGGTGTTCCACGACTTCTCTTAGCCATAGCTTTTGCTGCTTCTAAATTTATTTCAAAGTTTAAAACACGTGCTGTTCTTTCAATAATTTGTGTTAATTGTGCAACTGTATAATATTCGAGCTTAGCAACAATTCCAAAGCGATCTCTTAAAGGTGCACTTATATCTCCTGCCCTAGTTGTCGCACCAACTAATGTAAAATTAGGTAGGTCAACTCTAATTGACTTTGAAGCGCCATCACGAGAATTAATCACAATGTCTAAGCAAAAATCTTCCATGGCAGGATATAAAATTTCCTCAATCGTTTTTGGTAAACGATGAATTTCATCAATAAACAGTACGTCACCTTCATCTAATGTCGAGAAAATTGCGGCTAAATCCCCACTTTTTTCAATAGTCGGTCCACTAGCATATTTAATATTTGTTCCCATTTCATTAGCGATAATATTTGCTAGTGTTGTTTTTCCAAGACCCGGCGGACCATATAATAAAACATGGTCAAGTGCTTCATCACGCATCCTCGCCGCTTGTAAAAAAACACTTAGATTTGCTTTCAATTCATCTTGACCTAAATAATCTTGTAAATATTTTGGTCGTAACTGTAAATCAGAATCATCACTTTTTAAAAAATTACTTGAAATAACTCGTTCCATTTACTCTCCTAACTGATTAAGTTCTTCAATGCCTCCTTAATAGCGATATCTTCACTTAACCCCTGTTCCAATTTTTTGATTGCTTTTGTAGCTTCTTGCCTTTTATACCCTAAAGCTACTAAAGCTTCTAAAACATCACTATAGTGATCATTTTTTTCTTCGACATCAAAATTAATTTTTCCTTGTAAGTCTAAAACAATTTGCTGAGCAGCTTTAGGACCTATTCCTGGAAATTGCTGTAAAAACTTGGCATCACTTGCGCTAATAGCTTTAGTAATATTAGTCACTGTTCCACTAGCAAGCATTGCACAAGCACTTTTAGGACCTATTCCTTTAACACTCAATAATGTTTTAAAGAGACTTTTTTCTTCTTTTGTACTAAAACCAAATAAAGTTATGTTATCTTCACGTACATAATGATACGTATAAATAATTACTTCTGTATTTAAACTATAATAAAAGGGATTGGGAACAATTATTTCATAACCAATGCCATTATTTTCAATAACAATATTAGTATTATTAATTTCGTTAATTTTTCCTTTTAAAAAACTGTACAAGCTAACACCTCCAAAAAATGTGCATATAGTTAATTATAACATATTTTATCTAAATATTTTAATAATAAAAGAAAAACACTAAACTAATTAGCGTCTTAATTTTTTACTAGGTACTTTTGGCAAATTCCTTTTATGTTCTGAAACAGTATGTAATAATTCAATCTTTTTTACTACCTCTTCAGATACTTGCTCATTTCGTAAATAAGCATCTAAATCACGATAACTAAATCCCATTTCCATTTCATCAGTTTGATCATCAATTAGACCTGCAGTCGGTTCTTTAACCAAAATACTCTTTGAAACATTTAAAAGTTTGGCTAGTTCATAAACTTCTTCTTTTAATAGATGTAGTAATGGTGCTAAATCAACACCACCATCACCATACTTAGTAAAGTAACCTGTATACCATTCACAAGCATTGTCAGTTCCTAAAACTAAATAATTATTATGTTGAGCAAAAGCATACAATGTTATCATGCGAAGTCTTGCTTTCATATTAGCTTTAACTTTTAGTGAAAAATCAGGCATCATAGTTGTTAGTGATACTAAACTATTTTCTAAATTTATCGTTTGATAATTTAAAGCGTGCTGTTTACAATGTTGTTGTGCATCAAAAAGATCTTCTTGACTATTAGAAATAGGTAAAATAAAACACTCATGATTATGCGGAAAAGCTTCTTTAGCTAATAATGAGACAACTGCGCTATCAATACCGCCACTAACACCGATAACTACTCCTTTAGCATTTGCTTTTAACACTTGCTCTTTTATCCATGAAACTAAATATTCTTTATACTCTTTCATAAAAACTCCTAATCAAATAAAGTAAATTCCATATCAACAATTCTAATACGATCTTCACCACTACATCCAGCTTTCATAAGTTCATCTTCAACACCCATTTTCACTAAAATACGTGCAAATTTCAAAGCAGCTTCATCATATTCAAAGTTAGTTTTATGATATAATTCTTCAATTTTCTTACCACTAATTCGATAAGCACCATCATCATCTCTTGTAATGAAAAATTCATCTTCATTTTCATACTTAAACAATTTAGATTCAGCAAGTTCTTTTTCGTGATTTAAAACACTAAAACGATGCTTACGATCAACTAAATCAGCTAACTTATAAATTATCTTTTCTGCCCCTTCAGAAGTAATAGCAGTTAATTCAAAAACTTCTAAATCTGGATATACTTCTTTAAAACGCTCTAAGTTATCACGACTACTTGGCAAATCCATTTTATTTGCAACAACTACTTGTGGACGATTTCTTAAGCTCTCATCATATTTAAATAACTCTTCATTAATTTCTTTATAATCTGCAATTGGATCACGCAAACTACCACTCATATCTATCATATGACAAATCACAGAAGTTCTCTCAATATGACGTAAAAACACGAGTCCTAAACCATGTCCATTAGATGCCCCTTTTATTAATCCAGGTAAATCAGCCATCACAAATTCGCGTTCATCATTAGTTTTAACAACCCCAATATTTGGAATGATTGTCGTAAAAGGATATTCAGCAATCTTAGGTTTTACATTTGTTACAACAGAAATGAAAGTCGATTTACCAACACTAGGAAATCCAACGATTCCAACATCTGCTAACAATTTCAACTCACAAACAATTTCTAATTCTTGCCCTAATCCACCATTTTCTGCAAATTTAGGAGTTTTATTTCGATTACTTTTAAAAGCTTTATTACCTCGTCCACCTTGACCACCAACAGCAATAATTGCTTGGTCTTCGTGTTCAATTAAATCAGCAATAACTAACCCAGTCGCTAAGTTTTTAACAACTGTCCCTGGAGGAACATGCACAATTAAATCCTCACCCTTTTTACCATGCATGCCACTACCACCACCGTGTACACCATTTTTAGCTTTTAATAAACGATTATAACGTAATTCAACTAGTGTTGATAAACCTTCATCGACTTTAAAAACAACATTTCCCCCAGGTCCACCATTACCACCAGCAGGTCCACCATTCGGAACATATTTTTCCCTTCTAAAAGCAACGATACCATTCCCACCATCACCAGCTTTAACTGTTAATTTCACATAATCTACAAACATTTTTACCTCCTAAAATAAAAAAGGCATACGCCTCTTTTTATTGTGGATATACACTCACTTGTTTTTTATTCTTACCAATTCGCTCGAATTTTACAATTCCACCAACTTTAGCGAACAATGTATCATCTCCACCACGTCCAACATTATTACCTGGATGAACTTTTGTTCCTCTTTGACGATAAAGAATTGAACCAGCTGTTGCAAATTGACCATCTGATTTTTTTGAACCTAATCTTTTAGAGTGTGAGTCACGACCATTTTTTGTAGAACCAACACCTTTTTTCGATGCAAAAAATTGAATATTCATTTTTAGCATATCATTCACCTCCATTTTTCTTAACACTAACATGTTCTTTATACTGCTCTTCCAAGTCATCAAAAGATTTCACTAATTGCTTAGCAATAATTTGTGTAATATCACTATCACTCACGCTAAAAGCAATCATTGCTTCTTCTATTTCAAGAACAGTTTCACTTACAAAACACTTCAACAAATTATAAGTATAAATTGTTAGACTACTAATACTAGCACAAACAACATCTTCACCATGCTCTGCAAATAATGCATGCCCAGTAACTTTAATTTGTGAAATAAAATTATCTTTATAAAAAACTTCTATCGTTGTCATTAAGCTACAATTTTTGTAATTTTAACTTTCGTATACGGTTGACGATGACCTTGTTTACGACGGTATCCTTTTTTAGCTTTATACTTAAAAACAATAATCTTTTTATTCTTACCTTGTTTTTCAACTACACCTTCAACACTAGCACCAGCTAACAACGGTGCTCCAACTTTACCATCAGCCATTAAAACTTGATCAAAAACAACTTTTTCCTCAACTTCTTTTTCTAACTTTTCAATATAAATTACATCACCTTCAGCAACTTTATATTGTTTTCCACCAGTTTGAATTATTGCAAACATCTTTTCTTTCCTCCTTTGTTCAGACTCGACCTTAAGGTGGCATACGCACTTAAAACCTTTTCAGCTCGGTTGTAACTAGAGTATAGTTACAATACTTTGACATTATACATCATTTACTACTAAAAGTCAATCTTGTAAGTACTCTTTTAAATATATAATACCAGGCTGTTCTTTATCATTCTCCATATATGTAAAAAGAGTACTAATTAAATAATTATCAATTAATAGCACAGTTGCACTAATGTAAGTTGGATCACTAACAACAAGTTCTTGATACGCTTTTCTTGCTAGAGTATTGTCTTTAAATTCTAAAACGACCCCAACTAATGTATCACTTGTTAACCCATCTGCAAAACTATAATAGTAATAATGTGACACCTCTTCTTCATCAATCGCTTGCATTAGAGTACTATCACCATTAGTAAAAGTATGTGTAACATTAGCAAACTCATTTTCACCATGACCAAACAAATTTTTTGGTGAATCTTCGTAACGCACTAATTCTTCATCTAACCAATCTAAACTTTGAAATCCATTAAATATTTTTGCTTCTAAAGGAATTCTTTCATTAAAAGCTATATTATAAGTTAAAAAAATTCCAATAATGATCATCAAAGTTATTAACAATACAAATATTTTTTTCATATTCCACCTCAAAATATTAATAACTGCTCTTCTAACATACTAAAATAAGTACTTTCACTATAAACAAGATGATCAATCACCTTGATATTAAATATTATACCACATTCAACTAATTTCTTCGTAATTTTTATATCTTCTATTGATGGTGTTACAATGGCCGAAGGATGATTATGAGCAAGAATAATATATGATGCACTATACTCAAAGGCATATTTGAAAATTTCACGTGGATGAACTATTGAAAATTCTACTGTTCCCACAAAAAGTTTTTTAATTTTCAACAAACGTCGACGCGTATTCAAATAAATGCAATAAAATTCTTCTTGATCAAAATTATATGGATACCCTTTCAACAAATTATAGCAATCACTTGCATTTTTAATAAAAATAGCATTTTGATTGCTGACTTCACACCTCTTACTCAACTCAAAACAAGCTAAAATAGCTAATGCTTTAGCAACTCCTATACCATCTTCTTGGCACAAATTGACATGATCTAATTCCTTTAACTCCGCTAATCGATATTTAGACATAATTTGTTCGGCAAGCTCTAAAACATTTTGCTTGCGATTACCTGTTCTTAAAATCAGCGCTAGCAACTCTGAAGTTTTCAAACTGTGAATTCCATGTTTCAAAGCTCTTTCACGTGGATTTTGATCAATATGTTTTTTCATTAAAAGCACCCCTTTCTTTATTCTAGGTAAAAGGGATGCTTCTTTTTAACTTAGTTTTTTTAAAGCAACTTCTAAACTTTCAAGCTCACTTTCATATTTTGCGAGCTTTTCTTTTTCTAAATTTATTTTATCATCTGGGGCTTTTTTTAAAAAACCTTCATTGTTTAATAAATTACGTGAGCGTTTAATTTCACTACGTGTTTTTTCTAAAATTTCATTTAGACGAACTATTTCTGCTTCTTTATCAACTAAACCTTCACTTAAAACGTTTAAAGAGCAATTTCCAATAATATAGGAAATCCATTCTTGTTTTGTAGATAAACTATCTGTAAATGTAATATCAGATGTTTTACAGAATTTTTGTAAAATCGCTTCACACTTTTGTAATTCGTCAGTTTCTTGACCGCTAATCACGATTTTTAAAGCAAAATCTTTATTTAACTTGTACTCTAAACGTAAAGTCCTAATCTTCGTAATCATTTCAATAACATTATCAATTACAATAGAAGAGCTAAACTGATGATTTTCATCAACTATTGGCCAAGTATTTTCAACAACAAAACCATCATATCCCATTTGTTGATAAATTTCTTGTGTGATAAATGGTGTAAAAGGATGTAATAATATTATAATCTCTTTTAAAACGTAATTTAAAACTTTTATCGTATTAATTTTTACATCATTTGCAGCTTGCAAATTAACTTTAGAAAACTCTAGATACCAATTACAGTAATCATTCCAAACAAAATCATATAAAACTTTACCGACAACTCCATATTCATAGTTTTCCATATTACGAGTAACTTCTTCAATAACTGCATTTAATTTGTTTAAAATCCATTTATCAGTCAAAGTTAAAAGCTCATAGTTTATATCTAAATCATGGCACTCTCCTTGCATTAAAACATAGCGTGCCCCATTCCAAATTTTATTTAAGTAATTCCAGTTAGCATCCATCTTTTCATAACTAAAGTTTAAATCATGTCCTAAAGATGAAAAGGTTGTTAGATAATTTCGTAATGTATCTGTTCCATATTTTTCTAATAAATCTAATGGATCTATTCCATTTCCAAGTGACTTTGACATTTTAAGACCATTTTCATCGCGAATCAAGCCGTGTAATACTACATCTTTAAAAGGTATTTCATTTGTTAAGTAAAGTGATTGAAATATCATACGAGCAACCCAAAAGAAAATAATATCATAGCCTGTTACAAGCGTTGATGTTGGAAAGCGCCTTTTAAAATCATCACTATCTTTTAAAAATCCTAATGTTGCTAAAGGCCATAGAGCACTTGAAAACCAAGTATCTAAAACATCTTCATCTTGAACATAATCAGCGGTTGGTGGTGTTAGTCCAACATAAATCTCATCACCTTTATACCAAGCAGGAATACGGTGTCCCCACCATAGCTGTCTAGATATACACCAATCGTGAATATTATCCATCCAGTTATTAAACGTTTTTTCCATATGCTCAGGATAAAAATTAACTTTATTCGCTGTTTTTTGATTAGCCAGTGTTTGGGCTGCTAAATCATCCATTTTAACAAACCATTGCTTAGATAAGTATGGCTCAACAACTACACCAGTACGCTCTGAATGACCAACACTATGTATAATTGGCTTCATATCAATAAGTAATTCTTTATTACGACACATTTCGATTTGAAGTTTACGTGCTTCATAACGTGTTAGTCCTTGAAAAACTTCTGGAACATATTTATTAGCTGACATCGTAGCATTAGGCTCCATGATTAAACGCGGCTCTAAATTATGGCGAAGTGCAACTTCAAAATCATTTGGATCATGAGCCATAGTAATCTTTACAACTCCGCTCCCTTTTTCCATGTCAACATATTCATCAGCAATTACGGGAATTTTAGTTTCTGTATTAGGAATATAATAATATTTCCCAATCAAATGTTGATAACGTTCATCTTGGGGATGGACTGCAAGTGCTCCATCTCCAAACATTGTTTCTGGTCTTGTCGTCATAATTATAAGATAGTCATCACTATCAACACTTTGATATTTAAAGTAGTGTTCAAATCCCTCAACATCTTTATAAATTACTTCTACATTTGATAAAGCTGTTAAAGATTGTGGATCCCAATTAATAATTTTTTCACCACGATAAATCAAACCTTCTTCATACATTTTAATAAAAACGTGATTAACATGATCATTTAAATCTTTATCTAGAGTAAAATGCTGATGTTCATAACTCAATCCTAACCCCAGTTTTTCCCATTGATTATGAATTTCACTCAAGTGTTCATCTTTCCATGCAAAACATTTTTTGACAAACTCTTCACGACCAATTTCATGACGAAGTAAATTTTCTTGACGAAGTCGTTCATCAACCTTTATTTCTGTTGCAATCCCAGCATGATCTGCTCCACTAACCCACAATGTATCAAATCCTGACAGCTTTTTATAACGTATCATCACATCTTGCAAAGTTAAATCAAAAGCGTGACCTAAATGTAGTTTAGATGTGATATTTGGAGGGGGAATTACAATAGTAAAAGGTTCTTTACTAGAATCTCTTTTCTCAAAAAGACGTGCTTGACGTTCTTTAAGTGCTTTATTTTTTTCAACATTTACGTGATTATATTTACTTTCTAGCATCTTTTCCTCCTAAAATAAAAAACGCCCTCTGTAAAACAAAGGACGAAGATAATCGCGTTACCACCTTAATTCACGGCCAAAACCGTGCACTCATATCTTTAACGCAGACATACGTTAGCAGCTACTAAAATTCACTACTAAAGCTCCAAAGCTACTTCAAATAACCGTGCTGATCAATTTCCACCAACCATTGACTCTCTATACAGACGCTTTTATTTTACTACTCTTCTTCAGCGCTTTTGTAAAGTATACTATAAACTACTTTTAAATGTCAATCATTTGCAAAACTTCTCTGCTACTTAAAATAGTGATACCATTTTGTGCTAATTTATCCATAGACTGTCTATGTACTAGTTTAGCATCATGATTAGGAGCATCAAAAGTAGCTACTAAATCATCAACTACAATAAGTTTTGTCTCTAAATCATGTTCTTCTAAAAACTTTTGATAAGTTATCGCATATTCATAAATACAAATATCACTTACACAACCAATAATAAAAACGTAATCATAACTATTATTCAATGATGGATTATACTTTAAAAAACCATTTGTCGAATTTTTTTGAATTACTTCTATTCCTGCTAAATCAAGTTCTTCAACAACTTTTTCTTCTCCACTACCAATAACACAGTGTTTTGGATAAGATAAAAACTCTTTAGCATTTTCACGATGAAAATCTGTATAATGAATTGTACGTATTTTTTTTAATAAAAAAGTTTTGACAAATTGTTTCATCGGCAAAATCAATTCTGCTACATTACTTGAAGATAGATTACCGTAATTTGCAAACCCATTTACCATATCAATCATAACAAGTAAACTTCTCATAAACCCTCCTCTTTAATAAACATTGTAGTACATCAATAACGTTATTACAATTGCTAATAAAAATCCACCAAAAACTTCAATTCTTTCATGACCGAGAATTTCTTTAATATTCTCTAAATAAATTGGATTATCCAATTTAATATTTTGCTTACTAAATAAATCATGAATAATTTGTTTAGTAAGCTCAATGTTTTTTCCAGCATAATAACGAACATTCATCGCATCATACATGACAATTCCTCCAAAAATACCAGCTATTGCAAAAAAAGTAGAATCAAACCCCTCAATTAAGCCAATTGAAAAAGCTAACCCTACTACAGATGCTGTATGTGAACTTGGAAAACCACCTGCATCTAAAATTAGTAATCCCTCAAATTTCTTTTTAAATAAGAAATGAAAAAAAGGTTTTAAAAGCTGTGCAATTACTAAACACATTATAGATACAATCACAATAAAATATTTTTCAATCATTACTTTCTCCTTTTAAAAAACAAAATAACTGTTAAACAGTTATTTTGCTTCAACTGATGCTCTTGTTTCTCTAATAACTGTAACTTTAATAGTTCCAGGATATTGTAAGTTATCTTCAATATCTTTTTTAATTTCTCTAGCTAAAATGATCGCACGACTATCAGTAATCACTTGAGGATTAACAATAATACGTACTTCACGACCTGCTTGAAGTGCAAAACATCTATCAACACCTTCACGTTTACTAGCAAGTTCTTCTAATTGTTCTAATCTTCTAATATAGTTTTCTAATGAATCACTTCTAGCACCTGGCCTTGAGGCACTCAAAGCATCTGCTGCCGCAACACATATAGAAATATTACTCGAAGGTGGAATATTTCCATGATGTGAACCAATAGAGTTATACACAACTTCGTGTTCATTATATCTTCTAGCCAAATCGAGTCCTAAATCAACATGTGAACCTTCTGCTTCATGATCAACCGCTTTTCCAATATCATGTAACAGACCAGCTCTTTTAGCAAGTCTAGGATCTTCACCAATTTCAGCAGCTAAAATTCCTGATAAGAAAGCTACTTCTTTAGAATGCAATAAAGCATTTTGACCATAACTTGTTCTAAAGTGTAAGCGTCCAATATATTTAATAATATCTCGATGTGGTTTAACAATACCTAATTCAAATACCGTTTCCTCACCTTTATCAAAAATAAATTGATTAATTTCTTTTTGTACCGAAGACACAATTTCTTCAATACGTGTTGGATTAATACGTCCTTCTTTAATTAGTTTCTCTAATGAAATACGTGCTATTTCTCTTCTAACAGGATCAAATCCACTCAACACAACAGTATCTGGAGTGTCATCAATAATTAAATCAACCCCTGTCAAGGCTTCAAAAGTACGGATATTACGACCTTCTCGTCCAATAATTCGCCCTTTAATATCCTCACTAGGAATTGTCACTGATGATACGCAAATCTCATTTGACTGTTCTGATGCGTATTTTTGCATTGCTAATGCCAATAATTCTTTCGCTTTTCGATCAGATACTGCTTTAGCATCTTCTTCTTTTTCCCTAATAATTGTTGCAATTTCATGTTCCATCATTTCTTCAGTTCTTTTAATTACTTCTAACTTAGCATCATCAACACTATAATTAGCAATCTTTTGCAACATAGTTACTTGTTCTTCAATCTTCGTCTCTGCTTCTTGCTCCTTAGCAGCAACATTTTTCATTCTATCACTAACACTTTGCTCTTTCTTATCCAGATTGTCTTCACGCTTATTCATAATATTATCTCTGTCATTCAAAAGCTTTTCACGATTATCAAGCTTATCTTCGTGTCTTGAAATTTCTGCTTTTCTATCTTTGATATCTCTTTCAGCTACTAATTTTAACTGATGAATCTCTTCTTTTGCTTCAAGCAATTTTTCTTTTTTAATCTTATTTGCTTCTAAATCGGCTTCTGTTAAAATTCTTTGTACCTCATTACGAGCTTTATTTAATTTAGATTTATTATAAACAATTACAAATATAATGAAAAATAACACTATTACAATCAAGAATAAGATATATTGACTTAATTCATCCATCCTAAACAATACACCTCAACTTTCTATTACTATTGTAATATATTTAGATTTAAAGTCAAGAAGAAAGTAAAAAAAGAACACCTATTACTCATCAGTGCTCTCATTTTCAATTATAATATTGTAATGCTCACGTACATTTTCTTCAATTTTTTCACAAATTTCAGGATTTTCTTGTAAATATAACTTAGCATTTTCACGACCTTGTCCAATACGCTCATCACCTACTGAATACCAAGAACCACTTTTACGAACAGCTCCTGTTGTTACACCTAAATCGATTAATTCTCCTTCACGTGAAATGCCTTCTCCAAACATAATGTCTACTTCTGCTACCTTAAATGGCGGTGCAACTTTATTTTTAACGACTTTTACTTTCGTACGATTACCAACAAAATTGCCATCTAATTTCAATTGATCGCTTCTTCTTACATCTAAACGTACTGAAGAATAGAACTTCAAAGCACGACCACCAGGTGTCACTTCAGGATTACCAAACATTACCCCAACTTTTTCACGCAGTTGATTAATAAAAATAGCTGTAGCATTAGACTTATTAATCACACCACTTAATTTACGCAATGCTTGAGACATTAAGCGAGCTTGTAAACCTACATGACTATCTCCCATTTCTCCAGCAATCTCTGCTCTTGGCACGAGTGCTGCAACACTATCAATAACAATTATATCTATTGCGTTACTACGTACTAAAGCTTCCGTTATTTCTAAAGCTTGTTCTCCTGTATCTGGTTGACTTAAAATAAGTTCATCTATATTTACACCTATTGCTCTAGCATAAATAGGATCTAAAGCGTGTTCAGCATCAATAAATGCAGCATTGCCCCCTTCTTTTTGAATTTGTGCTATAGCTTGTAGAGCAAATGTTGTTTTACCACTAGACTCAGGACCATAAATTTCAATAATTCTTCCTCTTGGGTATCCACCAACACCTAAAGCTATATCTAATGATAAAGAACCGCTTGATGTTACAGCAACTTTTTTTATTCCTTCACTACCTAGTTTCATAACGCTTCCATCACCAAAATCTTTTTTAATTTGCGCTAATACTGAATCTAAAGCCTTTTCATCTCTCATTATCTCACCACTTTCAAAAAAATTATAACATACCTAAACAAAAAAAGCAAACTTTTGTTCGTGTCGCATTATCTATACTTATATTCTTAGTTTTTATTAAAAATCATTTAAAAAGATTTAGCTACCTAAACCTTTTTATCATCTATTCCAAAAATAATATTTTTGTGATTATAATAGTATTCCATTCCTGAATAAATTGAGAAGAAAACGGCAATAAATAAGGTAATCTCAGCAAATGGTATATTGAAAAAGGCGAATGGTAAATTATAAAATAGCACAAATGTAATCCCGACCATTTGAAAAATAGTTTTAAATTTTCCCGCACTAGAAGCAGCAATTACACCACCTTTATTAGCTACAATCATTCTTATAACATCAACAATAATATCTCTTCCAATTAAAACTACTCCAATAATAGGTAGAATCATATTATCACCAATTAATAATATCAAGGTTGAATTAACTAATAATTTATCAGCTATAGGATCTAAAAACTTACCTATATCAGTAACTTGATCGTATTTTCGCGCAATATAGCCATCAATAAAATCTGTAGCTGAACCAGCTGCAAAAAAAGCACCGATAATAAAATATTTATAATTTACAATATTGTCTGCGATAACAGATGTTTTTGAGCCAATATCAAACAAAAACAAGATTATTATAATTGGAATAATAATCAATCTTACAATAGTTACTTTAGTTGCTAAATTTAATTTCATAGTTCACCTCTAATTTTTTAATAATACTAATAAGCCATGTTCTGTACTCTAAAAAGAGTGATGATTATTTATCTGTAGTTTCCTACCTTTTTTGAAGTTCATTTCCTTCGCAAAAGTGCCCCTACCAAATTTGGGTTTCTCGCTTGCGGGGTTTACCTCGTTTCACTTTATCATTTCTAATAAAATCGTCACTGTGGCACTTTAGACGTCAACCTTAGCAAAGCCTTAGGTCTTAGTCGCCGTCACCTTACGGTGCTATAGGTTATTTTTTCCCTATACACAAACACTACAATCATCTCAGATTGTGCGAGCATGGACTTTCCTCTACATCTAAAATCGATGCAGCAATCATCTAAGTATTATTTTTTGTTGTGGACAATCTTTTCTAAATCTGACAATCTCTTTAAAATATCAACATTCGTATTTGAAACATTATTGTAATTAACTTCACCCGAAATATCAAGTCGATCTTTTAAAATGTTATGAGCTTTCGTAAGACTTTTCAATTCTTCTTGTGAGTCACGCAACGCCTTTTGTAATTTATCAAGCTCCATTTCATAATACTCGTAATCCGAAATAATAGCATCTAAGTAAATATCAACTTCACTCATTCTATATCCTCTCGTATCAACATGAAATGTTTTTTCTAAGATATCTTGTGCACTCAGCAATCTTTTTTTATTTTCCATCGTAACACCTCAGCTCCTTCGATATACAATCATTATCTCAAATATTTCTAAAAAGTCAACTATTTAGTAGTGGAATATTACACAGTTTTATTGTATAATTATGTCAGTGTGGTGATAAAATGAAAAAAAAGAAAAATCAACTAAGAGACATCTTGAAAAATTCTCAAAAAGGTATGGGATTAGAATATGACATTAATCTTGCCAATCATTATTACTTAACTAATGAAGTTGCTAATATTCATAAAAAACCTACACCTATTCAAGTTGTCGATATTACACATAAGACATCTAAACCCCTTATTACAAAAGCTTTTTTTCAAAAACCTTCAACAACCGATTACAATGGAATATATAAAGGAAAGTACTTAGACTTTGAAGCTAAGGAAACAAAAAGTCAAGCTTTCCCTTTAAAAAATATCCATAAACATCAATATGAGCATTTACAATCTGTTGTTCAGCACGGTGGACTAGCTTTTATCATCATCCGTTTTACAACATATAATAAGACTTTCTTATTAACTTTTGAAAAATTGTGGTATTTTCTGGAAACATCTTCACGAAAATCCATACCATTAAGCTTTTTTGAAGAAAAAGCTATCATTATCAAAGATAATTTTCACCCGAGATTAGACTATATAAAAGCAATTGATTTTGCATTTAAGGAGAAATTATATGAAAAATTTGAAAAATGTGAGAACTAAGTTTAAAAAATCCGTTCAAAAAAATCAAAGTATTTCAAATAAGAAAAGCAGCTCTGTAAATCATGATACAAAAGTTATTACCTCAACTTTGAAAAAAAATAAAAATAATAAAAATCGTTATCGTCATAATATTATGGTCGGCTTAAAGTCAGCATATTTATTTTTCCTTGTAATTTGTTTAATTATTGGTGTTTCAGCATTTGCTTTTACTTATCAATCAATTGTAACTCTACCAAATTCGTTAAACGTTGATACGATCTTTTTAAATGAATTATCGACTTTTTATGATATCAATGGCGAGGTTATCGACACAATTGGTGTAAATTCTGAAAAAAGACAATCTATCACATATGATGAAATTAATGAAATTTTTATCGATGCTGTTTTAGCAACAGAAGATGAACGTTTCTATTCTCATAATGGTGTTGACTATCCAAGATTAGTCGGAGCAACATTATCCGCTTTAAAAAATATGAATACTGATGGTGGTGGTGGTTCATCAATAACGATGCAACTTTCTAAAACACTTTTTACGAGTATGGATACAACAATTGAGCGTAAAGTTCGTGATATGTATATTTCTACAACTATTATTGAAAAAAACTTAAGTAAAGAAGAAATTTTTGAATTATATGTTAATAACCAATATTTTGGGCAAGGTGCTCATGGTATCGCGCTAGCTTCTAAAGTATATTTTAATAAAACGCCACAAAGGTTAAATTTAGCAGAAGCTTCTTTTCTAGCAGGTTTATTCCAATCTCCTAACTCTTATGATCCACTTTTAAATGGTACTAGAAAAGCTGAAATTAGAAGAAATAATGTTTTATATTATATGCATGAAGCAGGATTTATAACAAAAGAAGAAATGGAAGTAACACAAAAAATACCTTTGAAATCTTATTTAAATCCTACTAAAATTACTAGTGAAAATTATCATACTCAAGATATTATTAACTATGCTGTAAAAGAAATCGAAAATAAAACAGGATTATCACCTTATACAACAACAATGGAGGTTCACACAACAATGGTTCCTGAAGTACAAGAGCATTTAAGCTCTGTTCGTTATGATAAAAACAATTTCCCAGATGAAAAAATAATTTTAGCTTCTACTATTCTAAATACGAAGACAGGTTCTATTTCTGGAATAATTGATGGACGTGAACCTACTCCACTAGGGTTTAGTTATGCTAGTGCTAAAACACACCCTGGTTCAACTTTTAAGCCAATTGCTGATTATGGCCCTTGTTTTGAATACGGTGGATGTAATAGTACAACTGAAAATATTATCGATGAGGCCATTACTTATCAAGGTGGTCAACCATTAAAAAATTTCGATTTAAAATATCAAGGAGTGATTTCAATTGAAAGAGCTTTAAATGGTTCACGAAATACTTCTGCTTTAAGAGCTTTTAGAAGAACATCAAATGCAAATAAGATTGATTTCATAAAAGGCTTAGGAATTGAACCAGAAATCGGTGATAATGGTATTTTATATGAAAGTGTTTCTGTTGGAGCATTTAATCCTGGAGCTTCAACTGTTGAAATGGCTGGAGCATACGCGGCATTTGGAAGTGGTGGTAATTTCACATCTCCTTATTTAGTAACTGAAATAACTTATCAATTACCAGGTGAAAAAGAGCCTTTAACGGTCTCTTTAAAACCAGAAACTGATAGAGCTATGAGTGCTAATACTGCTTATCAAATCAACTCTATCTTAGAAAATGCAGATGTAAATGGATTCTTCTCTAGATTAGCTAAATATAAAGCTAATTACGCTGCAAAAAGTGGAACGAGTACTTGGAATGATGGCAGTGTACGTGAACGTTGGAATGTCGTTTATACACCAGAATACACAACAGCAATGTGGGTTGGATACAACAATTATTCAAATGATTATAAAAAGAATGGTTGGGTTATGAATAAGTTTGGTGTCGGTGATTCTTTACGTTTAATGGAAAAAGTTGTGACAGGTAATTTCCAACCGCAAAAATATAGCTCATTTCCTGATAAAACAGGCTCTTTTTCTTCAATAACTGTTGAAGCAAATTCTTATCCAATGCAATTAGTTAATGAATATACTCCATCAAGTATTAAAGTAAAGAAAATAAGTACTATTGGAAAAGGTAAAGCAATTGAATCTTCAAGATGGAATCCACCTTTTGCTCCAACTAATTTATCGATATCAAAAAACAATCGAGGTGTTGAAGTATCTTGGGCAGCTGCCCCACCTCCTACCGTTTATACTGATGAATATCTTGATAGTATCTTTAACAGTAATTATTTTGATAGTGAGCAAGCAATAAAACAACACAAAACTGCATATTTGAATGAACTAAAGCAAGTTTATGGCTCCTTAGTATATGAATACAGTGTTACTACTAATAAGGGATTTCAATACTCTAAATCTATTAGCAACAGCTCTACAAACGTTTTTATAACAAATGACGAGTTGTTAAAAATGGGAAATCCTTCACAAATTAGAATTACCCTAGTAAATAAATATCAGTACGGTCCAGAAAGTGATGTTGTTAGTAAAACAATTTCTATTAAACCACAAGAAGTTATTAAACCAGAGCCTGATCCAGAGCCAGAACCTGATCCAGATGATGGTGATGGTGATGGTGATACTGTTTAAAAATGTGTTCTCTTAAAAAAGACACATTTTTTCTTTTCTTATTGGCTAATTTAAATGACTGTGCTATAATAAAAAACGTAGATGTGCACTAACATCTATAAAATCAAATCATATTAGGGTAGTTATACTGCGTTAAGTGTTAATCTATGGAATGTTGAGATTAAACGAACTGAATTTTAGGCGATAGTATAACGCATTCACTAGAATGCCCGAGAAAGGGTTACATATGAAAAATAATATACGAAACAAAAATGTCAAGTACTTAGTCTACAGTGCAATGTTTGTTACATTAGCTACAGTTACTAAATTCTTTACTATTTCTCTTAGCAGCAGTTTCCAAATAAGTATTGGTGAATTACCGATACTTCTATCAGGATTTTTAATGGGTCCTATTTGGGGAGGAATTACAGGATTATGCAATGATTTAGTCACAACTATTACGAAAGGATATCCTCCTAGTTTATTTACAGTCGGTAAAATAATCGTTGGACTTTTACCAGGTATAGCATTGATAACTATAGGTAAAGAAAAGTTGTACAAAAACATTCCAATTCTTTTTATTGTCATTTTTATTACTTTAGCATTACGTACACTTATTAATGCATATGCTTTAGTTATTATGGGATCATTATGGAAAGTTCAGTTAGGTTTACTTGCACCAAAAATGATAATTAATTTGATAGAAAGTCTTCTATTTGCTTGGATTATTAAAATTCTCGCACCAAAAATAACTAAATATTTCTCATAAAAACCCTTTAAGATAGCTAAGGTTCTACAAGGAAATATCAAATTAGCTAACGATAATATCAATTTGATTGATATTATTGTTAAGGTATTGAGTCATCATAGTTAATTAAAATCTATTAAAACTACAAAAAAGTGCAAATTTGCACTTTTTTCATTTGCATTTTACATAAGTGTAAAGCTTTTCAAAATTCTTACTTAAAAAAATCATTTTCTATCTAACATACATAAAATATTCAACAATACAGTTTTTCCATCCGCAAAGAAAGGTATTAAGCTAATTAAATGTATGATCAATATAGGAATCATCAGAGTAGATAAATTATAATCAACAAAATTTATTATAAAATACAAAACTATAAAGAAAATTTGATGTGTAATAGCAATAATAATATTTCTTTTAAAACTTCATTTTCATTGAAATTTTTAGTTAATTTTTGTATTTCAATCA